>CAZQXN010000005.1:0-85349 GCA_964597545.1 uncultured Planctomycetia bacterium | reverse complement strand
GGGCATGGACAAGGCAGACCGGATCACCGTGCTGGAGAAGTCCGGCACCCTTGCCGAAAGGCTTAAGAAGGAGCTTCCCCCCTCTATGACGGTCCGCTTTCGGCCGATCGGCGCCGCAATCAAGCTGATCCTCTCGGCTTTCTTTCCGGAAGAGGAGCTGGATCAGTTTGATGACGAGGCATTCGCCGCCCTGGCTCACCTGTTCGCTACGTAATCTCTCCTAGAAACCTAACCCCGGTACCGGGTACGCTTTTCAACAGTTGTCAATAAGTGTACCCGGTACCGATTGTGGGTACCGATTTACCGATTTATTGGAGCTGTTGGGTGGCTAGGTCTACAACGTGGTCGGCAATGGGCAGGCAAGAGGTGGCTGCCGGGGAAGGGGCATTAAGCAGGTGTATGGCTCCCTTGAGGGCCACAATCTTAAAGTCATTGAGGAGCTTGCCATCCGGCTCTACCGCTTGAGCTCGAACTCCTGAATCCGCAGGCAGAAGGTCCCCCAGTTCAATCAAGGGGACCAGGCGCTGAAGCGAGCGGAGAAACAGTTTCTTGCTCATTGAGCGAGCCATCTCCTGAAGGCCTGTAGCGCCATAGCGCAAAACCATCTGCCAGAATCCTCCGTAGGAGAGCATCTCCCAGCAATCCTTCAGGTTCACATCCTGCCTGCGGTACCCTTCTCGCGCCAAGGCAAGCACTGCGTTGGGGCCAACCTCGACTCGACCGTCGATCATCCGAGTGACATGGATTCCTAGAAACGGAAATCTTGGGTCAGGGATCGGGTAGATGAGTCCATGGATCTGCTCGGCAAGCTCTTGGGAGAGCATGAAATACTCGCCACGGAAGGGAATGATGCGGGGTTGTTCGGTATTTCTTTGCGTTTGCGCAATTCGGTCGGCATAGAGGCCGGCGCAGTTGATAACCAGGCGCGCAGTAAATTCTCCCTGAGTGGTCTTGACAATCTGCTCACCCGAGCGCTCCTCAATGCCTAAAACGCGGCATTCGGTGCGAAGCGTTCCATTCTTGGACTGGATGGTTTTGGCAAAGAGGAGAGCCACTTGCGTAAAATCAACGATAGCGGCTGATGGAACATGGAGGGCCTTGAGTCCTTCGACGGCCGGCTCTATCTCCCTGAGTTCTTCAGGCGTGATCAGGGCGAGGTCGGCTACGCCATTGGCCTCACCCTGTCGGAAAAGCTCATGAAGCGGTTCAAGCTCGCGATCCACTGTCGCAACAATGACCTTGCCGCACCGCTTGGCCGAGATGCCGTTGGCCTGACAAAAGGCTAGAAGCCGGCGCCCTCCCTCCACGCAGAAGCGGGCCTTGAGGCTGCCGGGCTTGTAGTAGATGCCGGAGTGAAGCACGCCGCTGTTGCGCCCTGATTGATGGCGGGCCAGTTCGCCCTCCTTCTCCAGCAGCAGGAGGCGGGTTTTCGGAAGGCGCGTGAGGATTTCTTGGGCAATGGCAAGCCCCAAGATACCGCCGCCCACAATAACGACATCAAAGGTTTCCGGCTTCATGATGGGTGACATTATACTTCGGCTTCCCTATAATGGGCATCGGAAAGGTGATCTGAGTGCGCGTCCTAGTCGTTGGCGGAGCAGGGTTTATCGGATCCCACCTGTGTGATCTCTTAATCGGGCGGGGGGAAGGGGTGGTTTGCGTTGATAACTTCCTGACAGGCCAGCGCTCTAATATTGCGCACTTAGAGGGCAATCCCAACTTCTCTCTGATCCAGCAGGACGCCTCTTACCCGCTCGAGCTGGAAGGGTCGGTGGATGCCATCCTGCACCTCGCCTCTCCGGCCTCTCCGGTTCAGTACCTTCGTTACCCCGTCGAGACCCTGAGGGCAGGGTCGTTGGCGACACTGAATCTGTTGGAACTGGCCCGGGAGCAGGAGGCGATCTTCCTTCTGGCCTCTACCAGCGAAGTCTACGGAGATCCCAAGGTGCATCCCCAGCCGGAGGGGTATTGGGGCAATGTCAATCCAGTGGGTCCCCGCTCAGTTTATGATGAGGCCAAGCGTTTTTCTGAGGCAGCCACCATGGCCTTTCATCGAGCGCATGGCGTCAAGACCCGGATTGCCCGCATTTTTAATACCTATGGCCCCAAGATGGATGGGGAGGATGGCCGCGCCATCCCCAACTTTATCAGCCAGGCCCTCTCTGGCCGTCCCCTGACCTTGTATGGTGATGGGTCGCAGACCCGATCCTTCTGCTATGTGACCGACTTGACCGAAGGACTTTTGCGGTTGCTTGAGGCCGACCTCACTGATCCGGTCAATCTGGGCAATGCTACCGAAACCACCCTTGCGGAGCTTGCCGGGATGATTTTGAGGCTCTCCGAGAGTTCAAGCTCCATTTCCCGGAAGCCCCTGCCTCAGGATGACCCCAAAGTCAGGCGTCCTGTGCTCAGTACCGCATTGAAGCGGCTGGGGTGGAAGCCCCTGGTCCCCCTTGAGGAGGGGCTCAAGGAGACGATCGCCTGGTTTCGCAAGCTCCCTTCTGCCTGAATTAGCCCCCTGGTTGTCCTAACCGCTCTACCGCTATTTTCCCATTGACAGTAAGCCCAAAATCCGGTAATGTTCATGCAATGAACACTACGGATCAAACTACCTAACTCCTTACATTATGTACCTCTATGAACCCTGTTAGACGGTGCTCCCTCTTCTTGGGAACCCTAGCATTCACCCTGTTCAGTCGTAGGGTGGCATCGCTTCAGGCACTTTTCCTAAGGGGCCCATCAGAATGAACCTCGAACGCTACCAAGACATGCAGCTTCTGCATGAAGTAGCCCAGAACCCTCAGATTACCCAGCGGGATCTGGGCAAGCGAATTGGGGCAGCCTTGGGGCTGACCAATTCTCGCCTCCACAGGCTCTGCACAAAGGGCCTCATCAAGATCACTGATACCGATAAGAAGCGAGTTCGGTATCTGGTCACCCGAGAGGGGATCTTAGAGAAGAACCAGCTTATCTCCGAGTATCTGGCCGATTGCTTAAGTTACTACTCGGATCTCAGGAAATTCCTTCGCGAGGAGCTCGAGCGTTTCAAGCGGCAGCGTCTGGAGCGGGTTCTCTTGGTCGGCACCGGCGTCATTGCCGAGGTCGCCTACCTGACGATTGAGGAAGAGGGGCTTAAGCTTGTTGGTGTTTTTGGAGATGATTCTGCCAAGTCGACCTTTTTCCATCTCCCTGTTTCAGATATTTCGGATCTCAATCGTTTTGATTTTGATCGCGTCATCGTTGCCACGTTGCGTTCGCGGGGCGAGGTTGTTCAGCGGTTGTTGACCATGGGGATCCCTCCAGTCAAGATCGTTCAGGCCCCCGGGGACGATGCCCTCTTCCCAGCCCCTGGCAGTACCATGCACGGTTTCTTGCCCAGCTTTCCGCCTGCAGGCGCCAATGCCGCTGTTCGGCCGGCTCCGGTGAAGCGGGAAGGACGCGCTGAGGGTCACAGCGGCAGCGTTGAGGTTGTCTCAGCTTTCAAGCACCCCACTGCGGCCACCACCGATGTGGTGGTCCTTTGTGGTGGGCGGGGAACGCGGCTGGGGTCCTTGACCACCAAGGTGCCCAAGCCCTTGCTGCCGGTGGCGGGTGAGCCTTTTCTGCGCAAGCTGCTACTGCGCCTAAAGGGTGAAGGTTTCTCCCGCTTTATTCTCTCTGGGCATTATCTGGCTGATCGTTTTAGGTACTTCGTGGCCGAACATCAGGCTGAGCTCGGTGGTCTTGAACTGGTGATTGAACCGGAGGCCTTGGGGACGGGTGGGGCGCTGCGTTACGCCGCTGATCGGGTTGCCACCTCCCCCCTCCTCGTCATCAATGGTGATTCCTGGGTCGAACAGCCCTTGACGCCGGTTTTAGAGGATCATGCGCGCTTTGACCGTGAATTCACGGTCGTAGCCGTCCAGGCGGATCGGGTACAGGGCGAGGCCCGCAAGAAGGGGGTATGGCGGATCGGTCCGGATCGAGAGGCGGCTGGTTTTGCCACGCAGGAGTCTGTGGTTGAAGGCTGGGTCAATGCCGGCTGTTATGTCATCGATCATGCCATGATTTCCCTCTGGCCCTTGGGTTCCTACAGCCTTGAGGCCAACCTCCCGATCCTGCTGACAGGGCGCAGGACCGGGGTTTTCTGTTCGGAGGGGCGCCTATTGGACATCGGAACCTCTGAGACGTATTCACGTGCCGCAAAGACATTGGAACAGTTCACAGCTCATCAACAAGGGATGGTGCCCGCATGAATCCCTCACCTTTAAATGAAGCTTCGCAAGTGACCACTCAACCGGCCCAGAAAAAGTACCGCATCACCTTTGGTGATCTTCGTGTGGGGGAGCGCGCCCGACGCTATCTCCAGGAGGCGCTGGACCGCAACTGGGTTTCAGAGGGAGCCAATGTCAAACGGTTCGAGGCCCTCTTTGCTCAGATTTTTGGTTATCGATGTGCTGTGGCAGCCAGCTCAGGAACTGATGCCGGACTGGTTGCCATGCAGGCGCTCAAGGAGCCTGGATTTGAGCTCGGGGATGAGGTGATTACACCGGCCCTCTCTTTCGTTGCCTCCACCAATGTCATTCTCTCGACCGGTTTTACCCCGAAGTTTGTCGATGTGGAGCTGGAGTCCCTCAACATCGACCCCAATCTCATTGAGGCAGCCATCACACCGAGAACGCGTGCCATCCAAGTGGTGCATACCATGGGCAAGCCTTGCCGCATGGATCAAATCATGGCGATTGCCCGAAAGCACAAGCTTCCGGTGGTGGAGGACTGCTGTGAAGCGCATGGTGCCACCCTCAACGGCAAGGTGGTGGGCTCCTTCGGCGATTACGGACTCTTTAGCTTCTATGCAGCCCACTTAGTCTGCAGCGGTGAGGGCGGGATGATCGTGACCGATGACCCTGAGCGCGAGGCGCTGTGCCGGTCAATTCGTTCTCACGGCAGGCGGGGCGGCCAGCTTTACTTTCACTTTGACCGGGTTGGATTTAACTCCAAGATGAATGATTTAGAGGCGGCGATTGGCCTGGAGGGGCTGGAAAGCTTCCGAGAGACCTTCGAGACGCGCCGGCGCACCCTCAAGCAGCTCTGGGAGCTGTTGGGCGCATTGGAGGATCGGGTTCTGCTCTTCAGGGACGGACCCGGCGAAGTGACCTGTCCCCATGCGTTGCCCCTGGTTCTTCGGGATCCGAGCCAGTCGATCGATGGGCTGTATCAGTTCTTAGAAGAGCGGGGGATTCAATGCAAGACCCTCTTCGGTTCACTCCCGACCCAGCATTTGGCTTTCCGGTTTCTGGGCCACCGCGAAGGGGAGTTCCCCGTGGCAGAGCGGATTGGTCGTACGGGTCTGCATTTTGGCGTTCACCAGTATTTGACGAATGAGGACATTCAATACATTGCAGAAACCATCCAGTCGTACTTTAGCTAAAGAAAACACCCTCAGCCCAGACAAAGCGCTCAAACTCTACCAGAAGATGCTGCTGGTGCGCCGGGCAGAGGAACGGATCCGAGAAGAGTACTTTGAGGATCAGATGAAGACCCCGGTCCACTTAGGGATCGGGGAAGAGGCCATCCCCGTCGGGGTGCTCCACACCCTGCCGGCCAACGCGAAGTTTTACGGGACATACCGCAACCACGCCCTCTTCCTCGCCTTGACTGAGGACACAGACAGTTTCTTTGGAGAGATGTACGGCAGGGCGAGCGGCATCGGAAAGGGCAAGGCCGGTTCCATGCACCTGATGGCGCCTGAAGCCGGTTTGATGGCCACCTCTGCGGTTGTGGGAACCACACTGCCGCTGGCTGTCGGACACGCCTTGGCCAATCAGTACCAAGGAAAGGACGACCTGGTGGCGGTCTTTTTTGGTGATGGTGCCGTAGAGGAAGGGGCCTTCTGGGAGTCGGTCAACTTTGCCTCCCTGCGCAAGCTCAAAATCCTCTTTATCTGCGAGGACAACGGCCTGGCAATCCACACTCCCACCGCACAGCGTGCAGGTTTCAAATCCATCCCTGAGGCGGTTTCAGGTTTTCATTGTCACAGCAGCTCTGCTGATGGTTCGGATTTGGCGGCTGTGGTGCAAGCCAGCCGCACCCTGCTGGACAAAATGAGCCAAGATCCCAAGCCCGGCCTTCTGCACTTGACCTATTTTCGCTTCATGGAGCATGTCGGGGTGCGAGAGGACTTTGATGCCGGTTATCGCCGCCGCCCCACCCCTGAGGAGATGGAGCGGTTGGATCCGGTGGTTTCCTTTGAGCGTTCTCTGCGCGAAAGCGGAGTGGATCCTGAGGCCATTAAGGCCATTCGCGATCAGGTGGATCAGAAGATTGACTCCTCCATTCGGTCAGCCCAAGCGGCCCCCTTTGCCCCTGTCTCTGAGCTGGAAACCGATCTCTTTGTTGAAGAAATCGGTACCAAGCACCAAACCCAGAGATCAGTGCCCGGAGCCACACTTCCTAAGCCAGGAGAGGGTGGCGCGAAAACCATGACCTTCCGTGATGCGCTGGCTTTGGCGATGAAGCGGGAGATGGAGTGCGACCCCAATGTTTTTGTTTTTGGTTTGGATGTGCCGGATCACAAGCGGATCTTTGGATCCACTCAAGGTTTGGTTGAGGCCTTTGGGCCCAGGCGCTGTTTTGGAACGCCGCTGTCCGAAGATGCCATGACCGGCGCAGCCCTGGGGGCAGCGCTGGCGGGTTTGCGGCCGGTACATGTGCACATTCGCGCCGATTTCATGCTTCTGAGCATGAATCAGATCGTCAACATGATCTCTAACTTACGCTATATGAGCGGAGGCCAGCTGAAGATCCCGCTGGTCATTCGAGGGGTGATTGGGCGCGGTTGGGGACAATCCGCCCAGCACAGCAAGACCCTCCATGCCACCCTGGCTCACTTTCCGGGACTCAAGGTGGTGTTGCCTACCTCAGCGCAGGACGCCTACTCGCTCCTTCGGGCCTCCATTCGCGAGAACAATCCCGTCATTTTCCTGGAACACCGCTGGCTTTACGACGTGACCGGGGAGGTGGATGAATCGCGAGAGGAGTCCTTAGGCTTGCCTGCGGTTCGCCGGGCAGGGAAGGATATAACGATTGTTGCGGCTTCTTGGATGAACATTGAAGCGATGAAGGCTGCAGAGGTCCTTTCCAAGCGCGGGGTCGAAGCAGAGGTGATCGATGTTCGAACCGTCACTCCGCTCCATGACGACTTGATCTTGGATTCGGTTCGCAAGACCAAGCACTGCATCGTGGCAGATTACGATTGGCTTTTCTGCGGTCTCTCAGCTGAGTTGGCCAGCCGGGTTGCACATGGCTGTTTCGGTGAGCTCAAGAAGCCTGTGGAGCGGGTAGGTTTCGCTCCGGTGCCGTGTCCTACCACGCGACCTTTGGAGAACCGATTTTATCCATCCGCTGAGACCATCATCCGGCGTGTCGAGCAGATGCTGGGATTGGAGGCAGCAGATTTTCGGGAGAATCCTTCTACAGCTATGAACAGCGCTTTAAGGGGCCGTTCTAAGGCGATGCGTCTGTATATTGCAGGACACACCGGCTTGGTGGGTTCGGCCTTGGTCCGCCACTTCAAGGGGTGCGCAGAGACCGCGCTGATTACCGCTGATCGCACCACAGTGGATTTGCTCAACCCCCAGAGCGTGGCAGAATTCATCAAGAGGGAAGCGCCGGATGCCATCATTTTGGCGGCCGGACGCGTAGGGGGTATCGCAGCCAACGAAGCCCAGGGCGCCCAGTTCATCTATGAAAACCTGATGATTGAAGCCAATATCATTCATGGCGCTTGGGAGGCGGGTGTTGCGCGCTTGCTGAATTTTGGCTCCAGCTGCATGTATCCTAAGGGCGCCCCACAGCCGATGCGCACAGAGCAGCTGATGACAGGCCCCTTGGAGCCGACCAGCGCGCCGTATGCCATCGCCAAATGGGCTGGAATGACGCTCTGCGAGGCCTATCGACGCCAATATGGTGCCCGGTTTACCACCGCGATCCCGTCCACAGTCTATGGACCGCATGATGATTTTGATCCCAAGAGCGGTCACGTTCTCTCGGCACTCTTGGCGCGGTTTCACGCTGCGCGTTTGAATGGTCAGGATGAAGTGGTGCTGTGGGGTACCGGTTCACCCAAACGAGAATTTCTCTACGCGGATGATTTGGCCGAGGCATGCGCGTTTCTTTTGGACCGCTATGACCAGGCCGGACCCATCCATGTGGGCTCCGGCCAGGTGCCCACCATTCGCGAGTTGGCAGAGGCTGCCGCTGAGGTGGTGGGCTTCTCTGGGCGCATCCGGTGGGACAGCACTCGACCGGATGGGGCGCCCGAGAAATCGCTGGACCTGTCTGAGATCACGCGCCTGGGTTGGTCGGCCCGCACCGATTTAAGCTCCGGTTTGTCGAAAACATATCAATGGTTTCTAAGTCAGGGACAGGTTCCCTGTGCGCATGAGGCGAGCAACTGATGACCCCACCACCTGCATTCGCCCTTTCAGGGCTGTCGAATCTTCGATTCGACCCGTCTTGGGCGGATCGGGTGGGAGGGTTGCATGCGCTCAAGACGGAAAGGTAGGTGGTGGGGTGAAGATCTTGGTAACCGGCGGGGCAGGGTACATCGGCTCGATTCTGGTGCCCGCCCTCTTGAATGAAGGGCATACCGTTATCGTGTTGGACAGCTTCATGTACGAATCCTCCTCTTTACTCGATTGCTGCCATAATCCACGTTTGTCTGTATGGCGGGGGGACGTCCGGGATGAACGCTTGGTTTCGGAAGCGCTCAAGCAGGTCGATGTGATCATCCCGTTGGCCTGTCTCACTGGAGCGCCGATCTGCGAGCGGGATCCCATGGAGGCGAAAGCGGTCAACCTCGACGCGATCAAGAGCCTTGTTCGCCTGCGTTCCCCTGGGCATCGGATCCTCTTTCCGACCACCAACAGCGGTTATGGAGTCGGGGAGAAGGGAACCCATTGCACGGAGGAGACGCCGCTGCGACCCATTTCGACCTACGGCCGGCTCAAGGTCGAGGCCGAAAAGGTGATTCTCGATGCCGGCAACAGCGTGACCTTTCGGCTGGCAACCGCCTTTGGAATATCTCCCAGGATGCGGCTGGATCTGTTGGTCAATGACTTTGTTTATCGGGCGGCCACCGACCGCTTCATCGTTCTTTTTCAGAGTCACTTCAAGAGAAATTACATTCACGTTCGGGATGTGGCCCGCGTTTTCGTGCATGCCATCGATCGCTTTGACAGCATGAAGGGCCAGCCCTACAACGTAGGATTATCCGATGCCAACCTCTCCAAGCGAGAGCTGTGCGAGGTGATTCGAGAGCAGCTGCCTGATTTTTACTTTACCGAGGCTGAGGTGGGGGCTGATCCGGATCAGCGGGATTACATTGTCAGCAACGAACGGGTTGAAAAAACAGGATTTAAACCGCAGGTGAGCTTGCGCGCAGGCATTACGGAGTTGATTAAGGGTTACCACGTCATTCGAAGGGATGCCTATGCCAACTTTGCCTAAGCCCATTGACGTGGTGCTGGTCAATCCGGCCAACCAGGCCCAGGCCTACCAGGCTTTGGGATCCAAGCTTTCAGCCATTGAGCCGCCGGTTTGGGCGGGACTGATGGCAACGTACTTGAGGCTTAAGGGGTTCCGGGTGGCGGTTCTGGATGCTGCAGCGGAGGGGTTGACGGCCGATCAAGCCGCCGAACGCCTTCGAGCACTCAATCCCCTCCTGGTTGCGGTTGCGGTCTACGGGCATCAGCCCTCTGCCTCTACGCAGAACATGCCTGCTGCCGGGGCGGTTTGCCGCGCCGTCAAGCAAACCTCACCTGAGCAAAGGGTGATCTTGGTGGGGGGCCATGTTGCCGCTTTGCCTGAGCAAACCCTTCGGGAAGAGGCTGCCGATTTTGTTTGCAGCGGAGAAGGACCCATCACCCTGGCGCAGCTGGTTGAGGCGCTTCGGACCGGCAGTCGCTCGGGTTTAACCGATGTTGCCGGTTTGCTCTTTTGGCAGAGGGGCGTGATCCGGACAAATCCCCCGGCCCCATTGGTCATGGATTTGGATCGGGAGATGCCCGGCGTTGCCTGGGATTTGCTGCCGATGGAACGCTATAGGGCCCACAACTGGCACTGCCTGGATGGACTTGAGCGTCAACCGTATGCGGCGATCTATACCACCCTGGGCTGCCCTTTTCGCTGCAGCTTTTGCTGCATTCAAGCTCCCTTCAAGGAAGGGGAGAAGGCCGCCGGTTTCAAGGCGGGGGTGAACACCTACCGATTGTGGAGCCCTCAGGCGGTTCTGGCTGAGCTGGATACCCTGGTTAGTCAATACGGGGTGCGGAACGTCAAATTTGCCGATGAGCTCTTTGTGCTCAACCCGAAGCATGTATCCGAGATTTGCGACGGAATCATTGAACGAGGTTTGGACCTGAACATCTGGGCCTATGCGCGCGTGGATACCGTTCGAGATGACATGTTCCCTAAGCTCAAGGCCGCAGGGATCAATTGGTTGGCCTATGGAATCGAAGCGGCCAACACCGAGGTTCGCGACGATGTTCAAAAGGGATTTGATCAGGGAGACATCAAAGAGACCTTAGGGAAAACCTGGGCAGCCGGAATTCATGTGATCGGCAACTACATCTTTGGCCTGCCTGAGGATGATCTGAGGACCATGCAGGAGACCCTGGACCTTGCATTGGATCTCAACTGCGAATTTGCCAACTTTTATTCTGCGATGGCCTATCCGGGGTCTGACCTCTACCAAACCGCGGTGCAAGAGGGCTGGGTGTTGCCCGAGAAGTGGAGCGGCTATTCACAGCATTCGGCCGATTGTTTGCCTTTGCCCACCAAGCATCTGACCGCAGCCGAAGTCCTGGAATTCCGGGATCGAGCTTTTCAGGCATACTACAACTCCCCGCGATATTTGGAGCGGGTGCGCCAGACCTTTGGAGCTGAGACTGTGGCGCACATTCGCCAGATGGCGGCTCATCGCTTAAAACGAGAAATCCTAAAGGAAAAAATCGGTGAACACACCGGAGTCGAAGTAGGGGTCAGACCCCTCAACAGCAGGGGTCAGACCCCATGATCATCTCCCGAACGCCCTTTCGAATCTCCTTTTTTGGCGGAGGAACCGATTATCCAACTTGGTTTCGTGAACATGGGGGCTCAACCCTGGCAACCACCATCCGGCGCTACTGCTATATCACCTGCCGATGGCTGCCGCCCTTCTTTAACCATGCCTACCGGATTGTTTGGTCCCAGATTGAGCTGGTACGCAAGATCGAGGAGATTAAGCACCCTTCGGTTCGCGAGGTGCTGCGCCACCTGAATGTCCCCTCCGGGATTGAACTTCACCACGATGGAGACTTGCCGGCGAGAACCGGTTTGGGCTCCAGCTCCTCCTTCACTGTAGGTTTGCTCCATGCCCTTTACGGGCTTCAGGGGGTGATGCCCAGCAAGATGAAGCTGGCCACCGAGGCCATCCATGTTGAACAGGAACGGCTCAAGGAAAGCGTTGGTTCTCAGGACCAGGTGATGGCGGCTTTTGGCGGATTTAACCGGGTCGATTTTTCAAAGGATGGGGCCATTCAGGTTTCGCCCATTCTTTTGGGCCGGGAGCGCCTGGCCGCGCTCCAGGATCACCTGATGCTTATCTATACGGGGCTGTCTCGCACTGCCTCTGAGATTGCAGCCGAGCAGATTCAGGCCACCCACAGTAAAGCCGAGACCCTCCGATCGCTGCACCAGATGGTGGGTGAGGCGATCAGAATCCTTCAGGGGGAAGGATCCCTGGATGACTTCGGCCGCCTGCTGGATGAGGGCTGGAAACTCAAGCGCAGCATTACCTCGCGCATCTCCAATGCCATGATCGACCAGATTTATGAGCGCGCCTGTGTTGCGGGGGCCTTGGGAGGCAAGCTCTTGGGCGCCGGTGGCGGGGGATTCCTGCTGCTCTTTGTTCGCCCTGAAAACAAACCCGCAGTTCGCGCAGCCTTAGGGAACTTGTTGCACGTGCCCCTTGAGTTTGAAAGCTCAGGTTCACGCATCATCTTCTTTGACGCCGAAACCCAGCCCCCCACGCCTCTTTCTGTGGCTGAGGCTGAACGCGTCTTTTCAACCAGCACTGCGACCCCATGAGCAAAGAAACCCTCGCTGCGCCAAAGCAACCCCAAGCTGTCGCTGCCGCTCAAGGCAAGCCCAAGCAGAGAACCCTGAGGGCGACACTGGTGGTCATGACCCTCAACGAGATTGATGGGATGCGACACATCATGCCGAGAGTCAGCCGCAGCTGGGTGGACCAAATCTTGGTGGTTGATGGCGGCTCAACCGACGGCACCGTGGAGTGGGCTCGTGAGCAGGGATACCAGGTGTATGTTCAGAAGCGGGCGGGGTTCCGGTCGGCCTATCAGGAGGTTTGGCCGTTGATCCGCGGTGAGGTTGTGGTCTATTTCACCCCGGACGGCAACTCCATCCCCGAGGTGATCCCTCAGCTTCTCGACAAGATAGAGGGGGAGAATCTGGAACTGGTGATTGCCTCCCGCTATTTGGGGGATGCCATCTCAGATGATGACGACAGCCTGACCCGCTTTGGCAACTGGATGTATCGCACCTTAAGCAATTGGTTTTTACGCCCCAGGGGTTCTGCCCGCATGACCGATCCGATGGTCATGCTTCGCGCTCACCGAAAGGAGCTGCCGATGCAGCTGGGCTTGGACAGACCCGAGGAGTTTGAGGGTCTAGAGAGGCTCTTTCGGACGCGGGTGGATTGGATTCCCTTGATGTCCTTTCGATCCCTTAAGTGGGGTGTTCGTTGGGGAGAGATTCCAGCGGATGAACCGGCCCGCATCGGCGGGGATAGGAAGCTCAAGATCTTTCAGTGGGGCGCAGTATACCTGCTGCAGCTGCTGCGGGAAGTGTTTCTGCGTCGGGGTGCCCCCCGAAAGTGAGATCATTTCATGCTCATCATTAATCCCTGCAATGCCGGCTATGGTGGTTCCATCAGCCGTTTTGCGCCGTTATCGCTGCCAATGTCGATCGGCTGCCTTGCCGCACAACTCAAAGCCCATGGCCATGCGGTGCGCATCATCGATGAGGAAGTGGTCAAGCTCAATTGGCAAAACCTTGATGATGCGCTTGAGGGTTTGCCTAAGCCCTATGTGTTTGGCATCACGGTTTTGACTGCGCAGGCCGCCCGGACCTTTGAGCTGGCCGCACTCTTGAAGGCCAAATACCCTGACTCCACTGTGATCGTCGGCGGATTCCACGCCACCGCTTTGCCGGATGAGATGCTTTCCTTTCCGACAATCGATTTTGTGGTGCGCGGGGAAGGGGAGCGGTCTCTCTTGAGGCTTTACGACGCCATTCGGCAAGGGGAAACCGATTTTTCTTCGATCCGAGGGCTTTCCTTCCGACATGAAGACAGAATCGTTCATACCCCAGAAGAGCCGCTCATCAAAGACTTAGACAGTTTGCCCCCCTTTCCCTATGACATGTTTGTCAATATGCTCGAGAAGGCCAAGCACCGCACCACCTATGACTGGGGCTTTATCGTCACCTCCCGCGGCTGTCCCTACAAGTGCAGCTACTGCAGCCAGCGGATGATGACCGGCTCTACCTACCGCTACAAGTCGATCCAAACCATCATGAGTGAGCTGGACACCCTGGTCAATCGCTTCGGCGTCAAGTCCCTCTTCTTTTTGGACGACAACCTATGCTTTAAGAAGTCTCGCGTTCATGAGATTTGCGCAGCGCTCAAGGCCTCTGGGCTTAAAGAAAAGTGTTCTTTTTCCCTGCAGACCCGGGCGGATAATTTCTACCCGGAGATGGTTCCGCTGCTCAAGGAGGCCGGTTTTGATTCGGTTGGTTTTGGTGTGGAGACGGGTGTGGAGCGCCTGGCCAACATCGTTCATAAGGGGGAGACGCTCCAGCAGCACCGCGATGCGGTGGCGGTGGCGCGCAAGCATGGGATGGATGTGGCCATCTTTATGATCTTTGGTTTTCCGACCGAGACGCATGCCGATCGGGTTGAGACTGTCCGCTTTGCGAATTCCCTCTCGCCCACCTTCATCAAGTACAACAACCTAATCCCTTATCCGGGTACCCCCTTCTACCGTGATGTCCAAGGTTCCCGGAGAATGTGCAAGCAGGGCCATTGGGAAAATTTCACCTCCTCTCTTTCTGAAATGGCGCTGCCGTTGTCCCGGCGCAGGCCGCTGCCCTATGTTCCGGAGACGACCTCGGAGTGGGAATTGACGCGGGATGTTATCCGATACAATCTCCTTTCCAACTTTAGGCCCCGGGTCCTCTGGGGGGTCATCACCCGAAAGCATGGGCCGGGGTGGTTTAAACTGCGTTCCCATTGGTATCTGTTCCTCGGCGAGTGGCTCCACCTGTTTCGGCTCTCCTTTGCCCTCGCGACCAACTTGGTTATCTCGCTCTTGCCCCTTTTTCCTTTGGAGTGGTTTGTCAACCGGCTCAATCCCCACCTGCAGCGCAGGGTCCCGGTCAAGCAGCGCAGCCTCTACATTCCGTCAGGGTGGTCGCTGGCCTCCCAGAAGAAAGTGATGGCTTAAGCCCATGGGAAAGCAGCTTCCTGGCGAGAAAGGGGTCGGGGGAAGATGGTTTTACGGCGGTTGTTTCGTAGCGCTGGCGGCTGCCTTTCTGGCGATAATCCGCCAGCCCTGGGTTATGGCCTTGCCGGAAAATGATCTGTGGTGGATGCTTCCCACCCTTGCCCAACAGACGGAGGGCAAATCCTTTCTTGAGCTCGCACGCTTTCTGCTGGGCCCCTGGCCGATTGAGTTTGGTCAGCCGGTCTTAAAGAGCTACCTCTTTCTCGTGACGGTTTTCGCAAACAATCCAATCCAGTCCCTGATGGGGGTCTCTGTCGTCGTTTACGCTGCAACCGCGGCGCTGCTGTATCGGGTCTGCCGGCTGATGGAGTTGACTCGTGAGGTGGCCTTCGGGGCAGCCGTTGTGTTCCTTACGGCCTTTTCCCATTTCTATGCGGTACTCTGGCCGGCAGCCTTCCAGCACCTCTTCGCCTGTTTTACCATCCTGGTTGTTTTGTCTGGTTATCTCCAGATTGAAGCTCGCCCGACATCGAGCCTGAGCGGCGCACGATGGCTTTACGGGTGGACCTTGGCGTGGGTTGTGGTGGCTTCTCTGCAGCGCTCCGCTGTGATTGCTCCCTTGCTGATTGCGGCGCACCTTTTGGTTGTTTCACGTGATCCCAAGGAGCGCCTCAACCGTTTCAATCGGTGGTTGCCCCTTTTTGTCGCGGCACTGGTTTATCCTACCTTCGCATTGGCCTTTGCCGGGGATGTCATCATCAATGATGCCATCGTACAGTGGGCTATCCCTGCGGGTGTCAAATGGGGAGTGCTCTTGGCGCTGGGAGGCGTAGCACTCGGCGCCTTTCGCCTGCTGCTCAAGGGCGGAGCTGGTTTCTTGCGTCATTCGCGCTTGGGGTGGATTGTGCTTGCGATCTCACTGGGGTTGGTATGGGGATGGCTTGCGCTTAGGGATACGCGGCAGCTTCTGCTGCCGTACAACGCCCTTTCGCCTCTGGTCACAAGCTTGGCGACATTCTTGAATCCGCTGCAGACAGCGCGGCTCATGGACTCGAGTCAGGCCCAGCACTATATTCCGGCTCAAATGAGCCTTTGGGCAGGCGGACTCACTGTGCTGCTGATCTGGAACTTCTTCAGAGAGACCATCAAGAAAAGGGGTGCGCTGGTGGTTTGGGGGGTTTGGTATGGCGTTGTCCTCGTGCACCTGCTCAATCACTATGTGAGCTTCCCTCCGGCTGTGCCGTCGCGCTACATGATCTATGTGACACCTATCCTCGCTGTTCTCTTGTCGTTAGGTCTTGCCGCTTTGTTGGGCGGAATCTCCAGGCGCCTGGGCTGGGCAGAGACAACGCGTCACGCTTTTGTTGTCGCTCTCTTTGTTCTTCTGGCGGTTCCCAACCTGCTTGCGGTCCGGGCAGAGCTCTTTCGAGGTCGTCTTGTCAACACCTACCTGCTTTACGATGATTTGCGCACGGCAGACCTGATTCGCAGGGATGTCTCAGCCTCTGACCGTCTGGATGCCCTTGAACCCCGGGAGATAGCGATTCAGGGGGTGGTGGCCATGCCGCATCAACAGCTGGCGCCGGGACATTCCCACGCGGATTCACGTAAGCGCCAGAACTTCCGGAACCTCCTGGCCGCTGCCCTGAGAGAAACCTCACTGGAGGGTGTTCAGGTCAATCTCGCAGCCTTTCAATCGGCCGAAGTTGGCTACCGCATACAGGGCCATTTGGTTTTTGATGAGCGGGGGAGGTGGGTAGATCCCTTTGGGACGAGGTTGATGCTGGGTCTGAAACGCTTAGAGCAGAACAAGGGCGAAGAAGCGCAGCGCCTCCTGCTGCAGGCCCTTCAAACCCGACCCTTCCTGCTGAGGCACCTGCTGCCTTCGCTGCCACTTTCAGACCTGCGTTGGGTGACCGGGGGCCAGCCGTTGCGTCCTTGGGTGCGCCAGATGGGTGATCGGTATGTGCGCTGGGGTGGGCGCGCCACGCACAAGCAGAAGCGCATCCAACAGGTTATGGAGCAGGAGATTTGGGAGACGATCGCCTGTCTCTTTGCCCTTTCGTATCTTGAGCACCGGCGGGGAAACGCCCAGATGGGTCGCATCTGGCTCTCACAGATTCGCTTCCTGGAGTCTGATCCGGAGATGATTATCCGCCAACTTGATCGCATACCCCAGCTGGCATCCCTTGACGGGATAGGCAAGCATCTCAGTCGACTGCGCAATCCAGCTTATTTTGAAGATCCCATCCCGTGGCGCAAGGATGACTATGGGTTTGGGCGGTTCTTGGTACGGCTTGTTTCGGGCCGGAATGTGCAATGCGCGTGGGAGCGAAGGCTTCCCCATTCAATATGAAGACAGGAGTCGAAATGATATTTAACGACAAAGTGGTTTTGGTGACCGGCGGGACCGGTTCCTTTGGAAAAAAATTTGCTCAAGTTCTTTTGCGTGATCATCAGCCCAAGAAGCTGATCATTTTCAGCCGGGACGAGTGGAAACAGTCTGAGATGGCCAGGCAGTTCTGCGACCCGAGACTGCGTTTTTTCATCGGCGATGTTCGGGATAAGGACAGGCTGCAACGCGCTTTTAATGGAGTGGACGTGGTGGTGCATGCGGCTGCCCTTAAGCAGATTCCCACGGCCGAGTACAACCCCTTGGAAGTGATCAAGACCAATGTCTTAGGGGCGGCCAACGTGATCGATGCCGCCATCGACCAGGGGGTAAAGAACGTGGTGGCCCTTTCCACCGATAAGGCTGCCAACCCGATCAATCTCTACGGTGCGAGCAAACTCTGCTCCGACAAGCTGTTCATTGCCGGCAATGTCTACTCCGGGCCCCACAAAACCAAGTTCAGCGTGGTTCGATACGGCAATGTGGTCGGTTCCCGCGGTTCCGTGATTCCGCTGTTTCTCAAGCTGCGCAAGACTGGCTCCATTCCGATTACCGATCAGAGAATGACCCGTTTTTGGATCACGCTGGATCAGTCGGTCGATTTGGTGCTCAGCGCGTTGGAGCGCATGCACGGCGGCGAGATTTTTGTGCCGAAGGTCCCCAGCATGAACATTGTGGATTTGGCAGAGGCGCTTGCGCCTGACTGCCGCCACCAAATCGTCGGCATTCGCCCGGGAGAAAAACTGCATGAGGTACTGGTTTCTTCTGATGATGCGCGCCGAACCATCGAGCTGGATGATTTTTACGTCATCCTGCCGGATTTTGGTCCCCACCAGCGGGAAATTAACTGGATTGAGGGAAAACCGACACCGCCGGATTTCACCTATGCCAGCAACGCCAACACGCAGTGGCTTTCCAAGGACGAGATTCAACAGCTGATCCAAGGGGTGGACCTGGCCCTGGTGGACAACCGGGAGGGCTGGTGAAACCGATCCCCTACGGCCGCCACTGGCTCGACGAGGAAGACCTTGACGCAGTGATTGAGGCGCTGCGTTCAGAGTGGATTACGCAAGGGCCCCGCATCGAAGCGCTGGAGCGGGCCGTGGCCGAGCGCTGCGGCGCCCGCTTCGGGGTCGCTTTTTCCAGCGGGACCGCTGCCCTTCATGCTGCCTGTTTTGTGGCGGGTCTTGGGCCGCAGGAAGAGGCGGTCACGACGCCGCTCACCTTTGTGGCGACCGCCAACGTTGTCGTGTACCTTGGCGGCAAACCGGTTTTTTCCGATGTGGACCCCGAGACCCTGAACCTAGACCCCAAGCGGCTGCCCCAACGGATTACTTCCCGGACTCGCCTTCTTTTGCCGGTGCACTTTGCGGGACTGCCCTGCGACATGGAGGCCATTGGGGACATCGCGCGCCGGAAGGGACTGAGGGTTGTTGAGGATGCCTGTCATGCCTTGGGCGCGGAATGGGTGACTCGTGAAGGCCGGCGTGAGCGGGTCGGCAGCTGCTCGCATTCGGAGATGACGGTCTTCAGCTTTCATCCGGTCAAGCACATTACCACCGGAGAAGGGGGGATGGTGCTGACCAATCGGCCGGAGTTCGTGGAGCATTTGCGCAGCTTCCGGCACCATGGGTTGGTAAAGCTCAACCCGCCAGAACCGGGGGGTGCCCAGATGCAACGGCTGGGGTACAACTACCGCATCACCGATTTTCAGTGCGCGCTGGGGCTGGCGCAGATGGGGAAGCTGGACCGCTTCCTCGACCGCCGGGCCCAGATCGCTGCCGCCTACACGCAAGCCTTCCAAGGGTTGGGGCTTGAGCTGCAGGCCGCCGGAAACGGCCGGCATGCCTGGCATCTCTATGCTGTCAGGCTGCCGCTGGAGCAGCTGCGGGCCTCCCGAAAGGAAATTTTTTCTGAGCTTCAGGCCAGGGGAGTGGGGGTGAATGTCCATTACCGGCCGGTTCATCTGCAGCCCTTCTACCAGCAGCGTTTTGGTTGCGCGCGGGGCGACCACCCTATCTCAGAGCGTTATTTTGACCGGGCTGTTACCCTGCCGCTTTTCCCGAAGATGACCGATGCCGAGGTTGACTTTGTGATCCATTCGGTTCGGTCGGCGCTGGAGCGGTTTCACCGGCCGCCTCCCGCTGTTCTGCCCTCTGATGTTCCATCTCGCTCCGGGAGGGAGGCGTAAAGATGGCCGGATACTCTGCCCAGGCAGTTCCAGAGCGTTTCTACCAGCGATTCCGAGATGGAGAAGTGCTGCGACCTGACTGGCCGCGGTTGACAGACGAGAAATCCCTCAAACAATTTCCGCTCCGCGCAAACGGATTAGACATCCTGCTCATCAATGCTCCGATCCGGGAATGGTCCTATCCCAACATCATGCCGATTGGCCACGGCTACATCGCTTCGGTCGCCAGGATGGACGGCCATCGGGTGAACGTCCTGGATCTCAACGCCGCTCGAAAAGGGCCGATGGAGCTCTCCGGCGAGGCGTTGTCGGCCTGGACTGAAGAGCGAGTGGTCGCGGCCCTGATGCGTCAGACGCCGGACCTCATTGGTTTGGGCGGCATCGTGACCCAATACGGCCGGATTCGCCAGATTGCCCGACTGTGCAAGAAGATCCATCCGGAGATTCCCGTTGTCTTGGGAGGCGGGATCGCCTCTTCCATGCCGCTCTTCATGCTCAAGCGGATGGGGGTTGACGCCGTCATCCAGGAGGAAGGGGAGGTGACCTTCTCGGAGTTGCTGCACCGGATAGAAACCGGCGTTTCCTACGATGGGATCCGGGGCGTGGTGTTCCGGCGCAAGAACAGTTCAGGGGAATGGGAATACATCGACAATGGCTTGCGCCCTTCCGTCAAGAGCAATGTGGCGGGTTTGGATGCGCTGCCTTGGCCGCTGCGCTCTCTCTGGCCCCTGGATGAGGTGTATAAGCGCAATCCCGTTGGACACCTGAATTGGGCAACCAAATGGGTCAGAGGCACACCGATCCAAGAGGATGCTGCTTCGGCGTCGATGATCGCCTCCCGAGGATGCCCCTACGCGGTTACGGCCTGCGACTACTGTTATGCGGCCTACCTGGGCAAGCAGTACCGGTTGCGCTCGCCTGGCGATGTGGTCGATGAGATGGTGTTTCTCAAGGCGCGTTACGGTTTGACCTACATTCATTTCCTGGATGATCTGATGATGACCGACTACCGCTGGGCGCTGAAGTTCTGCGAGGAACTGCGTCGGCGCAAGAAGGAATCCGGGTTTGAGGTGCTCTGGGGCGGAACCTGCCGAACCAATATCATCGCTGATGATGTCACTCGGGCGAAGAAAGAGGGACGTGCGCACATGCTGGAGCAGGCCCATGAGGTGGGCATGCGCCAGGCCGGTTACGGCGTCGAATCGGCCAGCCCCGCGGTGCTCAAGGCGATCGATAAGTCAGGTCAGACCCTGGAAAAGATGGAGCTGGCGATCCGGGAAACCCAACGCGTCATGGGTTATGCCGACTGCTCGTTCATGGTCGGTTCTCCGAGCGAGTCCCCCCGGACGGTCCAGGAGACGGTCGACTTCTGCAAGCGGGTGGGGTTGGCCCCTGAGGTTTTCTTTTTCACGACCGCCTATCCGGCTACGGCATTTTGGGACCTGGCGCTTGAGCGCGGGCTGATCGCCAAGGCGGTGACCGGCCGCCCCGGGCCGGCCGATGAAACACTCATCGAGCAGTATCTCCTCCGCCTGGGTGAGCAGGGGGAAGAGGTTCGAACCAATTTCAGCGATATGCCGGATGAACAGGTGATTGAGCTTTCTTGGCGAGCCATTCAGACACTGGGCGCCCAGAATACGGTTCGCCACCCACATACCGGTGAGGCGCAGCCGATGAGCGCGCCGGCTGTTCAGGGTGCCACGCATGCGGATCTTTAAGCAGGGAGCGGAGCGACGGCGATGATGCAGACGATTCAGATTGGGAAGCGGCAGGTTGGAATGGGTGCGGCTTGTTTTGTCATTGCCGAAGCCGGTTCCAACCACAACGGGAGCTTGGAGCAGGCCCTCCGCCTGGTGGAGTTGGCTTCCCAGGCTGGCGCGGATGCCGTCAAGTTCCAGCTGTTTCGGGCCGAGAAGCTGTATCCGAAATCCGCGGGGAAGAGCGACTATCTCAAGGATTCCCGATCCATTTACGACATCATTCGCCAGATGGAAATGCCGTACGAATGGTTGCCTCGGTTGTCGGACCGGTGCAAGGAATTGGAGATCCTTTTCCTGGTCTCTGTTTTTGACGAAGAATCGGCAGACCGGTGCGATCCGTATGTTTCCGCGCATAAGATTGCCTCTTATGAAATGACCCATTTCCCCCTGGTCCAACATGTGGCAGGAAAGGGCAAACCGGTCATCATCTCAACCGGTACGGCGCAGCTTGATGAGGTCTCAGAGCTGGTAGAGATCTTCCGGAAGACCGGCAACCCACAACTCCTCTTGATGCAATGCACCGCCGCTTACCCGGCTCCTCTGGAGACGTTGAACATCCGCGCTCTTGAGACACTCCGCTCAACCTTCCAGGTTCCCGCCGGCCTTTCAGACCATTCCCGCCACCCGTGGTTGGCTCCGGTGACCGCGGCAGCCTTGGGAGCAGACCTGATTGAAAAACATTTCACCTTCAGCAATGCGCTGCCTGGACCAGATCACCGTTTCGCCGTCGAGCCGGATGAGTTGCGGGAGATGGTTCGGTTGGTTCATCTCGCCGAGACGGCGCTGGGAAGCGGGGCCAAACAGATGCATCCGGCAGAGAAGGAGCTCCATGATTTTGGGCGCCGCTCGGTCTTTACCTCCCAGGCTGTCCGGGCCGGAGAGGTCTTGCAGGCAAGCCACCTGATTGTTCTTCGCAACGGAAAACATCTGCCTGGAGCGCCACCCGGCGCTCTGCCGTCGATGATCGGAAAAAAGGCGCTGCGGGATCTACGCCCCAAGGAGTCTGTCAGCTTGGGGGATCTGAGATGAGTCCCGTTAGACCTTGGGCGAGGCGTACTTTTCTCGAGCGGGGAGGTCTCACAGGGTGAATCCTCCCCTTCGGGTTCTCTTTCTGGGCAGCAGGCAGGCAGGCTGTATGGGCCTGCTGACCGTCTTGGGCGTAGGTTTGAGGGTCATCGGCGTGGTGGCCTATGACGATTCGCTCAAGCGCCTGGCGCAGGAGCTGAAGCTGCCAATTCTTTCTTCCATCCGTCAAGATGGGGCGGAATCCTGTTTCCGGGAAGCAGACCTGGTGGTCTCTGTACACGGACGAGAAATTGTGCCAGAGCGCCTGCTTCGCCTCTGCCGGCTGGGTGGCATTAACGCGCATCCCTGCCTGTGGAAGTACAAAGGAGCCGGGCCGATCGAGCGCATGTTGAGAGACGGCAGCCCCCGCGCCAGCGTCGGCGTTCACCGGATGATAGAGCGGGTCGATGAGGGCGAAGTCCTGGCGGAGGAGTTTATTCCCCTCTCAGGGGAGCGGTCTGTTGGTGAAGTTTACAACACCCTCTATCCCCTGTATGCCACAGCACTCCTCAAGGCGATCGGAAAGCTCGAGGGATGACCATGGACGTCCTCTTTCGAGTAGATGCCGATCACCGGGTGGGCCTGGGACATCTTCAGCGGTGTCTCTCTCTGGCGCAAGCACTCAAGCGCTTTTCAGTGAAGAGCTTCTTCCTGGTTTCCGGGGCGCCGGAAGCGCTCAAGCGTGTGCGGGACTTTGGGTTTGACGGTTTTCCCCTGGGAGCGCCATCCTCCTGGAGTCCGGCGGACCAAAGACAAACCTGTGCCATGGCCAAGGAGCGGAACTGCCGGGTGATCATCGTTGATTCCGACGAGGAAGGGGATCAGTACCTTTCATTCCTAACGCTGGCAGGTTTTGCGGTTTGCGCCATTGAAGACATCAATCCCCACCCGTTTCCGTGCCATCTGGTGGTCAATGGGGATGCGCATGCGCGCACGCTGGAGTATCGCTCTCCCTTGCCCGGAACCCGTTTCCTGCAGGGGCCCGAATACGCTATTCTCCGCTCTGAATTTTGGGAGGTTCCTGCCCATCCGGTGCGGCCGGAGGTCCAAAACGTGCTCGTCATCTTCGGAGGCGCCGATCCTTACTGCTTGACGCCAAAGGTGTTAAGGCTACTCGAGAGCGTACCGGGTCAGTTCAGCGTGAGTGCTGTCTTGGGTCCCTTTTTCCGGAACCCAGAGGAGGTTCGCCGCACCGCAGCCGCGCTGACCCGCAAGGTTCGCTGCATCGAGGCACCTGACCAAGTCCGGGATCTTTTTCTGGAGGCGGATCTTGCCGTCACAGGAGCGGGCCAGACCCTTTACGAGTTGGCTCGCGTGGGATGTCCCGCCGTGGCGTTTGAGATCGCTTTCAACCAACAGGGGCAGCTGGAGCATCTGGTTCAGGCCGGATCGGTCCGGAGAGCCGGCGGCGTGCGTCAACCGGACGCACTGCCAGAGCTTCGGAAGGCCTTTTTGCCGATCCTTTTGGACAGGCAAGTTCGGCTTGCCATGTCCGAGGCGGGTCCTTGCCTGGTCGATGGACAAGGGGCTTTGCGGGTGGCGCGGGAACTCCTTTTGTTAAGTAAGCAGCCGGCTCTTCGCACGGCGACCCAGGTCAATGTGTAGGAGGCAAGGAGCGTGAAGGCGCTGGTATTGGGATGCGGTTCCATTGGGCTCAGGCACATTGATCATCTGCGCCGCCTGGGTATCACGGGCATTGAAGCGGTTGATCCCGATCCCTCTGCTCGGGAGAAAACCCAAGCAGCCTGCGGAATTGCGGTCTGCCCCAACCCCGAGGAGGCGCTGGGTCGCCGACCGGATGTGGTCTTGGTCTGCACCCCCGCGGCGACACATGTGGAGATGGCCCAGAAGGCGCTGGAGGCGGGCGCTCATGTGTTTGTGGAAAAGCCCCTCTCGGTAGGAGTGGATGGGACCGAAACGCTTCTTCGGCGCGCACAGGCCGACGGGCGACTGGTTCAGGTGGGATACAATCTTCGTTTTCATCCCGCGGTCAGAACCGCGAAAACGATGGTGCAATCCGGTGTCCTCGGGAAGATCTTGACGGCTCACTTTGAATTCGGTCTGTACCTGGCGAAGTGGTGGAAGCAGAAGAGTTACCGCCAAAGCTACATGGCTTCGGCGGGTGCTGGCGGAGGGCTTATCTTTGACGGCTCACATGAGATTGATTTGGCTCTTTTCTTCATGGGTCCGATAGAGCGGGTCATGGCCATGGGAGGGAAACTCAGTGCGCTTGAGATTTCCGGGTTCGACACCATCAAGGTTTTGCTGCACACATGCGCCCAAGGGATTGCAACCTTAAGCCTGGATTGCCTGCAGCCGACTTACCGGCGCGGGTTTTGGCTGATGGGGGAGGATGCCGCACTGCGATGGGATTGCTCCCAAGGTCGAGTCGATGACAGTCTGGGGGCTTTGACGGTGTGCGAGAAGGGGAAGGATCGCTATCTTCCGGTGGAGGTCACGGGAGAGCCTCTGGACACCTATCTTGAGGAGCTCAAGTCATTCCTGGATTCGGCGCGTAACGGATGGCCCCCTCAAGTGGATGTTGCCCACGGGGTCGAGGTGCTTCGGGTCGCAGAGGGAATTGATCACTCCATCCGGACCGGATCGGTTGTTTCCTTGGGAGGCGCCTGATGCTGGCAGCCATCATCCAGACCCGAATGGGCTCTTCCCGGCTTCCCGGCAAGGCTTTGGCCGAGGTAGCAGGAAAACCGATGCTGGAGTGGTTGATTGAGCGTGTACGCGCCAGCCGCTACGTTGAGGAGGTGGTCATCGCCACCACCGACCAGAAACAGGATGATGTATTCGTGCAGTTTGCCGAGGAACGGGGGTTGAAGATAAGCCGCGGTTCTGAGGCTGATGTGCTGGAGCGGTTCTATCAAGCCGCAGTTGCTTTTGGAGTGACCACCATTGTTCGGGTCACCCCGGACTGCCCCTTGATGGACCCCAAGCTGCTGGACCAGGTTGTGGAACGGTTTCGTTCCGGGGATTTTGATTATGCCAGCAACAACATGGGCAAGCGCTTTCCGGACGGTATGGATGTAGAGGTTTTTTCTTTTGAAGCGTTGGAGCGCGCACACCGCCAGGCCCGGGGCGCCTCTGAGCGTGAGCATGTGACCCCCTACATGAAGCACTTCGGAAAATTTAAGATTGCTACCGTGGAGGCCCCGGAAGATCTTTCGGGACTGAAGTGGTCGGTGGATCACCCGGCGGATCTCGAATTTGTCCGGGCGGTTTACCGGAAACTGAAAGGGGCCGATCAACTTTTTTGCCTGGAGGATGTTCTGCAATTGGTCCGAACCACACCGGAGCTGACCGCCATCAACCCAACCTCGATTTCAGAGGAGGGTTATTACAAATCTTTCTTGAAGGATGATCCCCTCCCCGAGATTCCGCGCAAGCTGGCTGCCTCTTCAGCGTGGGCTGCGCGGGCGGCCCGGGTGGTGCCGGGCAGCTCCCAGACCTTCAGCAAGGGGCCCACGCAGTTTGTCCCGGGAGTGGCCCCCAGCTTTCTGGTGCGAGGGGAAGGGGCTCGGGTTTGGGATGTCGATGGCAACCGGTATCTTGATGTTGCGATGGCGTTGGGCCCGATGATCTTGGGGTACAACGATCGGGATGTCAACGCCGCTGTTTGTGAGCAGCTCAAAGCCGGAGCCGTCTTCTCGCTTCCCCATCCTCTGGAGGTGGAACTTTCCGAAATGCTCACGGCGCTCATTCCCTGCGCCGAGATGGTGCGCTTCGGCAAGAATGGCTCCGATGTGACCACCGGGGCGGTCCGGCTGGCCCGCGCGGTGACCGGGCGGGCGTTGATCGCGACTTCAGGCTATCACGGGTGGCAGGATTGGACCATTGGCACCACGACCCGCAGGCGAGGAGTTCCCGAGGCGGTTAGGAAGCTGACCTTTCCGTTTGAATACAACCAGCTGGATTCCCTCAAACGGATCTTTGCGGAGCATCCCGGAGCGGTTGCCGCCGTCATCCTGGAACCTGTGGGGGTGGAGCCTCCCGAGGGCCGGTTCCTCGAGGCCGTTCGCGCCTTGACCCAGAGGGAAGGGGCCCTGCTCATCTTTGATGAGGTGTTGACCGGTTTTCGGTTTGACTTAGGCGGTGCCCAGAAACATTTCGGCGTCATCCCAGATCTGGCTTGTTTCGGCAAGGCGATGGCCAACGGCTTGCCCCTTTCGGCCCTGGTAGGGCGCAGAGCGTTGATGCGGCACTTTGAAGAGGTTTTCTTCTCCTTTACCTTCGGCGGAGAGACCCTTTCTTTAGCGGCGGCCAAGGCGACCTTGGAAAAAATGGTTCGCTGCAATGTCGTGCCGCAACTTTGGGCCGCGGGGAAACGAATTCAGGCCGGCTACAACGTTCTGGCGCGCGAATGCGGCTTGGGGGAACTGACCCAATGCGCGGGATTTGCTCCCCGAACGGTGGTTCAGTTTCACGGCCGGGATGAGGCTGAATCCCTGGCGCTAAAGAGTCTTTTTCAGCAGGAGTGCGCAAAGCGGGGTGTCCTCTTTTCCGGGTATCATCTGACCAGCGCTGCCCATGGAGATGCCGAGGCGGACGAGCTGCTCAGGGTCTACGCTACGGTCATGCGGATTGTTGCCCAGGCGCATGAAAAACAAGAGGTTTCCAGCCGGTTGAAAGGCCAGCCGGTGCAACCTGTCTTTAGGACGGCATGAGCATGAAGCGACACCTGCTCCCCCTGATGGTTCTTCTGGCGGTCAATGGATTGGCTCATTTTATTCCATTTGAACGGGTCTTTCTCTCTTTGGATGATGTGGCTCGATGGCTCGCCATCCTCAACCAAGAGAACACCATGCTCTTCTTGTGGCAGGAGATTTTGTCCACCCCTGACCGCCCCCTCCTGATCTTTCATTATGCCCTGGATGTTCTCGCAGCCGAGAAGCCGTTGTTTGCGGTCAGCCTGGTCTTTCTCTCCAGCACAGCGTTGCTCTGGGCGGTTTATCTGTTGCTGAATCTCCTGCTGGAACGGCGGGGGTGGGCCTTTTTGTGCGCACTGTTTTATCTTCTTTTGCCCAATAAACTGGCACTCTACCATACCCTCACCTATACCTACCTGAATGTGGTCTTTACCCTTTATGTGGCAAGTCTTATCCTCTTTATTCTCTACACTCAGAGGAAACGGTGGGGCCATCTGGCTGGCTCATTTCTCTGCTATACAACAGCCCTTTTCATGTATGAGCTTGGGTTCTTCCTGCCGCTGGTTTTGCTCCTCTATGCCTGGTTGAAAGAGCGCCGCAGCGCCAAGGCGTGCCTTCTTTTTCTCATACCTGTTGCCGCTTACCTCCTGCTTCGGTTTGATGTTTTTGGGTGGGTTGCGTCAGATTCAAAAGCCCCCGATGTCCAACTGGTGAGAGTTCTACCCAACATTTTTAGTATGCTTCCCCAGCTTTACCTCGGCCGGCAGATGGCCAAGTGGATTCTCTATGGGCTGTACCGCTTTCCAACCATCGAGGCGCCGTGGATCTTCTTGCTGGTGGCAGCCAACGCTCTCTTTGCCGCGGGCCTCTGGCGCTGGTTGAAGCGAACCTCTTTCCCAAAGGTTCCAGCCCCAACCCTTGGGCTGGCTGCCGCCATCTTCATCCTTTTGGTTGCTCCGGTCTTTCTGACATGGGGCATTCTAGGGCGGCATACCGGGATGTCATCCATTGGTTTTGTCCTCTTGATTGCTGCAGCGATTCCTCTGCTTGGGAGATTTCGCGTGCTTGCTGTGAGTGCTGCGTTATTCCTGGGGCTTGTGGTCTCTCAGGGAACGGCCTGGAACCAAGTGGTGGCTTGCCGGATCAATCGGGCCATTTGCGATACCCTCACCGCATCCAAAGAGGCACTCCTTCGTTCTGAACGGGTGTTGATCGATCAGGCGAGTTTCTCCAGACAGATTCCATACACTTGGGTTCAAAACTCCAACGATCAACTGGACACCTATTGGGGCGTGGAAGCTCTTCTGGGCCGAGGTTTTCCCTATTTGGTCCATCTGGTTGCAGGGGAGAAGAGGCCGACGCATGTGGTTCGTTCTCCCATTACTCGGCGGGGCGCCGCGTGGGTTTTTCAAGTCTACAACCCCGATACGTATCGATTGGAAGAGCAGGTTGTCCCTCGCCGGGGAACCTTTCTTCTGGATTACGAGGCCGTCTATCCAAACGGTTTTCGTAGCGGCAAGAGGGTGGGTTTCTGATGCGCACCAAGAGGCGGATTCTTTACATTTCTCAAGGGTACAGCACGCACGACAGGCGGTTTCTGGATCGATTGAGCAGGGCCTCTTACGAGGTTTGGTTTCTTTCCTGCGCTTGGGACCCGCATCCACTGGAGAGCCGCTCCCTACCGGAAGGGGTGAAGCGACTGCCGCCGCTCAAGCGCCGGCCGGGCCGGACGACCGTTTTAAGCGCCGCTGTGGCCGTTCTTCGCCTGCGCCGGTACCTTCGGAAGCTTCGGCCGGACATTGTCCATGCCGGCCCCATCCAGACGGGAGGATTCTATGCCGCTCTGGCGGGGGCTCGACCGCTGGTCCTGATGTCTTGGGGTTCGGATGTGCTGTTGGTTGCGGAACGGGCTCGCTGGATTCGCTGGATCGTCTCGTGGACCCTTTCCAGGGCCCAGCGGGTCGTCGCAGATTGCGAAACAGTACGCAAGCGGATCCTTTCCTTGACTGCGGTCCGCTCGGAGCAGATTATCCTGCTTCCCTTTGGCGTGGAGCTGGATCGTTTTCCGGAGACAAGAAACCCCAAGAAACCTTTCTGGAGCGGTTGCAGGATTGTTGTCAGCGCCCGTTCTATGGAGCCTGGCCGCGGCACCGAGCTCTTCCTGGAGGCGGCGCGGCGCGTTCTAGAAACAAGGAAGGATGTTCGCTTTCTGATGCTCGGAGACGGCTCTCTCCGCGGCCAGATCGAAGCGTTCATTCAAAAGCAGGCCATCTCAGAGTGGGTCCATTTGCCGGGCAGGGTTCCCGAGAGGGAGGTTCCGGTTTATTTTCAGGGATCGGATCTCTACGTCAGCACCACTCGATGCGACGGGACCTCCGTCAGCCTCTTGGAGGCGATGGCGAGCGGTTTGGCCGTCGCTGTACCGGATGCATACGGAAATCAGGAATGGGTTGAGCCGGGTGTTAACGGATGGCGCTATCCCTCAGGGGATGTTGAGGAGCTATCCGCTGTCCTCCTTGAGGCATTGGATGAGCCGGAGCGCTGTCATCAGATGGGGCAGGCGAATCGAAGGTTGGTGAGCGAGCGCGCCAATTTCAGCAAGAACTTCAAGCGCCTTTTGGACGGCTATGAAAGGGTTGTGAGTACTCATGTCTAAGTTTCAGGTTGGATCCCGTTGGGTCGGAGATGATGCCCCCGCTTATTTCACCCGGAAGAACTTAGAGTGATCAGGCAGGAGGTCAACGGGTGAGCGGGACAGCAGCGTTTGTCTTTGTGGAGCGCTTGGGAGGCGCTCTGTTCCTGCGTTGGGTGCTGTGCAGGATTTTGCGCCGCGCCCCCCTGGGGCACACCCAGCTGTTGTGGGTGATCTACGAAGTAAGCCCCACAGCCCGCTTCTTGGTGAAATGCCTGCGCCCTCTGGGCTGGAGGGGAACCATCCGTGAGCTGGAGTACGATTTCTTCGATGATGTCCGCCTGCCAGGCGTCACCTCATCGCTGGAAGAGTTCTACGTAGGTGGTCCGGAGCCTCAACTCCGATACTGGGAGTCGGATCCTCGCTACTGGAAGGCGTTGGCCCGTTTGGTGCGGAGCCGTTCGCACCTGTTTTATCTGCACGCCTTTGCCTCAAAGCAGGCTTACCTGGAGCTGACCGAGCGCCTCCGATCGATTTTGGTTGTTGCCTGGGCTCTCCAGAGAAATCCCAGCGAGACCGGACAGGGCACTCTGGTTGTCCCTCAGGATGATCTCTTTGAGCTGCAGTCTCGGTATGCGCAGCGATGGGGCATACACCTGGAACCGATTCCAGCAAAAAACCGCTTCTGGAAAAAAGCGTTCCAGGCCTTGGTCATTTTCGGGTATCGGTTCTGGTCAGTTTTTCGCGCCAAGAGGCTCCTTCGGCGTTTTTCTCAGCGTCCGCATGCGGTTCGAGTGGCCGTTGAGGTGTACCTGCGCGGGACATCAAGAAAGAAGCGTTTCAGCACAGACTTTTTCTGGTACCGGCGTTCGGTTTGGCCTGAGGGCACCGTAATGGCTTATTGTATGCACCCCCAAGACCAACCAGATTCAGACCGGCGGCGCCAATTAGCGGCAGCAGGGATTGAGGTTGTCGGAAAGAGCGAACTGAGACATCTGATGTATTCAGGCGGATTCTTTGAACCTTCCTTCAAGGGCCTGTGGGCTGGTTTGTTCGGCCACGCAAGGCATCAAGCGGCTGTTGAACGTTATCTGGAAGGGGCATCCTATGATTTCTACCGGCACTTCGACCGGTGGCGCCGCTTCTTTGAGGCGACCGGAGTTCGAATGCACGTTTCTACCGCAGACCATTTTCCAGAAAGCGAAGCGCTCCACTGCGCCCAGGAGGCGGTGGGAGGGATTTCGGTCAGCATTCAGCGCTCTATTGAATGCGAGCCGAGAATACTACGTAGAACCGCCGTAGACGTGCACTTCGCCTTTGCCCCCAACCGGGCAGAGTCAGAGCGGGCTTCCGGTTCCCGGATCCCTCAGTTTGTAACGGCCGGTTATCTGATGGATGATGCGCTTAAGGCAGCTCGCCGAACCGGGCTGCGCCTGCGGCGAAAGCTCTGCCTTCCCCGGGCGAGTTTCTGGGTCTGTTTTCTGGACGAAGCTTTCGGTGTTAACCTCAAGACCCTCGGAGGTCGTCGTCAGCTGCGGGCCGATTACCAATTTTTGTGCGAGCGCCTTCGGGACGATCCGAAGCTGGGATTGCTTTTGAAGCCGCAGTTTCCGAACACACTGCCTGGGCGGCTTGGCCCGGTGTGGAACGATTTAAAACAATGGATGGACAGCGGCCGATGTATTTTGCTTGGAAGTGATTCCCGAGATACTCGTCCTCTGCCCATGGTTGCATCTGCTGCGGCGGATCTCACCGTGGGGCTGATGATCGGAGGAACCGCTGCGTTGGAAAGCAGCCTGGTAGGGAAACCGACACTCTTGCTAACGCAGGGTTTTTCCGTGGAGCTCCTCAACCGCTTGCCGAAAGGAGAGGTTCTCTTCGATGATTGGGAAAGCCTCTGGCAGGCCGTTGAGCGCTGCAGAACCCACCCGCAAGACGCGAACCGGATAGGCAGGTGGGAAGCGATCCTGAATGATTTGGTGGTTTTGCGCGATGGTGGGACCTCCGAGCGCATTCAGCGTTATCTCACATGGCTTCGTGATGCCTTGGTTGGCGGGCAGAGCCGGGAAGAGGCTCTGCGGGAGGCTGCTCGTCGGTACACCCAGAAATGGGGAACCGAACAGATTGCCGCGGTCGATGGCATTTTACCGGTGTCGCCGGATGGTGAATTCGCAAATATCCCTTCCGAGCCAGCCCACTCTGCTGAGGTGCTGGAGAAGGATACCATCCATGTTTAAATTTTTTAAGTTATTCCGGGTACTTTTTGGTCCCTATCGCAAGCTTCTCTTAGCCATCCTGGGGGTGGCCCTGGTCGCTTCGGTCCTGGAGAGCTTTGGCATCGCTGTTTTCTTTCCGGTGTTTCAGGCGCTGCTCGATCAGGGCGGTGGGAGCGCTACCCAGCAGGGGTTCCTGGCACTGTTGACTCGTTTGGTCAAGATGATCCCGTTGGCAGATCCGATCGTTGCCGCCATTGCCCTGCTCTTGTCGGTCACCTTCCTCAAGTGTCTGGCTATGCTGAGTCGAGATGCGTTGGTGGGGTATGCCAGCGGCACGGTGCAGCATGATCTTAAAACACGCCTCATGCGCTCATACGCCGCCTCGTCATTTCTCTTCTTCCTGGAGAAGAAGCAGGGGGAGCTCATCTACAGCGTTTCCAATGCTGCCAACCGGGCCGGTGTTTTGGCGCAGAAGATTGCGCAGTTGGTCGCGGAGGGGCTAAAGGTTACCGCTATTGTGGGCTTGTTGTTTCTTACCATGCCCTGGGTCACGGTGGGCTTGGGTGTTGTCACCTGGGGGTATCACGGTTTGACCCACCTACTCTCCCAGAGAATCTCTTATCACACGGGAAAGGGGCGGGTGGCAGCCGGCGCCGCCCAAACCTCTGTCGCCAGCGAGTTTTTCAGCGGCATTCGACAGATTCTGGCTTTCGGGACACAGTCGCTGTGGCTCAAGCGCTTCGTTGAGCAGAGCCGGATTTTCCGCAACTTATACACCAAGGATGCCTTCTGGCTCTCCGTTCCGAAGGTTCTCCTGGAGTTTTCAGTGGTCTTTTTCGTGTTCGGGTTCCTGCTGCTCTTTCGGTTTCTCCAACCAGAGCTTTTGGTGGAGTCCCTACCGCTGGTGGGAATGTTGACGCTGGGGTTGTTGAAATTGCTGCCTTCTCTCACGCTGATGGGACAGCTGCGAATGGAGGTGGTGGGGCTGCTGGGGGATGCGCAGCTGGTGGAGCAGGCTCTGGCGCAACCGGACTTGGCTGCAAAGGGAGGGGACCAACCGGCAAAATCTCTTCGAGGAGAGATTCTTTTCGACAAAATGAGCTTTGGCTATTCGGGCCGCCCGCAGCTATTTCATGAGCTTTCCTTTGGTCTTGCGCAGGGCAGGGTGACCGCCGTGGTGGGGCCTTCCGGAAGCGGCAAAAGCACGCTGGCCCACTTGGTGCTGGGACTGCTGCAGCCCAGTGCCGGACGCATTCTGGTGGATGGTGTAGCGTTGACACAATTGGATCTGGCAAGCTGGAGGAGGCGCATCGGCTTTGTCAGTCAGGATGGGTTTGTTTTTCATGAGACGGTGGCTGAGAACATACGGTTTGGGCGCGGAGGGATTAGCTCGGAGCAAATCCGCAAGGCTGCCGTGACCGCCAACGCCGATCCCTTCATCCGGCAGCTCCCGAAAGGGTATGAGACGGTGGTGGGGGAGCGGGGGATGAAGCTTTCAGGGGGGCAGCAGCAGCGGATCGCCATTGCCCGGGCAATCCTCGAAGAGCCGGAGATTCTAATCTTTGACGAGGCGACGAGTTCCTTGGACTCTGAGTCTGAACGGTTGATTCAGGATGCCATTGAGCGGCTTTCTCGCGAAAGAACCGTTTTGATCATTGCCCACCGGCTCTCTACGGTCCAGCGCGCGGACCTGATATTGGTTCTGGATCAAGGACGGATTGTAGAAGCCGGTTCCCACGCAGACCTCATGGAGCGCCAGGGGCGTTACGCGCAGCTGGCCGCAGCGGGACAGGGGAGGGTAGGATGAGCCTTGCGATGGGGACAGAAGCCTCTCTTGCGACCCCAAGGGGACGTCGCTATGCCCTGGTCCCTCAGATGCGAGATTACGATGCACTCGATGAGAAGCGGTGGCTGCCCTATGTCATGTTCTTCCACCAGCCGAACCAGAAGACCCCTTCATTCACCACAGATGAGCACGGGTTCCGCGGCACCCTTTGGCAGGACCAGCCCCTTACCCTGAAGACATATAACGAAGGAGATCATCCGCGGGGAGCCCTGGTGGGTTCAAGTTCTGCTTTTGGCATAGGGGCCTCCTCGGATGGAGCAACCCTGGCGAGCCAGTTGAACCGTAAAGGTTCAACGGCATGGTTTAATTTTTCAGGGCGAGCGTTCAATTCGACTCAGGAAGTCATTATCTTTCTGCTTCACTTGCCAAAGGATGTGGCGCAGGTGGTGTTGTTTACCGGCATCAACCACCTGGTCCTCTCCCATCTGGCTGGGAGTGCCTCGCCCGTCTATAACGCCTTCTACTACCAGTCCATCTTTGAGCAGGGTTTGAAGCGCGGCAAGATGACAGGGGTTCGAGGATCGTTTCAGCAGTTTGCCCAGGAGGTCGCGCAGAAGTTCGTCCCCGGTAAGTCGGATTCCCCCAGCCGAAGCTCAGAGGAACGTTATGATGATGGGCTTGCTTGCATGGAGCGGGACCTGCGCATATGGGCACTGCTGCAGAAGAGTCTTGGGTTTAAACTTTATTTTGTTCTGCAGCCGGCCATCCCTTGGCTCAACAAGGCGTTGGTGCCCGAGGAGGAGGAGCTGTTTGGCTGCCTCAATCAGATCGGTACAGAGTATAACAAAACACTGTTCTCTTTTTTGGCTCAAAGGAAAGATCAATTCCAGGCGGATGCAAAGCGGCTCTGCGATCAATTTGAGGTTCCTTTCCTGGATTTGAACGGTTCGGATCCCTTCAAACAGCCCCAGTGGTTGTTTGTTGACCGCATCCACCTGACCGACGCGGGATTTGCCTTGGCGGCTGAGCTGATTCGAAAGGAGTTTTCGCTCTGATGCGTTTCTTTTACTGGTGCTTGAAGATCCTCTCCTCGCCGCTGTTGTTGTTGAGGCGTCGAGGCCGGAGGGGGTCTGGTGGGGGAAGGAAACAGCCTCCCCGGGATCTGTACCCAACATGGTGATCCGATGCGCGTTTTAATCACTGGGGTTGGTGGTCTGCTGGGTGCTCACCTGGCATCGGCCTTTGGCAACACGCATGAAGTGATGGGGATAGATCGCAACCCCTCCTGGGGCAAGCTGCCGATTCGAAGCAGTTGCGGAGATCTCACAGACTCCAAATTCTTGGATCGCGTGATGGGTGATTTTGCGCCGGAGCTCCTCATTCACTGTGCAGCCATAACCGATGTGGATGCCTGCGAAAAGAACGATCGCATGGCCTATGCGGTCAATGCCGATGCCACGGAAACTTTGGCCAAGCGACTGAATCCCCATGCCCGGTTTGTCTACATCTCAACCGATGCGGTGCTGCACGGTGACACGCCTTGGGCGACCGAGGAATCTATTCCGGTGCCCCGTACCGTGTATGGTCTCTCCAAGCGCAAAGGGGAGCAGGCGGTGGAGCAGTGCGTCAAAAACCATCTGATTGTGCGAAGCAACTTTTATGGTTGGTCTTCCGGCAGAAAGAAGACCTTTGCCGAGTGGCTGTATCGCTCTCTGGAGCAAGGTCTGCCCATCCGGTTGTATGCGGATGTGTTCTTTGCGCCGATCTACGTGATGAATCTGGTGGAGGGGGTGCAGAGGCTCGTGGACGGACACCATCAGGGGCTGTTCCATCTGGGAGGCAAGGATCTGCTCTCTAAGTATGATTTCGGTGTCCAGCTGGCGAAACTGGCTGGTTTCTCCATGGCGCATGCCAAACGCAGCAGATTGGAAGAGGGAGGGCACCCGGCGCCGCGGGCCAAAGAGCTTTCCATGGATTCCAGCCGATTCGAGCAAGCCGTCGGATATAAGATTCCCTCTTTGCATTTAGGGCTGAAACGTTTTCTGGGGGACCGGTCCCGGACGCTTCAGGAACGCTGCGCGCAGCCGATGGGGGTGAGCGGATGAGCTTGGCCAGCGGAGATGGGCTCACGGTGTTGATGGCGGTTCGCAATGGAGCCCCCTTTTTGAGGGTCGCCATGGAGAGCATCTTGAATCAAAGCTATCGGGATTTCTGTTTCTTGATTGTAGATGACGCCTCCACCGACTCCACCCGTGACATCATTGCCGGCATCAACGATCCCCGGGTGGAGCTTCTCCCCCTGGAGCGCAACATCGGTCAAACGGCAGCGCTCAACGTGGGGTTCCGCCATGCGGTGACTCCATGGATTGCCCGGATGGATGCCGACGATTACTCGGCGCCCACACGTCTGGAAGAGCAGATGCGTGCCGTTGATGAAAATTCCGATTTGCGGTGCGTGGGTACGGGTATTTGGGAATTTCGTGATGATCCCGCGCGCCAGGAGTCGGTCATCCTTCGGCCCCAAGTGCACGAGGCGATTTGGCGGGCGGAGCTGTTGGGTTCCGGCATCATTCATGGGAGCATCTTGGTCCATCGAGAGACAGTTCTAGGTGTCGGTGGGTACAACGAATCGTACCGTTTTGCCTCGGACCGGGCCCTCTTCTTGAAGCTGCTACGGCGCACTCGGGCGATGAATCTCCAGAAACCCCTGGTGGGGCTGCGCCGGCATGAGGCGCAGGACTCCTTTTCCCTGAGGGCTGTCGAAGAGTACATTGAGGTCTTTGAGTCGGCCCTTGCCGAAGACAACTTTCCAGCTCCAGAGGCAGCTGTTTTACGCAGAAGCCTCTCCTATTATCATCTCTTCCGGGCGCGCTGTTTGCGACGGGCAGGGCGAAAGACGGAGGCCTGGAGGGATTGGAAGCATGCTTTGGCCCTTTCCCCTCAAGCCTGGTTTCGGGATCAAGCGGGTTCCTTGGCGCGGGACCTGTTGCCAAAGTCGTGGCAGGCGCATCTGAGGGACAAACGGATGGGGGTTCGGTATGAAAACGCTTGAACCGGTTCGTTCGGGACCGAAACCCGTCGACGTCTCGGATAACCTGCGGCGGGATTCGGCTTGCAAACCGGCACCGGTGAAGTTCCTATGCCTTCACGAAGCCATGGAGCGCCTCCGCAGGCAGGTGCCGGATCCGGCGCTTGAGGCCATCCCTTGGATGCATCTCAAACACCCGATTCATCCGGTCCAGAAAGCGCTTCTCCAGGATGCATCTGGCTGGGAGCGCAAGGGTGGAGGCAACTTCTCTTGGCTCCTTCGGGCTCTGCTGAGCCTCCTCTATGCGGGATATTTCACCCTGCGGCTTGTGCAGATGAGGCTCCGTTTCCGGCGTGTGCTCAACCGGCTGATTGCCCAGCCCTTTGACGGAATTGTCAAATCGTGGCGCTTTCACCCTGATCGCACCGCAAGCACGAGGGATTTCTATTTTGGGGATTTCGGCGAGCGCTTAGGCGAACAGGGGTCAAGGGTTCTGTTCCTATTTGGGAATCCCAGCGGGAAGAGCTGGCAGGGTCCAGCGGTTCGCGCCAAGGCCCCAACCCCGGAGCTTCCGGAGTTGTGCCTCATTCCCCTGGGAGCTCCGATCCGCTTTGCCTGGGGGGCACTGAAGACCTCACGCCGCTTGCGCCGCCGGGGGGAACGTGAAAAAGATAGGTTGAGCCGCGAGATACTCCTCCGGGCCGCCCAAGATTGCCTCTTGCCCCAGAGTGTCCCTGTAGCGTTGTTTGAGGAGATCGGCCGGGAGGCGGCCCGGATTTGGCACCCCCGCTTCTTTGCAAGTCTCTATGAAGGTCATGCATGGGAGGGGTTCCTCTTTAGGGGGATTCAATTGGTCCATCCGGGATGCCGCAGGGTGGGTTATCAACACACCATTCTGCTGCCGCACCAGAGGTCTCTGCTCGCCCCCGAAATAATGGACGCGCCCAGCAGGAGGCCGGAGGTGGTGTTGTGCGTGGGTCACCGAACTTGCGAGATGCTGGCCGCCAGCCACCCGCATTCGGCACGGCTCCCATTTGGCACATTCCGGAAATTACCCGGTTGTCCTGCAGCCGCATGCCCACCGGTTTCCCGGAGAAAAACTGTTCTGGTTCTTCCGGAGGGGCATCTGGATGAGACGCAGCTTCTCTTTGACGCTGCCTTGGGGGCGGCTCAAGTGCTCACAGACCACCATTTCATCCTTCGGTCTCATCCGGTCCTTCCCTTTGACCGGGTGCGTCCCCTGCTTCAGGTAGGAGCGGAGCTGGCACCTAACGCGGAACTTTCCGACAGCAGAAGTATCGAGGAGGATTTCTCACGCGCCTCAGTCGTCCTGTACCGAGGCACCTCTTCGGTCCTGTTTGCCCTCCTCAACGGGCTTAAGGTGATCTACTTTCAGCCGGAGGGTTGGGATGAGGTAGACCCCCTCTTTGAACTGGAGGGTTGGCGGGAACGGGCCGAATCTGTAGGGACGCTGCAGACGCTTTTAAGGCAATATGCCAAGGCAAACACTTCGGAAGCTGCGCAGGAATGGAACGCGGCTAAAGGGTATGTGGAGAGATACGCCATTCCAGTGAATGAACACTCGATGCGACAATTCTTAGGCGCCGTAGGATGAATTGCTTGATCTTTGGTTTTGGTTACATGGGCCAGATCCGCTACCGGATCCTCAAGGCGCATCCCGAGGTGGATCGAATCTGGGTGGTGGATCCTGGGGTGGATCCGGCGGAAGCGGGGTTGGCCGGTGCGCTCATTGCCCAGGGGGAACCGATTCCCTGGGAGTCGGTCGACGCCGTCTTTGTATGCACCCCCAACGACGTTACAGCCGAATTGACGGCTCAAGCCCTTAGGCGGTGCGGCCGTGTTTTCTGCGAGAAACCACCCGGAAGGAACTGGGAGGACCTCCAGAAGATCCAAGAGGCTGCATCTTCGGTTTCCCGGTGCACCCTTGTCTTTGGCTTCAACCACCGCTTGCACCCCTCTATCCAGGCTGCCCAGGCGCTGGTCGGGGAAGGGGGTTTGGGTGAGATCCTTTACGTCAAGGGCAGTTACGGCAAGTCGGGCGGAGTTGAGTACCGGCAGAGTTGGCGAAACAGAGCTGTGGTTTCTGGAGGGGGGATTTTGCTGGATCAGGGGATCCACATGCTGGATCTTTTCCAGCTCTTTCTGGGGCCGCTCAAGGTGGTAGAGGCGGTTTTGAACGACTCTTTCTGGAAGTGCGGGGTGGAGGACAATGCCTTTGTGCTGATGCGCTCTGCAGGTGGTATCCCCGCCTTTTTGCACTCTTCGGCAACACTCTGGAAGCACACCTTTGAACTTCAGATGGGGTGCCAGAATGGTTATCTGGTAGCCCAGGGGCTGCTCTCAAAATCTGGGAGTTACGGTAGGGAGCAGTTGGTCATTGGCCGCCGTCAGTTCGAGGATGAAGCCATGGCATTGGGAAATCCCCGAGAGGAGTTGATCACCTTTGACCGGGATGATTCCTGGAAGGCAGAGGTGGATGAGTTCATTGCTGCAGCACAGGAGAACCGTGCGGCGACCCATGGAACGCTTGAAGAGGCGCTGGCAGTTATGGAGATCATCCGGGACGCCTACAGTTTTTCTCGGGAGCCTTCCCTGAAAGGAGGGGCGAGGTGAGAACGATCCAGACCGAGGTCCGGTTCCCTCTGGGTGCGGTCAAACCCTTGGAGCGACTGCAGCAGTACCGGCAACGCTGCCTGGAGATTGCCGGACAGGCTCTGCGTTCCGGCGCCCGCCGACGCCAAGTCTCTCCGGTATCCGGCGAGCGGCTCTTGCCCTATGGCCGTATTGGCGGCTTGGATTATGCTCGCTGTCCCATGAGCGGTTCGGTCTTTCTCGTGGAAATCCCCGAGCCGAAAGTTTGGGCAGGGGTGCTGGCTGAGGCGAGCCGTTTGCGTCATTCGCCCGACGGTTTTCATCAGGCGCTGGCCGATTCCAGAGTTGACCATGTTCACCACCCGAAGCTTGAATGGATCGAGGAGGCGCTTCGTCTGCAGGGGACCTTAAGTGCGCGCCTTCTGGAGGTCAACAGTCCACCCAGCGAGCTGAACACCTTGCTTCAGGCCAGTTCATCCTTGAGCGCTGTTTCTTTGGCCGACGAGATGGCCTTGGCCCATGGGTGGGGCCCCGAAGCAGGATCTTTTGAAGCGGCAATTCTGCCGGAATCTCTCGACCGCGTTGATGATCCGACCTCTCTGCTGAGCAGGGTTCGCTCGCATTTAAGCGAGAAGGGATTGCTCTTTGTAACGGCCTTGGTTTTTTCCGGGTATGACATGGCGGTGTTGGGGGCAAAGAACCTTTATCTCTGTCCCCCAGATCGAACCAACTGCTTTACCCGTAAGGGATTGGAGGTTTTATTGGAAGGGGCCGGGTTTGACCTACTGGAGGTTTCCACTCCCGGGGTATTGGATTTGGAGATCGTCCGTGCCCACCGCTTGCAGGATCCTGCCCTGGCGCTGTCCGGTTTTGACCGGCAGTTGATTGAAGCCGATGATGCCACGCGCCAGGAGTTCCAAGGGTTCCTTCAAAGGCGGGGGTTAAGCTCGTTTGCACGATTCGTCGCGAGGAAAATCCCATGAGCAAAGCAGCGCACTTGAGGGCCCTCTTTGAAGAGAAACAGATCTTAAGAATTGTGGGAGCCCACAACGGCTTAGGGGCGAAGCTCATTGGGCGTCACTCCTTTGATGGAATCTGGGCAAGCGGTCTTGAGATTTCAACGGCGCATGCCCTGCCGGACGCCAATATTCTCACCATGACCGAGAACTTGGAGGCGGCCAGAAACATCAATGAGGCCTCCTGCCTGCCGGTTGTCTGCGATTGCGACACCGGCTACGGGAATGCCACCCAGGTCATGCACATGGTCAAGCGCTTCGAGGCAGCGGGGCTGGCTGCAGTGGTGATTGAGGATAAGCGTTTTCCTAAAACAAATTCCCTGATTGCTGCCCGACAGGAGCTCTCCCCCGTTGAGGAGTTTGCCGGTAAGATCGAGGCGGCAAAGAACGCCCAGAGTGATCCTGGCTTCATGGTTTTTGCCCGGGTGGAGGCGCTCATTGCGGGGCAGGGGATGGCTGAGGCGCTTCGACGCGCCCACGCCTACGAGGCGGCCGGGGCAGACGGCATCGTCATCCATTCAAAAGCTCCCACTGCGGATGAAATCTTTTCCTTTGCGCGGGCATTCAAGGGGAAGGTGCCGTTGGTGGCCATTCCGACCACCTATGGCGGGGTGACCGCACAGGAGCTGGCGGATCACGGCTTCCGGATGGTGATCTATGCCAACCATGGCCTGAGGGCTTCGATCCGCGCCATGGAGGAAGTTTTGCAGCGCATCGACCAGACCGGCTCTACCGCTGTGATCGAGGATCAGATCTCCACCCTCCGGGAGGTTTTTGAGATTCAAGGGTTGCCCGCCCTCAAAGAGGAGGAGAAACGATTCTCGAAACACAGGAAGATCCAGGCGGTGATTCCTGCTGCCCGCGACCATCGTTTTCAATCGGATTTAAAGGAACTGCTCCAGGATAAGCCCCTCTGCATGTTGGAGCTGGGAGGTAAAACCGTTTTGGAGCGCCAGACCGATCTCATTCGTTCCTGCGGTGTGGAGCGGATAGCGGTGGTGGGTGGATACCAGCACGATAAGATCAAGGCGCCCGGTTGCCAGCTCTTGCACAACCCTGACTATCCTGCGGGGCGATGCGCCCAATCGATCCTGGTGGCTCGAGATAACCTCAAGGGTGAAGCGTTGATCGCCTACTCCGACATCCTCTTTGATCAGAAGATCTTAGAGCAGCTCTTAGCGAGCCCGCACCCCATTACCTTGGTGATAGATCGAGCCTTCGGCGACTTGCCCCCTCGAGCCAAGGCGTTGGATTTGGTGGTGGCTCAGCCGCAGCTTACCGCCCCTTCGCGCAATCTCCGCTGGAATCCCTTTAGACCGATTTCCGCTATCGGTCAGAAGATCGATTCCAGCCGGGCTTCACATGAGTTCATCGGTTTGGCCTTTTTGCGCTCAGGGGGGACTCGGGCGCTGGTGGCGGCTTGGGACCGCGTCCAGCATGACTTTGCCGGGAAACCCTTCTATGAGGCCGAGTCTGTTGTCCAGGCCGACTTGACCGATCTTCTTCAGTATCTGCTGGAGGACGGCTTCCCGGTGGCGGGGATGGAGATTGGGCAGGGTTGGTCTGAGATTCACTCCTTGGAAGATGCCAGACGGGTGGACAACGATTTGCAGCGTCAGAGGTCCCTCGTGTCTATGGATGAAGTTCCATCAGGTTAGGAGGTAAAGATAAAAGAAGATGAGCAAGGCATTCTTAGATCAATATTTTGAAGAGGTCGGTCAGGTGGCGCAGCAGTTGGATCGTGAGGCCGCCGACCGCATCGTAGAACGGCTCGTTCGCCTTCGCCAGGAAGGGGGGCGGCTCTTTCTGGTTGGTGTTGGGGGTTCGGCAGGGAACTGTTCTCATGCAGTCTGCGATTTTCGCAAGCTCGCCGGAATTGAAGCCTATACCCCGGCCGACAACGTGGCAGAGCTGACTGCCCGAACCAACGATGAGGGGTGGGAAACGGTCTTTTCCGAGTGGCTCAAGACCAGCCGCGCAGGCAGCCGGGATGCCCTTTTTGTCCTTTCGGTTGGAGGGGGCTCTCGCCAACGCAACATCAGCACCAATCTTGTCGCTGCCATCGACGAGGCACGCACCCGGGAGATGGACATTCTGGGAATTGTCGGCAGGGATGGGGGCGCTGCCAAACATGAGGGAACCCATGTCTTGGTGGTTCCTACCGTCAACCCCAACAACACAACGCCGCACACAGAGGCCTTTCAGGCTGTGGTCTGGCATGGTTTGGTGTGTGATCCGCGGCTGATGGTTCAGGGGAACAAGTGGGAATCGACCGCAGTCTTTGAAGGAGCTCAAAAAGAATGAATGGCATACATTTAACTGGGATTTTTTTGGATACAGGCAAGCTGGATGAAATCGACAGGTACCATCACCTCGGGATCATCCGCGGAGTCACCACCAACCCCACGATCCTCGTCAAGGATGGTGTGCAGGGGGGTTGGGAAGGGATTGAGCGGCACATCAGAGAGATTGCCCGCCGAATCGATCCTATGCCGGTTTCCGTTGAGGTGACCACCAACGAATCGGACCAGATGCTCAATGAGGCCCGGACCTTTTCAGGGTGGGCAAAGAACATCAACGTCAAGATCCCGATCCACGGCCCAGAGGGAGGAACGGAAAATCTGGAGCTGGTTCACCGCCTTGAAGCCGAAGAGGACATTCGAGTCAATGTCACAGCCATGATGTCGGCACAGCAGTGCCTGCTTGCGGCCATGGCGGGGGCGACCTATGTCTCGATCTTCGGGGGACGGGTGAACAACATGGGATACGATTCCGCGGCTGAGATCCGCCGCCTGCGCGGGCTTCTGGACGCATTTGGTTCTTCCGCCAAAATCATCGTGGGGTCTACCCGCGAGGTGCTGAACATCATCCAGTGGTTTGAGGCAGGGGCAGACATCGTGACAGCGGTTCCAAAACTCTTGGAGGGGATGTTGGTTCATCCTTACAGCAAAGAGACCGTTGGGATGTTTCTCAGGGATGCCGAGAAGCTGACCGCCTCGAACCGGAGAACGCAACCTGCGAACCTTGAATCCAGATGAGCGGTGAGGTCGAAACACAAGCGCATGCGGCAGGTGCTCCTTCCAAGTGGTTCTCCGACTGGAGCCATCAGAAGCATGCTCGCAGCTTTGATCGCCGCTCCTCCTTGGGCGTCTCGGACCTGCTGAAAAATTACGAGTCATTCAACGATGTCAGCCTACTTCGGGAGTGGTATCCCAGCGGCACAGAGGGTAAGCTCCTGGAGATGGGGTGTGCTACGGGAGAGTTTTACCGTTACCTCAAGTACCGCTACCCCAGCCTCACCTACGCTGGAGTGGACATCTCCCCGGTTGCTTTGGATCGGGCAAGGAGCAAATATCCCCAGGCCCAGTTTTGCCTGGGGGACCCGGCCAAGACCCTGCAGGAGAATCTCACTGCGTGGGGAAAGGGGCTGGGTTGGAAAATCGTCTATTCGAAGGATGTCATGCATCATCAAGTAGACCCATGGGGTTTCTTGGTTGGGCTGCTGCGCTCGGCCGAGGAAACCCTGATCCTAAGGACGCGAACTCGGGACAGCGGAAAAACAGAGCTGGACCCAGAGCGTTCCTGCCAGTATCACTACGATGGTTGGATGCCGTATCTTGTGCTGAATCTTGAGGAGTTGATTGAGCGCATTCGAGGCCAACGGCCCAAGGCCCAGATCCAGATCTACCGGAACCACATGGTGTTGGGCGGCCGAGAAAATCGCTATCTGCCGCGGGAATGTTACCTTCCGGAAACCGGAACGGCTGAAACTGCCGTTGGAGTCTCCCTGCGGGGGAAGCAGCCCGGTTCGGTTCGGATCGAAGACCGGCGGGATATGGTCTTTTCCTCTCGCTGGCGAGGAGGGCTTGCAAACGTTGTGCGGCGCCTCAGGGGGAAGGTGTAGGGGTGAAGGGAAACGGTCAGTTCTCGGTGCAGATGCTCCTCTCGCATAATCGCCGCGGCTCTGTCACCCGGATTGCTGCGGACACCGCCAACATTTTTGTTCGACAAGGGGTGCCCACGACTGTTCTTTTTCCGGCGGTGGACTGGTGGGATTTTAAGCGTTTTGTTTTAAGCCAACGCAGGGGATGGCGCAAATGGTTCTGGGGGGCAAAGCTGGTGTTGGCGCTGCCATTTGAGATGCTCTTTCGGAGGCGCTGGAGCGGATTGCGGTACCATGCGGTTGATGCTCGGGTGAAAGCCCGCTGTTATGGGCTGGTCCCTTCTGCGAAGCGCTGGAAGGAGAACAGCGTTACTGTGGTTCATCCTCCTTACCTGATGCCGCATCTTCTCAAGTCGATGGGCGACTCCCCGCGCAAGATGGTTTCAGTGATTCACGTCAACCTCGAGCGCGCCATGCGCTCCCCCAATCCCGCGGCGGCGGCTTGGTTCGAGCATTGGGTTGAGATGGAGCGCACCTTTACCGCCCCTCGGCTTACCACAAGCGCTGAGGCGCAGGAGGCCTGTGAGCGCCTGGGAATTCCAATTCGCAGGATGATTCCCGGAGGGGTCGACCTAGCACTTTTTCGGCCGCCGACCCACCAGGCAGATCGCCTGACCTTGGTTGTGACCCTTTACTGCGATCCCAACGTTCAAAAGGGCAGGGAGATCGGAGTGGAGGCGCTTCGTCGTTTGAAGCAGGTGCGTGATCAGCTGACCCTCCGCTCCGTTGGAAGGGTCACCCCGGAGCAGGCCAAGGTGTTCGATCAAAACCTTGGCTACCTGCATGGCGCCGCGTATGCCGATGCGCTTCGGGAGAGCGATATCTTTGTTTATCCCAGCCGGTACGATGGATTCCCGGCTCCGCCTCTACAGGCCATGGCATCGGGTGCGGCACTGGTGACGACGGCTGTAGAGGGGGTGAAGGAATATGCGGCAGACGGAGAGAACTGCCTGTTGGCCGAGCCCGGCTGCGCCGATTCTCTGCACCGCCAGATTGTGCGGATGGTGGAGGATGTTGGTTTGCGCGAACGCCTCCGGACCAACGGACCCAAAGCCGCACACCGTTTTAGCATGGAGCGGTCTGCGGGAGAGCTCCTTCAATTTCTACGTGAGGAGGGTGCAAGATGAAGAGCGGCATAGAGCAGGATCAAGGCATCGGCAAGCGGTTCAGAAGCCGTGAACCCCTTTTTGGCGGTTGGACTTCCCTGGGGCACGCATCCATTACGGAGGCATTTGTCCGCTCCGGGGTCGACTGGATCGGCATCGATTTGGAGCACAGCACCATCTCCATGGAGCAGGCACAGGCCATCATCTCTGCCTCCCAGGCGGGTGGTTTGCCGTGTCTTCCCCGCATTGCCTCCCACAATGGAGAGATGGTCAGGCGTCTACTCGACAGCGGGGCCGACGGGATCATTGCCCCCAATGTCTCCACGGTCAGCGAAGCCAAGCAGCTCATCGATTGGTGCAAATATCCGCCTGCAGGGAAGCGCTCCTTCGGGGTGGCTCGAGCGCATACCTATGGTTTTGATTTTGATGCCTATGTAGAGCGTTGGAACGAGCGCTCAGTCCTGATCTTGCAGATTGAATCCCTGGCCGGAGTTGAGGCTGCGGAATCCCTGTTGGATCTTCCGGAGGTCGACGGTCTGATGGCGGGACCCTATGACATCTCCGGCTCGGTGGGGGTGCCGGGTCAGCTGAATCATCCCAAGGTGACCCAGGCTTGTGCGCAAGTTGCTCAGGCCTGCCGCAGGGCAGGTAAGGCCTGCGGGACACAGATCGTTGATCCCAATGCCCAAAATGTTCAAGCCGCCCTTGAGGGCGGGTACACCTTTGTGGTTTTGGCCTCAGATGTGTTCCTGCTTTGGAAGTGGGGGGAGCGGATGCGCAGTTTGATCCAAGGGGTTCGTCAGGAGGAAAAGGTTTAAATCATGTCAGGGGCTTCGGAGGTTCAGTGCCGGTTTGCCCGCGCGCGGGGATTGGTTTTTGATTTCGACGGCACCCTGGTCGATTCCAATCCCATCAAGGCACGGGCGTTTGAGCGGGTATTTGATGATTTTCCGCAGAGACAGGAGGAGATCCTGGCTTACTGCAACAACCATCACCATACACCCAGGGATGTTAAGTTTCGCACGGTCTACGAGACAATTCTGAAACTGCCCTATACCCCCGAAGTGGACGCCAAGCTTCACCGCTGTTTTGAGGCTGAGACGACCGGCCAAATCATTCGGGCTCGCGAGATTCCGGGGGCTTTGGATTTTTTGCGTCACGTGCAGGAAACCCATTGGACAGGGCTGCTCTCAAGTACGCCGCACCAGGTGCTCCTGGAGATTTTGAAGCAGAGGGGTTGGATGGAATACTTCCGTCAGATTCGGGGGGCTCCGGTTGAGAAGTCCTTGTGGTTAAAAGAGCTACAGAAGAGTAAAAACTGGCGGCCGGAAGAAATCGTTTTCTTTGGGGACACTCAAGAGGATTCCCGGGCAGCTCAAGCCGCAGGGGTCCATTTTGGTGCTGTCGGAAAGGACGTAACTCATTTTAAAGAACTGGTACAAGCCCATGTCAAATGATCGGTTCAATCTAAAGGGAAAGCGCGCCGTTGTCGTGGGGGGCGCCGGATACATCTGCTCCACCCTGGCCAAAGCGTTGGATGAAGCCGGGGTGGCCGTGACGGTTTTGGATGCGGCGCCCGAGGAGCAGGCGCGCAAAGCCGGCGTGCCCGCATCCGTTGATGTCCTGTCGTGCGATGTGACTTCAAAAGAGGGACTCATCCGCTGTCGAGAAGAGATCCTCGCCAAGCATGGACGGGTGGATCTGCTCCTCAACGGCGCTGGAGCCAATGCGCCGACGCCGTTCTTCGAGATTACTCAAGAGGAGATCGACTGGATTCTCGGCGTGAATCTGGGCGGTACGCTCTATGCCTGTCAGGTATTCGGAGAGACCATGATCAAGCAGAAGTCTGGTTCCATCATCAACTTCACGTCGGTCTCTGCCGACCCTCCCTTGTCCAGGGCATTCGTCTATTCGGCTGCCAAGGCAGGGGTGTTGAACCTGACGCAGAATCTGGCGCGGGAATGGGCCCCCTTTAACGTTCGCGTCAACGCACTCAAGCCCGGTTTTCTTCCGACCGAGTGGAGCATGAAGCATTTCATTGATGCGGAACGAAAAGAGAAGATTTTGGGGCACACCCCAATGAACCGGTTTGCCAAACCCAGCGAGTTGGTGGGGGCTGTTGTCTGGTTGGCCTCAGATTCTTCCAGCTTCGTAACGGGTTCGGTGGTTACAGTGGATGGCGGGTTTACCGCCATGACAATCTAGGGGACACAATGGAGGAGAACCAAGCTCAAAAGAGCAGGGGTGTGGTGATCACCGGCGGCAGCCGGGGGATCGGCCGGGCGATTGCGGAACTTTTCTGCAACCGGGGCGATCAAGTGGCGGTTTGCTCGCGCGCAACCCCGCAACCCCCGCTGCCTAAGGGGATTTTTCATGAGCGGGTCGATGTCCGGCAGCGGGATGGGATGCACCGCTTTGTTCGCGCCGCCAGGGAGCGTTTCGGTTCTTTGGACGTCTTCATCAACTGCGCGGGGGTGTCTCGTTGGAAATCGCTGCATGACATTGATGAGCTCTTCGTCCAGAAGGTGATTGAGACTTCTCTCTTGGGTACCCTGTGGGGGTGCGCAGCTGCAGCCGAGGGGATGCCCACAGGAGGAGTCATTGTCAACGTTTCCTCTCTGGCGGGCAAGCGCGGCTCAACCAACAACAGCGCTTACTGCGCCGCCAAGTTTGCGGTCAACGGCATCACCCAGTCGCTGGCCAAGGAGCTTGGGCCCAAGGGAATTCGTGTCAACGCCGTCTGTCCGGTCTACGTGGAAACCGAGCAGATCCATGCCGCCCTCCGGGAGCCGGTTTCTCCTGCGGCGGGCGAAACCGTTGAGGCGTATCTGTCCAACTTTGCCTCCACCCAGACTGCTCTGGGCCGATTGCCCAAGGTCGAGGAGGTCGCTGAGGTTGTTTACTTCTTGGTTTCTCAGGGTGCATCGGCCATCACCGGCCAGTGCCTCAATATAGATTGCGGGACGTTACCCCAGTAGGTGTGATGATGCGTTCAATGATTCGAATTGCAGCTGTTATCCCTGCTCGAATGGGCTCTTCGCGGCTGCCCGGGAAACCCCTCCTGGAGATTTTGGGGCTTCCGATGATTGAGCATGTTCGGAGGCGTACCCTGATGTGCCGCGGATTTTCTACCGTCGTGGTCGCCACCTGTGATCGCCAAATCGCAGCTGTCGTTGAGAAAAATGGAGGCCAGGTGCTCATGACCTCGCCCAAGCATCCCGCTGCCACAGACCGAGTTGCGGAGGCGGCCCAAGCTTTGGACTGCACCCATGTCGTCAATGTTCAAGGAGATGAGATCCTGGTGCTTCCCTCCGATTTGGAGCGCCTGGTTCAGGCGATCCAGGAGCGGCCGGAGATCCCTGCGTGGAATGCGGTGGCCAGGATTGAGAGGGGTGAGGAGCTTGCGGACCGATCGATCGTGAAATGCGCCCTTTCAGTGTCGGGCCGCATTTTGGTGTGCGCGCGCGACTTCTCTCATTTGCCGCTGCCTGCGGGAGAAGCGTCGGGACCCCTGCGACGAATTCTTGGGATTTTGGCTTATCGGAAAGATTTCCTGGGGCGCTACAGCGCTCTTGCACGTACCCCCCTGGAACGAGCCGAATCCATCGATCAGAACCGAATTGTAGAACATGAAGTGCTACTCATGAGCGTTTCGTTCACCAGAGGCTACAGCGGCATCAATGAGCAGCGCGAGATCCCGGAAGTGCGTCGCTGCTTGGAGGCGGATCCCCTGCAGCAGGCTGTTTTTAAAGACCTAGACAAGGGAAACCCCGGAGCTTATACTGAGTCGGTAATAGAAGGCTCCCTTCTGAAACAACCTGCGAATCCCTCCGCAAGGAAAACCAGATGAACTCTATGATGTCACTCAAGCCAACGAGGAGCCCTTTGAGAAGGTTCTCAAAACGGCGGTGAAGTTGAGGGAATGCAGTTTGATTTCTTTTCAGTGAGGCAGCAGGAAAGGGGCAAGGCAATCATGCAAAAGAGCAAAGATCAGGTGTTTCAGGGTACCGCTTCTCGAGGGAGCGACTTCGAATTCAACAGTGAGGTGGCCGCTGTCTTCGATGACATGTTGGTCCGAAGCGTCCCTTTTTACCGGGAGCAGCAGATGCTGATTCAGGAGTTGGCCAAGCAGTTTTATCTCCCCGGCACCCGGGCCTACGACCTGGGTTGCTCCACCGGAACAACGCTCATCAACGCTGCCCAGATACTTCAGGATCCATCGGCCCGGTTGGTGGGTTACGACAGCTCGGAGCCGATGGTTCAGCAGGCCAAGACCCATGTTAGAGAGAGGAAGTTGGAACAGCAGATCGAGATCCACTGCCGGGACATCAGCGACCCCGATCTCTCCCTCGAAAATGCCAGCGTTGTTACCCTCTGCTGGACCCTTCAGTTTGTTCGCCCCCTGTACAGGGACCGCCTCATCCGCCACATCTACCAATCGATGGTCAGCGGCGGAGCATTCATTGTGACAGAGAAGGTGCTGACCCGCAGCGGCGAGATGAACCGGCTGTTCATCGAGAATTATTACGCCTTCAAGAAGAGAAACGGCTACAGCAACGAGGAGATCGTGCGAAAGCGTGAAGCCTTGGAAAACGTTTTGATACCGTTTCAAATCGATGAAGATCTAGAGCTTTTCAGGCGATCCGGTTTCCAGATCGCCGAGACTTTTTTCCAGTGGTACAACTTTGTTGGGTTTCTCTGTGTCAAAAATGACTGATTCCACCCTCCGGATTGAACAGGAAGTGTTGGCCGAGATCCAGGCAGATGCCCAGGCGGCCCGAGAGGCAGGTTTGCTGGGGCTGCCCAGGCAGAAGCTTCCCCCGAAGTGGCGCGCCTTGGTTTCCAAGGAGCCCGGCCGTCTCTTTCGTCAAGACGGCTCCATTGACCCGCAGGCTTTCCGGCAGTTTCGCCGGCTTCGGATCTTCATCCCGGATGCCCCCACCTTCTACATCAACCGACTTGATCCCCGGAACCTCATCGGGGGAGGGCGCCGTGGAATTCGGCATACGCTGGACGAATGCCTGGAAGTCATCCGGACGAGCCCCACCGCTGAAGCACTCCTTCGAAAGTATCCCTGCACGCCGGTGGGCCAGCCGTTCGTCTACCGGCGCATGGGCCATGCGGTGACCTACCGGTGGCTCAAGCACATTTGGTGCCAAAGCGTTCTTCGGGATACGCTCGGCGATGGGCTTAAAGCGGGGGACCTTGTTTTGGATATCGGTTCAAGCTACGGCATCTTCTCGGGTCTCGTCAGCCAGGAGTGGCCAGGGACGCACCATATCCTGGCTGATTTTTCAGAACAGCTCCTCCTGGCCCGCTACTTCCTCAAGATGTGGATGCCGAAGGCCCGCATTGCCGGAATCCGAGAAGTGCTTCAGGAAACCACCCTAAACCGCAAGTGGCTGAGCCAGTACGACTTTGTGCTGCTGCCCTGCCCAAAATTCAGCATGCTGGAGCCGGATGCCGCGGACCTGGTATTCAACTGCGCCTCATTTGGCGAGATGACGCGGGACTGGTTCAATTTTTACATGCAATCCGCCCCCGTGCAGAACGCCCGCATCCTTTTCCTGGTCAACCGGATTCAATCGTGGCCGACCTACAAAACCGACCTGACCATAGCGGACTATCCCATTTGCGCGGAAGATCGACGGCGCCTCCATTTTGGCGTCTGCCCCATCTTCTCGAATCCCTACCTGTATCACCGCAAGGCCCTGTTCTTCACGGAAAAGATTGCCAACAATCCCTATTTCGAATACATCGGCGAGCGTACCGCCACCGGAAAAACGCTTCCCATGACTCCCGGCGCCGCTGTTCAAACCACACACCCTTCCTGAGGCCGCAGGTGCCATCAGTTTATATTGCACTCCAACAGTTTTGCGAAACTGACAACCGTCCCCTTGAGCTCCTCAATACCGCAGGGTTGAGCCTCCGGCGCAACACCCTGGGTCATCGATTGCGCCGGGAGGAGGTGGCCAGGGAGCTGCGGGGTGCCCAAGCGGTTTTGGCTGGAGTGGAGCCTTACGATTCAGAGATACTTCAGGCCCTTCCGGAACTGCGCTGCATCAGCCGCTGCGGCACCGGGACCGATTCCATTGACTTGGAGGCGGCTCGACACCACAAGATCGAGATTCTAACCACTCCGGATGAAGTGGTTTCAGCGGTTGCTCAGCTTGCCGTTACAATGATTTTGTCTTTGGCCCGGAACCTCTCTTGCCACCTGCATGATTTTCGGCAGGGCCGCTGGCGCAAAGAGACAGGCCACCTCCTTTCGGAGTGGACAATCGGCTTGGTAGGTCTGGGGCGGATTGGCCGAGCTACGGCGGCGCTGCTGCGGCCGTTCGGACCCACCCTCCTCGCCACCGACCCCCAGGTCAATGCGCAGGGGGTGCCGAGCGGAGTCGCCATGGTTCCCCTCGAAGAGCTGCTTCGCCGCTCAGATGTGGTGTCTCTGCATGCTGCTCGCAAACCGGACGCAGGACCCCTGCTGGACAAAGCAGAAATTGCCCTCATGAAACCTGGGGCCCGCTTGGTCAATACCGCCCGGGGGCATCTTGTGAATGAGGTCGCCCTGACTGAAGCCCTTCAATCAGGCCACCTCTCAGGGGCGGCTCTGGATGTCTTTCAGGTCGAACCGTACCAAGGTCCACTCGCCCAGATGCCTCAGGCCATCCTCACGCCCCACATCTCCTCATTGACTCAGGCTTCCCGGGCAGCCATGGAGCTGCGCTGTGCCCAGAACGTCGTGAACTTCTTCGCTGGGCTGAACAGGGGGTGCGCAGACTCCGAGAGGGGGCGCTTTGCGGCTCGTTGATCCTCAGGGGCGATTGCTGGGAAAGATTCACGTCCTAGACCTGGCCGGCCTGCTCTTATTGACCTTGCTTTGGCCGATGCTTGTTTTTGGTTTGCAAAGCCTAAAGGGGCAACGGGAGTTGGCCATCCAGAAGGTTTCTCCCAGGCGTGTCGTGACTGGCGAAACCGACAAGTTAACGGTCCTTGGAACCGGTTTTGACCGGCAAACCGCCGCTCAGTTGGGCCACCTTCCGTTTGCGAACGTCACCTTTGTCAACAAGGTTTGGATTGACATCGGGATTCCCAAGGAATTCCCGGAGGGGATCTTCCGGCTCGGCATCCGAAACGGCCGAGGCCGCTTTGTGCTCTTGGAGGAGGCCTTCGAGGTGGTTTGGGCACCTTCCATTTCTCAGGTGGAGGTGCTGCCCACCACAATGGACACAACCCTCCTGGTCATCAAGGGAGATTATTTCGGTCCCGATTGCAGGGTAGCGATTGATTCATTTCCCGTGCTGGGGTTCGTTCATCAAAGCACCACGCGGCTGGAGGCCATTGTGGGTGAGAGGCTTACGCAGGACTTGTATTACGTAACCGTCACCAATGCCAATGAAGAAACCGCACATTGGCAGGGAATTGCCACCAAAAGCCGAACCGACACCTTAAGCTCCGCGGCCACCGAGAAAGAGACCGCTCTCTCTGTCCGATTGGTGCGCCCCAATCGGATTGATGCTCAGGTGCGGCAGCTGCTGATCCTGGGATCTGATTTCCGAAAGGGTTGCGAGGTTACCCTGGGCGATGTTTCTTTGCAAGAGGTGCAGCGGTTAAGCCCATCGGTGCTCAAAGCCACTCTGCCGCACCCGTTTCGACCTTCAGCCCCAGGTTGGCTGCCGTTGAAGGTAACCCGTCCCGATGGCGCAGAGGCAGTGCTTGAAAAGGGTGCTTTGGCGCCCCCGAAAAGCTCTATCTCAACAAGAGCGGTGGTGGTACTGCGATTTTCCGGCTTGAGCGATTTGGATCTGGCGCGGCTTTACCCGGATCACCCTGAGGTTCAGACTGCCGACGAAAACGCAGCCAAAACCATCACGGTCTTAAGCGCCGAGAAGGGCAGGGAGGGTGGATCCGCGCTGGTGAAGGTAGTGCTCCCCATCGAAATCGTGACCTCCTGGAAGGAGCAATACCTTGAGTGCCGCGGTCAGAAATTATTCGAGGGGGCTCAAATCAATGTGCGCATTCCTGGCTCATCCGTTATGGGAGAGGTGGCTTCTCGGCCCATTCCGTTGCTCCAGCTTGTGAGGCAAGAGGAATGAAACGGGCTTTGCCCTCCCTGGGCATTCTCGGCGTCCTTCTGGGCGCACTATGGACCCACTCACCCGGCGGAGCGTTTCTTTTGGCCTTGGCAGCGGGTATCGCCTGGGCCCTGCACAGAAGGGCAGCGCAACCGGATAAACGCTTTGTCATGAGGCTATTTGTTTTTGCCTTTTTACTGAGGGTTGCCCTCTCGCTGGGCTTGGACGGAATCTCGGCTGTCATGGAGAAGGAGTGGCCGCATCGGTACGGGCCCGCACAGGAATGGGATCTGGGCGTAACGGATAAGACGCGCTGGTACATGCGGATGGGGGACAGCGACTACCTCTCTCAGCGGGGATATGCCATCGTCCAGTTTGCGCGGGGCGTCCGAGAGCCGGTTGTCGTCTATCGCGCGCAACAGACATACGGTTGGAATGGCTACGCCTATGTGGTCGGTGCCTTTTACGCGCTCTTCGGATACAGCCCCATTGCGGTTAAATGGATTAACTGTCTCTTGGGCGCGGGTCTTGCGCTTTTGGTTTTCTTCTTGGCAAAGGCCAGCTTCAACGGCACGGTAGCCCGGTGGGCTTCTGTGGCGGTAACGCTGTGGCCCTCCTTGCTGCTTTGGTCGGCCAGCAATCTCAAGGAGTCCAGCCTGTTATTCTTGACAGCCCTGGTGCTGCTGCTGTCGTTTAAGATTGTGCAGGCGCGTCCCCTGAAACAGCGGCTCCTCCTGGGAGGCCTGTGCCTTCTCTGCCTGATGGCTCATGCCACGCTTCGAACGGGGATCTACTCCTTAGGCCTGTTGGGCGGCACAGCCGTGGGCTGGATCTTGGTTTATCCCTGGAGGTTCCGCTGGCGAGCCTTGATCGTCGTGGGGCTTTTGGTAGGCTTTGTGGGGTTTCGGCCGGATGTCCGCCCCTTCTTTCTTAGGGCGTTTCAAATCCACTTGGGTTTCTGCAGCACGCCCGGGATTTCTTACCGATACCTTCCTGAGGAACACTATACCCCCGGTTCCTTCTACACGCCCTCCCGCGATAAGATCACACTCCCCTTTGTCGGCCGCGCTGCCGGCCGAGCCATCTATCATTACTTGGTTGAGCCCCTGCCCAAACGGATGGATTCTCTCTTTTCGCTCGCCTGGTACCCGATTATGGCGATGTGGTATCTGCTCCTTCCGCTGATCCTGGCAGGATTCCTTTTCTCCCTTTTTTGGAATGCCAAGCGCTCTCTGTATCTCATCTGTTTCTTAGGTGCATGGATTCTTCTGGGGGCGCTGACCAACGGCAACGCCGGAACCGTCTTGAGAATGAGGGACATGGTCCTACCGTTTCTGCTGATCTTGGCTTCAGCGGGTGGATGGGGACTTGTAGTCGGGCCTCGAGCGCTGTCTGGTAAGCATGCCTTGGGTGGTTCGGCATGAAAATTATAGATTCTCAGGGACGCGTGTTCGGCCGAATGCATCTGCTGGATCTGCTGGTTTGGATCCTGCTCGCCTCTGCTTTGCCGCTGCTCTATTTTGGATATCAAACCCTCCGGGGGAGCGCAGAGCTTAAGCTCTTATGTGTTGAGCCTGCCATGGCCGAAGCCGGCCCCGACGCACGAGTTATGCTCACCGGCAGCGGTTTTGACCGCGACACCACTGTACTGGTGGGGGAGTATGCGCTGGTGCCGCGTTTCTTGAATGAGGCGCAGATTGACTTCGCTCTGCCCGTAGAGATAAACCCGGGCTATGCGTCCATCTCGATTCGGAATGGGCGAGGGCGCATGATCTATAAAAATACCCCACTGAAAGTCCTCTGGCGACCAGAGCTCCACCAGGTGGGTTTGCGCGTTACACCGCAGGGAACAGGCGCATTGATCGTCCAGGGGAAATATCTGGAGATGGGCTGTGACATCCGCCTGGGAAACCTGGCCCCCCTCTACAAGACCTATACAGATTCACAGCATGTCACCAGCTATTATCGGATTCAATCACTCCAGAAGGGATCCTACTCGGTCTCCCTGCACAATCCGCAAAGCGATCTCTCCCTGCTGGTACCGGATGCCATACGGATTGACCAGCCGTTGATGCCGGCAGTTCCGTTGGAGGTTTACTGTGTCGTCCGCGCTTCTGACCCCAACCAAATAGAGCAGCTGCGAACCGGCTGGATTTACCAGGACAGTTTCGACCGAGTGAGCGCTGAGATCCTGGAGGTTTTGACATCCCGCGCACTGCCCATCGTTTCGCTTCATGAGGACGCTTCGGAGGCTGTGCATCTGGTTTTTGCTCGAATGCGTTTGATGGGCCAGATCGAGATTGTGCCGGGTGGTCCACCCTACTACAACCTAGAGGCAGAACATATCGTTATTGGAAATCGGATTTTCTTGCCGCAGCAGGGTAAACCCCTTGAGCTTATCGTGCTCTCCAGGCCCATCCTTGTTGAACCAGTGGGGGGTTCTGATGAACCCTGATCCTTGGAAGACCTTTCTCATCTCCAGCCGGTTGGCCTCAGGTTGCCTCAAGCTGTGGGATCGTATCCTTGCCAAGCTGCGCAGCATGGCTCAAGCCTTGCACCGCTGCCAATGGTTTCGGCACACCTCAGAGGCCTTTGAGGCTCAGCCGCTCCAAGCAGCAGGATTCGTTGTGGTGATTGCGGGCGTGATCAATGCGCTGCTGCTTTTCTGCAGGGCTGAGCCCATTCTCCTTTGGGGAATGTGGGGGCGTCTTCTTCTCTTCCTTTTGGGCGCAACCCTGTGGCTTTGCCCTCTCCAGAAGGAGGGTTTTTGGGAAAGAGCCCTGGTTGTTAGGTGGATAAAGCGATGGCTTTGGCGGGACAGCGACCGCGCACCCTCCGGCCCCTCCTCGTAGGGGGCTTCTTGCTTGCCCTGACCGGGATTCTTGCGCTGCCCGTTGCAACCCATCAGGGGTTGAACTATGTGGTCACAGCACACCGAATTCCGTTGGGGCTTAAGCTCTATCAGTTCTTGCATCGGGATGGGGCATACCGCGGGCTGGCAGCCCAGATCACGCGAGGGCTCACAGAGGATGAGGCGCGCCTGAAGGCCCTCTTGAGCTGGGTACGCAGCTGCGTTCGTCCTGTGCCGCCCGGCAGCCCAGTGGTCGATGACCACATCTTGAACATCATCCAGCGTGGTTATGGTGCGGATGATCAAATCAGCGATCTCTTCTCGACGCTGGCGACCTATGCGGGGCATCCCGCCTTTTGGAAAGTGCTTCGACATGAGGAAGGGGTCGGCAAGCGGGTCCTCTCATTGGTGCGGGTAAACGGCAGGTGGACTGTCTGGGATGCTGTGCAGGGTGTTGGATTACGGGATGCAGGCGGAAATCTTTTAAGTGTCGAGGAGCTTACCGGCCCCTTAAAACAGCAACTTACCCCATTTGAGATACCCGAACCTTTGCGCGCAGAAAAGCAGATGCCTATAAAACGCTTAAAACATGAGTTGGGTCGAGTGTGGAATGTTATCCTCGCGAAGCTTGCCCATCCTCGCGAAAGCGAGGAGCCGATCGAGGGGCGAGGATCAGGCGGCGGTTTCGAAATGATTAGGGATTCCCGCTTCCGCGGGAATGACAATCATGTGTGGATTTAGCGGAATTCTTCATACAGACGGTCAGCCTGTCTCTCTGCAGGAATTGGAGGCGATGGCTTGGTCTCTGCGTCATCGCGGTCCGGATGAGCTGTGCGTAGCTGCCCCCGAGGCCGGGGTGGGACTGGTCCACGCGCGGCTGAAGGTGATCGATCTGACCGCTGCCGCCCGTCAACCGATGTCAAACTCGGACGGCACCCGCTGGCTTCTCCACAACGGTGAGATTTACAACTTCCGCCAACTTCGATCGCAGCTGGCCTCCGAGGGGTGCCAGTTTCGCAGCCAATCCGACACAGAGGTCATCCTGCAGGCGGTGGAGCGGTGGGGGCTTGAGAAAACTCTCCAGCGCCTCGATGGGATGTTTGCCTTTTGCCTTTGGGACTCTCGCGCCCGGATCCTCACCTTGGTGCGCGATCGAGCCGGGAAGAAGCCCCTCTTCTATTGGGCCCATTCCAACTGCGTAGTTTTTGGCTCAGAGATCAAAGCTCTCTTGCTTCACGCGCACCTGCCCCGGAAGATCCACGAGGGGGCATTGAGTTCACTCGTTACCTTTGGATTTCCTCCGCCGGGCCAGAGCTGTTACGCAGGGATCCGTCAAGTGCCCCCAGCGACTTGGCTCCAGTTTCATCTGGGGCAGGGCAAGGTATCTTCTCGTCGGTACTGGACCCTTCCACCGATGCAAAAGCACCCGATTGCCCTGGGGCAGGCAACCGCCCAAGCGAAGGAACTCCTGACTGAAGCAGTCACCAAGCGCATGGTCTCAGATGTTCCCCTGGGGGCTTTATTGAGCGGCGGGATTGACTCCACCATTGTGGTGGGCTTGATGGCCAGGCAGCTGCCCAAGGGGAGCCTCAAGACTTTCAGCATTGGGTTTGAAGGGGACCGGCGTTTCAACGAAACGAATTTTGCCGAAATTGCAGCCAAGCAGTTCCAGACAGATCACACCGCCTTTACGGTTCATCCTCCACCGTTCGACCTAATTGAGAAGCTGGTGGCCCATTACGACGAGCCCTTTGGAGATTCTTCTGGTTTACCGACCTACCTCCTCTCAGAGTTGGTCAGCAGTCAAGTGACGGTTGCCCTCTGCGGCGATGGAGGTGATGAGCTCTTTGCCGGCTACGAGCGCTTCCGAGCCGCATTGCTGGCCGAGGAACTTCCTCCGCTCGCGCTCAAGGCAGGACGGGCTCTGCTGCGATTAGCCCCCCCGGGAAGAAGCCAGCGCTCCCCTTGGGCGCGAGCGAGGCGCTTTTTAGAGAGCGCCGATTTGCCGCTGGGCGAGCGGTATCTGCGGTGGGTAGCGTTGCATCAAAATCCATCAGATCTCTTTATTGCACCCTCTCACGCAAAGGCTTCTTTGCCCCCAGCCTATGCTGCACTCAATGGTCTTCCTCGGGAGGAGACCCTCTCTGCCTTGCTTCGACTCAATTTTGAGGAGTATCTCCCGAACGACCTCAACGTCAAAGCGGACCGCTGCACCATGGCGCACGGACTTGAGGTCCGCTCCCCGTTCCTGGATACGCCCCTGACCGAATGGGCCTTTGGTTTGCCGGATGACCTGAAGTTGAAGCGCGGCACCACCAAATGGATTTTGCGGCGCGCGTTAAGCGAGCTGCTCCCTGGGCCTATTCGGGGAAGGGGTAAGATGGGCTTTGGCGTTCCTCTGGCCGCCTGGTTTCGTGGAAGCTGGAAAGATTCCCTTTGCGATCTACTGGGTGGACCGAAGCCTATGCTGAGCCGGTATCTTCACCTGGCAAGCGTACGTTGGGCGCTTAACGATCACCTGTCCGGGCAGAAAGATTTAGGCCACTTCCTCTGGTTGCTGGTGACCCTTGAGATCTGGCTGCGGCAGTTTGAGAATCCCCACTTTGAACAACCTCAACCAGGCTCGGTTTATCATATAAACCATTCTTGTTCTCAAGTGTAAATTCGCTTGGGCTTGATGTTGTAACTCCTTATATTCAAACGTGTTACAGTGTCTGCCTGCCGGCCCATCACCCCTCAAAACCCCTTGACAAGCCAGATAGGATATGGGATGTTCATGTGATGAACATTAGCTCCCCGAAGGCGCGGCAGCGCGCTATCCAAAAAAACCGTAACCCCTTTGTTTTGATCTGGGATCTGATCCGTCCTGCCTGGGGTTTTCTTGCCCTCGCCTTTACAGCCAACCTGGTTGCAGCCATCTTTGAAGGCAGCAGCATTGGGCTTTTGGCTGTCGGCCTTCAAGTGCTGGGTGCTTCGCCCGAGCAAACGCTGGCAGCAACTTATGGTGCATTCGGACAGTGGTTGGAGAGCTTGGCGTTGGGCAGAGCACCGCTGTTCTTAAGCCTTGTGCTTCTGGCGGTCGGTTTTCAGGTCCTGCGCAGCCTACTGCAATTCTTGGGTGAGGTCTCAGCCGCCATCCTACACACCCGCGTTCAGGCCGACGCCTATAAGCGCATCTTCTCGCGTGTCATGCATTTAAGCTTTCCTGCTGCCAGCCGATACAAGCTTGGGGATCTGACCGACTACCTTAGCCACACGAATTACTTGCATGAAATCATTTCAGAGCTTAACGTCCTGTTGCGAAGCGTCCTGCTGGTCGCTGTCTATGTGGCCCTCATGCTTTGGATTTCCTGGCCCATGACCGCAGTGGCAGCAGTATTGGCCGGGGCCATGACCTGGGCTCTGCGCAAGGCCATCTCCCGGGTAGGGCAGCATGCGCGCCGCTTCACTGAGAAAACTGTCACCCTAAGCGAGCGGGCCACAGAATTCCTTTCGGCCATTCGGTCGCTCCATACCTTTTCCGCACAAGAGCGCTCCACGCAAACCGTGGGGCGCTTGGCGCAAGAGGGGATGCGCAGCCGTTGCCTTGCCAGCATTTGGGGCAGCACCGTAGAGCCCCTGACCGATATCCTGACCGTGCTGGGAGCAGGCGCTCTGCTGCTGGGAGGATTCTTTGTTTTAGGCTCCGGAACCCAGGCCGCCTTGCCTTCGTTGTTGGCCTTCTTATTGGCGCTGCATCGGATGGCCCCGCGGCTGAGATCCATTTACAGCGCTCGCACTACCCTGGCACGCTTTGGGCCCAGCATCGGACGCCTCAATCAAATTCTGCAACAGCCGGAAGACACCCGAGCCGCAGAGTCCGGAAGGGATTTTTCCGGCCTCAAGGGGAAGGTTGCTTTCGATCGCGTCACCCTGACCTATCATCCAGATGAACCAGCTGCGGTGTCAGGGCTAACCTTTGAGATGCCGCGCGGATCCATGACCGCGCTGGTGGGCACTTCCGGCGCTGGGAAATCAACTGTAGCTGATTTGCTGCTAAGGCTCTACGAACCCACCTCGGGTCAGATCGTTGTTGATGGGCAACCCCTGGCTGCCCTCTCTTCGCATGCATGGCGCCAACATCTGGGTGTAGTCAGCCAGCAACCCTTTCTCTTCCACGCAAGCATTCGGGACAACATCGCCTTTGGCAAACCCGGCGCAACCGAGGAAGAGATTTTGGCTGCGGCGCAAGCCGCACATGCAGACTGCTTTATCAAGGAGCTGGCCGATGGCTACAGCACCGTGATCGGAGACAGGGGCTATCGGCTCTCCGGTGGGCAGCGCCAAAGGATTGCGCTGGCCCGCGCCTTGGTGCGCCAACCCCAGCTGCTGATCTTGGACGAGGCAACCTCTGCCCTAGACTCTGAGTCAGAGCGGCTCATCCAGGAGGCGCTCGAAGCCGAGCGGCGGCGTAGAACCCTCTTGATCATCGCCCACCGTCTTTCAACCGTTGCCCAGGCAGATCAAATCTTGGTCTTAGATCGGGGCCGCTTAGTCGAACAGGGCAGCCACGAAACCCTTTTAGTCCGCGGAGGAATCTACGCCCGGCTGTGGCAGCTTCAATCTGAGAAGGCGGCTCAAGCACCTCAACCGCTGGAGGCCGGAGCATGACCGTTCTGTTTGGGCGCCACAGCATCTGGAAAACCCTTCTTGCCTGCGGAACCCTTGTGCGCGCCCAGCGCATCCTATTTTTCCCGCCGCACGATCTGTATGGGGGCAGGGGGGCGCCCGCTTGGATTGTGCAGGCTACCCTGCGCCTTATCCGCTGGTTGAATCCTGGAGCCGATCTTTCCGAGGTTCCACAAGAGATCTTCCTGCCCCTCTGGCACAAAAACAACGAGGCCTCTGCCGAGCCCATGGAGCGCCTGTTTCATTCGGCGCAAAGATCCGTAAGCTTTCAGCGCATGAGTGTTTTAATTGAGACTGATTGCCTTGAGCGTTACTACAAGCTCAGGCTCCTGCCCGAGCTCTTATCCCAAACCCTTTTCTATCGAACGGCGGCTGCCCTCAAGCGGGAGGGCCGGCTTGTTCTCTTGCCCGAGCGCTTCGACGAGCACAAGTTGGCTCAGGACGCTTTGGTGCAGGCAATGGTCCCAGTGGGCGTGCGCCTCTGGTTGAGGGCTGCGCATCTGCTGCGCAGAACAGCGCATACCCTGGGGTTAATCAACGTCTTCCACCTTTTTGCCTTCTCCATTCACCCAGTGCTTGAGGCCATTCTCTGCGGCGGCGTACGTCGGACTGCAACTCCCATCAAAACAGATGTGGCCATGCCGCTCACATCAGGTTTTCGGGATCCGAATGAGCCCCAGTGGGCAGGACATGACGATGGTCTGCTGCTGGGCGGAGAACTTACCCCAGAGCGTGTTCTCTTCTGCCAGGGGGACTGGCGCCTCAGCACCCAAGCGCTTCTGGCTCAGCGTCAGCGCATGCAGGAGCAGGGGATTCGATACGTCAACCCAAAGCAGCTGCCTGTAGGCCGCGCAGGGTTGATTGAGCTGGCGGGGCTGTGCCTGCGCTCCTGGAGCCTGGCACTGCGGCCTCTTTTCTGGGTGGAGGAACCGCGGTTTGCTGCTGCCTCGGCTGCACTGATAAGAACCTATCTTAAGGAGCTGCGCTTTGCCCGCACAGTGAGCTATAAGGTGTGGTTGGAGTACCAGGATTACTCTCCGGCCCATGTCGTCCGCTCCATCGTCGCACGCCAGCTCAACCGACTGACCCTTGGAATGCACCATGGAAATCCCATCGCTCCTCAAATCCTTCCGGGCATGCGCTACACCACCATCCACAGGCTCTGTGTTTGGGGGAAGGGCTTTGCGGATCTTTTCGGCCCGCACTGGGCTGGCATGCGCCAGTTGCCCATCGGGGCCTATCGCACGGATCTGATCTTGCGCGCACAGCGGAAGCCGGCGAGGCAGGAATTGCTCAAGGCTTGCCAAAGGCAGTTTGGCACTGTGCACCCCCGTATCTTGCTGCTTTTGCCGAACCTCAAAGAGTGGTTTGTGCTGCGCTCGAGAGCCCAGGCCCTACTTGAGGGACTGAGGCGCCTCAAGACGCTTACCGGGAACTTCCAAGTGGTTTGCCGCTTTCGCTCAGAAACGCTAAAGCGCCAGTGGTTGGCCTTCGGCCTGGAGGAGATTCTTGCTCAAGATGCCCGCATTACTTCCGATGCCGAATGGCTGGACACCTATGCCTGGATGTCGGTCAGCGACTTGGTCATAGGGGGCAGCCACACCACAGGACTCTTAGAAGCAGCGGTTGCCGGTATTCCATGCGCTGCCTTTGACCACATGGGCACGGCCGACAGCTTCCTGGGGCAATACAATCGAGCCTGGGTCCTCAAATCCGGTGACGATGTCGCGCAGGCAGTCGGGAGACTCCTGAAGAATGCTTGGCCCAAAGCAGGGCTTGAGCGGTTGGCCAAAGATTTTAGCTTCTTTTCTGATGGCAAGTCGATCGAGCGCCTGCGTGCAGAGATCATGCAGGCGGTTCGCGATGTTGAGGGAACTGCCCGTGAGGATGCGCCTTGCGCCCCATCCAGCCCTTTTAGGCAGGATCCCATTTTGGTGCCTGTATGAGTTCACCTGTTCTTGAGAAGGCAGTAACCGCTCAAGGGTTTCCCGGCAAGGCAGAAGCCTCCTCAGTACGCATGGGTCAGCAGACCGTCTGCAATCTCTGCGGCAGCGCTTATACCCAAGTCCTTTTATCCGCCCGAAAGCAGCTGCACGCGCCTCAACATTGGGTCATCTACCGCCTCTGCAAGCGCTGTGGGCTGACCTTTCTGGATTTGGACTACAGCATCTGGCTTTCCACTTATGCTGACGACATGGCAGAGCACAGCGCCGATGCCCTTGAGCGCTATTCGGCCCAAGAGGAGACAGAGACCCAATCCGTGCTTCACGACATCGCGCGCCTCCTTCCGGACATTCAAGTCGGTCGCGGCCGTCAGATGGTGGATGTGGGCGCTGGAGCCGGTGGAAGCCTTCGGGTATTTCAGGGGTTGGGCTGGGAGGCAACCGGGGTAGAGGTTGCGCAAGCCCCGGCGCGCTTTGCGCGCGAGCAGTTGGGCCTAACCATGCTCCAGGAACCTTATACTCGCGCAACACTGAAGGCGGAAAGCGTTGATTTTCTCTATTCCTACCACACGTTGGAGCATCTGCCGCGCCCTTACCGCGCGCTCACCGATTTCTATCTGCATTTGAAGCCCGGGGGGCATCTCTACGTTGAGGTTCCGGATGTCCGAGATCTCAACATCTACCATATGGGTTTTGGGCACATCTCGATGTTTACCCCGCGCCTGCTCCAGCAGTGTCTTGAAGCGTGCGGGTTTGAGATCATCGCCCCACTGGACCGCAGCTGGGCACCCAATTCCTTTGGCCCAGGCTTTTTGTGCCGAAAACCTGCCCGGGCAAAGTCAAAGGCCTTGAGTCTGATCCGCAGCGACTACCTTCCGCCGGAGCATCTGCTGCGTTGGAGGGGAGAGTCGGCTTGGGCGCTTCGCTGGCAGCTTTGGTACGGTTTTCATATCGGCCGCGGGGGTGAAGCATTCAGCTGGAGGGCTCCGCTTGGCATTCTCTGGGTCGGGGCTAAGGCTGCGATCAAGCGTGTCTCACCCCGGTTCTTCGTTTGGCTTAAAAGGGTGTTTCGCTCATGAAGCGTTCAGGCGTACTTAGGGTTTTCTTAGGGTTTGGAGGCTTGACTGCAGCGTTCCTGCTCCTGGAGGCGGGATTGCGGCTGGCGGGGATTGACTTTGGATACCCAACCTTTCGAGTTTTTGACGAACAGCGGGGTTATGCTTATCGGCCCAACGCTCAAGGGTGGCTTAAGGGCGAGCAGATTGAGGAGCCAGTCTTCATTCAAATCAACTCTCAGGGGCTTAGAGACCAGGAGCACAACTTGAGCAAAGCGCCATCGGCTTTACGCATTGCCGTCTTGGGCGACTCCTATACCGCTGCCCTGGAGATGCCCTTGGAGCGCACCTTTTGGTGGGTCGCAAAAGAGGGGTTGGCGGCATCCCCTGGTTTCCAAGACCGCCCTGTGGAGATCATGAATTTCGGCGTTTCCGGCTATGGCACCGCTCAGGAACTGATCACCCTGCGCCGGCGCGTCTGGGCCTATGATCCGGATGTGGTTCTTCTTGCCTTCTGCACCGGAAACGACATCAGCAACAACGTGCGCGAATTGGAAGAGAACCAGCAGATCCCCTTCTTTGTGCTTGAAGGCAATCGCCTGCATCTGGACGACTCATTCCGAAAGAATGTAGCCTGGCGCACTCGGCAGAGCCGGCCGTTTCAGCTGTATTACCAAGCCCTGGAGCATGTGCGCTGCCTGCAGCTTGTCAGCCGCGCAAAGAACGCGCTCCAGAATGCCCGGGGCGGTTTGGCCCAAGCCAACCTCCCCCCCACAGCAGGGGAGGAGCCGGGTTTGGACAGCTTGGTCTATCGTCCCCCAGCAGATGCGACCTGGAAAAAAGCCTGGACCGTTACCGAGCGCCTACTGCTTGAAATGCGTGACGAAGTCCATGCTCGCGGGGCTCGTTTCTTACTGGTCACCTTATCAAACGGTATTCAGGTCCATCCGGATTCCAACCTTCGCCGTCAATTTCAAGAACAGATGGGGGTAAGTGATTTGTTTTATCCGGAGCGGCGCCTTCAGGAATTTTCCGATCAGCATGACATTGCCCTGTTGGCGTTGGCACCGCTGCTGCACCGCGAGGCCCAATCCAGAGGTGTTTTTCTGCACGGCTTTGGTCCGCGGCTGGGCGAGGGACACTGGAATGCCCAGGGCCACCGCTTGGCAGGCCGCTTGATCGCACAGAAGCTGCGTACCCTGCTGGCCCATGAAGAGGCAGCGTTGTGAGCCGTCCCCCGGTTGAAATCATTGCGGAGATTGCAGGCGCGCACCAGGGGGATCCCGCCCTCGCGCTTGAACTGGCACATGCAGCCTTTGAGGCCGGCGCAGATGCCGTGAAGTTCCAGGTCTACCAGCCCGAGGAGATGTTGGTTCGAGCGCACTCCCGCTTTGAACACTTCAAGCAGCGCGCCTTTACTCAGGAGGTGTGGCGGGAGCTTTTGACTCGGCTGATCCGTGGCGGCCGCGGCAGGGTCTATTGCGACGTTTTCGGCCTCCAGTCCCAAACCCTTGCACAGGAGCTTTCTGTGCACGGGGTAAAGGCGCATGCTTCTGATTTGGGAAATGTCCATCTCTTGGACACTCTGGCAAAGACTCCCCAGAAGATCTTCTTGGGGCTTGGCGGATGCACCTTGCCCGAGATCGCCGAAGCGGTTCAACGATTAACCGGTTCGCAGAGCAAACACCGCCCGGTGCTGCTGCACGGTTTTCAGGGTTATCCCACAGCTGTTGAGGACTGTAATCTTGACCGCATCCGCTATCTGGCTGAGCTTTTTGGGGATCGGTGTGAAATCGGCTGTGAGGACCATGTGGATGCCGAAAACCCCTTGGCGCTTTCCGTTCCGCTGGCAGCCGTCGGGATGGGGGCAACGGTGCTCGAGAAACACATTACACTGAACCGCTCCCAGAAGGGCATCGACTACTACTCATCCCTTAATCCCGATGAGTTTGCTCACTGGGTCGGGCAGGTTCGCTCCATTGAGCAGGCCATAGGCGTTTCTCCTGTAACGTTCAGTGGGGCTGAGAAGAATTACCGCAAGGCAGTCAAAAAACATTGGGTGACCAACCGATCCATGCAGGCAGGAGAAAACCTCACCCCAGAAGATCTGGTGATGAAGCGTGTAGAGGCCGTCTCGGCCGAGCCTCTCGAGCTGAATCTCCTTGCGGGTAAAAAGCTTAAGCGGGATATCCCCGAAGAGCATCCGGTCAATCGCCTGGATCTTGAGGAGACCGTTTGGGCGCTGGTCGCAGCTCGCATGGCTTCCGAGAGGCTGCCCGGCAAGGCCATGCTGGATGTGGCCGGGATGCCGGCCATCGAGCACCTGCTGCGGCGCCTTCAGCGGGCCAAAGGCCTAGACCGGATTGTGCTCTGCACAACTGAGGCTGCCGAAGATGCTGTGTTGGCACAAACGGCGAAGGCAGTTGGGGTGCGCTGTTATCGCGGCCCGACCCAGGATGTCTTGGGCCGGATGATCGGTGCTCTGGGCCGGGAACCTGTAGATGCGATTTTGAGGATCACAGGAGACGACATTCTGATTGATCCGGAGTACGTGGATCACGCCGTCAAACATCATCTGACCAGCGGCGCCGAGTATTCGGATTTAAAGGCAGTGCCCAAGGGAGCGGATTTTGAAGTGCTGGACGTCCGGTTGCTGCGGTACATCCACGCAGCAGCGCGCGACCTCTCAGTAAGCGAATACCTGACAAGCTATCTTACGGCTCACCTGGAGCAATTTCGCTCCAGCCACATCCCCCTGATCGACCCCGGTCACGCCCGCTCCTGGCGCTTGACCATGGATACTCGGGAAGACTACGGAGTGATCCGATCCTTTTTGGTGGACATGAAGAAGCAGGGCAAGGGGTTGACCTATCGGATGGATGATCTGGTGAGCTTCTTCCAAAACCATGAGGAGCTCCTTCAAAAGAATGCGCACATCATGCAGCGCTCTGTCCCAGCAGAGGTTTGCGTGGAATTAGACTGGAGGCGGTGGGCCTGATGTTATCAGCAACCCTTGTGGCGCAGGGAGTAACGCGGGGGCTGGGGATCATTCTGCTGCTCGCAACCGCCCTCTTCGCCTTGGAACCCAGCGTGGATGCTGCCATCTGGATATATTCCAAAACCCGTTTTGCGTTCCTTGCGGGGATGGCGCTTTTTGCGGGGGGCCTTCTCTTCATCAGTCGATCCGAACTTTGGAGCAAGCGCGCCTTGGCGCTCTTTGTCGGGGGTGCCGGCTCTATCGCTCTGGCGGAGTTTGCACTCTGGCAGAACCCCTTCCTCGTGCCTGAGCAGCTTCTTCAGGAGATGCCACCCCGCATCATTGCCCGCGCTGCAGCGCTGAATGCAGCCCGATCTGGAAAACCCAATCAGCCGGCGCTTCCCTTTGATCTGCTGACCGGAAACTACGTGACAGAGGGCTATCTGCGTAGGCTGACCCCAAATCATTCGGGGCTCCTTCGCACTGAGGATGCCGGAGATCGCTGGGTTCCAGTCGTAGTCGATGAGGCGGGCTTTAGGAACCGCCCCGGACTCTACAGCAAAAACAACACGCTGGATGTTCTTTTTCTCGGGGATTCCTTCACCCGCGGAACGAGCCGTGTGACGATCGCCGAGCACTTTTCGAAACTCGCCGGCTTAACGGCATACAGCTTAGGCGACCTGGGCGGAGCACCTCAACAGTGGTTGTTGGCCTTTGAGCGTTTTGGCATCCAAAAGAGGCCGGATCTTGTCATTGTGAATTTCTATGAGGGCAACGACCTCTCCGATGCCCTGCGCCTGCAGGGCGTCATGGATCGGGCAGCTCCCCTAGAGCAGTACTATGGACGCCCTAACCGCCGAAGCGATCGATGGGTGAGAGGATCTGCGATTGCCTCTTTGTTTCAGGGAACCCTTCAGGCTCAAGCCGGGGCGATGCCCGAAGCCCACCTGACCATCGGCGCCTCCCAAGTGCGCATCCCTCTGGAGCATTGCTCACCGGACCTGCTCGCAAAGGATCAGGCGGGCGATGAGCTTTCCGCGGGACTGACGATTGTGGCGAAGACTCTGGAGAATCTGCGCAGTCAGACCTCGGCTCAGGTTTGCCTAAGTTACATTCCCTCGGCGGCCACGGTATACGCAGACCAGGCAGAGCGCATCACCGGAACCGATGATCCTCAAGTATGGACCGAAAGCTTCGAACACCAGCGCATTCTCTCGGAGGTTCTTTCCGGGATTGCGCGCGCGCACAATCTCGCTTATGTCGATGTGACACCGGACCTGCGCCGCTTGGCACGTCAGGAGCGGCTCTATGGAGACGCAGGCCACTTTAATCAACTCGGCTATAAGCGGTACGCAGAGCTGCTCTACAGCGCCCTTCAAGAACCAGGAGAATCTCATGCGCCCTAAGGCCACAATCTACATCCCCTGCCAACAGTACGGCAGGTTCCTGGAGCAGGCCATTGCAAGCGTAGTGGCCCAAACCGCTTCAGACTGGGAACTGCTGGTGGTGGACGATGGGTCGCAGGATGAGACCGCTTCAATCGCGGCACGCTTCGCTGCAAAGTACCCCCAGAAAATCCGTCTTCTTAAGCATCCGGCATCGCGCGGCCTGCAGGCATGCGCCAACACCGCCCTGGAGGCGGCGCGGGGGGAATACTTCATGCGCCTGGATGCCGATGACTATTTGGACGAAAACGCACTGCTGGTCTTGTCAAGCTATCTGGATCGCCACCCCGAGGCGGCCCTGGTTTATCCGAACTACCTGTATGTGGATGAAGCAGGCAAGGTCTTGGGAGTCGAGCAGCGCAAGCGAATTGGGGAAGAGGCGAAGCTCCTGGACCTGCCGGCCCACGGCGCCTGCACCATGGTCCGAAGGCGGATCTTAAAAAGCATCGGCGGCTACAGCGAAACAACAGAGGTGCAGGATGGTTACGAGCTGTGGCTTAAGGTCATGCACCGATATCCGGTGGCCAATGTCTCTACACCCCTGTTTTACTATCGGCAGCATTCTCAGGAGATTTCCCGCGATCAAAACCGAATACTTTCTGCGCGCAGTCAAATCAAGCGAGAGTTGGCCAAGCGAAGCCAGGGCAAGGTGAAGCCCAGAATCACAGCGGTTGTGCCGGCTAAGAACAGTTACCCGGAGATGCCCAACATCGTTCTGAGGGAATTTGCCGGAAAACCGTTAATCGATTGGACGCTGGATGCCGCGCGAGAGGCTCAGCTTTTTGAGCAGATCTTGGTCAGCGCCGATGACCCCCAAGTGGTAGCGCATTGCCAAGGCAGGGAAGGGGTCATAACTGAGCTGCGCCCCGCGGACCTTTCCGGCCCGCAGGTATGGTACCCCCAAGTCCTGCATCACGCGGTGGAGGTTCTGGAAAAGGGGCATCAGTTTTTCCCGGACATCTTGATTTTACTTAATCTCCACACCCCCCTGCGCCGGGCAGAACACATTCAAAAGGCCGTGGACACCCTGCTGCTCTACAACGCAGACACAGTTTTAAGTGTCTATGAAGATTACGATCTCCATTTTGCCCACCGCGCACATGGACTGGAGCCCTTAAACCCCGGGATGCACCAGAAGATCCGCTTAGAGCGTGAGGCGCTGTATGTAGACAACGGCGCCATCAAGGTATTTTGGCGGGATGTCCTTCAAGATCAAAAAATGGCCTCCACCCAAAAGACCGGCCACATCGTCATGTCCCTGGAGGAAAGCTTGCGAATCAAAGGCCATGGGGACTTGCAGCCAACCGAAGAAGCCCTTCTTAAGCGCTTGCCTGCTGTAAAAACCCCATTGGGTTCGCCATGAAGGGAGTGATCTTGACCACCGACACCAAGCATCACCGCTACTTCGCCAACCGCCTGGCGCAAGGATCGTCAACGGTGGTCGTCTTGGAGCAGGATCCGCCGAACCCCCCACACCAGGCGGAGGATGAGGCTTTCGAACGACTCCGCGATCGTTATGAGGATCGTTTTTTTGAGGCGCTGCCGAAAGACTTTTCGGGGCAGAGCAACCTGTTCAAAGTCCGCAGCGTCAATGATGCGGGCTGCTTCAAGCAAATCCGGACATTCAATCCGGATTTCTTAGTGACCTTTGGCACCGGCAAAGTGGCAGAGGAACTCTTTTCGCTGCCCCGCTTAAGCATGAACGTTCACCGCGGCATTCTTCCGAACTACAGGGGGCTGGATTCCAATCTCTGGGCTTTTTATCTGGGTGATTTTGAGAAGATCGGCACCACCCTACACAGGCTGGCGCAACGTCTGGATACCGGACCGATCCTGCGTCAGAAGAAATTGAGGCTTACGCGCGACATGCGCGCGCACCACATCCGTTTTCATACAACGGTCTTGGCGGCCGAACTTGCGGAAGAGGTGCTGGAGGAGCTTAAAACGGGGCATCTGTCGACAGGAGTGCCCCAGGACCTTTCTCGCTCTCAGTACTATTCGATGATTCCAAAGGACAAACTCACGTTGGCCGATCAAAGGCTTCAAGACCATGTCGCAACACTCAACTGAAAACCCCTTTGTCATTCTTCTCTATCATGGCGTGACGCGTGAGCCCATGCAGCACGGCATTGCCAACTGCTCGCGTAAGCACTTGACGGCAGAGGTGTTTGCGCGCCAAATGGCCCAGCTCGAAAAGGAATATACCGTAATGGGGCTCTCAGAGCTGCTCAAGGTGCGAACCAACGGGGTGCTTCCGCCTCGAGCGGTCGCGGTGACCTTTGATGACGGCTTTGCCAACAACTGCACCGTGGCCCTTCCCATTTTGGTGGAGCACAAAATTCCAGCCACATTCTTTCTGACTTCCGGATTTGTGGACACCCCCAGGATCTTTTGGGTGGACAAGTTGGAGTACCTGATCAACGAAACCGAATTGCCGGAGGCGATCCTTCCTTCGCTGGATCGAACTTTCTCTCTGCGCAGTCTGGAGGAAAAAGAGGCGGCCTTAAAAACCATCAAGCTGCTCTTGAAGACCACCCCAGGGCTGACGGAATCCGTCATCAAGGAGATGGAGCTCAGCTGCGAGGTCTCGCCTCGCTACGATTATGAGGATTATCAAACCTTAACCTGGAATCAGATCCATCAGATGCGCGAAACGGGCCTCTGTCAATTCGGCGCACACACCGTGGATCACCCGGTCTTGTCGCATCTGCCCCGCAGGGAAAAAGAGCGGCAGATTGGCGCCTCCAAGGCAGCCCTAGAGTCAAAGCTTGGGACTTCCGTGGAGTTGTTTGCCTACCCAGAGGGGGAAACGCGCCATTTTGACGATGAAACCATTGAGCTGCTTAAATCCGCAGGATTCCGCCATGCGGTGACGGCCGTTCCGGGCCTCAATACGCAGAGCACAGGGGATTTTCATCTGCGGCGCGGCATGGTGGAGATGACGTTGTCCTTTAAAGAATGCCTGGAGCCCCTGGATGCTGCTTGTCGCTGAGATCGGTTTAAACCACGACGGAGATTGGGAGCTGGCCCGCCGGCTCATCCAACAGGCCAAGCAGGCCGGGGCTGACCTGGCCAAGTTTCAGTTCGGTTGGCGCTCGGGCCCAAGTGAGATCAATGCCATGGATGAGGAGCGCGTGCTGACACTTAAGCGCTGGTGCGACCAGGCCGGCATTGAGCTGTTCGCTTCGATCTTCAGTGACGAGGCCCTCACCTGGGCGCATGCGGTGAAGCTATCCCGATACAAGATCGCTTCCCGCACCGTGGTGGATCGGCCGGACTTGTGTGAGCGCATCTTGGCTGAGGGGAAGGAAACTTATGTCTCCCTTGGCATGTGGGACAAACCAGGCTGGCCCTTTGGCCCGCCTCAGGGGCAGCTGTACTACATCTACTGCCGCTCCAAATATCCCACTGAAGCTTACGACCTTGTTGATTTTCCGGACCGCTTTGATCGGTCTGGCTTTTTTGGCTACAGTGATCATTGCCGGGATCTGGCTGCTTGTTTCTGCGCGCTCTCGCGCGGGGCAAGTTACATCGAGAAGCATTTCACCCTGAACAAGGAGTCGCAAGTCATACGGGACCATGCCTTGAGTGCCACGCCGGAGGAATTCCGAACACTTCGCACATTACAACCTTCAGGAGGGCAGTTGAGTGGCTAAGCTTCTTGTCGTTGCGCCCCACATGGATGACGAGGTATTGGGCTGCGGGGGTGCCATTGCCCGGCATGTGGCAGCGGGGGAGGAGGTGCACGTCGCCGTCCTGTGCAATCGCGCCTATCAGCGCACCTATGACCCGGCCGCCATTGAGGCAGAAAAGGCAAGCGCCCGGGCCGCACAGAAGTGCTTGGGGTACCAACAGCTGCATTTCTTTGACCTGCCGGATGAACGCTTAGGTGAGCGCTTTACCGAGCTTTTGGATCTGCTTGAGAAGTTGGCAGCCCAAATCCAGCCGGAATCGATCTTGATTCCGCACGCAGGGGATCTGCATCAAGATCACCGGATCACTGCCCATGCCGCCAACATCGCCCTGCGCCCAGCTGCGGTTCCCTTTGTGCGCCGCATTCTGGCTTACGAAATCCCATCAGCAACGCATCAGGTTTTCCCGGGTACTGCAGTACCCTTTACCCCCAATTTTTTCGTGAAGATTGACAAGGAGCTTAAGACCAAGTGCGCAGCCATGAAAGCTTATGAGCGGGAGAGCCGGCCCTTTCCGCATCCCAGAAGTCCCGAGATGTTGGAGGCGCTGGCCAGGGTGCGTGGGGCGCAGTGCGGTCATGCCGCGGCAGAGGCCTTTATGCTTATGAGGGAGCAAAGATAGATGCGTGTCACCATCCATCAACCGGAGTTTGCGCCGTGGCTTGGCTTCTTCCACAAGGTGGGCATAGCCGATAAGCTCATCCTCTTAGATGACGTGCAGTTCAGGAAGAATTACTTTCAGAATAGGAATCGCGTGCGCCTTAAAACCGGCGAAACCTGGATCACGGTCCCAGTTCAGCACACAGGACTTGAGACCCGTATCAACGAGGTGCTCATCGCCCGGGAGTCAACTCCAGAGTGGACAAGGCGCATGTGTAAGACGCTTGAGCAGGCTTATGGCAAGGCCCCGGGCTTTCAGACTGCCATGGACTCTTTTCGAGAGATCCTTTTCAGGGCAGGAACCCGGTTGGCGGATTTAAACAGCCGCCTCTTGGGTTGGATGCTGGAGCAATTTGAGCTTTATCCCCAGGTGTGCTTAAGCTCTCAGTGGGGACTCACCAGCACAGGTTCTCAGAGAATCTTGGAGCTGTGCAAGACCGCGGGGGCAGATTGCTACATCTCCGGGATAAGTGGTAGGGATTACCTTGATCTTAGATCATTTCAGGAGGCAGGGATTGAAGTTCAGTTTCAGGAGTTTCACCATCCGGTCTATCCGCAGTGTCACCCTGGGTTTCTGCCGCAGATGAGCGCCCTGGAACCCATCATGCTGATGGGAGCGAACTGCCCGCCTCTTTTGACGCCCGAATGGGCTGAACATTTGGAAACGGTGTTTGCATGACGCCCAAACCCTCTGTTACATCCTCCTTCAAGGATAGGAGCACTCAGGTGCACGTACGTAGGGGTCAGACCCCTACGTACAAAGACCTCATCCTCATCCGGGTCGATGGCAATGAGACCATCGGCATGGGGCACGTTAGCCGCTGCCTCACCCTGGCACAGACCCTATCAGATCAACATCTGATACGCACTGAGTTTGCGACTGAGACCGACGAGACAAGCCTAAGCCAAATTCGGGAAAGGGGTTTCGCTGCACATCCGATCCCCAAGGGGTCCTCCTTCAGCGAGCAGATGAAGCTCCTCAAGGTCCTCGCTCAAACGCGCGGAGCGCAGGCTGTCATTACCGATCTGCGCCAGATGGAGCCCGTTGCCCTGGATGACCTCAAATCATCCGGGCTCTTCATCGCCGTCATTGATGAGTGGGGCCACAAAAGGCTCTCAGCAGACATTGTTTTCAACGGTACCGTGGTGTCGGAATGGCACCGCTACGCCTCACTTGGCGACTTACGACGCTGCCTGGGACCCGATTATGCTCTTTTAGATCCAAGCTTTCGTGACATTCATCAGGCTCGGCGCAACATTAACGCCAAAGTACGCTCCGTCCTCGTTGCGCTTGGAGGGGATGATCCATTTCACTTGACCGAGAAGGCCTTGGAAAGCATCGAGCAGATCGCAGCCCCCTTAGAGATCACGGTTGTCATTGGCCCTGCTTTTGGCGAGACCCAAGCGATTGAATGGCTGGCCCAAGCAAGCCGCCACCCGGTGCATCTACTGCGCAATGTCCGCAACATGGCCTTTCTCATGGGCCAAGCAGATTTGGCCATTGCGGGCGGGGGCTTAACCGCGTTGGAGGTTGCCTGTGCCGGAACACCAGCATTGATTCTGTGCGAGGTGGATCATCAGGTGGAGACTGCCCAAGCGCTTGAGCAGGCTCAGGCCGCTTTGAGCCTGGGGCTCGGCGCTGCGCAAACCCGCGAGGCAATTGCCCGCAAGATCAAGAACCTTCTGCAGGATCAGGCTCAGCGAGAATCTTTAAGTCAGCATGGAAAGCAGCTGGTAGATGGCCGAGGTATGGAGCGCACTGTGGATCTCTTGATCCAAGCCTTGGCGCAAAGGAGGCCCTGATGGATACCCCTGCCTCTGTCACTTTACACCCCGGGGGTGTAAAACCGGTTGCGCTTAAGCTCGCGCAACCTTACTTCGGCGACATCGAGGCAGCCTTGGCCGACATGCGCCAGGTTTTGGAGAGCGGCCGCTTGATGGAGGGCCCCTTTGTTGAGCGTTTCGAGGAGACCTTCCGGAAGCAGGTCGGCTCAACTCATGCGGTCGCGGTTAACTCCTGCACCACGGCTCTGCAGATCATCCTGCGCTATGCCCGGGTCAAAGGACAGGAGGTGGTGGTTCCCACCAATACCTTTGCAGCAACTGCCAACGCTGTCTTATATGCTGGGGCATCACCGGTTTTTGCCGACATTAATCCGACGACCTTCTGCCTTTCGGTTGAGGGACTCAAAAAGGCCTTAACACCGCGCACCCGAGCAGTGATTGTGGTGCACATTGCCGGTTTCATGACCCCTGAGCTTGATGCCATCCGAGAAATCTGCCGGGAAAGGAACCTGGATCTTTTAGAGGATTGCGCACATGCCTTGGGCAGCTCCCGTGCAGGGCAATCCGCGGGAACCTTAGGTTTGGCCGGCGCCTTCTCCTTTTACCCCACCAAGATCATCGGGTTGGGCAGCGGCGGTGTGCTTTCCACCGACAACGATGCGCTGGCAGCGTATGCACGCTCAGTGAGGATTCATGGCCGGGGCAAGGATCTGTCTGAAATTGTCTCACTGGGAAATCATTGGTTCATGGATGAGCTGACCGCTGCGGCAGGATTTCATCCTCTGGTTCGGTTAGAAACAATTGTGGCGCGTCGCAATCAAATTGCTGAGCGCTATCGCTCCAAACTTGGGAACCTCTCAAGCCTCACTTTCCCTGAACCGGGCCCGGAGAGGCGGCACAGCTACTACAAGATTCCGGTTTTGGTTGATTCCAACGCAGACATTGCGGGCCTTAAGGCGCGCTGCTGGGAAAAACACCGTCTTGAATTGGAGGCGGTGTACGATCCCCCCTGTCATTTGCAGCCTGTATTTCAGCATCTGCTCAGGAACAACTGCGCAGATCTGCCGGTCGCTGAGTCAGTGTTGAGGCGGCAAATCTGCCTGCCAGTCCACATGGGGATTACTGACCAGCAGATCGACTGGGTGTGTGACCTCATCCAGAGGGAGATCTCCGGAGGTTCTCGTGACTGATCCCGCTTTGCGTAAGCGCGCGACCGTCATCGCTGAGATCGGCGAGAATCATACCGGCGACTGGAAGATGGCTCGGCAGATGGTCGTTGAGGCTGCCCGCGCCGGGGCGGATCTCATCAAGGGCCAGTCATTCTCAGCTGGTGCAGTCAGCGACACCGATCCGGAGAAGGAGTGGTTTGCCAAGGTGGAGCTGCCGGATGCAGTTCACTTTGAGCTTAAGAATGCCGCAGAAGAAAACGGGGCTGAATTTTTAAGCGCCCCCTTTACGCTGAACCGAGCTCGGTTTCTCTGTGAAGCGCTGAAACTCAAAAAGGTCAAGATCGCTTCATCCGAGATGCTCAACTTCCCCCTCCTGGATTATGTGGCTGAGCATGCCGAGGCCGTTTATCTCTCAACGGGCTTGGCCACCTTAGAGGAGATTCGGGAAGCGCTGGCACACCTCAAGGGTGTTGCCCGCATCGCAATTCTCCATTGTGTCACCGCATATCCTGCGCAGGATGATCAGGCCAATTTGAGCGCCATTACCACCCTGCGCGATGCCTTTCCTCAGCATGAGATTGGTTACTCCGATCACACCCTGGGGATCACCGCCGGCGTAGCGGCAGTGGCGCTCGGAGCAACGGTCGTAGAGAAGCATTTTACGCTGGACAAGAACCTGCCCGGAACCGATCACATTCTCTCAGCCACACCCGCGGAGTTGACAGCCATGGTACGAATGATCCGGCGGGTGGAAACTTTGCTCGGACGACCTGAGAAGATGCCGACCCCCCAAGAAAAGGAGGTGCTGGCCTTTGTCCGCCAGCGATTCCCAAAAGATGGCTCTGTCTGAAGCTCAAGTTTGGAACTCCGCCAAGATCTGCGAGGATCCGGCCTGGTATCCCAATGAGCAGATGGTCCGCTTTATTGTCAAATACCTGCGCAAGCGAACCGGGCTTGATGCCTGGAAATCGCACCGGCAGGTGCGTCGAGTGCTGGACTTAGGCTGCGGAACCGGCCGACATGTAAAGCTTCTGGCCGAGCAGAAGTTTGAGGTCCACGGGCTGGACATCTCATGGGTAAGCGTGCAGTTCGCATCCCGCTGGATGAGAATCCTAAAGCAGCCCGCATCCCTTGCGGTGGCCTCCTCATGCCAACTCCCTTACCGCTCGGGCTCCTTTGATGTCATTGTTTCTCATGGCGTTTTGGACCATATGACCCTTGATGACGCTCGAGTTACCGCTGGTGAGGTCCGGCGCATCCTGGCACCCGATGGTCTCTTTTACCTGGACCTGATCAGCAAAGCCGACAGCACCTACGGCCAAGGCAAGCAGATTGACCCAGAAACCTTTATCGTCCCTGAGGGGATCGAGGCCGGTGCTGTGCAGAGGTTTTATGATCCGAATGAAATCGAAACACTTTTAGGGGATCTCTTCGAGCTTAAGGAGATTGTCTTCCAAAGCTGGTACCCGGTGCTTGGGAGGGGCTTTTCCAACCTGGACAAGGGTTCCTCCGACCGAGTCGGGCACCACGCCAAGGGCGTGGTCGGCGAAGGAAGTGCAGAGAGCGCGGCAGCGCGAACTGCTGCCTCAAAACTTGCCCGCTACCACGTTGTCGCGCAGCCCAACCACACCCAGGGGGGTGAACCATCATGAAGGTGCTGATCACCGGGGCAGGGGGTTTCATCGGCCGGAATCTCATCAATCACTTAGCCACGAGCCAAACACTCGTAGCACTCGACAAGCGGCAGCGACCCGACACCGCCCCGAATGCTGTGCAATGGGTCTTATCTGATCTCACCAACAGCGAGGTGCTGGCGAATGCTCTGCAAGGCGTGGATGCGGTCGTACACCTGGCGGCCCTCAAGGGTTCTCAGGCTTGCCAAACCCACCCCCAGGAGGCTGCGGCAGCCAATGTGACCGCAACGCTGACGCTGGTGCAGGCTGCCCGCCGTGCAGGTGTGAAACGATTCATCTTTGCCTCAACCTATGACCTCTATGGCGCTCTGCCGGCGGGAGCTTCTGAGTTCCGCGAGAGCGATCCGGTTAAGCCCACAACGCTCTACGGGACAACCAAGGCCGTTGGCGAGCAGATCGTCTTGGAATCTTTCAAAGAAGCCGTTGTCCTCCGCCTGGGACATGTTTTTGGCCCAGGGGTAAGGAAGGAGCGCCCGGATGTGATTACCCATTTCATAGCGCAGGCTTGCCAGAGCCAACCCCTCGTGGTTCAAGGCTCAGGAAAGGTCCGCATCGACCCCATTTATGTTGAAGATGTGTGCCGCTGTATCGAGCGCTTCTTGCGGAAGGGTGCGGCAGCCGGCACCTACAACGTTGCCAGCGGATCTTCTCTGACCATCCGCGAAGTTGCCGAAGCGGTTGCCAGCGCAGCGGCTGAGCGAGGAATTGATGTTGCCATCACTCAGGAGGGAGTGGATCATCCGGAAGAGATCGACAGGGCGGTTTCCATCGACAGCATTCGCAAGACCCTACCCGGTTTCTCTCCACAAAAGCTCTCTGTTGGATTACGAGCAATGCTTAAGTGTAGAGACCGAGAGGCTGTTTGCCATGGCGCTTAGACGCTGGCTGCTCGGCACACTGATTCTGCTTGTCGCAGGCGGAACAATTCTCTTCGGTGCATTCCTGGCACTCCCCGCTGTGCGTGACTACATCTATCGGGAGGGGAGTTACCAAGTGGTTCTGGAACGGGTTTCTCGGGGAGTGTCGGATCCCCTTGTCATCGCAGAACGGCTTTCACAGTATGTCCACCAGCAGATGTACCCCGGTGGTGGGTTGACCATCGACGCAGATCCCTGGAGTCAACTGGTTCGAGGGCTGGGCTGGTGCGATCAGAAGGCCTGGGTGGCTGGGACCCTTATGAGTGTTCGCGGCATCCCCAGTCGAGTGATTCAGTTCTACTCCAAGGAGGGAAACCCAGTTCATGCCACCCTAGAGGTAGCTGCGAATGAAGAGTGGCTCTACCATGATCTCCTCTTTGGGTTTGTTTTGAGGCAACCCGGAGGGTCGAGGGCTTCCCGGCAGGAGCTTCTAGATCATCCTGGCATGCTTTCGGCGCAGCCGGCCATGCGCCTATTGGATCCGGCCGCACAAGAGCACATCCACTTCACGTATCAGCGCATCTTCGATTCTGACAAAGAACCCAGCATCATCATGAATGTGCTGAAGAATCGATCCGGTGGAGCGAAGGGTATCCTGTCGCAGGGGATCCATCGTTTCTGGGCAGCCTTTGGTTCTGCTTGGTCTCATGGGTTCCAAGACCTTTATCTGGCGCTGCTCCCTGAACATCAGGAGACCTTTGACCGGGAGTGGGATGATCCCAGCGCCAACCTCAATCAGGAGCAAATTCGTCAACCACTTTATTGGTACACCAAAGGACGCCATTATCAACTGTACGGACGACTCGAAAAGGCCCTGGAGCACTACCACAAGGTGATGGGGCGCTACCCTGAATCGTATGTTGCTGAATGGTCTCAGATGTGGGCGGGCATAGCTGAGTTTGAGCGAGGCCATCTGGAAGCAGCGTCTGAGCTGCTTTTGCAGTACGTTGCTCACTCACCGAAAACAGACCATTGGAAGGGACGTGCTTGCGATTGGTTGGCTCAAATCTATGCGCGCAGCGGCAATGCGGAAAGGGCGCGACATTTTGAACAGTTGGCTCTGCGCGATCCTCACTCGGCTGCAGCCATGCGGTTGGCCGAGCAGCGATTCGCGCTCTCTGAATAACGCTTTCTAATGCAAAAGGAGTGGTCATTATGCGAGTACTGGTGACAGGCGCAGCTGGTTTTATCGGCTCCCATGTTGTGGACCAGCTTCAGACACACGGCATTACCCCGATTGTTTTCGATATGGTCCGCTCCATTCATCACCCGGATGTGGAGCACTTCATCGGCTCCATCCTGGATGTGGAGGCGCTGCGCATTGCCTTAACCGGAGTTCACGCCTGTATTCATTTAGCGGCTGTTGCGGATGTGAAGGATGTCTTTGAAGACCCCTCCTACTCCGAGGCCGTCAATACCCGGGGTACAGCCTGCGTCTTGGAGGCTGCCCGCCGCTGCAAGGTGAAAAGGGTGATCTACGGAAGCACCACCTGGGTCTACAGCGACTGCCCGGAGGCCGAGGTCGACGAGGAAAGCCCCATCCCGCCTCCTTCGCACCTCTATACCGCCACCAAGCTCGCTTCTGAGTATTACTGCCGGGCCTACGCCTCCCTCTATGGTTTAGAGGTGACCCTGCTGCGCTTTGGAATTCCCTATGGCCCTAGGGCGCGTGACGGAGCGGTGATACCGATCTTTGTGCGCAAGGCGCTTGCCGGTGACCCGATTACCCTGAGCGGTGAAGGCAAGCAGTTCCGCCAATTTGTCTACGTGGAGGATTTGGCAGAGGGTGTTGTTCAGGCGCTAAAACCCGCTGCAGCCAACCAGCTCTACAATTTAGACGGTTCAGAGCGGATCACAATTCGCCAAATTGCCGAAACCGTGCGGGAGTTGGTCGGTAAGGCAGAGATACGCTTGGGCCCCAGCCGGCCAGGTGACTTCTCAGGAAAGCTGGTCTCCTCCGCAAAGGCGCAGGCCCAGCTGGGTTGGAAACCCACCACCCCCTTCTTGGATGGGGTGCGCCGCTACATCGACTGGTATCAATCACGCGAAGAAAAGGAGAAGCTCTCTTGGAGCAAAGTAGATGAAGCCTTCCGCGTCTGAACTCGACAAGTCCCTGCCTTTCACCATCGGCTTTGATCGCCGGGACATTCCAAGGCTCCATGCCCTGTGGGATGAAATTCTGACCCGACAGCGCTGGTCCGAAGGGCCTCTCACCGAGCAGTTCGAGAGCCTCTGGTCACAATGGAACGGTCTGGCTGCAGTTGCTACAGCCAGCTGGAGTGGGGCAGCCTTGGCCGCCTTAACCTTTGCCGGGGTTGATGGGGAGAAGGTCCTTTGCCCCTCCAACACCTTCATGGCAACCCCGCTTTCAGCACTGAAGGCCGGGGCAGAGGTTGTCTTTGTAGACTGCAACCGGGATGACCTGTGTATGTCGTATGACGATTTTGTGTTGAAGGCACGGCAGCACCACCCTAAGGCGGCCTGGCTTGTCCACATCGGAGGGCACATCGCCTTTGAGGTGGAGAGGATAGCCGAGTACTGCCGTAAGCACGGCATCTTCCTAATCGAAGACTGCGCCCATGCCCACGGCGCCCAGTGGAACGGGAAAAAAACGGGCAGTTGGGGTGACGCCGGAGTTTACTCCTTTTATGCCACCAAGACCATCTCCACCGGGGAAGGGGGGATGTTGGTAAGCAAACACCCTGAGCTCATTGATTTTGCGAGGAATTTCAGGAATTACGGCAAGCCCAAGCATGAGGTCGAAGGCCTAAACTTCCGGATGAGCGAGTTTACAGCGGCACTGGGCTGTCTGCAAACCGAGCGCTTGGAGGAGATCGTCGCGTGGAAGAACCACTACGCCCGCACCGCACTCGACCCGGCATACCCGGCCCACCTGAAACTCCCTGAGGGGATGGTCTCCGGCTTCTATAAATACCTGGTCTTTAAGCCCATAGAGAAATCGACCGGCAAGGTGTACGACACCCCTTGTCACCGAATCTTAAAGCATGATGTGGATCTGCCCAACACCGATTGGGTGGCTCAAAATCATTGGTGCGCTCCCATTTACTACGCACCCGAGGAAAGAGCAGATGGAGCGCGCTGAGGATCCTCTCCTCATCTACCTGGCAGATCTTACCCACGAGGGGGCCGGCAGGCTTGCCGTTGATATGATGCCCTACAACATCGGCCTCATTGCCGCCTATGCACAAAAAGCCTTAGGGGGCAGAGTTCAGATCAAACCCTTCAAATATGCCCAGACGCTGCTTAAGGCTTTGGAGGAGCAGCCCCCACACCTGTTGGGGTGCAGCAACTACTGCTGGAACAATCAGCTTTCTCAGTGGGCATGCCGGCGCGCCAAGCAGCAGGATCCAAGCATTCTGACTGTCTTTGGAGGGACCAATTACCCCTTTGACGCCGCGAGCCAAGAACGCTTCTTAAAGCAACAAACGGCAGTTGACCTGCACATCTTCTATGAGGGAGAGCGAACCTTCGTTAATCTTCTGGAAGCCTTCATGGAGACTCCGGACCCGGCGCGCTTAAGGGAGCGCGCCATCGCCGGCTGCCAGTCGATCTCACCGACTTCAGGTCGATTGGTATCCGGGAGCGCTGTGGAACGCATCCGGAATCTCGATGAGATACCCTCTCCGTATACCGCAGGGCTGATGGACCCCTTCTTTGACGGAAGGCTTAGCCCCGTCTTAGAAACCAATCGAGGGTGTCCCTTTACCTGTAATTTTTGTAACGCCGGCGCTTCGTATTTCTCCCGGGTCAGCACCTTCTCGCTTACGCGCCTGACTGAGGAGATGGAATACATCGCACCCAGAATGGCCAAGCTGGGCATCGGAACCTTGATGCTGTCGGACAACAACTTTGGCATGTACCCGCGGGATGAGCAGCTGTGCAGGGAATTGAAGCGGCTGCATGACCAGCACGAGTGGCCAACTCGCATTCTATCCACCACAGGAAAGAACAGCCAGGAGCGGATCATCCGAGCCACTGAGATCTTGGGCGCAACCATGGGAATCAATATGTCGGTTCAATCCATGGATCCGAATGTGTTGGGCAACATCAAGCGCCAAAACATTAAGCTCGAGGCCTACCGAAAGATCAATGAGACCCTGCTCAAGCAGGGGCGAACCCAAAAGGCCGAGGTGATCGTGCCGCTCCCCGGTGAAACCTATGCAAGCTATCTATCGGGCTTAAGGGCGCTGATGACCTCCGGAGCGCAACTGATCTACTCCTATACCCTTCAGCTGCTGCACGGAACCGATTACAAAGATCCCGAATACCGCAAGTACTGGAGATACAGGGGCAAGTGGAGGGTTGTACCCTTCAACTTCGGGGAGTACGCCGGGGAGAAGCTCTTTGATCTGGAGGAGGTTGCAGTGCAAAGCTCAACCTTCTCTTACGAAGAGTACCTAAAGATCCGTGTCATCGCCCTGCTCACCGAGATCATGTACAACGATTACCAATACATTGAGATCCTCAAGTACCTGCGCGAATACAACCTCTCACCCTTGGATTGGATCTTAGAGACTTTGGAGTCCCTTGATCAGGCTCCATCTGCCATCCAGAAGGTGATCCGAGGTTTTACTGATGACACCCAGAATGAGCTGTGGGACTCCGAGGAGGAGCTCTTTCGGCACTACCGGCAGCAGGAAAATTACGAAAAGCTGGTGAGCGGCGAAGCAGGCCACAATGTGGTCTTCACGCATAAGGGAACTGTCATGAGCCGGCACACTCAGGCGTGGATCCCCTTCATCACCCAAAGCTGTTTACAGTTAATCCTTCGCAGGCGCCCCGAAACAGCTGATCCCGCTCAAGTTCGGGCCGAGACTTCAACCCTTTCGGATTTCTTACTGAAAAAGCTTCAGGGTGTACTGCAGGAAAAGGGCTGCACCCAGGATATTGTGTGCCCCATGCGATATGACCTGCTCGGGTGGCTTGGGGATACATCAGGCAAGCGCCTTGGCACCTTCAAGGTGCGCAAGCCTCTTGCGTACCGCTTCTACTTCTCTGAGGCTCAGCTCGAGGAGCGCCAGGAGTATTTGAGGCGCTATGGTTTTGACCGAACCGGCTTGGCCAGGATCTTTGCGCGCAACCCCTCCCTCCAGACCCTTTATCGCAGCGTTGAGCCCGTTCGGCAGGCCGGCGCTGTCCCGGTGGCAACATGAAAACGGTTTTGATCGCTTCTCAAGATGCCGGATCCGCCAACGTGCTGATCCCCGTCATTCGACAGATGCAGCGGCAGCGGGGTCTGCGCCCTGTGGTGGCAGCCTGCGGGGTTGCTACTCGCTCTATGACGCATTTAAAGATCCGTCATCATTCGATCCGCTCGGACTCCCCCGGCGCAGATCGGATGTATCGGGCCGCTTGCCGCTTGATCTCTCATACGCAGCCTGACCTTCTTGTCATGGGGACCGCCTGGGGACCCAGCTTGGATAAAGCCCTGCTGGGCCAGGCAAGCCAGCGAGGCATTCCTTCTCTTGCTGTCGTAGACAACTGGTTCTTTTTCCGCGAGAAATTCACCGACCCTGAAACGGGAAACTGGCTTATCCCGGACGTCATCGCTGTTCCGGATCACCATGCGCTTGAGTCTGCAGTAGCCGCAGGGGTGCCCCGTAAACGTCTGGCGGTCACCGGCCATCCGCATCTGGAAGGAATCTTGGGGCAGTTGGGCAACAAAACTCAAAAGATTAGCGCGCAGAGGCTTCGGCGACAGTGGCTGGGTCGCCGCAAAAGCAGAGGGCAGCTGCTCCTCTTCATCTCCGAGGCATTCTGCCGGGACGCAGGCCCCAAGACCCCCCATTACCGGGGTTACACCGAGATCGATGCGCTCGAGGGAATTGCCCAGGCAGCGGAACAATTCGGGGCGCAGGAGGCCAATCGAATCAAGATCGTTGTCAAGCTCCACCCCAGCCAGCAGAGAAGCGCATTTCGCCCTGGAGCGCACGCATCTCGTCAAAGAATCAAAGTGGTATCGCAAGTGCCAACTCTCGCCGCATTATTGGCTGCCGACTGGGTCGTTGGGATGGCCTCAAACCTCTTGATTGAGGCTGCCCTCACCGACAAGCCGGTGGTAAGTTTCCAGCCCACACAGGGCAGGGGACATCCCTTTCTGGGCCGTCAGATCGGTTTGATTCCAACCGCGAGCACACCGGAGCAGTTGGCGCATTTCTTACGTCAACCCTCTCGGCAGACTCAGGAACTCAAAAAACGGCAAAGATCCCTTAAGCCCTTGGTTTCCAAGGATGCCGCCCGCCGCATTGTTGCGATGGCGTTAGAGTTGGCAAAGCAATGAAGATCACAGCCACCATTCAAGCACGCATGGGCTCTTCGAGGCTACCCGGCAAGGTCCTGCTGCCCATTGCGGGACAGCCAATGCTGGCACATCAGATTACACGCATCCGGCGCAGCCAACGTTTGGACACCGTTTGGGTAGCCACCTCGACCGAACCCCAAGACAACCCCATCGAGGCTTTGGCCCAACAGGTAGGGGTACCATGCTTTCGGGGAAGTGAGCACGATGTCCTCTCGAGGCTTTCCGGGGTGCTCCGGAAGGCCCAGGCAGAGCTGCATGTGGAGTTCATGGGGGACTCTCCCCTGCCGGACCCCAGCGTGATTGATGAGGTCATTGATTTTGCGCTCCGGCACCGAGCGCAGTACGACTATGTCTCCAACGCCATAACGACCACCTATCCCCCGGGCGCTGATGTCACGGTCTATCCGGCTCAGATCCTCTTTGAAGTTGAGCAGCAGGTCATTGACCCGGCTCTGAGAGCGCATGGAGGCTGGAATATCACCCAGCGGATTGACCCCAAGCGGATATACAATCTTGAGGCGCCGCCGGAATTGCGCTGCCCGGATTTCCATATTGAGGTGGATACGCAGGAGGATTTCGAGGTGGTCTCGGCCATCTTTGAACATTTCCTCCCTGATAAGCCCCATTTCACGCTGGCACAAATCATTGATTTTTTGAAACAGCACTCTGAGCTTGTCGAGCGCAACCGCCATGTTGAGCGGCGCTGGAAAAGCTTTCTTGAAAAGGTCCCTAAGGCATGACAAGCCACCCCTTTAATGTTGTCATCATCGGCTGCGGAAAGATCGCAGGGCTCCAGGATAGGCCGCGCTCCTCCGGGGCAGTCACCACACATGCGCAGGCCTTCCACCGCAACCCGGCTTTCAGGTTTTCGGCGGTAGTGGAACCGGACGATGAAGTGCGCAAGCATTTTCAAAGAACCTGGCCTCAGTTATTGCCAGCACAACGAAAAAAGAGATTTCCAAAAAGTCCGAGCCACTCAAGTATGTCCATCAGATCAATTTTGCCCAAGCGTTATCAAAAATGAAAAATACGATCGTTCTTCTTTTTAAACGATCTATTGATATAGTATCCGAGCTTATTGAAGATCTAAGAACCATATTTATCCAAACAACTGAGGCCGTTCGGCCTAATAGAAAATATCCAAGAA
>CAZQXN010000004.1:0-92222 GCA_964597545.1 uncultured Planctomycetia bacterium | reverse complement strand
ACCCTTACTACCTTAAGAACACCTTAAATCTGTCCAAAGACCAGGGACCACCCCATGCAGAGGTGCAGATGAAGGCAATTATAAGGAAGAGTGAAATCCATGGGGAACGGGTGATACGCATCAGAAACCTCCTGTGGGCAAAAAATAACCCTCACCGATTTCCTGCCAAGGGCAGAAAGCAGATGAGGGATGGACGCCTCGCGCCATCGGGCGCGGGGCACAACAATACAAAGCTCTTTTTCTATTCTTTTGGGTCGCCATATCGGGGAGCGCTGCCTGATGGCAGCGAGGCAACTTACTTAAAGATTGCTTTCAAGCTACTTCAAAGATTCTTCGAAGGCCGTTATGAACCTCACTAAATGCAATTCCCGCGCCTCTCAAAGGAAGGGAAAGGCCCGGGTAATCTAAGTTAACAATGTTGTGAAGCTAGTATACTTGTGTTTTTGCTACTTTGTCAAGGGACATCAGCAAAAACTTAATTACTACTAACTCTTCCGTTTGGCTCGGGCGGCTGTCCTTAATTGTTTCGCTGGGATCCGCGCAACTTTGCCGTTACGCCAGATGACTACTTTGCTTCCGGTCAGCGCTTTTTCTTTGACCATCTCGGTGACTGCCTCCCGGAGGGCCCTGAGCGCTTTGGCGTGCAGCGATGCTACCTTGTCCTTCTTGGATCCGGCTTTTCTCATCATTGCCTCCCTGCCAAACGAATCAGTTGGGTATGGCGGTCTGCATCATGAATGGTCCGATGATCGCCCTGATGCTCTGCAATCAAGGTTGGTTTCTCGGTGGAATTATCGAAGATGCTCCAGGAATCAACCACAGCTTGGTATAAACCAAAGAGATTGGCTAAACCCCTGTGAAATCGTCTCCGAACATCCGGCTCAGGAATGTGGTGGCCCCCTCCTTGGACGCGCTCCGCAATTCGCGTCAGGGCCAAACGAACATCCGGAATCCAAAGAAAGAAGAGATGGATGCGATAGCCCTGTCTTTTGAGCTTCTGCAGAAGCTGCTGGTGTTTCCTGCCCGACAGGGTGGTCTCAAAAGCAAAATCTGCGCGTTTGGCAGCCAATCCTTGAATCTGCTCCAGCAGAAGTCTGCCCCCCTTCAGGGCAACGCTTGCAGGAGAGAAGGGGGAGAGCCCCTGGGCAATCAGGTCAGCGTTGACAAAGTGGATGCAGTTGGCATATTGGGGCAGGAATGTCTGGGCAAAGGTCGTCTTGCCGGCGCCGTTGGGTCCTGCAATGACGTAGAGGGTCGGCTGTTTCACTCTTCCCCTCCAAAGGTGGGCAGCTTGGGCGCCGGAACCTCTGCCAGACCTTCCTTTTCCTCTTCGGGAAGTTCTTTGAGTGAGGTCTTGTCCCAGAGAACCCGTCCGCCGTGGGTCACAAAGGCAAGGCCTGCTATCTCTTTTCCCTCTATCCCCATGTCCTCAGCCAAGATTTCAAGGCCGATCCAGCGGCCGAACTCCGGCAAGAAGCCGTAGTACCACAGCTCTTCAAAACCATCCGGCGTAAAAACCTCCTCCTCCCCTTCCCAGTAAACTCCAACTTCCCGGCCGCCAGCCAAAACAAGCTTTAGCGCAATGCCGGCAGGGGGATCTTGCGGATCCAGCCAAACCTGCTGGAAGACAAAGCTGTTGTACGGAACCGCAATGGGTTTGGCAAGGGTGAGGCCGTGGCTCTTTCGGCCGGGTTGGGCAGGATGCCAATGGGAGCGCCCACCGCTGATATGTATCTGATCATCCCAGAGCCAGGCTCCCTGAAGCGAGGAGTCAGGTGAAATATCATCATCAAAAAGGACAAGAAGTTCCGCAGCCTGGGCCGGCGGCGCAGGAGCTTCCTCAGGCGGCGCAGCATCGGGTAGACGGCTTTGCTCAGGAACGACTTCGGAAAGGGCCGGCTCCGCACCGCACAACAGCAGGGCAGCCAGGAGAATAAAAACGAGACTGCCGCCTCGCCACAAGCGAACCGCCCATCCTTCGACAAGCTCAGGATGAACGGTGGTCAGAAGGATTCCTCGCAATGACAACATTTAAAAAAGATGGAACTTTACGATCGCAGCGGCAAAGACGATTGAGATAATCGACATGAGCTTAAGCAAGATATTGATGGAAGGCCCCGAGGTATCCTTGAAAGGGTCTCCCACGGTGTCCCCCGCAACCGAGGCCTTGTGGGCGGCAGAACCCTTGCCGCCGTGTTGTCCTTCCTCTATATACTTCTTGGCGTTGTCCCAAGCGCCGCCTGCATTGGCCATCATGACCGCCAGGACAAAACCGGACACCAAGGAGCCTGCCAAAAGCCCCATCACCCCTTCGGGGCCTATGCCAAAGCCCACGATCAGGGGAACAGTGATTGCCAGGGAGGCGGGTACCACCATCTCCCGCTGGGCTGCCTGGGTAACGATTCCAACGCATTGGCCATACTCTGCCTGCACCCTGCCCTCCATAAGGCCTTTGATTTCACGGAACTGGCGGCGCACCTCCTCCACCACCTTGCCGGCGGCTCGGCCCACGGCTTGAAGGGTAACTGACCCAAAAAGATAGGGAAGCATTGCTCCGATGAAGAGACCCGTGATGGTCCTGGGGTTAAGGAGAGACAGGTCTAGGGTAACTCCCATTGAGAGGATCCGGTCCCGATAGGAGACCAGGAGGGCGAGGGCCGTCAAGGCCGCCGCTGCAATCGCCATCCCCTTGCCGGTGGCTGCGGTGGTGTTGCCCAAAGAATCTAAGGCATCGGTCCGCTGACGCACGTGGGCAGGCTGTGCTGTCATCTGTGCGTTACCGCCTGCATTGTCAGCGACAGGTCCATAGGCATCGGTAGCCAGCGTAATCCCCAGGGTGGAAAGAAGCCCTACCGCCGAGATTCCAACACCATAGAGCCCCATCTCAAATTGGTTTGCCCCGCCGGCCAAGAAGAAGCTCGATAGAATCGCAGCAGCCACTAAGAGGACCGGCAATACTGTAGAACCCATCCCAATTGCTATCCCGCCGATGACGATGGTGGCCGGACCCGTCAGGGCGGTATTGGCCAATTGCTGGGTGGGACGGTATTGGGCTGAGGTGAAGTACTCTGTGGAAAAACCGATCAGGAGACCGGCCACCAAGCCGGAGACCACTGACCAGTAGATCCCTTGATGCTCAACTCCCAAGGTATGCCGAACAACAAAGAAGCCTCCCACGAGGATCAAGCAGGCGCTGACCAGAATTCCCCGGCGCAGGGCTGCAAGCAGCACTCCTTGTGAGGCCTGCTCGCCGGAGCGGACCGCAGAGATGCCGATGACCGAGGCCAAGATCCCAACGGCCGCCAAGGCCATGGGAAGCAGCACCCCGCCAACCCCCAAACCTGCCCCAACCGCCAAGGCCATGGAGGCAACGATGGAGGCTACGTATGACTCGTAAAGGTCAGCCCCCATGCCTGCAACATCTCCGACGTTGTCTCCAACATTGTCGGCAATCGTAGCGGGGTTTCTGGGATCGTCCTCGGGGATTCCGGCCTCTACCTTGCCGACTAAGTCAGCACCCACATCAGCTGCCTTGGTAAAGATGCCGCCTCCCACGCGGGCAAAGAGGGCAACGGTGCTTGCCCCCATCGCAGAGCAGAGCATGGTGGAGGTCACCGCTTGGAACAAAGTCATCCCCTCAGGTAGAGGGTGACCCGAATACCACCAGGTCAGAAAGGTAAACCAGTTGGAAAGATCCAACAGGGCCAGACCCACCACTGTCAGACCCATCACAGAACCGGCCGAGAAAGCCGTGCGAAGTCCGAGGTTAAGCCCTTGAGAGGCGGCCGCTGCGGTGCGGGAAGAGGCCCGGGTAGCCATGGACATCCCGAGAAAGCCTGCCACTGCCGACCACAAACCGCCGCTCACCAGAGCCACCGGAACAAAGAAGGGCAGCAAACCCGCTGCAACCAGGCCGGCCAGCAGAAGGAAGAGGAGCAAAAAGACCAGCCCGATCACCCGGTACTGCTGTTTCAGATACGCTACAGCCCCTTCCCTCACATGGGCAGCCACCTCCTTCATAGAGGCAGCCCCTTCCGGCATGCGCAGAACCCGGATTGCAAGCAAAAGTGCGGTGCCCAGGGCGAGTCCCGCGCCACCACGAATGAACCAAAGGGCATGCCAGAGACAATCAGACATGTAACCCTACCCCTTCTTGTACGAAAGGGTCAGGCACTTTCGTACAGCACCTTGTATCCAAGCAGATACAAAAGTGCCAGACCCTTGGATCCTTAAACATGGAAGGCTTGATCTCTCTTGGAGCCGACAGAGACGATGGCAATCTTGACGTGGACCTGCTCCTCAATGCGCTTGAGATAGCGCTGAGCCTGTGCAGGCAGCTCTTCAAAGGCATTGGCACCGCTGGTATCGCTAAGCCAGCCGGGGTGCTCTTCATAGACCGGTTCCACTTCAGACCATCGGTCGATGTTGGCTGGGGGATGCTCCAGCAGTTTTCCTTTAAGGCGGTAGCCGGTGCAGATCTGAATGCGGGGGCTGTCATCCAAGACATCCAGCTTGGTGACGGCAATCTCGTTGATGCCGTTGAGCATGATCGAATGCTTCACCAGGACCGCGTCGAACCAGCCGCAGCGCCTGGGCCGGGCGGTGGTGGCTCCAAACTCCTTGCCCTTGGCGCGGATCTGTTCCATGAGTTTAGGGGGAAACTCCGTCGGAAAAGGCCCCTCCCCCACCCGGGTGGTGTAGGCCTTGACGATGCCGATCACCTGATCAATTTGGCTCGGACCCACTCCGGTCCCTACGCAAGCTCCGCCGGCTGTTGCATTGGATGAGGTCACGTAGGGGTAACTGCCGTGATCGATATCCAGCCAGGTCCCCTGCGCCCCCTCAAAGAGAATGGATTTTCCCTCTTGGATGTACTGGTTAAGCACAACCGGGGTCTCTACCGCATATTCGGCGATGCGCTCGCGGTAGCCGCAGTAGGTGGTGTAGATCTCGTCAAAAGAGAACTCAGGCGCCTGGAAGAGCTTGGTAAAGAGCACATTCTTTTCGTCCAGATTCATCTTGAGCTTCCGGCGAAAGATCTCCTCGTCCAAAAGATCTGCCAGCCGGATACCCACCCGGTTGGCCTTATCGGCATAGCAGGGGCCGATCCCCCGGCCGGTCGTGCCAATCTTGCCGGGGCCCACCTTGGCCTCCTTGAGTTTGTCGAGCGCCTTATGGTAGGGAAGAATGAGGTGCGCCTGGGTGCTGACCGCGAGGCGCCCCTTGACCCCTATGCCGCGCTTCTGGAGTCCATCGATCTCATCCAAGAGGGCACCGGGATCTACCACAACACCGTTGCCGATGACGCACTCCTTGCCCTCATGCAAAATCCCCGAGGGGATCAAGTGCATGATGAACTGTTGGCCCCCGACCACCACGGTGTGGCCGGCATTGTTGCCCCCTTGGAAGCGGACGATGACATCGGCCTTCTCGGTGAGCATATCGATCACCTTGCCTTTGCCTTCGTCGCCCCACTGGGCGCCAACGATAACGGTATTGGGCATCGTTTAGAGCTTGATCAATTTGGCGTCTATGACGTCAGGGAGTTTGCGAATCTTTGCCACCAGCTCATCGGGGACCGGCTGGTCAACATTGAAGGCCATGAGCGCCTCGCCGCCGACGCGGTTGCGGCCGAAGTTCATCCAGCCGATGTTGATGCCATTCTCGCCAAGCAGGGTGCCGAATTTACCCACCATGCCGGGGCGGTCTGTGTTGCGAACAATCAGGACCCAGCCGGAGGGGATGGCCTCCACGCGGATATCATCAATCTGGACAATGCGGGGATCCTGACGGGTAAAGAGGGTTCCCTGCAGCTCCAGCTTCATCTTGTCGGTCACAATGGTGGTGGCGATCAAGTTGGCGAAATCCTGGGCTTGAGAGGACTTGGACTCAACGACCTTGATTCCCCGTTCTTTGGCGATGACGGCGGCGTTGACATAGTTGACCGTCTCCTGCAGCACCGGGGTCAACAACCCCTTTAAGAAAGCAATGGTGGCGGTGGCCAGCTCGAGCTTGACCAGATCTCCGATGTAGCGGATGCGGACCTCTCGGACGCTTCCTTCCACCAGCTGTGCCTGCAAGGTTCCCATGCGCTCGCTCAAGCGCACGTACGGCTCGATGAGCTTGAGGATCTCGGGATCCACCGAGGGGATGTTAACGGCATTGCGCACACCGGCCCCCAAAAGATAATCCCGGACAGAAACTGCAATCTCCTCGGCAACGACCCGCTGGGCTTCCTCGGTGGAGGCCCCCAGGTGGGGTGTGGTCACCACCTTGGGGTGCTCAATCAGCTTGGTGTCTTTGGGAGGCTCCTCCACAAAAACATCGATTGCTGCCCCGGCCACCTGGCCGGACTCTAAGGCCTCGAAGAGGTCATCCTCGCTGACGATCCCGCCCCGGGCACAGTTGATGATCCGCACCCCCTTCTTGGTCATCGCCAACTCCTTTTTGCCGATTAAGCCCTTGGTCTCTGCAGTCATCGGGGTGTGAACGGTGATGTAATCAGCGGTTTTCAAGAGATCCCCCAAGGCTTTTACCGGAGTCGCGTCCATCTCCCGGATCTTCTCGTCTGAAAGGTGCGGATCAAAAACCAAAACCCGCATTCCAAAGGCCAGGGCACGCGCAGTCACTTGCGCTCCGATCCGCCCCATGCCGACGACCCCAAGGAACTTGCCGTACACCTCTACCCCCATAAATTGCGGGCGCTTCCACTCTCCCTTACGCAGAGAGGCATTGGCCTGGGCAATGTTGCGGCTTAAGGCCAAGATCATCGTCATCGTGTGCTCGGCGGTGGAGATCGTGTTGCCGCCGGCGGCATTCATCACAATGACACCCTGCTTGGAGGCGGCCCCGACGTCGATGTTATCCAGTCCAGCCCCGGCGCGGCCGATGACCTTGAGCTTCTTGGCTGCAGTCAGCACCTCGGAAGTGACCTTGGTGGCAGAACGAACCACCAGGCCCTCGTAGTTGCCAATGATCTTTAAGAGCTCCTCTTTGGGGAGTTTCGGCTTAACATCCACCGTTATCCCATTTGCAGCCTGTAGCATCTTGACCCCCTCCTCAGAGAGGGGATCACTGATCAGAATCTTTGCGGAATTAGCCATGTGTCACCTTCATTTCTTTCAATGCCGCCTCCAATGCCGTGAGACCTTGTTGAATCTCATTTTCTCCGACTGCCCCCATGGTGGCAATCCGTATGATCTTACCGGCCAACTCTTTGCCTTGCCCGCCGGCGATGGCAACCCCCTGCTCGGATCTAAGCTTCTTGACCAAGGCCTTGCCGTCAACACCTTCTGGGACCCTGGCAGAGGTTACTGCATTGCTTGCGCAAGCTGAGTCTGCAAAGAGTGTCAGGCCCATGGCAACCAGCGCCTTGCGCACCTGCTCAGCCCGAGCCCGGTGGCCGGATTGGAATCGCTCCAGACCATCTCCCAGGATAAAGTTAAGGCTGGCCACCAACCCCACGATCAAGTTGACCCCCGGGGTAAATGGGGTATCGCACTTCTCCCAGGCCTTTTTGGCGGCTCTCAAATCCAGATAATAGCGGGTGGAAGTAGAACGCTCTACCAGCTCCCACGCGCGGGGACTTAATGCGATGAAAGCCAATCCCGGCGGAAGCATCAATCCCTTTTGAGAACCGCAGACGGTAACGTCCACACCCCACTCATCCATGGCAAAGGAATCGGATCCTAAACCGCTGATGGCATCCACCACCAAAAGGGCCGAGGAATCCCCCATGGCCTTACGAATCTCCTGGGTCGGGAAGACTACCCCGGTGGAGGTTTCGCAGAGCGTAGAAAAGACGGCCTTCACCTTCGGGTGGGCCTGAAGGGTCTGGCGCAACTGGTCCAGATCCAACGGCTTTCCCCATTCGGGATCCACCGAAACCACCTCAATCCCGTACGCCCGGCAGATCTCTGCCCAGCGCTCACCGAACTTTCCGCCCTGAATCACGAGCGCTTCATCCCCCCGGGAGAGGAGATTGATTACCGCCGCCTCCATGGCACCGGTTCCGGAGCTGGTCAGAATCAACACCTCCTGGGAGGTGCCAAAGAGGACCTTAAGCCCCGCGGCTGCTTCCTTTAAGATCGACTGGAACTCGGCAGTTCTATGGTGCAGCATGGGCTTGGCCAAGGCCTCGCGCACAGCAGGAGGAACAATGGTGGGGCCTGGGGTCAACAGCAGGGGTGTGCTCATTTCCGCTTGCCTCGAATGACCTCGTCGATGATTCCGTACTCCTTGGCCTCGTCGGCCGACATGAAGAAATCTCTGTCGGTGTCCTTGGCGACCTTGTCCAAAGACTGCTTGGTGTGCTGCGCCAAGAGCGCGTTGATCCGATCTTTAAGTCTTAGGATCTCCTTGGCTTGGATGGAGATGTCGGAAGCCGCGCCCTGCACCCCGCCCCACGGCTGGTGAATCATGATCCTGGAGTGCGGCAGTGAATATCGCTTGCCAGCCGTTCCCGCGCACAGCAAGAGCGCCCCCATGGAGCTGGCCTGTCCGATGCAGTAGGTGGCAACATCGGGCTTTACAAACTGTATGGTGTCGTAGATCGCCAACCCCGCGGTCACCGCCCCTCCGGGGGAGTTGACGTAGAAACTGATGTCCTTGTTGGGATCCTCCATTTGGAGAAAGAGCAGCTGGGCGATCACCAGATTGGCGATCACGTCATCCACCACCGAACCCAAGAAGACGATTCTGTCTTTCAGGAGCCGGGAGTAGATGTCGTAGGCCCGCTCTCCCCGTCCGGTCTGCTCGACTACAATCGGCACCAAAGCTTGATTGCGCGTTGTCATAAGACTCCCCCCTTTGTTGGGTGTGAGGCACCCTTATTGCTTGGCACTGGGTGCTGCTTTCTTTTCGCTGATCGCTGCTTCCCGAATGATGAGATCGATTACCTTGCGCCGCATGATTTCCCAAATCAGCTCTTCCGTAAGCCCGCGCTTTTCAAGGTCGCGACGGACCTCTTCAGTGGAGATTTGGAGATTCCGGGCAATCTCCTCAACCCGCTTTGCAATTTCCTCTTCCTTCACCTGAAAGTTCTCACCCACGGCAATCCGGCGCAGGATAAAAAAGAGCTTCACCTGTTTAAGGGCATCCACCTTGGCCTGATCGGTCAAGGCCTGTGTCTGGCCTTCCACCTCCTGCTGCGGGACACCCCGGCTCATCAGATCCATAGAGCGCTGTTTGACAATCCGGCCGGCCTGGGAGCTCACCAGGGAGGGAGGGACATCCAGCTTCCACCCCTCGGTCAGCTGCTGCACCACCTGCGCCTCAAGCCCCTGGCGCTGTACGCGCTCCACTTGAAGCTCAATGTCCTTTCGGATGGCAGCCTTAAGGGCCTCCAGGGAATCGTAGCTTCCAACCCCCTTAGCAAAGGCGTCGTTAAGCTCAGGCAAGTCCTTTGTCTTGATCTCCTTGAGGTCAACCTTTACCGAGATCCCTCCTTCCACATCGACAGAGCGCGTCTCGCCGGGGTTCATGCCCACTAAGGCTTTTAAGACACCGTGGGTGTCCTTTTGAAGATCCAACTGAACCGCCGAACCCTTTTGGGTCTGGGGCTCTGCCCCCGGGCGCTTCTCGGTGATGTCGATCAAAAGATAGTCCCCCTCTGCGGCAGCGCGGGGTTCTAAAACCGGCTTTAAGGGCGCGTGGGTATCCCGAAGATGATTCAAGACTTCGTTGACCCGCTCCTCGGAGGCGCCCTTGTCGGCCGTTCGGGTAAGCTTCAATCCCTTGTAGCGGCCCAGCTCCACCTGAGGGGCAATCTCAAGCTTGGCGGTATAGGTCAATGGCTTGCCAGTTTGGAGCTTGACATCGGCAACCGCCGGGTGGCCCACCAGATCCAACCCAGCATGAGGCTTGAGCGCTTCCTCGAGCGAACGGTGCACCAGGCGGTTGAGCACCTCTTCTCGTGCGCGCCCTCCATGGTGACGCTCGAGCAGATCTCGTGGGGCAAACCCCGGCCGGAAGCCGGGCACGCGTGCCTGCTTTTTGATCTCTCGATAGACCTCTTCAAAGGCGGCATCAACAGCCTTGGAGGGCACCTCCACCTGAAGCTCTTTCAGGCACGGGGCAGTTTCTTTTAGCTTGGCGGTTACATTGAGTTCCGTAGACACAGCAGTCACTTTCTTAGGGTTCAAGGGGCTTAAGGCTTAGGCAGGCCGGTGCGCAACGCGGCGGCGAGCCTGAACCTGTTTGGATTGGTGGCGCCTCAATTGCTCCTTCAGTTTGTGTACCGCCTCTTCCATGGATCCCAAGAGATCCCCCTTGTGCTTGGCGGTGCCCACCAGGGTCAATCCCTTCATGGCGAGTGTGAGCTCAGCGGTATAAAGATATTTCTCCTGGCCGAATATGGCGTGCACGCTGATCAGTTTGTGCCCAAAGCGCTCCAGCTTCGAGAGCTTGGTTCTGAGCATCTCTTCAATGGCAGCCGGCAGCTCAATGTGCCTTGCGGTTACGGTCACCTGCATGAATCCACTCTCCTTGTGTCATCCCCGCGAAAGCGGGGATCCTCGATCAAGTCGAGGATGACGTTCTGCTAACAAACTTATGCTCGCTTCGCTCCATAAGTTCGGACAGAACGTCACATTTGGAACTTGGGGCCCAAATACACCTCGCGGGCCTTGGAGTCACCGATCAGATCCGATGCCCCGCCGGAGATTAAGATCTTGCCTCCGGCCATCAAGTACGCTCGATCGGTAACGTTTAAGGTCTCGCGCACATTGTGATCGGTCAGCAAGATTCCCAACCCGCGCGCCTTAAGGCCCCGGATGATCTCCTGGCACTCTGCTACCGCTATCGGGTCAATGCCGCTGAAGGGCTCATCCAACAGCAAGAGTGTCGGCTCTGTGACCAACGCCCGCGTAATCTCCAAACGCCTGCGCTCCCCGCCCGAGAGAGTGTCGGCCCGGGAGCGGGCCAAGGAGGTCAGTCCCAGTTCCTCGAGCAAGCGCTCTAAGCGCTGTTTGCGCTCACCTCGAGACAGCGGCAGGGTCTCTAAAATCGCTAAGATGTTCTCTTCGACCGTCAGCCCTCGAAAGATCGAGGGTTCCTGGGCCAGGTAGCCGATGCCTATCCGAGCCCTTAAGTGCATCGGCAGCTTGGTAATCTCTTCGTGGGCGAGTTGAATCTGGCCTGCCTCCGGCGGAATGAGACCGACCACCATGTAGAAGGTGGTGGTTTTTCCGGCACCGTTGGGCCCCAGCAAACCTACAATCTCGCCGCGGCCGACACTGAGGCTAACACCGTTGACTACTGAACGGCCGCTGTAGCTCTTCTGAAGATCCTGCGTTTCCAGGAGAATGCCGTTGGTCTCCATTATTCCACAGAGTGCTCCTGGGATGCTAAGACTAGTTCGGGACTGCCCATGAGGCGAATGCGCCCCTCTGGCTGCCAATAAATGGCTCGATTGGCTTTCGCTACTTGGTCTCCCTGGTAGATCTCCACGTGTCCCCAAAAGGTTGTTTTCTGAATCTGATGGGTCTGGGCCTCCATGAGCACATCCATCCGATCGGCCTGAATCAACCCCTTGGAGTCTTTCACTGCGACATTCTCCCAGAATCGGGCGCGGTTGCGTCCGTAATCCACCTCCATGGGGCCATCGCAGGTGATCACCGTAGTCTCCGCTTCCCCGTCCAGCGTCATCGTCACATCCTGCTCAAAGCGGACCTGTTTGAGCTTGGGGTAGCCGGTACCTCCAAGACCCACAACCGTCATCCCGGGCCGGGTGACCGTGACCCAATCTTGGGTGGTGCCGGTCTCCTGCTCAGCGGTCCAATCCAGTGATTCGGTCGTGAGCTTAGCGCCGTCAGAGGTGGTGACGACCACATCCCCCTCAAGGTGAATGTCCTGGGACGCTTTTTTGAACTGGCCGTGCTCAGCGGTTAAGTGAAGTCTTACCTTACCGAAAGAGGTGGCTTCCACCGGGGAGAGCTCGACTGTCTCGCTCATGAGATCCGCGGTTTCCCCCTCGATCTCCCACTTCTTGCGGCCGCTGTCGGTGTGGCCCACTAGGGTAAAGGTCGAAACCACATCGGTCCCTGCCCCTGGAAGGGAAGCTTGAGCATGCGCAGAAGGACTGGGGCCTTGGGTGGGGGGGAGTGCTTTACCGCATCCAACCACCATAAAAAGGGCAATCCACCCGATTGTGCCTAACATCAACAGAGACATCACGTTGCAACCCTCATTCAATACACAAGTTGCGCATCTTACTGGAAAAAAAATACTATAGCAAACAGGACGAAAAAGTCAATGATGGGGACGGTCCATTTTGGGACAGTCTATCTAGTGTGTCCCTAAATGGACCGTCCCCTACTTACTACTTAGGGAAGATTGAGGAGCAGCTCCTGCGCATCATCCTGCAGAAGCGCGCTCTTAGGGGTGATCAAAATCAGCTGATGCCCTTGGATCCACTCGCCGGACTTCAAGGGGTGTCCACTGATAACGCAGGAGGGGCTCTCCGCATCCCAAAGGATGCCATCCAACTGCAATCCGCTCGTCCCCTCCAGTTTACGACTTAAGGCGCTGGCATGCAGCAAAGGAGATTGAAAGGGTTCTATGCGCAGGCTCCAATCCGCGACGGGGTGACTCTCCAGGGGCAATTGGATGGGCTGTGGTGTCTCAGGACGCATCTGGGAGAGGACTCGGTCCCCCTCTGCTTCAAGGTCAGTGACGACCCACCATCTAAAACTGAAATCAACCGGCTGCAGCTTAGCCGAGTCTGCGGCAGCCAACTCCAGTGACACCAGCGAGCACAAGAACTTCATTTTGGGGTTGCGCAGGGCAATCAAGAGCCCCGCTATATTCTGGCTGGTCGCGGTACCGCGCATCTCAAGCGCATGGAGCTGCATCTTCAAATCGGGCTGGTCTTCCAGTGGAATCTCGATGGTCTTGGCGGATTCCTCAGACAGTTGAAGCTGAAGATTCCCGGCGCCGTACACTTCAGAGGCCAGCCACTTCAGCGCCCCTGAAGCAGCCACCCAATTATCATAGGGGTGAAAACGAGCCAGGAGTGCGGCAGACTTGCCCTTCAAAGCTGTCACGTCCGGCCCGGGGCCGGTCCGCGCAACCTCTTCTCGAGCCATGGTCAACCGCTCTTGCAGTTGATCGTGCAGCCGGCCTTGATGCTGTATCTGGCGAATCGCCTGCGTATACACAAAGACCAGCAACCCCACCACAAGGATCTGGGTGGTCAGCCCGCCCAGCAGATGCCATTCGCGCCTTCCCAGCTCTAACATTATCCCTGCCTCACCTGAATCTCAAAATGCCACAACCCCGGGATCTCTTGGTCGGGGATAATCCTCTGAATCCGAACAATCGGCCCAAAGCGCCTCAAGCGCTCAGCCCAAGGCAGAAGCGCTGCCTCTGGTGTGCGGATGCCGGTCCAGCAGTTGCCCTCAATGATCATCCTTCGCTTCGATTTAAGCTCGAGGCGCTCGATGGCCACCGAGACCGGAAGCTCTCGAGACAGAAAGGTGAGGAGCCGCCCCCCTTGAAGGTCTTCCCGGCGCACCTGTTCGCTTGCGCCCAAGCAGGCGGCATAAGCATCTTGAATCTGCTGCTGGAGCACCTTGGTGGAGAGAGTAGGTCTTAAGCTCTCCAGCTCCTTCCCAAGGGCCTGAACCTTGACGGCAACGCTCCACCCATGAAGACGCAGCAGAATGTAGACGCCGAGCAAAATCCCTGGGAGCAGCCAGCGGCTTAATGGCTTCTTCTGATCCGGCCCCTTCTCTTGGGCGGGAGCGGCCTGTGCTTCAGGGGGGGTGTGCGGTGTATCGTTCAACGGGCATACCTTTTTACGATCGCTGGCCAGTGTCCCTGGGCCTTCAGCAACAATTCAATGACCTCTCGAACAGCACCCCGCCCTCCCGGGGCGCGAGTGACATAATGAACGCGGCGCCTGACCTCTGGGTGGGCATCGGCTGTCGTCGCCGAAAAACCGGCTCGTGAGAGGGCCGGCAGATCCAACAGGTCATCGCCGATGTAAGCGGTTTGAGCGGCAGAAAGTTTGAAGTGCTTGAGACACTTCTCAAACACCTTGCCCTTATCCCGCGCAAACTGCGCCACCCAATCGATCTGAAGCCGGCGGGCCCGCAAACTCACCACTTCGGATTTTTCAGCGGTGATGATGGCGCTCTTTAAGCCTGCAGTTCTCGCCAGATACAACCCAAAGCCATCCTGCACATCAAAATGCTTGGTTTGGGATCCAGTGGAGCTTAAGACAATCCGCCTATCGGTCAATACCCCGTCGACATCCAGCGCCAGGAGTTTGATCCGGCGGGCTCTAGCCACGAGTTGCGTCCGTTCGCTCACGGCACTATTCTACCTGCTCTGTGGCCTGATTGTCCTCTAAGATCTTTTGGTCTAAAACAAGGGTCTTAGGAGGTAGCAACCCTTTGTCTTTCAAGAAGTCCCGTATGGCCGCCGCCGCTAAGGCGTTACCCTCTCGATTGTAATGGGTATCTCTGAACCTGTAGAGATCCCTTGCGGAACCGCTCAACTCAAAAACCGGAAGCAGGTCAAGGCATGGAAGCTGTCTTTCGGCGCAGAGGCGCCTGAGAAACCGTTGGGGTGCTTCCAGATCGTATTCGTCCAGTAAAAGATCTTGTTTTTCCACGACCTGCTCTAGAAGATTGGGGTCTACCTGAAACTGATCCGGATGGATCACCATGACATACTGTACGCCCATCTGGCGCGCTTGCCGCACGATCTGCTCCAGCAACACTGTGGCCTGCCGGTACATCCTGTGCTGTTTCGGCCTGACCCTGCAGAGTTCCAAGCGTCTTCGTTCAACTTTTAGAAACTTCGACCGGGAGAGCTTCCCAACGTCCTCTCCGCGGGCTCGCTCTGCCTTTTTTAGGGAGCGGTCCCATAACCTGGCCACACTCTTCCTTAACCACGCGCAGATATAAAGCAGGCGGGGCCTAGATAAGAGAAACGCGTCGCGCTGAAACAGGGTAACGCCTCTGTAGTAGAAAAATCCTCGTTTTGGATACAGGAAATCGTTCCCGACAAAAAAGCCGTGCAGCACAAGGTCTGGTTGATAGTCAGCCCCATGGCGCTGGAGCATCTCCAACTCTTGCAAAAGGTTGAAGGCAGACCCGGAAAGATTGACCACCTCCACATCGATTCCGTCGGCGCGCAGCAAGTTTTCCAAGAGATAATGGTAATTTCCGCCTCCCCCAGCGACACCAAAGGAGTCGGACAAACCGATGATCCGGAAAGTACCCGGCTTCTTTTCTTTGGTGATCGGGTGCGGCCAGTCGGAAGCAATTTCTTCGCAAAATGCCTGTTTTGCTTGAGGGACGGCAGGCGTCAGCAAGAAGCGAGTGAAGATCCCCTCGGCAACATAGAGCCCCACCGCGATGGACCCCAGTGCTAATGCAAGGCGGATTGTCTGCTTTTTGGGATCGGCCACGGAGGCAAGACTCAGCATCACAACAGGAATGAGAATCAGCAGGGGCAGCCAGAGAGGAATCGGATCGCAGATGACGCCCAGGAGAAAATCAACCCCTGCGACAAGACCTAAAAGCAGGAGCAAGAAACTGGGAACCGGAAGTTGCCGAACGCGATCGAAACGGATCACGCCGTTTAAACCAGGCCGGCCTTCAATAGGTCCTGGATATCTAACAGACCCGCCGGGCGGTACTGGGCGTCCACAATCGGAATTTCATCGATCCGATGGGCTTCGAGAAGCCGCAGGGCCTCTACGGCAAGATGCCCCACCTTCAGCGCCTTGGGATTTTTGGTCATGACCTCCGAAACTCTGCGGCGCAGGATCTGAGAATCGTCCTCAACATGGCGCCTCAGATCCCCATCTGTGAAGATCCCAACCAAACGCCCCTTGGCATTGGCCACCGATGCCGATCCGGCCCGAGCCCGGGTGATCTTTAAAAGGACCTTTTTGACCGAATCTGAATCCCGGACAATGGGGTGGGCGCTTCCCGTGCGCATCAAGTCCTCGACCTGAAGGGTCAAGCGCTTACCCAGAGCGCCTCCGGGGTGCAGTGCCGCAAAATCCTTGGGGCTGAATCCCCGCTTCTCAGAAAGGGCTACCCCCAGCGCATCCCCTAAGGCAAGCATCGCGGTCGTGGAGGCTGTCGGAACCAACCCCCAGGGGGAGGCTTCATTCTTGACGTGAGTCAAGAGCACCACATCGGCCTGCTTGGCCAATCTGGAGCGAGCGTTGCCAGTCATGGCAATGAGCTTGGCTCCGATGCGTTTGATCACCGGCAAGAGATGCAGAATCTCGTCGGTCTCACCCGAATGCGAGAGGGCAACCACCACATCCTGACCGGTGACCCGGCCGACATCCCCGTGCGCTGCCTCAGCCGGATGGAGCCAAAGGGAGGGAATCCCAAGAGAAGAGAAGGTGGCAGAGATCTTCTGACCGATAAAACCGGGCTTGCCCATACCGGTCACCACAACGCGGCCCAAGCACTTGCCCAACAACTCTACGGCTTCTTCAAACCGGCGATCAAGCTTGAGTGCCAGACGCCCCAGAGCATCCCGTTCAATCTTGAGTACGGCCCGGGCACGGTACAGGGCGGCCCCTTTAGCGTTTTTTGCCTTAGGAATACTGATCTTCTTGCGAGAGGAACCCTTAGTCACGCCGCCTCCTCCTGCCAGAAGCTTTAAGTTTTCGGCCGAGAGCCCTTTCAATGGCAGTGATCTCCTTTAAGAGCGCAGGCAGCTTCTTGAGCGCCAGGGAGCTGGGGCCGTCACACAGGGCCTTGGCCGGATTCTCGTGAACCTCGACAAAAAGGGCGTCACAGCCGGCCGCCACCGCTGCCCGGCTTAAGAGGGGAATGTGCTGGGCTTGGCCTCCGGAAGCAGTCTGCATGCCGCCTGGAAGCTGCGTGGAATGTCCGGCATCAAAAATGACCGGATATCCGAATCCTCTTAAGATGGCCAGAACACGCATGTCGTTGACCAAGTAGTTGTAGCCGAAACTCACCCCCCGCTCGGTAACAAGGATCTTCTTGTTCCCGGTGGATTCAACCTTCTGCAGGATCTGTTTGATGTCCCAGGGGGCCAAGAACTGGCCCTTCTTGATGTTGACCACCCGGCCGGTCCGGCCCACTGCCAAGAGCAGATTGGTCTGGCGGCTTAAGAAGGCCGGCACCTGAATGACGTCGAGCACCTCAGCCGCTGCCTTGACCTCTGCAACACAGTGAACATCGCTTAAGATCGGCACCCCCACCTGGCGCTTGACCTTCTTGAGGATCGCAAGCCCCTTCTTTAAACCCGGTCCCCGGTAGCTCTTTAAGGAGGTGCGATTGGCCTTGTCGTAGCTGGCCTTGAAGATGAAGGGCATCCCGTGCTTGTTGGCTGACTCAGCAATGGCCTGAGCGTGGCGGAGAGCAGAACGCTCGGATTCGATGACATCGGGTCCGGCAATGAGGGTTAGGGGGCCGCCCCCACCCACATTCACACCACCCACACGGACACGTTTGACCATGGCAAGATTCCTTCTAGGAGATGACTGCCGGCTCTGGCTGAGAGGCTTCGGTCTTTTGAGGCGCAGTGGATCCGGCTGCCCGCGACTGCTCCAAAGCAGCTTTCACAAAAGCCCGAAAGAGCGGATGGCAGCGGTCTGGCCTGGACTTAAGCTCCGGATGGAACTGGCACCCCACAAACCAGGGATGATCGTCCAGCTCCACAATCTCTGCCAAGCGCTTGCCGGGCAAGTAACCGGCCACCTGCATGCCGGCCTTGGCAAAGGGTTCCCGATATTTGCCGTTGAACTCATACCGGTGCCGGTGGCGCTCGGTGACGCGGGATTCCCGGTAGGCCGCGTGGGCCAACGTGCCGGACTTGAGCTGGCAGGGCTGGGCACCCAAGCGCATGGTGCCGCCGAGCTGCTTCACCTTGCGCTGCTCGGCCAGCAAGGAGATCACCGGATGCGGTGTTGTGGGAATAAACTCTGTGGAATTGGCCCCTTTGAGTCCTGCAACATTTCTGGCGAATTCAATCACCGCACACTGCATCCCCAGGCAAATCCCCAAGAAAGGTATTCGGTTTTCCCGGGCAAAGCGGGCTGCTTGAATCTTTCCTTCAATCCCCCGGTTGCCGAAACCGCCCGGGATTAAGACCCCGTGGACACCCTTTAAGCAGGCGTCGGCTCCCCGTTTCTCCAGCCGCTCGGATTCGACCCGTTTGATCTCGATTCCGCAGTCGTTGGCAATACCGCCGTGTCGGATGGCTTCGTAGATCGACTTGTAGGCATCCTGCAGCTCGATGTATTTGCCCACCACAGCAATCTTGGCGGTTGCGTGGCGCGGAGAAAGTGCCGGGCGAACCACCTTCTCTTCCCACCCTTTGAGGTTATGGGAACGGTCCACCTTAAGTTCTAAGAGCTTGATGATCAAGTTGTCCAGACCCTGCGAGCGGAAGGTCAGCGGAATTTCATAGATGCTGCGAACATCCCGGGCCTGGATGACGGCCTCAACATCAACATTGCAGAAGAGGGCAATTTTCTCCCGCGCCGCTTTTGAGATCGGTTTTTCTGTCCGGCAGAGCAGAATGTCCGGCTGGAGCCCGATCTCGCGAAGCTTGCCGACCGAATGCTGGGTGGGCTTGGTCTTGAGCTCCCCGGCTGCCCGGATATAGGGAACCAGAGTCAAATGGATGTTGATGACGTTGCCGCGGCCCGCCTCTAAGCGGAATTGACGGATCGCCTCTAAGAAAGGCAGGCTCTCAATGTCTCCGACCGTACCCCCAATCTCACAGATCACCAGATCCAGGTTTTTACCCTTGGAGGCCTGGCGAATGGACTCCTTAATCTCATTGGTGATGTGGGGAACCACCTGGATGGTGGAGCCGAGGTAGGCTCCATCGCGCTCCCTCCGAATCACTGTGTCATAGATCCTGCCGGTGGTTATGTTGTTCTCCTGACCGGTGGCAATGGAGGTAAAGCGCTCGTAATGGCCCAGATCCAGGTCGGTTTCGGAACCGTCATCGGTCACATAGACTTCTCCGTGCTGGTAGGGATTCATGGTGCCAGGATCCACATTGATGTAGGGATCCAGCTTCTGGAGGGTGAGTTTCAGGCCCCGGGACTGCAGAAGGCGCCCGATCGAGGCGGAGGCGACCCCTTTGCCCAGGCTTGAGATCACACCGCCGGTAATGAAGATATATTTCGGCATCTTAAGAATGCTCCATTTCTTTAAGGATCTCTTCGACGCGCCTTAAGTCCTCGGGGGTATCCACCCCAATCGTATCCTTGGGGGAATCCAGCACCTTGATCCGCACCCCGTGCTCTAAGGCTCGCAACTGCTCCAACTCCTCCGCCTGCTCCAGTTCCGAGGGGGGCCACTGGACGAATGCCTTAAGCGTCTCCTGGCGGTAGGCGTACAAACCTAAGTGTTTATACCACATGTGCTGAGATACCAAAGCCCCTTTGCGGGCCGGAATCAGGGCACGGGAGAAGTACAACGCCCTGCCCCTGAAGTCTGTCACCACCTTAACCACATTAGGATCATTGGCCCCCTCTGTACCCTTCATGGGATAGCGCAAGGTGGCCATCTGAGCCTCGGAATCCTGTTCCAACCCCTGAACCAGTCGATCGATCATCTTCGGGGTGACCAACGGTTCATCCCCTTGGATGTTGACGATAATTTGAGCAGAAGTCCTTTTGGCTGCCTCCCACACCCGGTCGGTCCCAGAGGCCAAATCCCCGGGAGTCATGACCACCTCTCCGCCAAAGCGCACCACCGCTTCCTGAATGCGCGTATCATCGGTTGCCACCAGAAGGCGCTCTAACCGCCGGGCACCCTTGGCCTGCTTCCAGACCCACTCAATGAGGGGGTGACCCCCCAAGCGCGCTAGGGGTTTTCCTGGAAAACGTGCCGAGTCGTAACGGACCGGAATAACGCCAAGGGTCTTCACCTTCCAACCATCTGCTGGCGCAGCTCTTGGGGTGCGCAGAGGGCTGTTCCCACCTTGCCGACCACCACCCCGGCCGCTGCATTGGCCACGCGGGCTGCATCCAAAAAGGAGGCACCGGCTGCCCGCGCCAGGGTAAAGACGGCGATCACGGTATCTCCTGCACCGGAGACATCAAAAACCTCTTGGGCCACCGTCGGAATCTTAACCATCCGCTTGCCGGGCCCGGGAAAGAGACACATTCCATCTTCCCCTAAAGTCATCAGAAGGGCCTCGGGCTTAAGCTTTTTGAGTATCCGTACTCCGGCTTCCTTCAAGCTCTTGTCATCGGTAATGCGGCAGCGGGCTGCCAGGGCTGCCTCTTTTTTGTTGGGGGTCAGTGCTGTCACCCCACGATAGCTGGAGAAATGCTCCTCTTTGGGATCGACGGTAATCACCTTACGGTTTCGCTTAGCAAGCTGAATAACGGTCTTGAGCAGCCCAGGTGTGATCAACCCCTTGCCGTAATCTTCAACCACGATGCCATCGATCTGAGGCAGGATCCGCTTGAAGCGCTCCACCAGCACCTTTTGAGCGAGGCCGCTGACCGGGTGCACTTTCTCTCTATCGATCCGAACCACCTGCTGGTGATGAGCAATAACCCGGGTCTTGCCGGTGGTCGGCCGCCCAGGGTCGGTAATCAAATCATAGGCTGGAATCTGTTGTGCTTCGAGCGCGCGCCGTAAGCGCAAGCCCCCCGCATCCTGCCCGACTGCCCCCAGTAAGCGGACCTGGCCGCCCAGGGTGCGAATGTTGGCAGCCACATTGGCCGCCCCTCCAGGCATGGCCGACTCCCGCTCCACCCACACCACCGGCACGGGTGCTTCCGGCGAGATTCGATCCACCTTGCCCCAGAGGTATTCATCCAGGATCAAATCCCCTAAAACCAGAATCCGGGTCTTGGAGAACTTCTTGAGCAGAGCATTTAAGCGGGTGCGCGTCATGCGGATTTGCCCAATCTTTCCATCACCGCAGCATGTAGAAGCGGAATCATGATTTCATGGTGGCCGGTGAGGCTGATGGCCTCGCCCCCCTGTGCGGTGGGGCGACTTAAGACATTCTGGTGCTGGCGGTAATGCTGGATCATGTCGAGATTTGCGGCGGTAAAGTCCTTGACCGGGAATCCTAAATTCCGGGAGACAGAGACCGCCTTTAAGAAGACCTCTGGCAGAATCACCGCAGAGCCCACATTGAGGACCACCGCCCCCTTGCCAACACCAGCAACCACCTCGGTGAGCTTCCGGAAGTCAGCTAGGGAACTTTTGCCCACGGCCGCCCCGTCGCAGCTTGGGTGCTGGTGGATGATGTCAGTGCCAATCGCCACATGGATCGTGGCTGGAACCTTCAGGCGAGCTGCTGCAGCCAGGAGTGAGAACTTTCTAAAGCGCAGTTTCTTCTTTTCAATCGCACGCCCTACCGCCTCCCCAAGCCCCACTCCCTTCTGGGCCCCTTCCTTGATGGCGGCATTCAAGAAATCTGCTGTCTCCCGAGCCATGCCAAAGGAGCCGTCTGCCAAGGCCTCAGCCACCTCCTCTGAGGTCTGCCCCTGAAAGGCCAACTCAAAATCATGGATGATCCCAGAGCCGGTCATGGCCACCGCGGTGACCACCCGCCGCTCCATCAAATCAATGATCAGGGGAGACAGACCCACCTTCAAGACATGGGCCCCCAGGAAAGCCAGGACCGGTTTGCGCTGCTTGTGAGCAGAGGCGAGCGCCTCTACCAATCGCAGGAACTTCTCTGAGGCCAGTATGTTAGGCAGATTTCCGGTAAAGGTTCGAAAAGAAGAACCTGCAGGGGTGGCCTTGGCAAAGGCCTTCTGATTAACCTTGCTGGGCCGTTCGGTGAGGCTGTAGCGCCGCAAGCGCTTCCAATCCAGCCGGGGAGCTCTTGGCATAGAGGTATTTTAGCAAAGCCTTGCCCGTTTTGGTACCAGCTCTTGGTACCAGGTACCGATTTGTGGGTTTGGTACCTGGTACCGATTTTAGGGTTAAGCAGCGGTAATCGGTGCGAAGAGGGTTTCTAGCTGGGTGGGATCGATCTGGTTGAGCTGCTCCATGGGGACCCCTAAGGCGACAAGGATCAGCTTGACGGTGAGGGCTTTCAGATAGGTGACGGTCATGGGGAGGACTTCTTGGAGGTAGAGGGTGAGGGATTCAGAGGTGGTGGAGATCTTTTCTGCTGCTTCCTGGCTTAGGAGTTTTAGGACCAGGGCTTGGGTGTTGTAGTCCTCTATGATCTGGAGGGTGGGTTCCAGGGCATGCAGGCGTTTGGCCAGGGCAACACCTGTGTTGAACCAGATGATCCGCTGCAAGAGCTCTGGAGGCAGGCGCTTAACGAGTTCCTCCAGGCCGGCTGGGTCCTGGATGGCTTTCGGGGTTAGTACCAGCATGCCGGAGCGGCCCTTTGCCTCTTGAGCAAGGTGGTGCGGGAAGCGAAAGGGCCGTCTATTCAACAGGAGTCGACTCAGCTGAAGATGCCCAGTCACGCTGTAGATCAAGGTGGTGTCCAATGCCTCGGGTGCTGAGATCTCTGGCAGGATTGTTGGAATCCGCTCAGCCAACATGGTCTTGCCGGCACCGGGCGGGCCAATCAAGAGGAGGTTGTGGCAGCCGGCCACCGCAATCTCGATAGCGGCCACTTGTTAGGGGGACAGTTATTTGCACCAAAATAACTTGACAAAAATGTAGACAACTGTTTGCAAAAAGCGTATGTTGTTTTTAATTCTAACTAAGGGGGGAGGGAAGAAAAAATGGCAAGAAAGGATCTCTTTCTGCTCAGCTTGATTGTCGGAGCCCTACTCATCAATCCGCCGCCGGGATGGGCCCAATCGGAAGAGGCCCGAGAGGACCGCCTGGCGGAAGGGCTTGCGGAAGACAGAGGCGCGGCTATAAGCTCTGCCGAGGAATTGATCGAGATGCTCAAGCAGCGCGCCTTGCGCAAGATGGAAGAGAAACAACGCGAACAACTGCGCGCCACCAAAGGAACAGTCGGTCTTCACATTGGATACGACAAAAATGCCAATACCAATTCTGACCGACGGGGAGACCTATATTTCGAACAGTATTTTTCCTTTGCTTGGGTTCCTACCTTCAACGATTACTTTGGGGCAGAGATCGGTCCGTGGCATTATGCCGATATCTACTTCGACAACCAGGATACGACCATCTTGGACGCTGCCTTTAAAGTCATCCTTAAATATTTCCCTACCGGAAAACCTTACTTTGAGTTACAGCCAGGGTGGGAACGCCAGTACGTCCATTACCCTGACGCCGGAACCTCCTCTTATACGGAGGATAAGCTCTTCCTGAAGTTCAAGCACCGATTCTGGAAACGCTGGTCTCACGATGGTAAATACGAGTACTCCTTTAAGGAGTACGATAAAAAGCGACCACGCACAAACACCAGCACTGACTTTATTTCCGGAATGGTGGTGGAAAAAAACAGACATGCTTTTGAATACAACCTGGGTTTTCCTCTCCTGGGCAAAAACAACGCTAAGATCAAGCAAAAGTTCTACACAGAAACTTCCAACGACAACTACAGGGAGTACTACGACCTGTATTCCTATAAGGTGACAGGAGAGCTTGGCCGTAGCCTCACAAAGAAACTGTATGCCAAAGCCAGTTCGGCCTATGAACGAAAGAACTACTGCAAGCGCAGGGTGGGCTCACCTGCATCATATGCTGAAATGGAATACGACGATGTATATACCCAGAAGTTATACTTCTACTATACGCTGAAGAAAGACTGGACCTTGTCATACACCTTCACGCACAAGAAGTCAGACTCAAACTATGCTGTTTACGACTACGACCAGGTTTCGCACCTGGCAGGACTCTACGTAAGTTTCTAGTATTTCTCTATAGTAAAAGGCCTACTTCTTTGAAGAAGTAGGCCTTTTACTTTTCTGCAGTTACCTACCTTACCTCAAACCCCACAACTCTCCAGTATAGGCCACTAGCCTTCTTACGGATTATTCTCTTCTGGAGGTGGTGGCATATTCTCATCATGGATATGCTCTATATCCTCTCCTGGGCCCTCAAATGCCGGACCCTCAAACGCTGGGCCCTCAAATGCCGGGCCCTCAAACGCCGGACCCTCAAATGCCGGGCCCTCAAACGCCGGACCCTCAAACGCTGGGCCCTCAAATGCCGGGCCCTCAAACGCCGGGCCCTCCATCATGGGACCCTCAAATGCCGGCCCTTCCATCATGGGACCCTCAAACGCCGGGCCCTCCATCATAGGACCTTCAAACATCGGCCTATCCATCATGGGACCTTCAGGCATCGGCCCCCCCATCATAGGACCCTCAAATGCCGGGCCCTCCATCATGGGACCTTCAGGCATCGGCCCCCCCATCACGGGACCTTCAGGCATCGGCCCCCCCATCACGGGACCTTCAAAACCACGTTCTGGATGAGGACCGGCGTAAGGTCCTTCATGTCCTGGCCCAGGATATGGACCCTCTATGAAGCCAGGTTCCGGACGAGGACCGACATAAGGCCCTTCATGATGAGGACCAGCGTAAGGCCCCTCATGTCCTGGCCCGTGATATGGGCCTTCTGGGTGGTGGTCTCCCGGAGGCGGGGCAAAAATATCTTTTGGATCATACCCGCTCATTTCCTTGAAACGTTCTCCGAAGGACTGCTCCACCTTCCTTGCTTCCTCGGGAGTCAGCTTATCCCATTCGACCTTCTCGCTTTCCACGCTTAATGCTTCCTCAGCCTTGCGAATCTTGCCAATATCCTCATCACTTATTCCTTTTGCTTTCAAAGCTTCCACGGGATCAGGACGGGGACCGACATGCGGACCAGGCCTAGGACCGGGAGCAGGGCCAGGACCTATTTCCTCAGTCCCCCCTCTCTCTTCAGGAACATATCCGACATTTCCTACTTCAAATTCCTCCACAGTTAAAGCGCGAAATTCTTCGGCTGCTGTAGGATCAATCTCCTGAAGTTCCTTGTAGGTTTCCTGCCATTTTTCGTTAAATTCCTCCTTATCCACCTCAAGCTCGGCAGCATATATGGAACTACCCCCCATACATAGCATCACTACCGAGAATGAAAATCCCATTATCATACCTATAATCAATTTCATCTTGCTCTTCATTCCCGCAACCCCCTTTTCCTTCAATCCCTTTGAGATTCCACCATATCTTCTTCCGCCAAGAATCAAGCTAGTGTACAAATAAAAAAAGCCCCAAACTTATCCAAAAGCTTAGGGCTTTTACCGTTTGATCTGGCAACCGACTGCCGGGGGTTACATTACATAACCCTGACGGCTCTATGGCGTTACGCCCTACCCTTTCGGATAGTTTGCCTTTTTCAGACCTATATTGTTCCTTACAGTAAGAAAGTATACACTATCTCCTAAGCTGCAAGGGGGTAATTTCATCAAATTTTTCGGCCCCCCAGCGTTCCGGGCCCGCAAGCACAAATCTCGTTAACCTAATACCTGATCAATAGTTACGTCAAATCCGCCCCGATTCCGCCGCTCCTGGTGAGCGTCCCACGAGTGCGAGTTGTGCGAGTGACTGCCGCCTGCGTATTGAGCTGCAGTGGGTTACTCGGTGGAAGGGGTGGTTTCAGAGTGGTAGGCCGTAAGGACAGTCTCCGAGAGCTGCTGGTAGGCCTCTTTGCTTAAAGGGATGACGGTGCCGTACCATTGGTCATCTTTTCCTTTCTCGCGGGGCATGTTAACAAAGAGGCCCTTCTTACCCTCTAGGACCTTAATCCCCTTGATGAGAAAGGAGCCGCCGATGGCCACATCGCAGAAGGCGCGGGCGGTCCCTTCTCCTTCGAACCGGTTCATCCGCTCAACAGTCAACGTAACAAGTTTAATCATCTTCTCCTCCTTTGCGCTGAATCCATCTAACGCTTCTGTGAATGGAACCCAATGCGACGCCGAAGCCGATGGGTGGGTATCATGAGCTTGCGAATCGCGTCAAAAACTATTTTGAATTGCGCGTCGTATCGCTTTTCCAGCGTTTCCAGTTTCTGAGCCAACCCTTTGTGGTTGGTCAACATCTTCCGGAGCTTCACAAAAACCCGCATGATGGCGATGTTAACCTGAATGGCTCGCTCGCTGTTCAGAACACACGAGAGCATCGCTACTCCCTGTTCTGTGAAAACGTAGGGCCGATATTTGATATTCTGCCCATGTTTCAAGGTCACAAATTGTGACCTTGAAAGCTTCTCTACCCCTTCCCAGGTCAGCTGCAACATAAAATCCCGTGGAAAGCGTTTGATGTGACGTCTGACTGTTTGGTTCAATTTCTTCGTTGCAATCCCGTAGAGTTTCGCCAGGTCCGAGTCCAACATTACCTTCTGGCTTCGAATAAGAAGGATTCGGCGCTCTACCTGATCAACGATGATCTTCTGGTTAGAGGGAGTCGGCATAGGAGCGGTCCAGAAGGCGGTATTGGATCGCCTCTGCCAGGTGGTGAGGAACGATATCAGGGGCAGCTTCCAGGTCAGCAATGGTTCGGGCAACTTTAAGGATCTTGTGGTAGGCGCGGGCAGAGAGACCCAAGCCCGAGATGGCATCCTTGAGGAGCTGGCGGCTCTCCTCAGAGAGGGAACAGAAGCGCTTGAGGTGCCGGTGGCGCATTTGGGCGTTGGCAAAACAGCTGGGGGTAGCCTGAAAGCGCCTTTGTTGACGAGCACGAGCCTGGGTTACTCGCATCCGGATAGCCGTGGAGGACTCTGCTGGAGTTTCCTCAGTCAGCTCGCTGTAGGAAAGGGCCGGGACCTCAACGTGGAGGTCAATCCGGTCCATCAAGGGGCCGGAGACTCTGGAGCGGTACTTGAGGAACTGGCTGGGGGTGCAAAGACAATTCTTGGTGACATCCCCGGCAAAACCGCACGGGCATGGATTCATGGCGGCAACCAACATGAACTTAGCCGGGAAGGTGGTGGTTCCTCTGGCTCGACAGACCGTGATCCTCCCCTCCTCCAAAGGTTGGCGCAAGCTTTCTAAGACTGAGCGGGGGAACTCCGGCAGTTCATCTAAGAAGAGTACCCCGTGATGCGCCAGGGAGATCTCCCCTGGCTTGGGAGGGGAACCGCCTCCGACAAGCCCCACGTCGGATACCGTGTGATGCGGAAAACGAAAGGGCCGCTTATTCAGAAGGGGCCGACTCAATTGCAGGTGCCCGGTTACGCTGTAGATTAAGGTAGTCTCCAACGCCTCGGGTGCTGAGATCTCCGGCAGGATTGTTGGAATCCGCTCAGCCAGCATGGTCTTGCCGGCACCGGGTGGACCGAGCAAAAGCAGATTGTGGCTTCCAACAACGGCAATCTCAATGGCTCGCTTGGCGGTCACCTGCCCCTTCACCTCTGAAAAATCCAGGCCATCTGACGCAGGATCATTCTGGAGAAGCTTTGTCAAATCGACCTGCGCCGGGCTGACCTCCTCTCGCCCTTCCAGAAACTGAATCGCTTGAGGAAGGCAGCTTAAGGGGTAGGCTTCAACCCCTTCAACCATGGCTGCCTCAGCCGCATTGGCTGCCGGAAGAAGAAGGCGCTTGCCCTTGCCCTGAAGGCTTAAGGCAACCGCCAGAATCCCTGGAACCGGCCTTAAGGAGCCATCCAGCGCCAGCTCCCCCAAGATGACGGTGTCGGCCAAGGCAGTCGGATCCATCTGGCCGGAGGCAGCCAAGAGCCCCAGCGCCATCGGAAAATCAAAGGCTGAACCTTCTTTCCGAGCATCAGCAGGAGCGAGATTGACCGTCATCCGGCTCATGGGCCAGTCGTACTGGCTGTTTTTGATGGCTGAGCGGATGCGAACCTTGGACTCCCGAACCGCGGTATCCGGCAGGCCCACAACAGTCACCCCGGGCAAACCGTTGGAGACATCCGCCTCTACCGCAACCGGAACGGCGGTCAAGCCAACGAGCGCTGCAGAATGAACCTTGGCCAGCACGCTACCCGCTACCCCGCCTGAAACCCGATTTTCCGGCGAACGCGTTTGGGCGGTGCCATAAGCTGCCGGATGGCTTCAAAGAGTGAGTGAATTTGCGCATCATGCCCTTCGAGTTTGCGTTCCAGCTCAGTCAGCTTCCGAGCCAGCGCCTTGTGTGCAGAAAGCATCTCCCGGAGCTTGACGAAGGCCCGCATGATCGCAACGTTGATGCGAATCGCCCGCTCACTGTTAAGGACGGTGGAGAGCATAGCAACACCTTGCTCGGTAAATGCAAACGGGGGGTGGCGCCGCCCACCCCAATTTAAACTTGATATCGCAATTTGCGATTTCAAGTTTAAGGTCGCAATTTGCGACCTTAGAGATTGCGCCTCTTGAGGCGTCAACTGAAACATGAAATCGGAGGGAAACCGATTGACCCGGCGTTTGACTGCCTCGTTTAATCTTCCAACGCTGACGCCATAGAGCGCGGCCAGGTCCGAATCCAACATCACCTTCTGGCCCCGGATGAGGAGAATGTGGTGCTCAACTTGCTTGGCGAGGAGTCTTTCGCAGGAAACCTTGGTGTCCATGGGGGCACTAAGGTACACCGCCCTGTTAACGATGTCAACAAATATGTTGCATATTTATCAAATACTGGTACGAAAGGGTCTGACCCCTTGGTACCGGGTACAGGTTTTAGGTTTGGGTTTAGGCGGCTACCAGCGGTGCGAAGAGGGCTTCGAGCTTGGTGGGGTCGATCTGGTTGAGCTGTTCGATGGGAACCCCTAGGGCCGCCAGGATCAGCTTGACGGTGAGGACCTTAAGGTAGGTGACGGTCATGGGGAGGACTTCTTGGAGGTAGAGGGCAAGATCTTTAGAGGTGGTGGTGATCTTCTCTGCCTCTTCCCTGCTGAGGAGTTTTAGGACCAGGGCTTGGGTGTTGTAGTCCTTTATGATCTGGAGGGTGGGTTCAAGGGAGTGCAGGTATTCGGCCAGGGCAACTCCTGTGTTGAACCAGATGGTCCGTCGTAAGAGCTCTGGGGGGAGGCGCTTGATAAGCTCCTCTAGGCCGGCTGGATCCTGGATGGCCTCAGGGGTGAGCACCAAAACGCCGGGTTGGCCTTCTGCGGCTTGGGCCAACCGCGTAAGCAGCGCGCCTGCCGCTTCCACCGGCCCTGCCCTGCTCGCTGTCGAAAAGCTAGTGGCAGAACGAGTATAGCCTTGTGATTCGAAGATAGATTCCCAGGTGTTGTCTGCCCTCCAGAGAACCCAGTGGCCAACGGCATCTTCGAACCTGACCCCTGTTGTCTCAGGCTGGTCGATCAACTGATAGAAATAATCAAGGCCCGGGATGCCAAAAACCTCTTGGTCCGCGACAAGCGCAACGCGTAAACCTCCAGTACCTGGAAGATAGAACTCGTTCTGCGCCCTCTCGCCTCTTTTCCAAATCTGAACCTGAATCTCTCTTTGGAAATCTGCCGTCTCTTTATAATCTCTCCCGTACCCAAGGAGTCGCCACACTCCATCTCGGCGAATCTCAACCCAATTGCGCTGTCGGCCTACGCGCCCTCCCTGGCGTAGCTTCCAGGTTCTCAATAGATCAAAATCTCCCTTCGAAGGAAAGGGGGGCTCCGGATGCTTGTGAACGACGTCAACGCTGACGGGCGCCGCGCTGTATGCCTTGGTTAAGAAATCAGTTATGCCAATAGCGTGATCCCTGTTTCCTGCTCCAACAGCGAGATGCGGAATATTGTCTCGATCCCTGAATCCAACAGCCCAGAGTTCACCGGGGAATTGCACAAAAGATGTTTCGAGTTGATCTGTTGTCGGCTTAGGCTCCAGGAGATAGGCAGATCCTTGCAGTGCTTGCTCTAGATTACCCTCTTCCAGGGCAGCAATTGGAACTTCCAGCGTAGGAGCCAGGACTCTGGTTGTCTCCTCCTCCAGGCCGGCTGCGAGAGGAACGGCAGAGGAGTAATCGGATCCTTCCCAGCGTCTTTGGGCCAATGCGAGGAGTTGGTCGTACGGGGTATCAACAACCCATTGGAGTGTTCGATAATACCGGCTTGTTGGGCCAAGCGAGGCTTCAATCTCATCAAATGTGGTAGAACGGCCTCCGCTCTCGTAACGGTCTTTAACAAACGCGAAGAAGCGCTGGCTATTGCTGAGGTTTTGATCAACTCTCTGTTTGGCGAATTGATAACCTGCCCGTGAGGCCTCTACGCTTTCTTCCCCGATTAACGCATTGACCAGAAGCTCCTCTTCGATCACCCTTGGGTCCGTATGCTGTTCACATAGAGCCAAGATGGGGTCAGTGATTCCGGAACCATCAAACCCTTCCTCCAGCGCCTCATGAAAGAAGATTCCTTTCGTATAACGAAAATCAATGCCTGCGGCAGCCAACTCCTGATGCGCCATTTTCAGTCCGGTAGGACTCACATAAACGCCAGGTTCATTCACTTCATCATTGTTTCGTAGTTCTTCATAATGCTTGGCGGGGGTACCAGGCGGAAGTTGGCCTGTCTGGCGAAAAGCGGTCAATTTCCGGAACATTTCCGGTCCAATAGTAACGATGGGGCGTCCTGTAATTGTTTTCTTAACCACTTTAGCCCCTGTGGATTTCCCAAACCGAACAAGAGCCTCCTCATCGTCAACCTGAAATTCTTCTAGGGTAACAATCCGACGCAATTCGTCCCATGCCTGCCGCACCACCTCGTCTTGAACCTCTTCCAGGCCGGCAAAATACTCTCGATGCAGGCGCCCAGCATACTCCCGGTACTGCCCCAAACGATCCCCCTCTTGGATCTCCAAATGAATGGCGTCGATTCTCTCAAGGATCTGTACCAACGCTTCCGGAATTGCTACGTGCGAAGAGCCGACCCAAACCGCCTCAATCTTTGAGGGTTTGGTATCCTTCATTTCCAGTTTGATGATGCGCTCAACAGGAATAAACTCTCCTCTGGATTGGATTCTTGTTGACCCAAAGGGTACGTCGTCATCCCGCCAACCTATCTTGGCGCGCAGTCCAGAGGGGTTCTCTGTCGTGGGATTGGAGCCAACAATGAGCTGGCCATCGCTTACGAAGCCAACAAGATTGTTTTGAGCAAGGAACCGCCAATCCGGAGCTTTGGGTGGTGGCTTAACCCAGCTCATATTCGGATCTCCCACAAGGAAAAGAGCGAGGCCGGTTAAACCTCGGTTGATTTGAATGGTCTGGGGCGCTTTCACTGTAGCATGCCGGGCGTCTCCAATCAGCAGAACACCGTGACCCTCACCATACCTGCCTCGGCGAAGGAGGACCCCGGAAAGTTTCCAAAGGGGAAGCTCCCGCTCTATAAAACCGCTCACAACACCCTCTGCCACACCGGAAAGACTCGGAGCATCAGGGATGATCCGGGCAATTGCTTCCCATTTTTCCCGGACACCCTCGAAATCGGCGTCGGCCCCCTGCCTGGAGTAATACTGGATGATTTCCTTGAGCAAGGGGCCAGTTGTCCCATGCAGCCCGACGGCGTGAAGTCGATTCCAAACATCCGCTGACCACTCCTCCTGGCCAGCGGAAGCTGTCTTGCCCGGACGGAAAGAGGGCCGGACATCCTCAGGCAGAGTCAACGAAAAAAGCGCGGACGGGATGGGATCATTGCGCTTGATGTGATTAAACGTAACATTGATCTTGCGGCCAACTTGCCTTTTCAGCCATTGACTCCAAAGGGCATGAGGAGCTACTGTTCTATCTAAAAAGCGGATGTAGCTCTTATGAATAAAACCTGGGATCCACGTTCCTCTGGGCCCGCGATACAACACCTCTGCTCCGGCCTCTACAGTAGCGGGTATCACCTCACATGGAACCTGAAGCTCTCCCGGGCCTAAGCCTTCCAACTGCTCGGCTGCAGGCTCAATCTCCGCTTTAAGTTGGTCAATTGTAAGTCCAAGGCTGAAGGCTGCCCTGGGAAGGTGTCGATTGTGTGTAACATCTTTTACGGCCACCGGAATCTTTTCATGCCGGTGCCGCCATAACCAAGCGCGGATAATGGAGGTATGCACTTTCTGGTGAGGATCATCCAGGAATAGGCTCGCAGGAATGAAGCCCGGAACCCAGCTTGTCTGGTTCCAATGGCTATACCTCATACTGTTTGCATCCTCTCTACTGCCCAACAAGGCCAACTCCACATCAACCCGATCGTTCGGATTGGCCGCTGCCTGACCTAACCGCTCAAGGGCTGGCTGCATCTCCTGGAGCACTTCCTCCAAAGACAAGCGGACAGAGAAGGTGGCTCTGGGAAGCCCTCTGCTGCTGTCAATCGCGATAAGATCCGCTGGAATATCCTGGCCAACCCGGGAGAGGAACCAACCCAAGCGGTCAAGCAGATGGGGCAACCTTCCGACAGGCCGTCCTTTAGAATGAAAGGAGATGCGGGAGGGGGGGATAAAACCGCTTATCCACCCGCCGTTTTGACTCCGATACATCACCTCGACTCCCTGCAGAGCTTCGTGAACGAGAATCACTCGGACTGGGATATGCTCTTTGTCTCGCTGCTGAAGTTCTCGTTCGGCCAGGCGAATCTCTCGTCGAACCGCATTAAAGGACTGGTCCGCGGCAAAGACTGCCTGCGGAAAATGGCCCCTCCGATTAACACTGTCCGGCCTAACGCGAATGGTCTGTCCGATCTTCGAGTGCAGCCACCATCTCCCAGGGGCTGCACTATGCGGCACACTCTTGGCAAACACAAAGCGGGTAGGGATGAAACCGGGCACCCAAGCCTCTCCTGGGCCTCCCTTATAAATGACCCAAGCCCCTCCAGAATGAGGGGCCGGTTCCACTACCACTACCTCTACCATCTCCCCTGGATCGTCAATTAAGCGCTCCAGCATTTCTAAGCTTGGCTCCATCGCCTCAAGATAATCCCTATAGGGAAGATTCAGGGCAAAGCGGACATTGTCCGGGGGGGGTCTATGTCGATCCACTGAAAGGGGAGTGGCACCGGCAATGGTCTTGCCAAGATGCTGTGCCAGGACCATTCTCAGGAAGAAGGGGGAGTTGAGTACTTTGCCTAGGACGTGATCTGCCTCCACATAAACATCGGCCGAAGCGCCCCTGGCTCCATGGAAACGGCCCAGGACATCGCCATGCTTTAGAATGGTTGTAGGCGTGAAGTCGAGGCTCCTTTTTGTTTCGATGGCTGCCTCAATCTCATCCAGCGCCGCCTCCTCTTGGCCAGCGGAAAGGGCTGCTTTAAGCGGCGTCAAGCTTTCAGAAAACTCGTCCCAAGCTCGTCTCTTGATGGCGTTGGCTTTATCTTTAAAAGAACCCTCGTGCTCGGCCTGCTTGGCTTTAAGCTCCTGGTTGACTTGGAAAACTTTGCTCAGCCAATCCGAGACGATATCCGCCGCCATCTCTCTAATCTCTGGAGATGCCGCTCCCTCTACCGTAACGGTCACGGTATCTTGAGCCTGTACCTCCAAGCGCATCATGGCTGCGTCTTCTGGAAGATCTTCTGGATCTCCTGGGATTATCTCTATTTTGTTTCTTCGATTCTTCAGCCTTACGACAAAACGGTCCTCAACCACTTGATTGAAACGAAACATGCCCCAAAGAAATATCTGGGCTGGAAGTAGGTGTAATTCTTCCTCAGAGATAACGTCTTTTGGGAATTGATGGATTTGTTCCGCTTCCTCCTGGCCGGCGGAGGAGAGGGTCGCCAGGTCTTCAAGGACCTGGAACATTGCTTCATCGCCATCCCAAAGTTCACTGGGAACATTGAGTTGCCCTGGACCAAGGAGGTGCCGAAGGAATCCCTCTACGCCTAACCTCTCCCTGGCGGGTGTAGAGAGGTAAACTTTCCTCTGAAATCCGCGTCTGGAATTCGTTGCAGAATATTGCATCTCTTCCCACGAGATCCAGACAGCTTTCTGTGGGTAGTGATACCAAACTTCTAGGTGGCCTGGCCCAGCATGCCTCCTGATCAAGTCCGAAGATGAATTAGATATTCCCTCGACAGCAAAAGAGGAATGGAGATCATGAAACCCTCTCAGGTCGGGGTAGGTGCTCAGAAGATCCCGACCGATGATGTGAAAGATGGTTTCGGTATTGGGGGATCTCTCCAGCAGGGTCCTTATCCTATCTGCCGGTCCTTCCTCCTGGCCGGTAGCTGGGACAGGTAGGGTGAGGCGCTCAGCGACACTTTGAACAAGGGTGTCGAGGGCAGCGTCTGGATTGCCTAAGCGCAGGGCCTTGGTAAGCTCCTCTAGGCCGGAAGCTTCCTGTTTCTCTTGCGGGCGCAGCGCGTACGCAGAAGGGGGCAGCGTCAGAGCTGCCGATAGGATGAGTGCTGTGAGTTGATAGGCTAACTTCTGTGTTTGCATGCAGTTCCTCTAATGCTTCAAGTCTACCTGATATCCTCTCCTTTTTCAAAGATAATTACTAACTATGTATTACTATTAATTTTCTGGCGAGCCGCAACGCGTAATGACCCCCTTGGTCCTGCCTGCCTTGCGAGATTCGTCCTCGTGTGGGAGACTGGAGCCATGATAAAGCGGGCTTACACGCTTACGCTGTGGTTCATGATCGCAGTGGCCCTAGCCGGCTGCGGGGCCAGCACAAGCTATAACGTCGCAACAGAACGGCAGGAGACCCTCTTTATCTCCACAGCACGGGAGGTCCGCTTGGGGGAGTCGGTTGCCCGCAAGGTGGAAGAGGAATTTGACATTGTCTACAACCCGGAGCTTCTGGAACGGCTGGACCGGGTGAGCAGCCGGATCGCTGCTGTGGCCGACCGCAAGGATTTGGGCTTCCGCTTTACCATCGTCAAGGAGAAGCTTCCCAATGCCTTTGCCCTGCCCGGCGGTCCCATCTATGTTACCTCCGGGCTTTTTGATCTGGTCGAAACCGACGATGAGCTGGCCGCGGTGATCGCCCACGAGGTGGGTCACGTCGTGGCCAAGCACGCAGTCAAAAGGATCCAAGGGGCTGTCGGGATGCAGTTGTTTCAGATCCTGGCCGTCGGTGTAGGCAAGGCCGATGCCCGAGCCCGGCAGGGGATGGATTTGGCCTTTGCCTCGATCCTCACCGCCTACTCTCAGCGGGATGAGCTTGAGGCGGACCGCTTGAGCGCCAAATATCTCAAAGCCGCGGGCTTCGATGTCAAGGCGGCCATCACCTTCATTGAGCGCCTGAGGGAATATTCCTTTGACCAGCCGGTCCGGCGCTTCTCTTACTTTCGAACCCATCCCTACTACGCCGACCGGGTCCGGATGCTTCGTCAGACCACGGAAGGCAAGATCACCTTCGACGACTACATCAACAAGAAGGAGTAAGCTCCGGTGACCCCGCGCCCAAAACCAAAGGATGGTATAATCGCCCCATGCCCAGGACGGTAATCTCCTTTCTGATACGAGCCGGCATTACGTTTTTTGCCTTCTGGTGGGTCTTGAAGTCTGTCGACACCCAAGCCTTAGTCGCTGCGCTGCGCTCGGCGGACCTTACGTGGCTGGCGCTGAGCATTGTGGTCTTTTTTGTCTCGCAGTTTGTCTGCATCCTTCGGTGGAGCCTGCTGGTGCCAAAGCATCCGGCGGTGACCCCTCCCTTTTTGATCCGCACCTTCTTTATCGCTTCATTCTTCAACACCATCCTGCCGACTACCGTCGGGGGAGATGTGATCCGGGGCTACGAGATGATCAAGGCAACCGGTCAGTGGCGGGAATCTTTGGCCTCGATCCTCATGGACCGCCTTTTGGGGGTGGTGGGATTTCTGACCTTTGGGCTGAGCGCCTGGATTATTTTCACTCCGGCCCGCGAGGATCCGGTGTTGCGGATGGGCTTTTATGGATTCTGCGGGATTGTTGCGGCAACCTTTGCAATCCTGGGATCGCGCCAGGTGCTCAACAAGATGCTCAAGCCCTTCAGCCGCATTGGGCTCGGGCAGCTTGAGTCTCACGCCAAGCAGTTCCAAGAGTCACTCTTAAACTACCTGCGCCATCCCCAGCAGTTGGCCCGCGCCTTTGGGGTGAGTATTGGGGTGCAGACCTTGACCATCTTTATGTTCGCAGCAGTCGCCAAGGCATTGAACCTGCCGATTCCCCTTCTTTTTATGATCCTGGTGGTCCCCATCGTGGTCACGGTGGCGCAGCTACCGATCTCCTTGAACGGCTGGGGAATTCGAGAGGGGGCAGTCATCTTGATACTCTCCCGCATCAATATAGGATCAGCCGAAGCCCTTTCCCTCTCCTTGATCGCAGCGGTCATTCCCCTCTTGTCAGGGTTGGTGGGGGCGGCGCTGTTTCTTACTCAACGCCGCAGGAAGAAGCGGCGGTCCGCGGCCCAAGAAGCTTAAGAACTTCTCCTGCCACAAAGAGTGATCCCGCTATAACAATGAGATCCTTTGCCGCTGCCTTCTGCTGTGCGGTTTCTAAAGCCGAGGCAATAGAGGGGGCACTCTCAGCGTGAATGCCGCGGCCCGCAAAGATCTCTTTTAAGTGCGCTGAGGATTCGGCGCGCGGGCTTTGGGTCTGCGTGACCAGAATGCGGTCGGCCCAAGGCCCCCAGATCTCTGCCATGCCGCGAATGTCCTTGCCTTGAGAAGCGCCGAAGATGAGCGAAACCTTTTGACCGGGAAAAAGAGTGTCGACGGTCTCGCGCAGCGCCTGGGCAGAAGCCCTGTTCTGCGCTCCATCCAGCAGGATCGAAGGCTTACCCGCTATCCACTGACACCGACCCGGCCAGACGACCCGGCTCAAACCGTTTCGGACTACTTCGGGTGTCACCTGCAGCTTCTCGGGATGCGCCTCGGCAAAAAGCTCTACCATGCGGACGGCCACAGCAGCATTGTCAACCTGATGCCGTCCCAGCAGAGGAATCGACAAATCTGAATAAAGCTGCTTTGGGGTCTCCAGAAAGAAGCGGCACCCCTGGGGTGTTAAGGAAAGGCATCGGATGCGCGCCTGCTCCTCCAATCGATGCAGGGGTGCCTGCTGGTTGAGGGCAGCAGCTTCAAAGAGTGCAGTAACCTCTGCGGTTTGCCGAGCAACGACAACCGGCACATCCGGCTTGATGATGCCGGCCTTCTCATGAGCGATGCGGCCCAAGGAGAAACCCAACTTGTCCATGTGGTCAAGGCTGATGGGGGTGATGGCTGTTACATCAGGCCTCACCACGTTGGTGGCATCCAACCTCCCTCCTAACCCCACCTCAATGACTGCCGCATCCACTTTAAGATCTGCGAAGTAACTAAAGGCGCATGCCGTGGTGACTTCAAAGTAGGTCAGATCCTTCTTGGCAAAAGGCTTAATCCGGGAAACCACCTCGGCGAATTTCTCCTCGGAGATGGGGCAGCCCCCCACCCGAAACCGCTCCCGCAGGGACGCTAAGTGGGGCGAGGTATACAGGCCAACTTTAAGCCCTGCAGCCGAGAGCAGGGAGGCGGCAAAGGCACAGGTAGACCCTTTGCCCTTAGTGCCGGCAACATGCAGCACAGGAAAGTCGCGCTCAGGATTGCCCAAGCGCCTCAAAAGTGCTGCGATCCGGTCCAGAGAAAAGGCCTCTGGATAACGAAAGGCCACAGCCTGCTCATAATTAATGAAGCGATCGAGATATTGGAGGGCTTCTGGGTAATTCATCTCATGAAAACCTATCGGTGCCAGGTAGCTTGCAACCGCCCTAGTGCCATGCAGTTGCAACAACAATCGGTACCTGGTACCGATTTAGGTACCGATTTAATGGGTGAAGTGGCGCTCTCCGGTGAGGAGCATGGGGATCCTTCCTTGTTGTGCTGCCCGGATGACTTCCGCATCCCGAACCGATCCGCCCGGTTGGACGATGGCCCGAATGCCGGCGCGGATGGCCATCCGGGGTCCATCCGGCTTGGGGAAGAAACCATCGCTGGCCAAGATCGCACCTTTGGCCTTGGGACCGGCCTGGCGAAGGGCCAGACGCACTGAGTCAACGCGGCTGGGCTGGCCCATACCAATGCCAACGGTCCTTTCTCCTTTAACAATCACAATCGCGTTTGAGCGGACAAAACGGGTGAGCCTCCAGGCAAACGCAAGGTCGATCATCTGTGCGGCGGTGGGCTTAAGGGAGGTTGTCCGTCGCCAACGAGAGGGGGATTTTTCTGCCGTATCCGGACTCTGCACCAACAAGCCTCCGGCTGCCTGTTTAAGATCCAGGCATCGAAAGAGTTTGCCCTGGCTCATGCTGGGAACTTCCAGGATGCGAAGGTTTTTCTTCTTCTGAAGAAGCTTCAGGGCCGCTGCCTGGTAGCCCGGCGCCACCAAGCATTCCAGGAACCCGCTGGCTGCAATGGCTCGAGCGGTGCTTACATCCACCTTGCGGTTAAGCCCCACAATCCCGCCAAAGGCAGAGACCGGATCACAAGCAAAGGCCTGTTCAAAAGCAGAGCGAAGGCACCCGGAAGAAGCAACCCCGCAAGGATTGTTGTGTTTGATCACAACTGCGGTGGGCGAACGAAAATATGTTGTCACCTGCATGGCTGCTTCCAAATCCAGAAGATTGTTAAAGGAGAGCTCTTTGCCGTGCAGTTGGCGGCCTCCGGCCAGGCCCGCACCTACTCCACCGCACAGCGCCGGCCATTGGTACCAAGCCGCTGCCTGGTGCGGGTTCTCGCCATAGCGTAAGATCTGCCGCCGGGTCAATCCCAAGACCAGGTGATCAGGCCACAGGGCCGAAGCCTCAGACAAGGACCGCTTGCGGCCGATTCCCCGATGCGCAAGGGTCTGGTGAATGAGGGTGTCGTAGTAGGCGGTCTGAGAAAAGGCAGCCACAGCGAGTCGCTTTCGGGTCGCCTCAGAAAGCCTTGCCCCAGATCGGATCAGCTCGCTTAACACCTCAGGGTACTGCTCGGGCCGAGACACCACGGCTACGGAGTGAAAGTTCTTGGCTGCGGCCCGCAGCAAGGTAACGCCTCCGATATCAATCTCCTCAATCAGCTTGGAGAGGGCCGCTTCCTTGGCCTCGGCCGCTTCGAAGGGGTAGAGATTCACCACCACCAGATCGATGAGCGGCAGTTTGAGTTTGCGCGCTTGGCTCATCTGCTTGGCGGATCGGCGGTCAGCCAGGATCCCGCCCTGGACCTTGGGGTGCAGGGTCTTGACCCGACCCCCCAGGATCTCCGGAAAACCGGTCACCTTTGAAATCTCACGAACCGCAATCCCTTCCTGCCTCAAGAGCTTTGCCGTGCCTCCAGTGGAGATCACCTCCACCTTGAGTTTTTTGAGCTCCGCCACGAAGGGAATCAAATCCCTCTTGTCAGAAACCGAAACCAGTGCCCGCTTGACCCTGAGGATATGAGATGTTTTCTTCACTTGTGCTCCCGCAATGAGGGGTGATCGATCAGCCGCATCAGTTTCTGTGTCACCGGACCCGGTACCCCTTGGCCGATTCGTCGACCGTCCACCGACCGAATAGGAAAAACCGGCATCAGTACGTTGGTGAGAAAGGCTTCCTCTGCATTGAAAAGATCGTGCCGTGTGATCGGCATCTCGCGAACCGTCATCTTTAACCGCCGTGCCGTCTGCATGACTTGGGCTCTGGTCACCCCCTCCAGCACTCCAACCCAACGGGGAGGGGTGAGCAGCACTCCTGCTTTAACGAGAAAGAGGTTGCTGGCCGTTCCTTCGGTCAGCAGCCCTAAGGGTCCCAGCCGCAGCGCCTCTGTAGCGCCGCCGGCCTCTATCCGTCCTAGGATACCACTTAATCGCTCAGATCCCTTCACCTGCGCCAGCGCCGGCTCACCTGCGGGCCAGGGCGTGGGAACGGTTCGGATCTCCAACCCGCGCATGATCTTCTTCTTGGAATAGGGAACCCCTGGATGTCGGTGGACCAGGATCTTAGGTCCACCTTGGGCATTCCAAGTGCGGCGCAGCGCAACACGTACGTACCCGTCTTGAATTCCCTGGGCGGATTGTTTGAGTTGGCGTCTAACCTCCGCAAGGGACTTGGCTGCAATCCCCACAGTCTTGAGCGAAGCCCCAAGCCGAAGGAGGTGTGCTTCAAGGTGCAGCACCCGGCCCGCCTTCACTCGGCAGGTTTCGAAAACGCCGGAGGCGTCAACCAGCGGCGGAACCGCTGAGGCTTCCAACCTGCTTAAGGCTTGATTGCTCGCTGCCATTAAAGGTCTCCATAAGGGCTTGGCCTTTGTGAAGGGTCTCTTCGTATTCCCTGCCTGGATCGGAATCAGCCACAATGCCGGAACCCACCTGCACAAAAGCTTGGGCCCCTGTCACGAAGGCGGTTCGAATCAGAAGATTCAGATCCATATCTCCGGTGTAGCTGATATACCCCAAGGCGCCGGTATAGAGCTGGCGCTGAACAGGTTCCAACGCATCGATGATCTCCAAGGAGCGGATCTTGGGGCATCCGCTGATCGTCCCCCCTGGGAAGGTGGCGACGATCAAATCCTTCACCTGAACCTGGGGCTCAAGGAGCCCAGAAACATTGGAGACGATATGGATGACGTGGGAGTACTCTTCCAAAACCATGGGATCATCCACTCGAACCGTTCCATAGCGGCAGATGCGGCCTAAGTCATTGCGTTCTAAGTCCACCAGCATCAAATGTTCGGCCCGCTCCTTCTCATTGAGGATCAATTCCCGCCGCAACCGGGTGGTCTCTGCGGCCGTGTGCCCTCGAGGTCGGGTCCCTGCAATCGGACGGGTCTCCACCTTTTGATCGGTCACCTTAAGAAACCGCTCGGGAGAAGCTGAGACAATCTGGAGGGGGCCTCCCCAAGGGCCAAGAGCTGGAAAATCAGCAAAGGCAGCAAAGGGGGAGGGGTTCACCTCTGCCAGGCGCCGGTACAGGACCCAAGGATCGGCTGTCAGATCCATCGAGAAGCGCTGCGAAAGGTTGGCTTGGTAGATTTCACCGTCGGCAATGAATGCCTTGGCTTGACGTACCATCGCCTGAAAACCAGAGCGGGTGTGTGTGCTTTGTGCCCCGCTTTCACCTGCTAAGAAGTCGGCAGTACGCGACGGGACCGGGTCGGGGGAACGCTTTAATCGCTCCAGTTGTTGATCGATTCTGGACACGGCCTGCGCATAAACAGAGTCCGGACGCTCACCCGGAGGGGCCAAAACAATGACCCACAATTTCTGGAGCAGATGATCTACAACCACAGCCTCATCACAAAAGAGGAAAGCCAGATCTGGGAGGTTCAGATCATCCACAGCAGAGACAAGGGCGCTGCGCACAGTCTCGTTTAAGGATCGATAGAGATCGTAGCCCAAGAATCCAACCGCACCCCCCACAAAGGGAGGCAGTCCCTTGATGCGCAGGGTCGGCTTAGCAGCAAGGCAGGCTTGAAGTGCCTTGAGAGGGTGGCTGTGCAGCTGCCGGATTTTGCCTCCCTGCTCAAGCTCAACCTGATCCCCCTTAGCCATGAGAACCTCGGAGGGGGAGCCTGCGATCAAGCTGTAGCGGCCGGTCACCGGATGGGTGCGGGCAGATTCCAGCAGAATGCTGGGGGAAGAGGTCTTCAGCACCTCAAAAAGGGTTTGAGCCTCTGATTCCAGCGGGACCGATGCAGCGACGGGGACCCACTGTTTGAGGCGGGAAAGGGTGCGGAATGTTCGTCGGGATGGAAGAATCACATCCGTATTTTATCACACCACCCGAATGTGGAACACCGGAGAGAGCCTAAACCGAGAAGCGGAAGTGGATCACGTCGCCGTCCTCAATGACGTACTCCTTACCCTCCTGGCGAAGCTTCCCCTGGCTGCGGGCTGCGGCCTCCCCTTTGCAGGAGATAAAATCATCGAAGCCGGACACCTCGGCGCGAATGAAGCCGCGTGCCATGTCGGTGTGAACCTTGCCGGCTGCCTCCAGGGCGGTTGCACCCCGGCGAATGGTCCAAGCACGGCATTCCTTGCCGCCGACAGCGGTGAAAAAGACAATGAGCCCTAAAAGCTCGTGCCCTGCCCGAATCAAGCGGTTGAGTCCCGATTCGGTGAGCCCCTCGGCTTTCAAGAACTCCTCCCGCTCGGCCTCGGTATCCAGAGCAGCGATCTGGGATTCAATGGCGCCGCAAATCGGCACCACTGGGACCCCCTCTGCCTTGGCCGCTTCCTGAAGCGCCGCCAGATGGGGTGTCCCGCCCGAGATTGATTTCTCGTCGATGTTGGCGACGTAGAGCATCGGCTTGGCGGTCAAGAGATTGACGGCCTTCAACGCCTCCAGCTCAGCTTCAGAAAGGTCCTTCAGGATGGGCTCAACCCGGCGGCCTTCTTGAAGAGGTTTCTCCGCAAGGCGCAGGACCTCCACAGCCGCCTTGGCCTTCTTGTCGCCGGACTTGGCCACCTTTTCAAGTCGGGCGATGGCCGAAGTTACCGTCTCGAGATCCCGCAGGGCAAGCTCAGTCGCAATGACCTCCAAATCCCGCTTGGGATCCACAGCCCCTGAGACATGAACAACGTTGGGATCCTCGAAACATCGAACCACCTGGGCGATGGCCTCCACCTCGGCAATGTGCCCTAAGAACTGGTTGCCCAAACCTTCTCCCTGTGAAGCCCCTTTAACGAGGCCTGCAATGTCAACAAAGCGCATGGAGGTGGGTATGGTCTTCTCGGGAGAGACGATCTGAGCTAAAGCCTGCAGGCGGGGATCGGGCACTGGAACTACCCCGACATTGGGCTCAATGGTGCAGAAGGGGTAACTCTCGGCAGCAACGGCGGTCCGAGCGAGCGCATTGAAGAGGGTCGATTTGCCCACGTTGGGCAGGCCTACAATTCCGCAGCTAAATCCCATGACAACAAAGACGGTACCAGGTACGGAAGGGATCCGTCAACAAAACAAAGGTACCGGGTACACTGTTGAAAAGTGTACCCGGTACCAGATTTTACGGTACCAGATTTTAGATCTTAGTTGCCGTTGGTGCGGGCCTTAACCGCTGCGCGCCCCTTAGAGCCGTTGCCATTCTTGTGGCCGTTGCCATTCTTGTGGCCGTTGCCGTTTCTGTGGCCGTTGCCGTTGGATCGAACCGGAACCGGCACCAAAAGCTCCTCTTCCTCCTCAACCTCATCCGGCTCATGGTAGGTGAGGAGCTTGCCGGCATAATTGCGCAGCTTGATCACCCCCCGTTTATAGGAGATGACGGTGTCGGGATGGATCGGAACCTTTCCTTCTCCGCCGGGGCCGTCAATCACAAAGGTCGGAACGGCATAACCTGAGGTGTGTCCCCGCAGAGCCTCGATGATCCGAACCCCTGTCTCCACCTTGGTGCGAAAGTGGCTGATCCCCTGCGCCATATCGCACTGATAGATGTAGTAGGGTTTGACCCTCGCCTTGAGCAGCTCATGCATCAGCTTCTTCATCACCGCCGGATCCGTGTTGATCCCCTTTAAGAGCACCGTCTGCGAACCTAAGGGGACACCGCTGTCGGCCAGCATCTCCAAGGCCTGTTGGACGCGCGGTGTAATCTCCTTGGGGTGACAGAAATGCAGGCTCATCCAGATCGGCTTATGCGCTTTAAGCATCTCACACAGTTCCGGGGTAACGCGCTGCGGCATGGTCACCGGCGTTCGAGAGCCAATTCGGATGAACTCCAGGTGGGGAATCTCCCGAAGCCGGCCCAAGATCTGATGGAGGCGGGTATCGGTCATCATGAGGGGATCCCCGCCGGAGATCAGCACATCCCGGACCTCTGGGTGCGCCTTAAGATACTGGTAGACCCGCTCATGACTGGAAGCCAGGCCGTGATTCACCCCCACCAAACGCCTGCGGGTACAGTGGCGGCAGTACATCGCACACTGCTCGGTAACCAAGAAAAGCACTCGGTCGGGATAGCGATGCACCAGCCCCGGCACCGGCATGTCGGCGTCTTCACCGCAGGGATCTTCCATGTCGTGCGCTCGAATATTAAACTCCTGATCCAGGGGTACTGTCTGCAAACGGACGGGACAGTTGGGATCCTTCGGATCCATGAGAGAGGCCCAGTAAGGGGGGATGGCCATGACGAGTCGGCCCTCTCGCTGGGCACACGCATACTCTTCCTCGGGGGTCAATGAGACAATCCGGCGTAATTGATCCACCGTGGTGATGCGGTTTCGCAACTGCCAATGCCAGTCTTCCCAATCCTCTGGGCGCACATGCTTCCAGAGGGGGATGCGACGAGTGCTATCGTCCAAGGCGTCCCTCCTTTGCTTGGGTTTTCCGAGGGGAGAGGGTGCGCCGTCTTGAAGTGCTGCGCACCGCAACAGCTTCTCCCGCGGAACCCGACCCTTTCTTGGCAGGCGTCAGGGGGCGCTTCTTTGAGCGCCTCAGGGTCGAGTGAGCTTTCTGGGAAGATGGAGAAGATAAAGAAGCTCCCGCTTTCGGAGGAATGGCTTTTAAGTGTGCCATGCGTCCAGAGCGCAGGGTGCGATTCGAAACGGCGAGTGTGACGATTCGCTGAATCAGGGTGTCGTACGACATCCCCGCCGCCTTTGCCATCAGCGGCAGGTTGGACTCCGCCGGATCCAACCCCGGGAGGGGATTGACCTCCAGGACATAGGGAATGCCGTCGGAGCTTAAGCGGATATCCACCCGCGCCAACTCATTGGCCCCCAGAGCCCGGGCAGCCCTCCAGGCCACCGATTGGACCGCTTGGGTCATCCCGGGATCCAAGCGTGCCGGGCACCAGAAGCTGGGGGTGAGCCCCATCTCCTGATTGCCCTGGAACTCTTTCATCCGCCAGGAGTAGAAGAATTCCCCTGAAGATTCGCACCCGCTGAAATCCACCTCCAGAACCGGCAGGACCTCATCGCCTCCCAGCAGGCCCACCGTCAACTCCGTCCCTTCAATGTACTCCTCAACCAAGACTTCCTGGGCATAGCGATCGTGGACCAACCGCAGCTGGGTCCGAAAAGCCTTCTCGTCGTGGACCACGCTGGAGGCCCAAATCCCTTTGCCGGAACCTTCCCGGTTGGGTTTGACGATCAGCGGAAATTGCAGCTGGCGCTTGATCGGTTCGTCGGGATGGAGGAAGAGCTGGAAGTTGGGGGTCGGAACCCCGGCCGAGCGGAACAAATGCTTGGCCTTGTTCTTGTCCAACGCCAAGACCAAAGCAAGAACCCCGGAACCGGTGTAGGGAATCTCCAACAACTCCAGGAGGGCCGGCACGCGGGCCTCCCGCGCATCGCCGTAGAAACCTTCGGCAATGTTGAAGGCCAAATCCACGTGGTTGCGCTTGAGCCACGCCGGAAGACGATGATTCGCCTCAACCGGTAAAACAGTGAATCTTTGGCGCCGGAGTGCTTTGGCAATGGCGGAAACTGTTGCGGGGCTGTCACACTCCGAATAGTAATCAAAGGGCAGATCCGGAAGCTTCTTCTTGGGCTTGACGTTATGGATGAGGGCAACTCTCATCGAGCGCTCCCTGTGACAGCCACTGCAGCCGGTGCATTCTCCGGACGGGACAGAACCTGTAACCCTTGGCGCGTAACCGCTGCATCCACAATCCGTCCAATCATGTCGGCGTAGCCCAATCCCATCTGCTTCGCCACAATCATAAAGACATCCTCGGTGGAGAGAGACGGTAAGGGATTGAGCTCCAGGACATAGGGGCGGCCTGCTTCATCCACTCGAAAATCAACCCGTCCGAAGTCCAAGCAGTCTACCGCACGGTAGGTGGCCTGCGCCAAAGCCTTGAGGCGCCCATCAAGCTTGGCATCGATCTGAGCCGGGCAGATGTAATCTGCCCCCGCGGCGATTCTGGAATGGGTATAAAAGAGCTCTCCGAGCTTGAGTTTGCCGTCGATCTGAATCTGGACGGTTGGCAGGGTCTCGGGGGTGTTGTTTCCGATGAGGGCAATGGTGTACTCGGTGCCGCAGATGAAGGCCTCCACCAGCGCCGGCTGATGATAGGTTTCAATGATCCATGCCGCCTGCGATCTGAGCTCCTCTTCGGAGCGAACAATCGACTGCTCAGAGAGCCCCTTGCTGGAGCCTTCATAGCGGGGCTTGGCCATCAAGGGGAAGGTGAGATTCTTGGGAAGGAGCTCGTTGGGATCGTGAATCTGGAAAAAGTCGGGGGTCGGGATGCCCTCCGCCTTGAGGAGCCGCTTGGTCACCAACTTGTCGAGTGTTGCCGCCTGGGTGAGGCCGTCGGAACCGACGTAAGGAAACCCACGAAGCTCCAGCAGGATCGGCACTTGGGATTCCCGGTTGCGCCCGGCATACCCTTCAGCAATGTTGAAGACCAGATCCGCTTCTAGGCGGTCCAGTCGGGCGAGCAGCTGCTCGACATTGCCAATGCGAATGACCTCATGCCCGAGCGCCGTCAGGGCATCTGCAATCACTTGGACGGTGTCTGGATGATCAAACTCTGCGTTGGCATCCTTGGGATCGCCAGACCTGAAGAGGTAGCTTGTTCTCAGGTCATAGGTCATTCCGATACGCATCGACGCTCCTCTTCAAATGTACCCCGACCACTCCCTGTCGGTCGGGCCGGGATCTTTTCGGGCGGTCAACTTACGAAAGCTCTTCGAGCTTCCGTAAGTTGTGCCCTCAAAGAAAAAAAGGGGTCCCTCCGGCTAGAGGAACCCCTTTTTGTTGTTCAGTTCAACGTTCAATGGTTGGAGTCGATTACCTCCCCTTGACCTTCTCGATGAAATCAGCGATCGCTTTTCCGGCGATCTCCTTACATCCCAGGCCAAACGCCAGAGCCGCACCAAAGGCTACGGCGCCCACGACGATCGTAAATGTTGTCTGAATAATCACGGAGCTGAAGAACTTCTCCAGTGCGATCGCCGCAGCAAAGATAATCACAACCACTCGAGAAATCTGACCCAAACCTTTGGCTTGAGCTATGCCTACGTTGGCTGCCGCTGTTTGCACGATCCCGCCAACCAGGGCTGCCAGAAAGAGCCCGAGGATCAGTACAATCACGCCGGCCATGACGCTGGGCACATAGCCCAAAACGCGCTCTAAGAGCTCTGCGGCAACGGTTAGACCTAATGCGTTGAGCGCGGCCAGAAGGGTTGCCAAGACAATCAACCAATACAGAAAGACGCCGAGCAGCTCCGAGAGGGAATACTTCACTTCTCCCTTCTGGAGAAAATCAGAAATGCGCGCCTTCTGTGACAAATCATCCAGGCGGACAGCTTTGAGGAACTGCACCAGGAGACGTTGACCGATCCTGGCGACCACCCAACCGATGACGAGTATGATAATCGCCCCGAAGAGAGTTGGGAGGAAATTACCCACCCGGACAAACACTGCTCTAACAGAATCTGCTGCTGTTCCAAGCATCCAGTTCATCCATGCCTCCTTCTTTGGGGGCCACCGGGGAGTCCAGCCACCCTAAAGCACTATTATTGTCACAACCTACGGTACCCAAAAAGATTACAAGAATATATCTCTCGCTTCCCCATATGTCAAGGGTTGTGGCAAAAAAGAGGAAAATTTTTTATTGGAGCTGGGGGGTTGTCTCTTTACAATAGAAGCCCTATGGCAACCCTCGTATTGGTCCGTCACGGACAGTCCCAGTGGAACCTGGAGAATAAGTTCACCGGTTGGATCGACATCCCCTTGACCGAGGCAGGCCGCGCAGAGGCCAAGCAGGGGGGTGAAGCGATCCGAGGGGAGAGTCTTGTCTTTGATGTGGCCTTCACCTCGGTCTTAATCCGCGCCATTGAGACGCTGGAGATCATTTTAAAGATCCTGGGCCAGCAGGACCTCGCCACCCTCAAAGACCAAGCACTGAATGAGCGGCATTATGGAAATCTCCAGGGGCTCAACAAGGATGAGATGCGCAAGAAGTTCGGCGCAGAGCAGGTAAAGCTCTGGCGGCGCAGCTATGACGTCGCTCCGCCGGGCGGCGAGGCCCTTAAAGACACCGCAGCACGCACCCTGCCCTACTTTCAGTCGAAGATCCTGCCTGAGCTTACGGCCGGCAAGAATGTTTTGGTCTCAGCGCACGGCAATTCGCTGCGCTCGATCGTCATGGAGTTAGACCACTTAAGCCCCGAAGAGGTGGTGGCCCTGGAGATTCCGACCGGGGTGCCAATCCGCTACGACTTTACCCCTGAGGGTAAGGTCGCCTCCAAAACCATCCTCCAATAAACCCAAAAATGTACCGGGTACATTGTACCGGGTACATTGTACCCGGTACCGGTGTTGGATTTACTTCTGGACTTTGGGCAGGACGATTGACTGCTGCTTCTGGTACTTGCCCTTGCGATCCCCGTAAGAGATCTCGCACGGCTCCTCGACGCTGAAGAAAAGGACCTGGGCAATCCCTTCATTGGCGTAAATCTTGGCCGGCAAGGGGGCAGTGTTTGAGATCTCAAGGACCGCATAGCCCTCCCACGACGGTTCGAAAGGAGTGACGTTGACAATAACCCCGCAGCGCGCATAGGTCGATTTTCCGGTGCACAGAGTAAGCACATTTCTGGGGATCTTAAAATACTCCACGGTGCGGGCCAGCACAAAGGAGTTGGGCGGGATGACGCACTCAGGCCCCTTGAAGGTCACGAAGGAGCGTTCGTCAAAACGTTTGGGGTCCACCATGGAGTTCCAGGCGTTGGTAAAGATTTTAAATTCGTCCGTCACCCGGATGTCGTAGCCCATCGAAGAAAGCCCCCAGGAGATGATCCCTCCGGAGTTGAGACGGTCGGAAAAAGGCCGGATCATGTCGTACTTCTCCACATAGGCCTTAATCTCGCGGTCGATCAACAGTTTGTTCTTGGCCAACGCCGTGGCTGAGGGGGATGCAGAAAGGGTTGCTGGCTGATTACTGGGGGGGCTGGGCACTCGACTTCTCTTGGTTATACGCTTTGGTTTGTTCCTTCTTGGCAAAGCACTCGGGACAGTTGTAGATCGCTTTGGTTAAAGCCTTGTTGTAGCCGACATGGATCACCACTCGGCTGACCTCTGGAACCTCGCGGTGGCAGGTGTCACACTTCATGCGGACAACAGCGTCTTGACCAGGGTGCTGACGGTCTTGCCGTCGGCCCGGCCGGCCACCTGGGGGACGACCGCCTTCATGACCTGCCCCATCGCCTTGGGACCGCTGGCCCCCAGCTCTTCAATGACCTTCTGGATCAAGGCCTTCAGCTCCGCCTCGGGGAGGGGCGGAGGCAGATAAGCCTTGAGGATCTCGGCCTCCTGTTTTTCTTTCTCGGCCAACTCCGGACGATTGCCCTGAGTGAAAGCTTCGATGGACTCTGCGCGCTGCTTGATGAGTTTGGCAACAACCTCAAGCACCTCGGAATCCTCCAGACGTTCTGCGCCCTTCTGAATCAGTTGATTCGAGACGGCGGCCTTGAGCATCCGTAAAACAGAGAGCTTGAGGGCCTCTTTGGCTTTGAGTGCGCCCTTTAAGTCTTGATCGATCTGTTCAGTGAGTGTCATGGTATGGGTCTCGCTTGATTATCTGCAGGCATCCAGTATACCACGCACCCTCTTTTAGGAGGGGCGGCGCCTGACAAAGATCTCCTCTCCTGCCTGACGGTCCAATGCCAATTCGGTTTCTCCAAGCTCCATGACCAGCGTGGGGGCGGTCTGCCTCAGGCACAGAGACGCCCCGGGAACCAGCCCCAGGGCCCCAAGGCGCTGGAGGTAATTGTGCCGTTTGGTATGAACAAAGGCAACGGTTCCCTTCTCTCCAACAGCCAACTGCATCACAGGAACAATCAGGGGCTTGAGTGTCGAGCGCGCTGACTGGCAGCATTTCCCCTTGGGGATGGGGCAGCCATGGGGACAAGTTGGCGGATGCCCCAGGAAGGTGCAGACCGCATCGGTCACCTCATCGTTGAGGACATGCTCCACCTGGCATGCAGTGGTCTCCATCGACTCTGCAGAAACATCCAGGATGTTGTGGAGCAAGACCTCGGTGAGGCGATGGCGGCGAACAATCTGGTGAGCCTGCTTGGAGCCGGTGGGGCTTAAGCGGACGCGATCGCCCTTCTGCTCGATCAGGCCTTGTTGAATGGCATGATCAATGGCCTCCTGCGCCATGCCCATATCGGACCTCATGGGCTGTGGCATATAGCACAACAGCTGCTCGGGCAGCTGCTGGCGCTCCAACCATTCTTGGTTGTTCTCCGCCGATACCCAACACAACTCCAATACTTCTTCAATCTCTTCTTCGCGAAGGGCCATGACCCAAGAGTCTCCTTAACCGATACGCAACACGTTGCAACCAACAGACAAGCCCGGATTGCTCCGCCCATTCATACCCGCATTTCGGGCAGCGCAGCAGCCCGCAGCCTCGATTCAGCGGACAGTGCTGACACGCCCAAGGGGTACCTTTTCCGGCATCCAAAGCAAATCCGCAGAGGGGGCATTTCACAGCGATATCTGAAGCGTTGTCAGCAAGCGGGAGAGCACTCCCCCCACCAAGAAAGCAACCCCAAAGACAAAGAGGGCAATGCCAACTGCCCGTTTCCAGCCCTGCTCCTTGGCCATCATGAAAAACTGTGCAATGCAGGGCACAAAGAGCGTGATGGTGACGAGGCTGACAACGACCTGAATGCCGCTGAGCATGCCGTCACGCTGAAGGGCAAACAGGCCCGCCGCGCCGAAGTCCCGCCGCAGGAAACCAACCAGGAACGCTTCGGTCGCCTCGGGTGGGAGCCCCAGCCAAGAGACCACCAAGGGAGCTGCGAATCGCTCCAACTGCGCCAACCACCCAAAGGCATCCAGAAAAAACAGTATACACGTTCCCAAGAAAAAGAGCGGAACTGCCTCCCTCAGATACCACTCCAACCGGCCCAAGGTTTTGATGACAATGTTGGAGAGTTTGGGCCTGCGCAGGGGTGGAATCTCATACAAGAAGGGACTCCCCTCTCCAGGAACAAGCCGGGCCGCGGTCTGGCCGACTGCAACGATCACCGCCAGCAAAACACCGACCCAGATCCAAAGGGCCAGAGGGGACAGGCTCGCCAGCATCGCGAGGATCACGCCCAACTGCGCAGAGCAGGGGATGCCAAGCGCCAAGATCAGGGTGACCAGGAAGCGGTCCCGCTTTGAATCGAGGATCCGCGCGGTCATGGTCGCCATGGTATCGCACCCCAACCCCAGGACAAGGGGCAGGACCGCCTTGCCGTTGAGACCCAAAAGCCTGCAGAACCGATTCGACATCACTGCAAGCCTTGGAAGATAGCCCACATCTTCAATAAAACCAAAAAACAAGAAAAACATCCCCACAATGGGCAGGATGATCGCAAAGGCATAGGGCAAAGCCATGGTGAATACGCCATACTCACCGACCAAGAAATCCTGAAGCCATACCCAGGGAATGACCCTCTGAATCCCCCCTTCAAGGAGCGGAATTAAGAAACGCCCAAAGACGACACTCTCTAAGAAATCAACCGCACGCCCAGCTGCCAAATCCCCGACCAGATAGTACATAACGGCCAATACAGCGCCTAAAACAAAGAGGCCCCACACCGGATGCATCGCAAGATCTCCGAGCGGCTGCAGCCTGGGCGCGCCTTGCGCAGAAGCCGTGGTCATGACCTTGCCGGTCAGCTGTCGGGCTTGGCGAATCCGTGCCCGCGCAATCAAGACCTTCAGTGGCGTCGAAGAGCGCTGCTGGGCCTCCTCAACCAACCGATGGATTGCCTCTGTGGTCGCGGGAGGAAGCGCTTTGCGCATCTCTTCCATCAACGCCTGATCACCGGAAAGCCACAGGAGCGCCAGCGCTCGCCTTCCAAAGAATGAAGCAGGAAACAGGGATTCGATCTTGGCAGCTGCCTCTTCAACCACGGTCGGGTAGTGAACAGAAGCTTTGGCTGACCGCGCGTGAGGGATGGCACGTTTGAGCCGATCCACACCCCGCCTCTGGATTGCAATCGTAGCCACCACGGGAATACCCAGAAGCTCGGAGAGCTTCTCAACATTAATTTGGAGCCTGCGCTCTCTGGCCTCATCAATCATGTTAAGGGCTAAGGTCATCGGCAGGCCGGCCTCGGCCAATTCCAAAGTTAAGGTGAGCACGCGCAGCAGATTCTTGGCATCCCCCACCTGAAGCACCGTCTCGCTCCTGGTATGCCGGTGCAGCAGAAGCTGCCTGGCAACCAGCTCATCTTCTGAGGAGGCACTGAGGCTGTTCATGCCGGGGGTATCGAAGACAGAGAAAGTCTCACCCCCGAATACAGCGCTGCCTCGAGAGGTCATAACGGTAGTGCCCGGATAGTTGGAAACCGTCACGTAGCGTCCGGTGAGGAGCTGAAAGAGGACGCTCTTGCCTACATTCGGGTTGCCGGTCACAACCAGTGAAGTTGTCTTGTCCTGCGGCTCAGGGGCCGGGTTCATCGACTCATGCAAGGAGGGGCACCCTCTCTCGAAGTTGAAAACGGCTCAAGAAGCAGTCTGTCTCGCGCTCAATGATCTCTGCACACCGATCCATCTCGCCCAAACGCATCTTTCGGTTGGAGGAGGCGATGTCGTCCAAATCATCGATGTCATACAGATGAACATTCTCAAGCTGCCGGATCGCCGGGTCGAGGTTGCGTGGAACCGAGATGTCGATAAGAAAGAGAGGCTGGTTGCCTCGGGCTGCGCTGGCGCGACACACCTGCTCCTTCTCCAGCAGAAAGGTGCGGGCCGAGGTGGAGCAGATGACGATGTCGGCCCGGGGCAGCGTGGCATCCAGCGCGTCTAAGGCAACCACGTGTCCGCCCACCGACTCCGCCAGAGGGAGGGCCCTCTTTTCGGAGCGGTTTGCAACCAGGATCGACCCTGTCCCCTGCCCCCGAAGGGCATGGAGGGTCGCCTCAACCATCTCTCCGGCACCCAAAATCAAAATGGTCTTGGTGCTTAGATCCTGGAAGATCTGTCGAGCCAACTCCACCGCCACGGAGCTGACAGAGGTCGCTCCCTGGCCGATGCGGGTTTGAGCGCGCACCTGCTTGCCCGCCCGAATGGCCGCTTGAAAGAGTGTGTGGAAAACCGGCCCCACGGAGCTGTGCGTCACCGCATCCGCATAAGCGGACTTCACCTGCCCCAAGATCTCCGACTCTCCCAGCACCATAGAATCCAAGCCTGCCGCAACTCGAAAGAGGTGCCGAACAGAATCGGGTTGGAGGTGCCAATAGAGCGCTTCGTTTAAGCCTTGCACATTCACGCGGTGAAATCGGGCCAGAAAGTTCTTGAGCCTTGCCTGCGCACCGTTCGGCTGGGGCAAGAGGGCGTAGAGTTCCACTCGGTTGCAGGTCGAGAGCACAGCGCACTCACTCAAACCCAACTCTCCCCGGAGCGCCTTGAAGGCCACTGGCAGTTGCTCTGGTTCAAAGTAGAGCTGCTCTCTAAGCGCCACAGGGGCAGTGCGATGATTCAAACCCAGTACCGCGATGTTCCAGCCGGGCGCCTGAGCAGGGGAAATCGGAAGTCCCTCGTGATCCTGCGTCATGAGTGCAATTCCCTTCTCTGACATCCCTTGCACTGCCCAAATATCTCATGTCGGTGCCACAGGGCCGAGAAACCGTGCTGGCGAATGGCACTGTTTTGAGAGCGCTCCATGGCCGGACTTTGAAACTCGATGATCCGGCCGCACCCCACGCAGATCAAGTGATCGTGATGGGGGCGGTCGGCCTTGAGCTCATACCGGGAGCGGCCATCTGTGAGGCTGATCTCGGTAAGCAATCCGCACTCCTGGAGAAGCCGTACTGTTCGAAAGACAGTGGCGCGGCCGACCGAGGGCTTGTTGATTTTAAGGCGGGCATAGACCTGCTCGGTCTCTAAGTGCACCCCTGCCGAGATGAAACAGGTCAGAACCGCTTCACGCTGCCGGGTGAAGCTTAAACCCCGGCGGCTCAAGTAGGTTCGGAAGGTTCTTCGAATGGAATCCCCCCGTTCCTTGAGATGCGTCTGTCTACCAGCACGTTGAGGCAGTAATGTGATGTCGGGTGTGTGTCGCATTGTAATTGAGATTGAGTCTCATTTTCTCAGGTGGGGGGTGCACCGTCAAGGGGAAATGATCGGCAGCGAACCTAAGGAGTCTGGCAGCCGCCCTGGGGAACCCAGCGCTCTTCCGGGGAGATCCGGCTGCCTTTACTGCACCAGGTAGTTGGCCAATCCTTCGAGAGAGCGCTTGTGGGGGGAGGCCCCAAAAACCTCCAGGGCAGCCCTGGCCTGATTCAGATGCTCCTGGGCGACCTGCCGGCAGCGTTCCGGCACCTGGTAATGAATGGCCTGCGCCTTTAAGAAATCCAGATGCTGTTCAGGCGCTCCAGACCCATTGCCATCTCCACTGAAACAGCGTGAGAGGACCTCTTGGGTTTTGGAATCGGCCGTCTCTTTCAGGCAAATGAGCGGCAGGGTCATTTGCCCAAGCGTTAGATCAGTCCCCAGTGATTTGCCCTGCGCTGTCTCCTCGCCGATCAAGTCCTGTATGTCATCCAAGATCTGGAAGGCGATACCGAAGTTGAGCCCAAAAGCATTGAGGCGATTCGCCTGCGCAGAAGAAGCTCCACCCAGGAGGGCCCCGGCCTCGGCAGCGGCTGCCATCAGAGAAGCGGTCTTGCGCTGAATGATCTGGAGGTATTGATCGCGGCTTAAGCTCAGATCAAACCGGCGTTGAATCTGAGTCACCTCTCCTTCGCAGACAATCCGGGCGGTATTGGACATCAAGCTCAAAATCCGAGGATCTCCCGTATCACTCAAAAGGCAAAATGCCTTGGCGTAGAGATAATCCCCGGAGAGTACCGAGAGGGCATCTCCCCATTTGGCATGGAGCGTGGGCAGTCCCCGGCGCAGTACGGCTTCATCGATCACATCGTCATGCAGGAGCGAGGCGGTATGAATCATCTCGACCGCAGCCGCCAATCGAATGGTCGAGGCCTGCCCGGGACCGCAGCGCTCCTGAGGTGTTTCGCGTCCCGTGGAAGTCGAGCCATTGGTCTCAATCAGGGCCGAACCCAGCAGGGCCAGAACTGGACGGATCTTCTTGCCCGGCATCTGAGTGACATAGCGAGTCATCTCACCCAGCAGGCCGCGATCCACGGCCAACGCCTGGATGAAGAGCTCCTCAGCGGCTTTAAGCTGTGATTGAATCGGTTGATAGATGGCGTCGAGTGTCATGGTGATCACCGGTCTTTAAGATTTCATATTGGGTATTGCGCTGTGCTGGAATGCGCCCTGCTGCGCGAATGATCCGGATGGCCTCTCCTCGGTCTACCCGGTAAACCATTCCGGTCGCTCCCACCACGACCTCATCGATCAGGATGCCTCCGAAGTCGTTGGCCCCAAAGCACAAAGCCAACTGACACAGCTTCGGCCCCTCCGTGACCCAACCGGCCTGGAGGTTGATGACGTTATCCAGCAGGAGCCTTGCCAGCGCCACAATCTTGAGGTACTCCATCCCGCCGGCAGGGGCAATGCTTAACGTGGTGTGGCCCCGCTGAAAACTCCAGGGGATAAAGGCGGTAAACCCTTTGGTTTCGTCCTGAAGTTGTCTAAGTTTAATCAGATGATCGATCCGCTCACCCGCTGTCTCCTCCATGCCGAACGTCATGGTGGCGGTGGATTTCATGCCGATGGCATGCGCTGCTCGATGGACAGCCAACCAGTCGGCACTCTTCATCTTTTTGGGTGAGACAACCTGTTTGTGCGAATCCGAGAGGATCTCGGCTCCTCCGCCCGGCAGAGAGTCCAAACCCGCTTCCCGCAAACGGATCAAGACAGCCTCAACAGAAAGACCTTCGGCCTCAACCATCATACCAATTTCCGGCGCAGAAAAAGAGTGGAGGGTCACTGCAGGGTAATGCTGCTTAATCGCGCGGCAGAGCTCCTCGTAATAGGCCAAAGACAGCTTCGGGTCCAATCCCCCCTGGAGCAGGACCTGGGTTCCGCCGGCATCCACCAACTCGCCCACGCGACGCAGGATCTCCTCGGTGGGGAGGCGGTATGCCTCGGGATGCCCGGGTCTTCGGTAGAAGGCGCAGAAGGTGCATCCGGTTACGCACACATTGGTAATGTTGATGTTTCGATCCACCACAAAGGTGCCCAGGTTCTCTGGGTGAAGCTGGCGGCGGCGTTCGTCTGCGGCACGCCCCAAGGCAATCAGCGGAGCCTCCTCGTGCAGAAGGATTCCCTCCTCGCGGCTTAAGCACTGTCCGCAGGCGGCACGACCCAAAATCCTTTCGATGGAATGGCTCATCCGACAGCCACCAGCGCATCCCGCCGGGAGGGAAGCGTCCTGGCGCAATGCTGAGGGATGAGACCCTCAGCCTCGGCTTCCTCAGCGAAGCGCGTAAGCCCCTCCCAAGCCTTGTCATCCAATGCATACGACAACCCAGCCAGATACCGCTTGAGGAATTGCTCCTCGCAGGGAAAGGCCTCCTGCATGGCGGCCATTAAGGCTTCCGGATGACTCTGGCCCCAAGCAAAGGAACGCCGGAGTGCCTCCTGCACTTGATCCAGCAATTCGGGGCAGCGTTCTGCTGCCTGCCGGCGAATCACCCAGAGGGCATAAACCGACGGGGCCTGTGTCCAATCGGTCCAAGCCTCTCCCAGATCCCATGCAAACAAACCCTCTTCTGCGTGACTGGCCTTCAGCGCCTCATCTCCGATTAAAAGGGCTGTAGGATAGTGGGTGAGGATCTCGGGGTAACGCAGGGGGGTCACCTCAAGCTCCATGGGAAGCTTGTGCCGTTTGAGCAGCAGTTTAAGCAGTGCCGGCGTGGTCGCTCCTTGATTGCTGACACCGATGGTCTTAACCCTAAGCTGTTCCAAGGGGGATCGGCTGACCACAAGGACTGAGGCCACTCCGCCCTCGGAACGGATACAGAACCCCGGCACCGGCACCAGTTCGTCTTGATGGCGCAGGTACAACACAGAGGAGACAGCCGAGGCATCCAGTTCACCGGTCAGGAGCCTGCGGTTGAGGATAGCCGGAATGCCAGAAACCACCTGGAAGGGAGCTCTGACCCGGCCGGCGCGCAGGGCATAGGTGACCGGCCAGGAGTTTAGGAACTTGATGTCACCGAGTCGACGAGTCATTGCGGCCTCCTGTCATCCCCGATTTGATCCTCACTTCCGTGAGGACGGATCTGATCCCCGCTTTCGCGGGGATGACGTGCGGGGACAACAGTCGATGAGTCATTGCGGTAGAGTGAATCGACCAGTTTTGGAATGCGCCCAGCTTGGATAATCATCTGGGCCAACTCTGTCGCGGTGGGGGCATCAAAGTGGTTGGCTCCGGCGGCGCGGACAATCCGCTCCTCCAGGTGTGTGGAGCCCACATCATCCACACCAAAGGCCAGCGCCGCCTGAATCATCTTAATCCCCACATAGGTCCAGAGAAGCTTGATGTGCGGGACGTTGTCCAGCATGAGCCGGGACACCGCATAGACCTTTAAATCCTCAATGCCGGTGGTGGGGGCCAAATCCGCAAAGGCTGTCCCCTCGGCATGATAGCTCAGGGGAACAAAGGCTTGAATACCACCGGTCTTATCCTGCAGGGCACGGATGGCCAGCATGTGGTCAATCCGTTCAGGGATCGTCTCTACATGGCCGTAAAGCATGGTGGCATTGGTGGGGATGCCGCTGGCATGAGCAAGGGCCTGAACCTCCAACCAGCGCTCCCCTGAAATCTTCTGGGGACAGAGGAGGGAGCGCGCCCGCTCGGACAAGATCTCGGCTCCTCCGCCCGGCATACAATCCATGCCAACAGCCTTGAAGCGCGTGAAAAGCTCCTCCACCGACAGACCGAAACGCTTGGAAAAGAAATCGATCTCAACCGAGGTAAAGGCCTTGAGGGTCGCAGTGGGCACCGCACGCTTTAAGGTTCTAAACAGCTCCACAAAATATTCCAGGGGCAGCTGCGAATTCAAGGCGCCGGTAATGTGAAATTCGCGGACCTCGGCCCGGGCCGCAGTCTGGGTTTTCTTTTCTATCTGCTCCAGGGAAAGGGTGTAGGCCTCGGCATGACCCGGCGAACGGTGGAAGGCGCACATCCCGCAGGAAAGAACGCAGGCATTGGAATAGGTCAACCCTAGGGTGTGGGTGTAGTAGGCGCGCTCTCCGTGCAGGCGCTCCCGGATTTCAGTGGCCAGGGCACCCAAAGTAAAGAGGTCGGCCTCGAAAAGGCGGATCCCCTCTTGGCGGTCTAGGCGCTCACCCGCTGCGACCTTCTCGGCAATCTCAGAGAAGTCAGCTTGGACGGTCGAGAGCATCTTCAGGTGCGGGTGTACCGCTCCACCGCCGGGAAAGCTCGTGCGGAACTTGCATCAAATCCAGGATCCGGGCCACCACAAAATCTACCAGATCCTGAATGGTCTTCGGGTTGTGGTAGAAACCCGGACAGGCCGGAACAATATCAGCGCCGGCCTGGGAGAGGGCGAGTAGATTCTTGAGGGCAATCTGAGACACCGGGGTCTCTCGAGGGACAACAATGAGCCGGCGCCTTTCCTTCAAGGTCACCTCTGCAGCCCGGTGAATCAGATTGGAGCTGACGCCATTGGCCATCGCCCCCAAGCTTCCGGTTGAACAGGGCGCCACCACCATGCCCATGGTTGGAAAGGAACCGCTGGCCAACGGGGAGCCCAAATCCTCCACTGCTTCTTCGCGCCAGCCGTCAGAACCCAGCAACGCCTTAAGATCCGTGGTGCCCAGCTCCAACCCCATGACCTGCCGCCCAGCCTGGGAGATGATGACATAGGGCTCTAGGCGCTGGGCAATCAATGCCTCCAGCAGTCGGACAGCATAGCAGGTGCCGGAGGCGCCGGTGATGGCAATAATGGGGTGCTTCACCCCGCCCCTCCAGTCCACAGTGTCTTCATCTCAACCCTCAGCATGCGATCTTCCGAATGCGCGTGATACGCAACCCACGCCTGGGTGGATCAGGGGCGGGGTCATCCAGTCGGTATTCCAGGGAATTTAAGATCGAGGAGCGTGAATCCAAACAGGGTAACGCTCACCCATCCGTTGACAACGAAAAAAGCTCGGTTGATTCGATCCAAGTGCTGCGGTGTAACTAAACGGTGTTCGTAGAAGAGAAGCCCGGCCACCCCTGCCAGGCCAAGCCAGAACCACAGACCCAAACCTGCCTCCAGCCCAAACCACCCAATGCCTGCCAGGGCACAGCTGTGGCATATGCCGGAGAGGGTTAGGGATCTTTTAAGGCCAAAACGTTGTGGAATCGAATATACGCCGTGCGTCCGATCAAAGTCAAGATCGAGCAGGGCATACAGGATATCAAAACCAGCCACCCAAAAGAGCACCCCAACGGCAAGGGGAAGCACCGCCGCCTCCAATCTGCCGGTAACGGCAAACCATCCCCCCAGGGGAGCCGCGGCCAGGGCCAATCCCAGCCAAAAGTGACAGCTCCAGGTGAAGCGCTTGGTCGCCGGATAGAAGGCCAAAAGGACGAGGGCCGCCGGAGCCAGCTTAAAGCAGAGGGGGTTGAGCTGTGCTGCCGAGAAGAAAAAAAGTCCGCAAGCCACGGCGGCCAGCGCTAAGAGCCAGCGCGTGGAAATTCTTCCGGAGGAAACCGGCCACTCCTTTGTCCTGGGGTTGATCCGGTCCATGGGAAGGTCGATAACGCGGTTGAGGCACATCCCTGCGGTGCGAGCTGCGATTACAGCGAGGGTGACCCATCCGACCACTGCCCAGCTGGGGCTTCCCTCGGCGGCAACCCAAAGGGCCAGATAAGCAAAGGGGAGCGCAAAGACTGTGTGCTCGAGCTTGAGCGCCTGGGAGCAGTCGCGAAACCAGCTTAAAGGGAAGCGAGGCATGTCGCGAGTATAGCAAAAGCGCCTCTTGGAGGCGAGAGGCGCAGGCGGTGCTTAAGCGGCTAAGGGGGTCACCCCCTTAGCGCTCAACCCTTAAACCGAAACTTTGGCAGGAGGCTCCTCTGATAGATCCTGCTCCTCGGGCTCCTTAAGCAAATCCTCATGCAAAGAATCCAACAGCTCCTCAGAGTCTGCAGGGTTTTGCTGCCGAATCGTCGAGGAGGAGGTCGCAGGAAGAATCCTTGTATCCGACTGCTGCACAAAGAAGACAGTGGCAAAGAAACTTAATGGTAGTAATATGAAAAGTGCCAATATTCTAGAGAAAAAATTCTTTTCCATTCTACGCAGACGCCGCACATAGGAGGGAGGATCGCACAGCGTCACCCCTACCAGACGCATGCACTCAGGGCAGATCCAAGAAGCTTCCAACCCTTTCTTTTTTGGAGGGTAATGTCCTTTATTTTCCATCGATTGGTTTCCTTTACCATAGCAATTATACCTGCTCAAAGCTAAAAATGTCAATGTTGCATATCTAAATCTTGATAACTCCTAACGCTACAGACCATACTCAGCCCAGCGACGGCTTACCTGCTCCTGGATCTTAGGGGACATCGCAATCGCCTCCGGCCAGGGGCGTGGGTGGCCCTCTCCGGGAAGCTTGCCGGTCGCATCAATCCCCATCTTGGAGCCGTAATTAAACTGCGGAGAAGCGTGGTTGAGGGTATCGACCGACCCTTCCACAAAAAAGCAGTCCCGCTTGGGATCGGTATTCATGAAAACCACCCAAGCGACTTCGCTCACATCCTGGACATTGACCCATTCATCCACCAAAATCAGCACCTTGGTGAAGCTCATCTGCCCCAATCCCCAGAGGGCATGGGCCACCTTGCGCCCCTGGCCGGGGAAGGATTTCTTTACGGAGACAATGACCGCATTGTTGAAGACCCCTTCGGCCGGAAAATTCATGTCCACAATCTCCGGCACTATCTTCCGGATGAGGGGTAAGAATATCCTCTCGGTGGCCTTGCCGAGCCACAGGTCCTCCATGGGGGGGCGACCCACGATCGTGGTCAAATAGATCGGGGCTTTGCGGTGGGTGATGGCGGTCACCTTCATGGCCGGATAAGGCTCGGGTAAAGAGTAGTAACCGGTGTGATCCCCAAAGGGCCCCTCCATCTGCGGGGCCGCGTCCAGATCCACGAAGCCTTCAATCACAATCTCTGCCTCTGCCGGAACCTCCAGATCAACGGTTACCCCCTTGACCACAGGGACAGCTTCCTTGCGCAAGAAACCGGCAAAGAGCAGCTCATCGATTCCCTCAGGCAAGGGGGCAGAGGCAGCATACAGGGTGGCAGGATCTGCCCCAATAGCGATTGCCACCGGCATGGCGGCAGGGGGGGTGCCGTGGGAATGGCTGCTTGAAGGTGTGTCGGAGGCAGCTCTTTGTTTTCGGTAATGCTCGGCTGCATCCTTGTGAATCTGCCAGTGCATGAGCAGAGTCTGATCATCCACCACCTGAAGCCGGTACAGACCCACATTGCGCCTGTGTGTGATGGGGTCACGGGTAATAACACTTCCAAAGGTAATGTAGCGGCCGGCATCATGCGGCCAGCACTGGAGAATCGGCAAGCTCGAGAGCGAGGGACTCTGAGTGACCACCACCTCTTGGCAGGGTGCCTTGGAAACAACCTTGGGAGGAAACTGCGCAGCCTCGGCCAGCTTTGGAATAAGCTTGAGCTTCTCTTTAAGACTCCCTCCTGCAGGGACCTCCAGGAGAGACTGGAGGCGTTCGGCCACTTCATCCAAACGCTTCACCCCGAGCGCTGAGGCCATACGATCTTCGGTACCAAAGCAATTGATCACCAAGGGGATCACAGAGCCCTTGACCTGCTCAAAGAGCAAGGTCGGCCCCCCCTGCTTCATAACGCGGTCGGCAATCTCAGTGATCTCAAGGTGGGGATCGACTTGAGCGTGAATGCGCTTGAGCTGGCCTGATTTTTCCAGGGCAGTCATAAAGGCCTGAAGATTGCGCCAAGCCATCAGCTCCTCACCCCCTGATACAGCGCGACACACCCTCCGGCGAGAGCGGCCTTGCGCACCTCTTGAAAACCGGCCCCCTCCAGGCACCGGATGACCTCTTCTGAGGGAATAAACTGTAGGACAGAGCGGCGCAGATACAGGAAGGGCCAGAGCTTTCCGGTGGAAAGAATGCCCAGGAGGGGGCTGACAACCGTCAGCCACAGCTTAAACCCCCAGCGCAGCACCGGATGCTGGGGCCTGGAAAACTCCAGCAATCCCACCCGCCCTCCCGGGCGAATCACTCGAGCCAACTCCTGGAAGGTGTTCTTAAGATCAGAGACATTGCGCAGCGCAAACCCCATGGCGGCCGCATCAAAGGAGCCTGTCTTAAATGACAGCACCTCAGCGCGGTTTAAGCTCATCTGGATATGCCAGCCGGCCACGGGGTGGCGAGCAAGCCTGCGGCGGGCCTGAGCCAGCATGGGAGCGGAGAGGTCACTGGCGATGACCTGACCTAAGGGCAGAATCTCCCGGACTGCCTCAATCGCCAAGCCGCCGCTGCCGCTGGCCGAATCCAGCACCCGCATCCCAGGGGCCAAACGCAAACTTTGGACAGTCCTGCGGCGCAAAGAAGCGTCTAGGCCAAAGCTGGAAAGCCGGCAGAAGAGATCATACCTGGATGCAATCGCATCGAACAGCCGGTGGACAAAAACCTCTTTACTGTTTTCGGTGTTCGATGAGGGTAAGGACGCTTTGGGCGTCATTGAAGCAGACTTCGAATCGTCCAAAGAGGTCCCTGCGTCCAAGGAGGTTAAAGTCGACATCAAAATCCCGAGGAACTCCGAAGGTAATTGAGAGGCGCTTCTTGCCTAGGCGCGCCCACAGCCGGTGAAGCGAGATCTTGTTGGCGCGGCCTCCGCTGGTGGTGACCGCCACCCGCCTGGCCTTGATCTTGAGCAGCCCCAGGCGCTTGGCCTCTCGTACGGTCAGCACACTGTAGGCTGCCCCTGAATCCACGTAGGCCACAACCCGGCGCCAGCGCCCGTTAGCCAGCACCCTGATGGGAATCACGGGTGCCGCTTGATCCCGGTAGCGTTTATACGGAAAACGAATCGTAGACACTTGAGATTAATCTTACCGCCTCACCTTACCACAAAACTGATCCTTTGACTTGGCCTCCTTCAAAGGAGAGTCGCTCTCAAATGCCAGTCACTCGATCCACAGCAGTATAGGTCTTGCGGCAAAGAAAGTTAAGCTCCTCTCGGGAGATGACCAGAGGGGGCATGAGCACCACCACGTTGCCCAGGGGTCTCAAGAGAATGCCCTCGGCTCTGAGCGCACTGCAGACTTGAATCCCCATCTTGGTTTCCCAGGGATAAGGGGTGCCTTTTGCTTTATCTTGGGTTAGCTCGATGCCAGCCATCAGCCCCTGCTGGCGCACATCTCCTACATGGGGAAGTTCCCAGAAGCGTTTGAGCTCCTGTGTAAAGAGCCGGATTTTAGGCTTAAGTCTCTGCAGCACCTTCTCGCGGCGGAAAAGACGCAGGCTCTCTAAAGCAACCGCGCAGGCCAAGGGATTTCCGGTGTAGCTGTGCCCATGAAAAAAGGTCCGCTTGGAGGCATAGGAGCCCAAAAACCCTTTGTAAATTCGCTCAGAGGCCAGGGTCGCCGCCAGAGGAAGGTAGCCGCCGCTTAACCCCTTGGCCAAACAGAGCAGATCTGGACGCACCTTCTCCTGCTCGCAGGCAAACATCGTGCCGGTTCTCCCGAAACCTACTGCCACCTCATCAGCAATCAGCAGCAGTCCGTAGCGGCGGCAGAGCCTTTCTACCTGCTTGAGCCACCCTTTGGGTTGGGTCGCCATCCCAGCCGCCCCTTGCACCAAGGGCTCTACCACGACACCGGCAATCTCGGGGTGGTGCTTGCGCAGGGTCTCCTCAAAGGGCTTAATCTTGTTCAAGGGAACCTTGAACCCCTTAAAGAGCAGGGGCTTGTACACCTGATGAAACAGGTCGATCCCGCCGACCGAGACAGAGCCCACCGTATCCCCATGGTAGGCATCGACAAAGTGGACAAAGCGACGGCGGCGCGGGCGGCCGTTTTGCTGCCAGTACTGAAAAGCCATCTTGAGTGCAATTTCAACAGCAGTAGAGCCGCTGTCGGAGTAGAAAACGCGTGTGAGATTCTTGGGGGCCACCCGCAAGATCTCCTCTGCCAGCTCGATGGAGGGAATGTTGGCTGCCCCCAAAAGGGTGGAGTGGGCCACTCGATCAACCTGCTGTTTTAAGGCCTGGTCCAGGGCCGGATGGCGGTGGCCGTGGAGATTGACCCAGAGGGAGGAGACACCATCGAGATAGCGACGGCCGTGGATGTCGGTAAGCCACACCCCGCGGGCAGAGCGGATGATCAGCGACTCCTCCTTTTCCCAATCCTGCATCTGGGTAAAGGGGTGCCACAGCCGCTTGCGGTCGCTCTGGATCAAACGCTTCGCTTGAGCCTTTGGTACGGCCTTTGGTACCAGGTACCGATGGCTCAGGGTCTGAACTTTTCGTACGTGACCGCTCCGTAGGCGCTGTACGAAAGGGTCTGACCCTTTTGTACAAGGGGTTTGGGTTTGGTACCTGGTACCGATTTTCTGAAAGATCTTTTTGGCCTTAAGGTAGCCGGCTACCTGCTCTGGGGAGGGGAATCTCAGGTGAGGGATTACCCCTAGAACCGGCACCTGACCCAATTTGCGCAATACCGCTGGATTGGTCTGCTCTGCCAGAGAGGGAGTGGGACTGCGCTGATTCAAGACAATGCCAGCTACTTCAAGGTTCCTGGATCGAGCCGCCTCAAGGGTAAGGAGGGTATGATTCAGGGTCCCTAGCCCCGCATGGGCCACCACAAGCAGGGGAAGCTTCAGGTGCGCTGCCAGATCCACAACGGTGCGGCGGGCATCCAGGGGCACCAGAAGCCCGCCGATCCCCTCAACCAAAAGAAGATCATGGCGGCTGCTCAAGCGCTCCATGGCCTGATCGATTCGAGAGAAGGAGATGCCCTGTTTGCCTGCCGCAACTGAAGGAGCAACCGGAGGCCTGAAGCGATAGGGACAGACCCATTCCGTGGGGTCCCCAGCGCCGCTTGCCCGGAGAAGCTTCTCGGCATCCGATGAGATAAGTTTGCCGCCGCGCCGCTGGCAGCCGGTCGCTATAGGCTTGACAACCCCAACATTCACTCCCTGTCTAAGGAAGGCATGGGCCAGGGCCGCCGTTACAACGGTTTTTCCTACCTCTGTTCCGGTACCGGTAACAAAAAGACCTCTAGTCATCAATGGAGCGGGCAGGCGCTTGACCTGCAACTGTCATCTCCTTGGGCGGCATCACCCCGATGAAATCATCGCTGGGTGCCCCCTGCAGGATCCTAGTGGTAATCACTCCGCATGCAGCCGTCGTCACAGAGTGGAGGGTGGAGAAGATCGGAGGAATGTTGACGCTTGCGTAAGGGGCGGCGTGCGCACCGTAGAGTCCCTGGAGATTGGCGGTATCCTCGTAGAGCTTCAGTGCTCGTTGGCGCAAGCGTTCTTGCTCCGAACCCGAGAGGTGATCGGCCAAACCGAGGAGGAACAGAACAAACCCCAAGGCAGCCTCCGGGTGGAGAAGTTTTTCTACTTTTTCACGTCTCTGGTCAGGAATCTGGACAAAGGGATCGGCAAAGGTGTCCGGGAAGTAATACAACCCCTCCAGCCCCTCCTGCACGGAACCTGCCTGCGTGGAGTCAGATGGAAGATCTTCCAGCATAGCCGGAGGGACCTGGGTGATGAACCGATCCTCCACGTAGCGAGCTGCCGAACGGGCTAGCTCTAAGTCATAGGGCACAAAGATGTGGGCTGACCAGGTGTTGTTGTCCACGGCAACGCTGGGCTGACCGTCTCTTCCCCGGTACAATTGCCCTTGGCCATCCAGGGCAGAAACAAAATGATCCCCCTGCCAGAAACAGCGCCGCATCCCCTGAATGAGCCAGTCATGACGCTCGATGAGGATCTCGAGAAACGGTTTGTTCTTTGGATCCAACCGCCGGTTGGCCCGGAAGGCCAGCCGGAATGTTCCGGCAGCATCGGCGCAATGTTCCAAAATAACGTGTTCGTAGGAATGATTCAGGTCTCCTCTGTACACGTCATATCCCATGGAATCTTCCCGAGCGAGGTCATCGGCGTTGTAGCGCCCAGATCGAATGAGGCCGTGGCGTGGATCTTTGCGGTTGATCACCTGCTCGCCAAAGAGGTAGCTCTCTACCTTCTGGTTCAGCCAAGCCAACAGCGCCCTATCCCCGCGTTCCAGCGCGCAGGCGTAGAGGGCATTCAAGCACCAGGCATTGGCGCCGGTGGGCCCACGCGGATCGATGAAGCTGTCCTCTTTCGTGTTGTAGGAAAAGTGCCACAGCCCCTGGAAACCTCGCTCCTCTTCCCTCTGCGCCAGCTGGACCACCCGATCAGCCTGATGGACAGCCTGCTGGAACCGTTTGGATTTAAGGTCTGCGTAGATCGATAGGGCCACGTCATAGATCCAGACACGCCCTGAGTGCGCGACAAACTTGGACTGCCCGTGCTTTGGGTCATCAAAGTAGCTGCGCCTTAGACCTTGAAAATCAAATCCGACTTGATCATTGACGCTGGGGTCCATAAGCATCTGGCCATCCAGAAAGGCCAATTGTGCCTTGAGGTAACGAGTCTGTAAATCAGAAGAAACCATTACAATGCTCCTTATCTTTGGGAGACTTTCTGTTGGACAGCATGGGCCTCACCCACAAAAACCCCCTGAAAGGCCTTTAAGGCTGCGGCAATGTCCCGAGGGGTATGGACAGCACTCATCGAGATGCGGATGCAGGCCGATCCGGCCGGCACCGTGGGAGGGCGAATGCCTGGAGCATAAACCCCGGCGGCCAGGAGTTCTTCTGCCAGGCGCATCGCCTCCTGCGCATCCCCGACGCGTACCGGAAGGATTGGGCTTTCCTGTGCCACCAGGGGAATCTCCAGGGCAGTGAGTCCGGCGCGCATCTGTTCTGTGTTCTTCCAAAGCCGCTCAATCCAAATCGGCTCGGCCTCAATCACGCGCAATGCCTCTTGAGCCGCGGCAGCCGAAGCCGGAGGCAGGGCAGTGGTGTAGATAAAGGAACGTGCCTTGTTCCTTAAAAGCTCAATGACAGCGCTGGGGCCGGCAACATATCCGCCCAAAGAACCCAAAGCCTTCGAAAGGGTCCCCATCTGCAAGATGCCGCTTAACCCAAAATGGGACACAGTCCCCCTGCCCCCCTCCCCCAAAACACCGGTGCCATGGGCATCATCCACCAGCACCCATGCATCATACTGCCGGGCCGCCTCTACAATCTCCGGCAGAGGGGCCAAATCCCCATCCATCGAAAAGACCCCTTCGGTGACGATCAGGGCCCGTCGGTGCTGACCGCGATGACGTTTTAGGGCAGCGGCAAGGCACGCTGTATCCCGATGGGGAAAAACTCGGAATGTAGCTTTTGAGAGGCGGCAGGCATCTATGAGGCTGGCATGGTTGAAACGATCTCCAATGACCAGATCCCCTGAACCCACGAGTGCGGTCACCGCCCCCAGATTAGCCATGTAGCCGGTTGAGAAAACCAGCGCCGCCTCTGACTGCTTAAAACGGGCAAGTCCCTCCTCCAGGGATTCATGCAAAGGGAGATTGCCGCCGATGAGCCGTGCTGAGCCGGCCCCGGTCCCGAAGCGCGTTACCGCCTCAGCAGCAGCAGCTTTAACGCGGGGGTGTTCGGTAAGCCCCAAGTAATTATTGGAAGCCAGATGGACCAACCACTTGGATCCCACGCGAATGCGGCCGCCGCAGATCTCTTCTGCCTTTCGGGGACTGCGATAAAGGCCTTGCGCGGTGAGGTCATCCAGCTCGGTGCGGAGAGAATCGAAAGAGATCATCTCTATAAGATTCGGCTGTCGAGATGAAAGACCTGGCCGGTCACACCCTGACACAGATCTGAGAGGAGCCAACCGGAAAAAGAGGCAACCACTTGAGCGCTGGAAAGTGTCCCTAGGACCGAATCGGCTCGGGCCTGATCCCAGGCAGCGGGAGGGGCAGATCGAGTCATCTCAGATTCAACGAAGCCCGGACAGATCACATTGGCGCTCACCCCGAAGCGGCCGGCCTCCCGGGCCAAGGTCTTGATAAAGCCTACTGTCGCCCCCTTGGCAGCGCTGTAATTGGCTTGCCCTATCCGACCAGTCTGGCCTGCCATGGAACCGAGTGCGATGATCTTGCCGCGGCCCCGGCGCCGCATGCTGGGCAGCACCTCTTGAGCGCAAGCCACCAAACCACCCAGGTGCAGCTTGAAGACTTGATCCCAATCCGCTTCGCTTAATTTTGTCAGGGTGTGGTCGGCTGCGTTGCCGGCAGCGTAGACCAAACCATCCAAGTGCCCGGCCTCTGCCAAAACCTGTTGAACACAGGCGCGTGCCTGGGAGCGGTCAGTCAAATCGGCCTGAACCATCCAAACACCCTGTGACTGGAGCTCTCGAGCTTTATCTGCGCTGCGCCAGTAGGACCCAGCTACCCATGCCCCGTACCCTTTGGCCTCCTCGAGGATGGTCCGGCCGATTGTACCGGTCGCCCCCATCACCAATATCCGCTTCTCGGCCAGGGAGATCATGAGACGGTAAATCCCGCCTCCTCAAGCATCTGAAGATCCTCGTAAGGCTCGCGGCCCTGGGTGGTGAGATACCCTCCGATGATCAAGGCGTTGGCCCCTGCCAGCAAGGCCATGGTTTGAAACTCTCTTAAGGCCGCCTCCCGCCCTCCTGCCAGTTTGATCTGGGTCCGAGGCAGAATAAAACGGAAGATGGCGATGGTTTTGATGATCTCCTGAGGGGCAGGTGGAGCGCTGCTCTCCAATGGTGTCCCGGCGCGGGAGTTTAAGATATTGATCGGAGCGCACTCCACCTCCAGCTCGGCCAAGGCAAAGGCCAGCTCCAACCTCTGCCGCCTGGACTCTCCTAGCCCCAAGATGCCGCCGCAGCAGGCCTCCACACCATGGCGCTTGAGCATCTGGATAATCTCGCGCCTCTGCTGGTAGGTGTGGGTGGTGCAGATCTTAGGGAAATGGCTCTGGGCGGTCTCTAAATTGTGGTTGTATCGGACCATGCCGGCCGCTTTGAGGCGCAGGAGCTGCTCTTCTGTCAAGAACCCGAGGGAACATTCCGGTACAATACCCACCTCTTCTTTTAAGCGCCGGATCGCCTCGCAATAGACCGGAAGGTCTTTGTCCGAGACAGAACCGGTGGCGGTGACGATGCAGAAGCGCTGGGCCCCAAAGGCCTTGGCCTCTTTTGCGCGCTGGACAATCTGCTCGGGGTCCACCAGCGGATAGGTGGGGATATCGGTATCGGCGCGGCCCGACTGACTGCAAAATGCGCAGTCCTCAGGGCATCTGCCGGATTTGGCGTTGATCAGGGAGCAAGTGTCGGCTTGCTGGCCGGTGAACTTCTCCCTGATCCTCAAGGCCCATGCCGCCAGCTCCAGGATCTCAGGCCAAGCCTCCAGGGCAATGAGCCCCTCTGCCTCGTCAAAGGCAATAGAACCTTTGCCCTCAAGGATCCGCTCGGCAATGGTTTGGACCTGGTACCTCATGCAAGAATCCCTTTATTGGGTGTCATTCCCGCGCAAGCGGGAATCGAACGCTATCCTCGACTCGATCGAGGATCCTCGCTTCGGCGAGGATGACATTCTCGGAAAAGCTTGAGAGTACCGTTATCCCTTACGGGAGGAGTAAATGTCAACCAGTTTTCTATGCAAGGTTAACAAACTGCTCTTTGGTCCCTGAACCTGTCTTGGCTGCTTTCCGACCGTCGCTTGAATCCACCACCCTCCCCCAATGAGTTAATCGTACCAATTTTAGATTGCTGAACTTGTCTATTTTTTCTCCAATGTGCCATACTTGTAGTATGAATACGGACCTTATGAAAAGGCAGCCGGTCATCTACAGAATCCTAATGTTTCTGCTAAGCGCTGGCCTAGCTTTGCCCACCCCCGCTGCCTGGGCGTTGCGACCCTTAAATGCAGGGATGGAAGAGGGGTCCCCTGTCACCCTCCAACTCAAGGAAGCATTGAGTCCCACAGCTGCTGCCGGGATAGAGGAGCAGCCGCCGTTTTTGAACAATGTGCCAATAATGAATCTTCTGCGAGAACCAGAAGCTTTTTCGGCTTTATCGGCCAAGTGGGAAATTCTTTCTGAGCGGGCGGCCCAACAACTTTTGCAATACATTGATGATCAGTGGCCAAACGAAGTGGTTGCCTATCTTGTCGCAGAGAGCTTCTGGAGAGACAGGGCTGCCTCAGCATTGAGCATCTCCCATGCGCTAGATCAGGTAGCCCAGCGGCCCAAAGAGGTTGTGGTAGCAGTCGGCTCCGGTGAGTTGGTGGTTGTGGATAGCGAAGGAATCGAGGCCGGCCCGGATGATCGGGTGGTCTTCGAGGAGATGAAAAAACGGGCCCATTTTTCCCGAGTTCCTCAAGGTGTTCGCCAGCTTTTGTTTGATAAGTCGAGCCATTACCGAAGGCAGCAAAAACCTTATCTTGACTTGCCTGATCCCAATGCCCCCTCGGCTGACCCCAAAATCATTGAAGATAAGAAATCAAATCTACGGATCACTATCCATGAGCTTGAACGGTTTCACCCGATTCAAACCCCCGAAGGGTTAGAAAAGTGGATTCAAGCAATTCCGTATATGCTTTCTGGCGCACCTGCCCAGTTGTTGTTGGAGCACATCCATTACCGCTGGGGATGGCCCGACATTGTCTATTTGGAAACCGACTTCTTCGACTCAAAGATCCCAGAAGCCCACCCCATCCTGGCAATTCTGGAGGTGATGTCGAAACGAGGGGAGCAGATTTTGCTTGGTGTCGGAACAGATACCTTGATTGTTCTGGATCTCCAGGGGATCCCTCCTGCGATGTTCGAAGAGGCGGCCAACCGTGCGCATACCGAACAGATTCCGCAGGGAGTGACCGATCTGCTTTTCGACGTTGATCTGGATTACAAAGGGTGGGTCCCGGGCAAAGCACACCCCATTCATACACCGGATGTTATCGATCAAACTGTCGTCCCCTGGCACACCTTGTTAAAACTTCGCCAGGAAGCGCAGCATATCTTGCCAGAGTTCTTGGCTGGCAAGCTCTCCTTCTCCGCTGCCCGCCAAGTATTAGAGAAAGAGCTTCCAGCCTCAGATAGCTTTAGTTTCAAGGAGCCCAAACATGTTGTTCAGCTTTTGCTGGCAGTTTGGTTTGGAGCGATGCCCAACCCGACACGGTTCTCCGATGCTGTGAGGTATTACGATCTGCATCTCGGGACAGACAGCGGCGCAAGACGGTTGCATCTGGCAGATGCCCATAGGCTTGCTCAGTTTGTAACCGGAGAGCTGTCCGCTGCAGAGATGAGAACGACCCCTTCTACTTATTCATCCAAAAGTGCGTTTGATGCTTATCTGCGCTCAGCCAGGCAGATAGTGGAGTTACTGGATCTGAAGCCCGCTACAGGCTTGGAGGAATTAGACCTACGAACCATACAGAAAGTCGAGGGGTTAGCCGGGTCTATTCAGGCGCAGTCTCCGCTGATCATTTCAATGCACGAGCCTCATTATGTGCCGGTATTTCCCGATATCCGATGGTCTGACCAATCGCATCGTCTGGTATTTAGAGATAAGGCGAAAATCTCAATTAACGAAGATGACATCGTTAGTCCCTGGGCAGCCATCATGCTCACAAAGGCTATTTTGGCAAAGGTTGATGCTGGCGACATCAAATTTGTAACAACTGATGAGGGCATTGAATGGCGAGAGCGGTCAAAGATCATGGCAACCCGACTGGAGCTATTTCGATCCATCAAAAGCGCAACTCGTCTTGCAGCGCAGGGAGGGGGAAAGCAAAACCTCTCGTATCAATCCGCGGATGGAAGTGGCGGCGAGCTAAATTATCAGGGCGCAAATGAAGCCATTGTGCGCTTCGAAGTCACGATGGACACCAATGAAAGCGGACAAGCATATTTTAGAGAGACAACCGAAGATGAAAGATCGCAGTGGATCGGTCACGTTTGGTTGCACGGAGCTAATTGGGAGAGCTTTAAATGGAAGCTCCTGGAGCATGGAGGGCTGCCCTATTACGAAACCCCGTTTGGCTCAGATGCTAATATCACGCAGATCCCAGAGCATGCGATGAGCTATGCAACAAGAGGTAACCGATCTGACGCCGTCCTGGCTGAATTTGATTTTACAGGACATCCCCCAGAAACCGTACACCAATACGTGGATTTTCCCTATGCTCGGGTTGCCGCTGTGAATGTTCGGCCAGATGAAAACGTCATCCCCTTCCGATACCTTTCCAATCGCAACAAGGTGGACACCCTCAGGCTCTTTGGCGCCAGGGAAGATACTCCAGAGGTCCATTTATCGATTCTAGAACGCGTTTTAGAGATTCCCGCAGATCAGATTGTTAAGGTATGGGAAAACCTTCCCAAGAAAGATGCAGGCTTGCAGATGAATCTTGAGCCATACCTCATTGGTGGACCCGCTACAGGCCTGGAGGAAGCAGTTTCTTGGCCGGTCTCTATTGAGGGGCGACTGGAGCGACTCCATCGCTCTGCTACCCACCCCAACTCCTTCTTTGTGATTGGAGGAGATCTGGCGGAAGATCCGGTTGTAAGAGCTTTTGCCGGGCTTGAGGATAGAGCTCTGATTCATGATGGAACTGATCCGGCAGGAGTCGTTACCCAGCTCGTTGCCTTAGATGCCCGCTCTTTTCGGGCGCTGGGCGGCCTGGAGGAGACGGACCTGTTGTTCAGCTTGGCGGAGTATGCCGGCATTACAGGAACAGTCGTCCGGGCGGCAGCAGCAAACGCAGCGGCAATGATTCAGTATATTTTTGAACGCATGGGGGTTGACCAACACCTCCTTGCCACAGAATTGCCCGCCTTCATGGTGGGGCTGGAGGAACTGGCAACAGGAGCATAATCTTTTCTTGCAGGCAGGCAAAACCAGAGGCAGTCCTCAGGTTAACGATTAACCGAGCTGCCAGATGGCGATTAAGCCTCCGCGCCGGGAGACGTTGACCACCCGCTCTCTCGAGGAGCGGCCCAGAACCGCCATCCCATCTTGGGTGGCAGCAAAGCCGGTCACAGCATGATACGACTCCAGCCGTACCCTACCCCGCTTGTCTGCCGAGGGAAACAGTTCTGCCCGGACCGCCTCGGCGCGCTGAACCACATGGGAGCCGGGACGCTTTAAGGCCTTGGCCAACACGCGCTCCCAGACCGCCTGGGCGCACTGGTGCCCAAAGACCACCCCCTCCCCACCAAAGGCTCGATTCGGCTTGATCATGAGGGATTCCCGGTTGCGCCGGGTATAACGAGCCAGATCTACCGCCTTGCCGGCCGGAGAGGTTGTCTTGCGTTCCCAAATCAAACGGGTCCACAGCAGATGCTTTTGGAAGAGCCTGCGCTGGCGCAGGGTGAAGTAACGGTCAAACTCCGGATTGGTGAAGAGCTCCCAAACCGATTTGTGGTCAAACTCCCCTGCCATGGAAGAGACCACTTGGTTGCGCAAAAAGGCTTCTCGGATGCCGCAGGGGGTGCGTTTCGTCCCCTGGGCCACCAAGGGGATGATTTCTCTGAGCTCCGTATCACGGTAAATGATGTCCACCGGCTTGCCCTTGACGCTCACCTCTCCTTTACGAATTACAATCTCACGGGGATCAGCCACCACAGCCGGCAGTCCCTGGCCTTTGTAATACTGAGCCAGCACCCCAAACTCGTCGGTTCCTCCTTCGGCCGATCGATCCTCCAGTAAGGCGATGCGCCGCAGTCTCCTGCCGATCGCCTTGGCATGCCGGGTAAAGAGTTTGAGCATCAGCTCCCGAATGTCATCCGGGTACTGAAAGGTGAGGTCAGGAAGATGCTTCTTGAGTGTAGGAAGGACCCACTTGTTGGTCAACAGGCAGGTCGCAGGAATGTAATGGACGCCGCCAATGCCAACGCAGTTGGGCTCTAAGAAGAAGAAATTCTCCCGCCAGTCCGAGGGGGTAAAGGTGGCGGTGGCATCCAACCGGTCAATGATCGCCTGGGGTTTTTGGATGCCTCCGGCATTGACGGCCATCATCCAATCATGCTCCCTGCGATCAAGAGGCACGATCTGCTGGACGCGGGGAGCGGTGACATAAAGAGCCATCACTCGGTGGAGTGCGCTCTGCAGCAGCCTGCAGGCCTGGTAGAAGAAACGGTATTGGGCCCTGCTGAACACCCAGGGGCGCAGCTGAACATCGATGAGCTTGCGCTTGCCTTCATCCGAGAGCATGGCCATGCCTTCCTTAAGAAAGAGGGGCTCTTTCCTGGAGAGAATCTTGAGGATCTTCGCCCTGGGAATCCTGAGGAAGGCAGCATTGACCGCCTCCATGGCACGAACCGGTGTATACCTCATGAGCCGCATTATAGCAGACCTCCCGTGCAAGCTGGAGACACCCCTGCGCCGTGTTGGTCCGCCGCGCACCGCTCGGATTGCCCCAGCGAGGCAATCCTCGCTCCGGTGTTCGGCCGTGCTCGTCCCCGATAAGATGCAGCGCCAGGGACACCATGCCCGCACGGCCTTCCAACGGTGCGCGTTCGGGCCACCCCGTCACAAGGGCCCCGTCTCCAGCTTGCCCTTCGGCTGGTGGGTGTAGGTTGACAGGGGAGATCAAACACCGTAGGGTAAGTGCAATCATGGTTTCCCCCAAGATCAAAAATATCGCCACCGACACGGTCAAGGCCCTCAAGCGGCGCGGGGTAGATTATGCAGACCTGCGCTGGGTCAAGCAAACCGAAGAAGATCTGGTGGTCCAGAATCTTCAGGTCAAGCAGGCCAGCCACGCCACCTCTGAAGGGATCTCCATTCGGGCGCTGTACCGGGGCGCATGGGGGCATGCTGCCTCCAGCCGATTGGATCGAGTGGGATTGACTCACACCGTTGAAACCGCCCTCACAATGGCCCGGGCCGTTGCCCAGGAATCCCACACCAAGGTCAAGCTCCACCCGGTAGAACCGGTCCGCGCTCACTACCGAACCCCCTTGGAGGTGGACCCCTTTGAGGTGGAACTTTCCAAAAAGCTGGATTATCTCCTTTGGGCATCCCGGCTTTTAAAAGACCACCCCAGCATTAAGACCGCCAAGGCAGCTTTGGAGTTCTACCGAACAGAGAAGTTCTTCTGCTCCACCGAGGGCTCCTGGATTGAGCAGGAGATCACAGAATCCGGCGGACAGTTGGAAGCCACCGCTGTCCTGGACCATGAGGTGCAGCGTCGCTCCTACCCCTCAGCCAACGCAGCCGCTCTGGCTCAAGCCGGCTATGAGCATGTCAAAGCTCTTGATTTTGTCGGGCATGCCCCTCGAATCCGCAAAGAGGCCGTGGCCCTGCTGCGAGCCAAGGCCTGCCCGCATCAAACCACCTCCCTCATCCTCATGCCGGACCAGCTGATTCTTCAGCTTCACGAGTCGTGCGGACACCCGGTTGAGCTGGACCGGGCATTGGGATTGGAACTCTCCTTTGCAGGAGGTAGCTTTTTGACGCCGGAGAAGCTTGGTAGGTTCCGGTACGGCTCTAAGCTTGTCAACATCACGGCCGATGCCACTACACCACAGGGGTGCGGCACCTTCGGTTATGACGACGAGGGGGTTGAGGCCCAGCGGGTGCCGATCATCCGAGAGGGAAAATTCGTAGGATACTTAAGCTCCCGGGAGAGCGCACCCCAGATCGGCCGGATGTCGTCTGGGGCGATGCGTGCCGACGGCTGGAATGCCATTCCGATCATCCGGATGACCAACGTGAACCTCGAACCCGGTACCGGAACATTGGCTCAGTTGATCCGCGACACCCAGCGGGGAATCCTCATGGCCACTAATAAAAGTTGGTCGATCGATGACCGCCGCCTCAACTTTCAGTTCGGAACCGAGATCGCCTGGGAGATTCGGCAGGGCCGCATCGGCCGGATACTTAAAAACCCGGTCTATACCGGAATCACGCCGGAATTTTGGCGTTCCTGCTCTGCGGTCACCGGCAAAGGAGAGTGGCAGCTCTTTGGGGTGCCCAATTGCGGCAAGGGGGAACCGGTTCAGTCCATGCACGTGGGACACGGAACCTCCCCAGCCCGCTTTGAGAAGGTCTTGGTCGGGAGGAAAGGCTGATGCTCCTGGGTAAATCCCGCATGGTGACTGTACTTAAGGAGGCGGCAAAGAGATCACCGGCCGATGAGACCCTTTTAACCGTACAGCGGGGCGCCAAGACTACCCTGCGCTTTGCCGGGGGTGCCATTCATCAAAATTTCCATGAGGAGGATGTCACCGTCTGGGTCAAGGTAGCGGCAGAGGGGCGCGCCGGGGTTGCCACCACATCTTCACTGAGCGACCGTGCACTCACTTGCGCGATTGCCTCTGCGCTTCAAATTGCACGGCTCCCCAGCAAGCAGACTGCACCGGCCTTCAGCGCGCATCCACCCCGCGAAAAACCCGCCCCCATCAAGACGCACTTCCCAGTGGATCACCGCCAGAACCTGACCAAGAACATCCGAATGATCCGAGAGCTCTCCCAACAAACCCACCGCGCTGGAATGGACTTGGCCGGCTCCTTTGCAACAGGAGAGGAGGAGTTCTGCGTGGTAGGCTCTGGGGGGCTTGCGCAGTATCAGCCCTTCTCAACCACGGGCTTAAGATTGATTCCCACCCAAGGCAAGGCTTCTGGCTTTGCAGCAGGGGCTGTTCGCGACCCCAAGACCCTCAACCCACAGTCCCTTCTACAGCAAGCCCTGGACCACTGCAGGCATAACAGGAACTCCAAAACCATCCGGTTGGGGAAGTACAATGTCCTGCTTGAGCCCGAGGCGGTGGCGGAATTGGTGGAGTGGCTTTCCACCATCGCCTTTGGGGCCAAACAGCTGCATGAGCGAACCAGCTGTTTTGCAGGCCGCATGGGAGAGCAACTCATGCATCCAACGCTGTCGATCTGGGATGACGGTACCGATACCCGCGGGCTGGCAACTCCCTTTGATTTTGAAGGGATCCCGAAGAGGCGCGTACCGCTGGTTGAGGGGGGACGGGCCCGCGGGGTGGTCTTTGACAGCCAATACGCCAAGCTGTACCACCGCCACTCCACCGGGCATGCCCCTGCCTTTGACGAAGCCGCCGAAGGGCCCGGGGCCGCCCATCTCTGTGTGGCCCCGGGTAAGGTACCGCATCACCAAATGCTTCAATGTATGGATCGAGGGCTATGGATTACTCGCTTCCACTACGTCAACGGGCTGCTCGACACACAGCAGGCCTTGATGACGGGGTTGACTCGAGACGGAACCTTTCTGGTGGAGAGAGGTAGGGTGGTGAGCGCTGTGAAGAATTTACGGTTTACGCAGTCGATTCTTCAGGCCTTCTCAAAAATCCAGGCCCTTTCCGAGGAGGTTCGTCTGGTGGCCGATCCGATCTCAGGCGCTACCTCGGTGGTCACCCCGGCTGTGCTGTTGAAGGACTTTACCTTTACCGGCCAAACCCAATAGGGGACGGTCCATTTGGGGACACACCTACATCACCTTGACCGGGAAGGTGTCCTCGTTGCACATCAAATCAGTCGCTCCATCTGTGCGTCAACCAATTGGTCATATGGCCGTACTTGCATTATGTGTTCCCGGTACCGTTGCCGTCTCTTCTCTTCGCTGGAACCTAACATCAAGTACGCCGGGCTCAAATCAAGCAAACCGCACCCTTTGCTTCGCTCCTTAAGGTAAAGGTGAGCGCTCGACCACGGATAGTCTTCAGGAAGAACGCATAATTTCGCCCGGACGGGATTCCGTTCAATATAGCGACTGGCCTCCAATAAGTACTCGTCTTGATCAACCGGAATACTCTTAAACCTTCCCTGCCAAAGATTGCCTACGAGATCATAGCGACGACGCCAATGAAACTGGTATGCCTGCTGCACTCGTCGCATCATCCCAGTGAGAGAACGCACAGAATCCATCCCAAGCAACAAATGGAGATGATTCGGCATAAGGCAGAAATGGTAACAGCGACAGGATGGCGCTTCTTTAAAACGTGACAAATAGATGAGGTATTGTTGGTAGTCTTGGGAATCCCGGAAGATGGCCTGACGGTTATGCCCTCTGGCTACAACATGATAATATCCCGCCGCACTGGCTTGTCTTGCAACTCGTGGCATGTTTTATTACCCGATCGACAGCATACCACAAGATTTTGCATATTATCAATATTATGTCAGAAATAGGAAACTTGCTTCTTCTCTATCGCGCCCTCTATTAACTACTGCCTTTTCGCAATGGCCGACCACGGTGTGTCCCCAAATGGACCGTCCCCGGTTAGCATTTCTTGGATGAGGCGCAGATCTTCCTCCTGCGCTGCCAACTCCTGTTCGAAAGCACGCTGCTCAGCGCCGACGGTGGCGACCTGCTCGCTCAACTGTTTTATGCTGGGAAGCTCTTTCATGTCGGCCAGCTGCAGGAAATATTGACCGGCTTTGAGATCTTTGAGGTAGACGAGGTGCTCACCAGAGATCTGCTCCACCAAGCGGACGACTCTGAGCATGTCTACGTTGATGGCGGTATCTCCACGTTCAGAGTAGAAGGACCAGGCCATCGGTTCACTGGGACCCCCAGGGATCAGGGAGAAGTTATGGGGGGAGAGTGCAGTCACATTGCTGCAATCCTCCGGGATCCCGGGTGTGAGGCGAGCTGCCACCAGGGGTGGATCCGAGAGCTTTGTGGGCGGATTGCCGGCTTCGTCCCGGACATAAAGCTCTGAGCGCATGGTGCCGCCTCCTTGATCCACATCCTGAGCGTAGAGCTGGATCTGGTCGGCCGGGCTTGAGGTGGGGATAGCGCCGTTGGCGATGGCGAGCACGCCAACGGCACCGGTGCCAAAGGTGGCGGTGCCAACACCTAAGTTGTGGTTTACGGTGACGAGCTCGCTGCCATCGGTGAACTCACCGCAGATCAAGGGGGTGTCTGTGGAGGAGTTATCGATGTGGAGTTGTTCGCTATCCATCTCGCTTCTACCAACCCAGTTTCCGATAAAGACGCAGCCGGCACCGCAAGCTAACTTTCCCGCCTCATAGCCAATGACAACGTTGTTGGGCCCTGCCTGATCTGCGGCAAGTGCGGATTGGCCAATCCCAACGCTGCCGTCCCCAAGAGCACTGTTACCAAGCGCCATCCCACCCAGCGCAACTTGGTCGCTCGCTGTTGTATTCCTGTAGAGAACCCTACACCCTGCGCCGGTGTTACTGCTTCCGGTTGTGTTGTCTTTGCCACCCTCCCATCCGCTCAAAACCGAATTTTCTGAGCCTGTGGTGTTTTCCCACAGCGCAAAGCGACCTATGCCCGTATTGTGATCTGCGGTACTATTTCGCCCGAGGCAGGCAATGCCTACGGCAACATTTCCCTCTCCGGTAGTATTTGATGCAAGCGCTCCAGCGCCGACTGCCACATTGCTGCCGACAGCCTGATTGTCCCTGAGGGCGTTGGCTCCAACGGCCACATTCCTTTCGCCGTCGGCACTTTGAGTTAAAGTGCGCACCCCAACAGCAGTGTTAAAACTCCCTGTCGTGTTCTGAACCAAAGCGTTGTATCCCAGAGCAACGTTGGAGTTGCCGGTTGTGTTGCTATTGAGTGCAGAAAGGCCCAAAGCGGTATTTGAAGTCCCGGAAAGATTGTAAGCCATCGCACTATCTCCAACAACCACATTCCACTGCCCATCTTCATTGAAGCTTAAGGCGCTGCCCCCCACAGCCGTATTGTCTGATCCGGTATAGTCCGGATCACAAAGGGCAGATCGGCCGATACCAACGTTTCGGGCAATCGCGGAATCAACCACCAGATTGCCCGCTCCTCTTCCAATAAAGGTTCCTGAAACACCATCACCGTGAATATAGTGGTTCAGGGAACCTTCGGGGTCGGTATAGATGACTCCAGCTTTGTAGCCGTAGTCAACGGTGGTTGGGGGGAGTCTGAGGTTACCGGTTAAGTGAAGTTGTTCTTGGGGGTCGTCGGTGCCGAGTCCTACGCGGATCTCCGGGGTGCCGGCAGCTGCGGTGTTGGCCCCTTCCTTGAAGATGACGTAGCTGGTTGTGTCGTCCACACCTACCACATGGAGGGGGCCTGCGGGGCTGGTGGTCCCTATCCCTAAGCGGTCGGCGACGATTAAGCTGCCGTCGCCGGGGGTCTCGCTGGAGTAGGTAGATCCGATGGCCAGTTCATCGGCGTGTGTTCCTCCGGCACCGGTTGAGACCGGGTGGTAGATGGTGAATTCCACGGTGTCTGCCCGGGCCAGCCAGGTAAAGGAGGCAACTGCCAAGAACAAGAGGGCCCAGTGTCGGATTGATCGCAAGGTCATCGGAGGAGCTCCTTAAGCTGCTGAAGGGCTCCTTGAAAGGATTGGATGCGCCCTCTCTGTTGCTTGAGGCGCTGCCTGAGGATTTGATTCTGGGCCTTGAGGGTTTCGAGCTCCTGCTGGACAAGGAGTAAGGCGGAAGGCTCTGTTGCTGTCTGGGATGGAGGGGGCTGTGGGCTGCTTAGGCTCTTGATCCAGACAAGCTGCTCGCCGGAAAGCTTTTCGATGAGGCGAACTGTTTTGAGTATGTCGGCGTTGATGGCCTGGGTTCCCCGCTTGGAGTAAAAGGACCAAGCCATCGGCTCGCTGGGGCCTTGGGGGATGAGCGTAAAGTTGTGGGGGGAGAGTGTGGTGATGGTGCCACCTTCATCGCGGACCTTGAGCTCTGAGCTGGAGGAGACCTCTTCTGCGTAGAGCTGGATTTGGTTGGCCGGGCTTGAGCCGGGGATGGTGCCCTCTGCGATGGCGAGCACGCCAACGGCACCGGTGCCAAAGGTGGAGGTACCGACACCCAGGTTGCCGTTGATGGCGATCAGATCGTTGTCAAACTCACCGTAGATCAAGGGGGTGGAGGAAGCGGAGTTTTCGATGTAGAGGGTGTTGTCGCCGGTCTCATTGCTGCCGGCCTGCGAACCAATAAAGACGTTGTAATTTCCGGTTGCACTGACCCCTGCTTCAAAACCGATCACAACATTATTCCGCCCTGTTGTGCTGTCTCGTAAAGCAGACCTGCCCAATGCAAGGTTGCGGTGGTTACTGGAATTGCGGACAGCCTCGACCCCAACAGCAAGGTTTTGTATCCCAACAGTATTGTGCATCAGAGCATACGTGCCTATGGCAATATTGCTGTCCATGGTGGTGTTGTCGTTAAGCGCATACGCCCCAAAAGCATCGTTGGCCTCACCGATTGTGTTGTTCTGCAAGGCAGAGAAGCCTACAGCGGTGTTGTAGTCGGCAGCGGTGCTCGAAGATAGGGCTAAGGCGCCCACAGCATTTTGATAATGTCCGCTTTCCATGTTTTCAAGCGCATGCGCTCCGATGGCAACGGGGGCTATGGGGTTGACGGAAGCGTGCATGGCAAAGTACCCCACAGCAACGCTGCTGTTTGCGGTAAGTTCGTTCATGACCCCGTACCCAATAGCGACATTATTTGCAACGAAGGTATGCTCTGACAACGCTGCGCATCCTACGGCAACGCTTCCGAACCCCGCTTCATCCGCCAACATAGCATCTGCGCCGATGGCAACCTGCATATCTCCGGTCATGTGGCTGCTGAGAGCCTTGCTGCCCACGGCAACGCTCCTATTCCCCTCTGTGGTGGAAAAGAAGGTTTTGTAGCCGACACCGGTATTCTGCCCCTCTTCAGTTAAACCATTGAGTGCAAGGGCCCCTATGCCGATGTTGCAGCTGGCAGAGCTGTCCATCGTAAAGTTGCCTGCCTGGGCACCCACAAAGAGGTTGTTGTAGGCGTCATGATAGCCGTGGATAAAGGGGTCGGCGCCAAGATAAATAGCTCCAGAGGTGGCGGTGGTCTTGGGGAGAATGAGGTTACCGGTTAAGTGAAGCTGTTCTTGGGGGGTGTCTGTGCCTAACCCTAAGCGGATCTCTGGGGTGCCTGTGGCTGCGGTGTCGGTGCCCTCCTCGAAGATGACGAGACTCGCTGCGTCATCCACACCCACTGCATGGAGGGGGCCGGCAGGGGTGGTGGTACCGATAGCGACCTTGTCGGCAACTAAGAGGGTGCCGTCAGGGGGGGTTTGGCCGGAGTAGTCAGAACCGACGGCAAGGCTGTCGGTGTTGATGATTCCTCCTCCTGCGGTGGTGGGGTAAGAGGTGACCAACTCTACGGTCTCGGCCCACGCCAAACGAACTAGGAAGAGCCCCGCCAGCAAGAAGGAGACCTTGCGTCCGGTTCTAAGGCGGGGGATCACTGTATCTCCTCCCGCAGGCGGTGAAGTGTTTCTTCAAGAAGAGAAAGCTGTCTTTCCCCGGTATCCAACCGCTGTTGAAGCAGGCGGTTGTGGGTTTTCAGGGCGGTGATCTGGTTACGGATCTCTCTTAAACTGGGTTTGTCATGCTGTTGGAGGGGGGTGGGTTGCTGTGTTTTAAAATATGCGATCTGTTCGCCGGTGAGATGCTCGACTAAGCGGATGGCTTTGAGCAGATCTACGTTGATGGCGGCCTCTCCTCGCTCGGAGTAGAAGGACCAGGCGAGAGGTTCGCTGGGGCCTTGGGGGATGAGCGTGAAGTTGTGGGGGGAGAGTGTGGTAATGTTGCCGGCTTCGTCTAGGACTTTGAGCTCTGCTTTTCCGGTAACCTTCTGCGCGTAAAGCTGGATTTGGTTGGCCGAGCTTGAGGTGGGGATGGTGCCCTCTGCGATGGCGAGCACGCCAACGGCACCGGTACCAAAGGTGGAGGTACCGACACCCAGGTTGCCGTTTACGGCAGCGAGCTCACTTCCATCGGTGAAGTCGCCGTAGATCAAGGGGGTGTCGGAAGCAGAGTTGTCGATGTAAAGCCTGTTAGAGTCGGATGACGCACTGGTAGGGCCTGCGGAATATCCAACAAAAACATTGCCGTTTCCGGTAGCATTGGCCCCTGCATAGTAGCCCACTGCAACATTGTGGGTCCCTGCGACATTGGCCTGCAGAGCGGAGCGGCCCACGGCAACATTACCGTCAGCATCGTTGTTGTAGAGTGCTTGGACCCCAACGGCAACGTTGTTGCTTCCGGTGGTGTTACTCTCAAGAGCATAGGCGCCAAAAGCGGTGTTGTTGCTTCCGGTGGTGTTGCTCATCAGGGCCTGCGCACCAAAAGCAGAATTGTTGACGCCGGTGGTATTGGCGGCTAAGGCCCGGTGGCCGAAAGCGGTATTGTTGCTTGCGGTATTCGCTAAGAGCGCCTGAGTACCGACAGCGGTGTTGTGCTCCCCGGTGACGTTGGATTGGAGCGCTTCTGCGCCTATGGCAACATTGTAGTTGCCGGTGGTATTCGAGTGCAGCGCCTGGTAACCCACGGCAACATTGAGGGTCCCTGTGGTATTGACGGTAAGCGCCTCGCTGCCAACAGCAACATTGGCGTCTGCTGTTTGGCTGGCCTGAAGGGCCTGCCGGCCGACTGCAACGTTGTGTTCTCCAGTGGTGTTGCTCTCTAAGGCCTCGCCGCCAGCGGCGACGTTGTAGGATCCGGTGGTGTTCTCGAGCATCGCCTCGGATCCCACGGCAACGTTGTGCGCCCCTGTGGTGTTGGCGTTTAGGGCCTGGTAGCCTACGGCTGTGTTGTCGCTGCCTGTGGTAAGGCCCGCTAGGGCTGAGGTGCCGATGCCGGTGTTTTGGGCGGCCTCTGCTGTGGTCAAGGTGAAATTGCCGGCATTGGCACCGGCAAAGGTATTGTCGGTGCCGTAGGCGTGGATGAAGGGGTTGGTGCCAAGATAGATCGCCCCGCCATCTGGAACGCCTGAGGTTGCAGTGGTTGGGGGGAGTCTCAGGTTGCCGGTTAAGCTCAACTGTTTGGTCGGGCTGTCTGTGCCGATTCCAACACGGATTGCTGGGGCGCCTGTGGCTGCGGTATCTGTGCCCTCTTTGAAGATGACGAGGCTTGTCGCATCATCCACACCCACTGCATGAAGGATGCCCTGGGGGCTTGTGGTGCCTATCCCGATTCTGTCGGCTACCCAGAGGGAGCCGTCCGGAGGGACCTGGCCGGAGTAGGCAGAGCCGATGGCAAGGCTGTCTGTGTTGGTTGCGGCAATGCCGGCTGCGGTGGGGTAGTAGGTAATGAACTCCGCAGTCTCAGCCCAGACCCAGCGAACAAGCGCAAGACCCGCGCCCGCTGCGCAGATCAAGAGCCAGAACCGGCAGCGCTTGTTCATCCTACATGCTTCTTGTGTCCGGCAAGGCATTCGGCAAGGGTCTTTCCAATGAGGGCAGGGTTCTGGGCCACGGTGACACCGGCTTGAGTTAGAGCCTCAATCTTGGAGGCATGGGTCCCCTTCCCCTGGGCAATCACCGCGCCGGCATGACCCATGCGCTTTTCCGCGGGTGCGGTAGCTCCGGCTACAAAAGCAACGACCGGCTTATGAACACGGGCGCGGATGAAACGAGCGGCCTCTTCTTCGGCAGAGCCTCCGATCTCACCGATCAGAACTATGGCGCGCGTGGCAGGATCAGCCTCAAAACATTCCAAAATCTCAACAAAGCCGGTTCCAGGGAGGGTATCCCCACCAACGCCAATACAGGTGGATTGTCCTAACTCCAGTTGGGTCAACTGCCAAACTGCCTCATAGGTTAAGGTGCCGGAGCGAGATACCACCCCGATGGAACCTGGGCGGTGGATGTAGCCGGGCATGATGCCGATTTTAGCCTCGCCCGGGGTAATGATCCCAGGGCCGTTGGGACCGATGATCACAGGGTCTGACCCCTTCTCTTTGGGGGTCTGACCCCTTTTGTTTTTAAGCACCGCTTTGACCTTAAGCATCTCTTGTGCCGGGATACCTTCAGTGATGACAACAATCAGATTCACCTTGGACTCTACGGCCTCTAAGATGGCATCGGCTCCCAGTGGGGCAGGGACAAAGATGGCGGTGGCGGTGGCGCCTGTTTTTTCCACCGCCTCCTCAACGGTATCAAAGATCGGAAGCTCCCCCCACTGCTGTCCGCCTCGCCCTGGGGTAACACCCCCAACAATCTGCGTGCCATACTCCAGCATCTGGGTCGCGTGGAACGAACCGGCCCTGCCGGTAATCCCCTGAACGATAACCCGAGTGGTCTTATCCAGGAAAACACTCATCGGGCCGCCTCCACCACCTTCCGAGCAGCCTCATCCATGTCAGCGGCAGTGATGAGCCCAAGCTTGGACTGCTCCAGAAGCTTGCGGCCTTGCTCAACATTTGTTCCCTCCAGGCGAACCACCAAGGGAACTTGGACTTTGATCGTGCTGGCAGCCTCAACAATTCCTTGGGCAATTACATCGCACTGCATGATCCCGCCAAAGATATTGATGAGGACGGACTTCACCTTGGAATCGGCCAAGATCAGCTTGAAGGCCTCCCGAACCTGATGGACATCTGCGCCGCCCCCGACATCCAAAAAATTGGCCGGCTCTCCACCGTGCAGCTTGATCAAATCCATCGTGGCCATCGCAAGCCCAGCACCGTTGACCATGCAGCCCACTGCTCCCTCCAATCCCACGTAGTTGATGCCAATCTCTCGGGCTTTGGCCTCGATGGGGCTGTCGGCATCTGCGGTTTTGTGCTCGTTCCACTCTGGATGGCGAAAGAGGCCGTTGTCATCTAAGGTCAGCTTGGCATCCAGTGCCACCAGCCCCAGCTCCTTCGTTAACGCCCAGGGGTTGATCTCTACCAGCGAGGCATCGCTGGAGAAGAATCCGCGGGAAAGTGTAACCAGCTGTTGGATGGCCGCAGACTCATACTCCTTTGGAAGCTTGAGTCCTTTGATAATCCGACGCGCCTGATAGGGATAGAGACCCAGCAAAGGATCAAAGGGGGTGGTGAGAATCGCCTCGGGGCGGGAGACCGCTGTTTCCTCGATCGAAACACCCCCTTCCTGGGAGGCCACCACCATCGGAAGCTGTTTGGAGCGATCGATCAGGATGGAGAGGTAAAATTCTTGGAGCGGTGTCACCCCCTGCTCCACCAGAAGCCCGCAAACTGGGACTCCGGCCTTGCCGGATTGATGGGTCACCAAGCGCTTGCCCAAGAGGCGCGAGGCTGCTTCGCGCGCCTCAGAAAGGGATTTAACCTTGACGATCCCGCCGGCTTTGCCGCGGCCGCCGGCATAGACCTGCGCCTTGAGAACCGCGGGATAGGGACCTACTGTTTTAAGGGCTGAGGCTAACTGGGAGGATTTTTGAACCAGGGCGCTGCGCGGGACCGGAACGCCCCAAGAGGAAAGGACGGCTTTGGCTTGATGTTCAAGCAGTCGCATGAAGCAAGCTGTCTATCGCCTCCATCTCCTTGCGGACCGCCTCGGCAGAGCGGTTGAGGGCAGCCTTCTCCTCGGCGCTAAGGGAAATCTCCACCACCTCTTCTACCCCGCCGGACCCCAGCCGGACCGGGACACCGCAGAAGAGATCATTTAAGCCAAAGGAGCCCTTTAAGCGGACACAGCAGGGCAGCACCCGGTGCTCATCGATCAGGATTGACTGAACCATGTCTGCCACCGAGCTCGCCGGAGCATAAAAAGCTGAGCCGGTTTTTAAGAGCTTAACCACCTCTGCCCCGCCCTGTGCAGTGCGCTTGACCAAAGCTTCAATCTCAGAAGTGGGTAAGAGCTCGGTGATCGGTACCCCTGAAACCGTGGTATACCGAGGCAGCGACACCATGGTGTCTCCATGCCCCCCCAGCACCAGAGCGTGCACCTGTTTAACCGACACCTTCAGGCGCTCAGCCACAAAGGTACGCAGCCGAGCCGAATCCAGAACGCCAGCCATACCGATCACCCTGGAATCAGGCCATTGGGTAAGCTTCCAAGCCAAGTAGGTCATGGCGTCCAAGGGGTTGGTCACCACAATGAGGACAGCTCCGGGCGATTGCTTCGCCACCTGGGGGATGATGGAGGAGATGATCTTGGTGTTGGCCTCCAGCAGGTCATCGCGGGACATTCCAGGTTTGCGGGCCATCCCGGCAGTGACCACCACGACATCGGAGTCGGCCGTAATATCGTAGCCGGTTGATCCTTGGATGGCGCAGTCATAGCCCTCTAGGGGGGCAGACTCAGCCAGATCCAAGGCCTTGCCCTGGGCCAGCCCCTCAACCACATCCACCAGGGCAACATCGGCCAGCTGACGCTCTAAGATCCGCTGAGCACAGGTGGCCCCGACATTTCCGGCGCCGACAACAGTCACTTTTTTACGCATGGAAAGGCTCCTTATGATCGGTACCGGGTACAGTTATCGACAGCTGTTAATAAGTGTACCCGGTACCGGGTTGAAGAATTAACCCCGCTGGTTCAGCGGAACGTACTTGAGCCCCGTGGGACCTGTATAGATTTGACGGGGCCGCCCGATTTTGAAATCCGGAGACAACAGCATCTCCCGCCAGTGGGCAAGCCATCCGCCCATCCTTCCTAAGGCAAAGATCACTGTGAAGCAATCGGTCGGAATCCCAATGGCCCTGAGAATGATGCCGCTGTAGAAGTCGACATTGGGATACAGTTTTTTGGAGACAAAGTAATCGTCCTGGATGGCAGCCGCCTCCAGGCGCTTGGCGATCTCCAGGAGAGGATCGTCTATCCCGAGATGCTGGAGCACTTGGTCGCAGGCGCCTTTCAAGATCTGAGCCCGGGGATCAAAGTTCTTGTAGACCCGGTGCCCAAAACCCATGAGACGAAAACCGGAATTCTTGTCCTTGGCCTTCTCAAGGTATTTGGAGAAGTCGCCGCCGTCGCGGTGAATCTGCTCAAGCATGGCAATGACCGCCTCGTTGGCCCCACCGTGCAGAGGACCCCACAGTGCTCCCATTCCGCTTGCGATGGCCGCAAAGGCGTTGGCCCGGGAGGAGCCGACCAGGCGCACGGTCGAGGTGCTGCAGTTTTGCTCATGGTCGGCATGAAGGATCAGGATTTGGCGCATGGCCTGGACAATGACCTCATCCGGCTGGCGCTTCTTATTAGAGGAACCAAAGAGCATGTGAAGGAAATTTGCCTCGTAGGAAAGCTCCTTCTTAGGAGGGATCGCAGGTAAGCCGTGCTTGCGCCGGTAGCCGTAAGCAGCCAAGGTGGGCACCTGGGCCAGCAGGGTTAAGATCACCTCATCCATTTGCTCGGGGGTAGGGTTGGGGATAACCAGCTTGGGGTAGGCCTCTGAAAGGGCAACGGTTATTGAGGAGAGGAAGGCCATGGGATGGGTCTTGTTCGGAAAATGGCCTGTTAAGTGAGCGACCTCCTTAGGCAATGCTGCCTGCTCCGCAAGACCCTTTGCGAATGAGTCCAACTGCTTTTGGGTCGGCAGGGAGCCGTAGATCAAGAGGTAGCACGTTTCTGGGTAGGTGGAGTGGTTGGCAAGCTCCTGAATGGAGATTCCACGATAGTGGAGGATCCCCTTTTCGCCGTTTAAGAAGGTGATCGCGCTGGAACAGGCACCGGTGTTGGCAAAACCGGGATCCAGGGTGATGGCACCTGTCTCCTTGCGCAAACTGGTGACGTCAACGCCGGTCTCCTTCTCGGTTCCAACAACAACGGGAAGCTCTACGGTTTTATCACCAACAAGCAGTTGGGCCTTCTGTGACGAGGTTTCAATCATGGTTGGGCTCTCCTGAATGGTTGTATCCGTCATAGCCGCTTCAGAACGACCGAACGGGGGTATTGTAGCGTACTCCCCCTTTCAGGCGCAATAAACAACGAGTCGGGTACCTCCTATTTCAGTGCGAGAGAGCGTGCGAATTGGTGCAGCTCCTCATGGGCCAAGGCCTTCAACCGTTTTCGGACAACCCGGTAAAAATATTCCCGTTCCGTCTTCGTAAAAGGCCTGCCCGTTTGGCGCTTGGCAAGCAGTTCCTTCTGCCGAGGGGTGAAGAATTCCGACAAAAGGAGTTCGAACTCCAACATCTTCTTTCTCTTTTGGGCTGCGTCTGATTTTGGCCTGTGGACAACGTAGTTTTGGAATTGCGTTTTTAGGCGCTCCGCAGACAAAGAGAGGTTCCGATCCAGCTTCACGGAACGGGATTCTTGGAAGGCCGCCTCCAGAGAGGAAACCCCTCTTTCCCAACTGGAGGAGAGTTTGGAAAGGAGCCGTTGCACCCTCTCTTGATACATCCTCTCCAGTCCAAAAAACCGAAAGAGCAGATAGCTTAAACTCAATAAACGGCTCAATCGTTTTTGTTCGAGATCTGAAAGAGATCGCTTGGGGTTCCATGGGGGAGATTCCCATTCGAATTGACTCTGTTTCCTCAGCAGATGAGCCAAGACCACAGGGAAGCCTTCCAGGAGGCGTGGATCGCTTTGCTTAAGGAGGCTCCTCAGCAGCCCTGTCCCTTGATATGTGGAAACCGGCTTGGAGAGTGGGTAGCCGTAACTTGCAAGTCCTTCCAACAGCTCCTTTCGGCTCATCTTTTTCATCGCCTTCGCCCCATCGGTATCTTATGCCTTTTCAGATCACTGATCAGGAGGGCCCAATGCTTCATGGCCTTGTCTTCGCCGACGTCATGCTGGGCCGTCTGCCTGTAACGCTTCTCGAGCTCTTTGAAATCGAACCGCTCCCTTTGCACCAAAGCGAGGCAGTCTTCCCGATCTGCCCCTGTCCCTCGAAACATCTTGGAGATGATCAGATCGATGGTATTCAACACGCCAAGGTAGATCCGCTTCCATGTAGCCCGGCAGCGTCAGCGCTGTCCCTCCGCAAGCAATAAGATGAATCTTGCTTCGACCTGGGATCAACTCGTCCCAGAGGGGAAAGGTCTTCGGCAAATCCTATTTGGTAGTGCGGTAATTCATGGTTTCACCTCACCCCAAGGAATACCCGATGGGAGGGCGCCTGTCAACATAAATGTATTAAAAGATACATATATATGTACTAATACATACATCTATACCCGCTATAAGAGCTCGCTTGGGGGCTAAACGGTGTATTGTCAGAGGAAGCTGGCGAGGAAACGAAGCGGTTTAATGGTCACCTAGGTGTGTCCCAGAATGGACCGTCCCCCGTCCTACAATTGGGCAGGGTACCTATTATTACAAGCTTGACTACGATGGCCTTTATGTTATTATTTTCTATGGGTGTACAAAATACTCATGAGTACTTTTGATAGGTATCTGAGGGATGGCTAAAGACTATCGGGAACGGTATCTGACCCCGTTCATCCGAAAAGACTTAAAAGAGAAGATCCTCCTCCTCTCCGGTCCCAGGCAGGTAGGGAAAACCACGCTGGCACTGCAAATCCTTGGAGGCAATGAAAGCCATCCTGCCTATTTCAACTGGGACTATGAAGAGGATCAGAGAAGGCTCCTCAGAGGGGAATTTCCTCCGGGCCAGACGTTGCTGGTTCTCGACGAGATCCACAAATACACCCGTTGGAGAAATTGGCTGAAAGGGCTGTACGACAAGACGAAGTCCAAGCGGCAGTATCTGGTGACCGGCAGCGCCCGATTGGATCTGTATCGCAGGGGCGGAGATGCCCTGACAGGCCGCATACATTCCTACCGGTTGCATCCCTTCAGCCTGGGGGAGGTTGACTCCCACCTCTCCTCATCCGCCCTGAAGGCATTGCTGGAATTCGGAGGATTCCCCGAACCCCTCACGGCCCATTCCGCTACCCATCACCGGCGGTGGCAACGAGAGAGGATGCATCAAGTCCTTAGGGAGGATCTTCGAGACCTGGAGAGGGTGGAGGATGCGGTGCTTCTATCCCGCCTTGTGGAGCGGTTGCCGGACCTGGTGGGATCGCCACTGTCCGTCAATGCCCTACGTGAAGATCTGCAAGTTGCTCATCGGACAGCACAGAATTGGCTGACGATCCTAGAGCGCTTGTTCATCCTGTTCCGCATCCCTCCTTTGGGCGGGCCCAGAATCCGAGCCGTCAAGAAGGAGCAGAAGGCCTACCTCTGGGATTGGTCTTCTGTGAAGGAGCCGGGTTCTCGCTTCGAAAACCTTGTTGCAAGCCACCTTCTGAAATACTGCGATTTCCTAGAGCAAACCGAGGGGTTCCCGATGGAACTGCGCTACCTTCGGGACACCGATAGGCGAGAGATCGACTTCGTCGTTCTCAAAGAAGGCAAACCCCTCTTTGCAGTCGAGTGCCACCTGAAAGAGGCTTCGGTCGGGAAGGTCCTGCCTTACTTTGCTGAAAGGACTTCCATCCCGAAGTTTTACCTTGTTCATTGCGCAACTCGAGATTACGAGCATCCTACCCTTCCGATCCGCGTCTGTCCATTCCAGACTTTCTTGAAAGAGGAAAAGCTGCCTTAACCCAAGCAGGAAAGGGAAGCAGTTAAACGTTATCTGCTTAACCCTCTGAGCAGTCTCTTTCGGAATTTTTGCATGGGGCACGAATTGATGAGGCTGGCGAGGAAACGAAGCGGTTTAATGGTCACCTAGGTGTGTCCCCAAATGGACCGTCCCCAGAACGCTTCCCCGTCGTAGGTGAATGGGGACTGGCTCCTTTTTCCGGGTAAGCCTAGGACTGCAGGGAAAAAGGTGCCTGTCCCCTTTTCGATGCTGGTGAGGGGGTGGGTGATTGGGAGGGCGTAGGCGGGGTGGGAGAGAAAGAGGGAAGCAATGAGGAAGCTGGCGAAGAAGCGGAATGGTTTAATGGTCACCTAGGTGTGTCCCCAAATGGACCGTCCCCGGAACGCGGAACGGTCCGGAACGGTCCCCAAAACGCATACCGTTATCGCTTGAAGAACTCCCAAAGTTGACCTTTTTCCAGAAAACCGAGTTTCTGCATTACGGAGGACCAAATTATTACACCGATCGGAATCCCAAGCGATGCTCCCAGAACGATGCTTAGCCAACCAATAAATCCAATATCTTTACCTGACGAAGCAGCGAAAAACCTCTGAACACGCTCCCATCCGCCAGCGAAAAATGAAAGGGAGAGACCAAAAGCAACCATAAAGCCTACACCTGACAACAAGGAAAACAATGCGGCCATAATATCTAATACGAGCTTTCTCATGTTTTTCCTTCTATTCTCTGCCCTAGTCGCTTCAATATTTCTTTAATTCCCTCTTCTACCTTTTTCCCAAGTTGCTCTGAGATACCTGTTGCTATACCACTGGTCACCCCTTCTACAATATAGACAACCGCTTGCCCTGCAATACGCTTCACCCTTGCCGCAGCAATGACTGCTAGTCGATGCCCCCCTCCGCCACCCAAAGCCGCACCAATTAAGGAGCCCATATTAAGCTCTTCAAATACCCCCCTGCTATCAAGTCTATTCCCGATAATCTGACCCGTAGCGTTAGAGATCATAGCGGCGCCTGCTGAACCAGCAGCATACGAACTCCACGGGTTAAAGATCCCAATAAGACCACCCACTATGAAACCTTGAACAGCTCCTTTAGGTCCTCCATTAATAGCCCCACCCGTAGCCCCAGCAATAGCACCAACTACTCCCCCAACAACACCATACTCACCCGTAGGGTCGACGAGATTAACTGGGTTATTATTAAGAAGAACATACACATTCGGGCCGTCGACCATCCCGAGGGGATCAGGAGTAATCCAACGGGCAAGCTCAGGGCAGTAGTAGCGGGCGCCGAAGTAGGAGAGGTTTGTAGTGGGGGAGTGGGGCTTGGTTGAGAAACCAAAAGAGATTGCTTCGGCTCCGCCTC
>CAZQXN010000003.1:117096-120095 GCA_964597545.1 uncultured Planctomycetia bacterium | reverse complement strand
GCTGGCGTCAGTTTAAACTCAACGGGTCGCCTAAAACCTCAAAACCATCCAGACCGCCTCTGCCTCCATCGGAATCGCAGGCGGTACAGGCACCCTGGACTTAAGCTCCACAGATATCGCAGCTTTGCAAAACGGCTTCTCCGGCATCACCATCGGGCATGCCAGCGGCACCGGCAGCCTCAACATCAATGCCGTTACCTTCTATGATCCGGTTACGCTGCAATCCCCCAACGGTGGAACCCTGGCTGTCAACGGACAGATCACAGGCCTGGATGATGCCTCGGTTACCCTGGACGGTTCAGGGGCCACCACGAATCTAGGGGCCAGCATTGTAACTGCTGGTAACGCCATTCATATCAGCGACAGCATCCGGCTCGTTGCCAGTAATCCGAGCTTGGATACCACCAACTCCGGCGGCTCTCCGGGCGGAGCCAATGTCACCATTGACGGCACCACCGATGCCGATGCCGCAGCCAACAACCGCTCCTTGACCGTTAACGGCGGTACCGGAGGGGCAGTTACCCTGACCGGCGCGGTGGGCGGCACCGAGCGACTGTATGGGTTGACCGTTACCAACTCTGACACCCTCTCGCTTCCTTCTGTAGTTAACGTGGGGGCTGGCGGACTTAATCTGACCACCCAAAGCGGCATGACCTTAACCGGCGACATCTCCACCGTCTCCGGAGCCACGGCAGGGGCCTTCAACTATACCGGGGATCTCACCCTGGGTGCCGATGTCACTATCACAACCGATTCCACCGGAACCGACGGCAACATCACCATCAACGGCGCAGTAGATGCTGATGCCGCTGCCAACGACCGGGATTTCTCCCTTCAGGCCGGCTCTGCCGACGCCTCGGTCACCGGGGCCATCGGCGGCAACCAAGCTGTGGAATCCCTGACGGTCAATGCCAGCGACGTCTCCCTTGGGGCAGTGACCACCCGTGACGGCGGTATCTCCGTAACCGCTGCCGGAGCAGGCAGCAGCATCACCTTAAATGGAGCTTTGGATACCACCGATGAGGCCAATGCCGGTGCCGTCTCATTGGACGGTCCCATTACGCTTACGACTGATGTCCAGATCAACACCAACGGTACAGGCAACGATGCCAACATCACGATCTTCAACACCGTAGATGCTGATTCTGCCGGTGCCACCCGGGACCTCACCCTTGATGCCGGAACCGGAGGGGATGTTACCTTGGGCGGAGATGTGGGATCCACCAATGCGGTGGATGCCTTTACCATCACCAATGCTGATGACGCCTCGATTCAGTCCCTTTACACCAAGGGTAATGTCGACATCACCACCTCCGGCACCACACTGACTATCGTGGGTTCCGACATCGATACCACCCGGGGAATCGGCGGCAATGCGGGTGACGTCACCATTACAGGAGCTGCGAAGCTCGCCAACAACGTTCGGATCAAGACCGATCACGCCACCGGCACCGATGGCAATCTTGCCTTCGGCAGCACCTTGGATGCCGATGCCAATACCAGCGACCGGACCCTGACCGTTGAGGCCGGAGGCGGCAACGCCACCTTTACCGGGGCAGTCGGCGGAAGCCAAGCCCTAGACACCTTTGCGATCAGCTCTGCCAACACCGCCTCTGTCGGCTCAGTCCAGACGCGCGACGGCGGCATCACCATTTCCGCCACCGGCATTACCCTGACCGGCGGCACCCTGGCCACCGATGATGAGAATGTGGCCGGAGCGGTCACCCTCAATGGTCCTATTACCCTGACCGGGGCCACCACTATTGACTCCAATGCAGTACTCACCGATGCGCAGATCCAATTCAACGACACAATTGATGGCGGGGCGGATCTAACGGTAGATGCCGGCACGCAGATCACCACCTTCAATGGGGCCATCGGAAGCACCACCCCGATTGGCGACGGCACAGGGCTGGCTCTTGAACTGCTCTCGACGGGAGGCTCCACCTTTAATCAGACTGTTGAAACCGCCAGCGGCATGTCGGCAGCAGGGGACGTCACCTTCAAGGAGAATGTGACCCTTGGGGATGGGGATACAGCCTCTTCCTTTGCTGAGAATGTTGTCCTGGATGGGTTGAGCTTTACAGCTGTTGACGGAGTCACCTTTGGGGATAATGTGGCCTCTGACACCGTGACCCTCTCTGGGGGTTCGGTTTCTGTAGGGGCAACCAACAGCGCAGTCACCTTCCGCTCCACAGTGGATGGTGCTCAAGACTTGACCCTGGCCGATTCAGCCAACACCACCTTTGAAGGGGATGTCGGAGGTACCACCCCCTTGGGAGACGGCACCGGAGCTGCCATCACCGTCAACTCCACCGGAACCACCGAGTTCCAGGAAGAGGTTGATACCGCCAGCGGCATGACCCAAGCCGATGCTGCAGGCACCATCACCTTCCGCAAGGATGTCACCGTCTCCGGCGGCGACACCGCCAACACCTTTAATGCCAACGTGGTCTTGGACGGCCTTACCTTCGCCTCCGACCAGGAGACCACCTTCGGCAACGCCGGCACTGACACGCTCACAATCTCAGGTGCCCCGACCATCATTGACACCACTTCAGGCCCGACCAACGTCATCATCAATTCCGCCACCACCCTCGATGACGACCTGACGGTTACCACCGGCGCCGGTTCCATCACCCAGAATGGCACGGTCAACGGCAACAACGACTTGACCTACAACTCCGCCGGCAACACCTTTATCAACGGTATCATCGGCGGCACCACCCCGATCTCCACGCTCACCACCGATGCCCCCGGCACCACCCACATCGGCGCTGACATCTCGGCCCAGGGTGGAACCATGACCTTCAACGACCCGGTTAATCTCACCGCTGCCGCTACCTTGACTGATACCGGCGGAACCGGTGTGACCTTTGCCCAGACCGTTGACGGCGCCAATGACCTGACCATGGTGGTCTCAGGTACAACCACCTTCCAGGGTGATGTCGGAGGTACCACCCCCTTGGGAGACGGCACCGGAGCTGCCATCACCGTCA
>CAZQXN010000003.1:116921-116996 GCA_964597545.1 uncultured Planctomycetia bacterium | reverse complement strand
AGGATGTCACCGTCTCCGGCGGCGACACCGCCAACACCTTTAATGCCAACGTGGTGCTGGATGGTCTCACCTTCA
>CAZQXN010000003.1:0-116821 GCA_964597545.1 uncultured Planctomycetia bacterium | reverse complement strand
CCAACTTCAACGAGGAGGTCACCACCGCCAGCGGCATGACCCAGGCTGATGCAGCGGGTCTGGTCACCTTCTTTAAGGATGTGACCGTTCAGGGTGCAGGCGACACCGCCAACACCTTTAATGCCAACGTGGTGCTGGATGGTCTCACCTTCACCTCCGACCAGGACACCACCTTCGGCAATGCCGGAACCGACACCTTGACCATCAACACCGCCCCGACACTCGTCACCACCGCTGCCGCCAACAGGAACGTCATCATCAACTCAGCCACCACCCTCAATGACGACCTGACCGTCTCCACCGGCAACGGCAACGTCACCACCAACGGCACCATTGACGGCAACAACGACTTGACCTTCAACTCTGCCGGCACCACCCGGATCAACGGCCGTGTCGGAGGTACCACCCCTCTGGCCAACCTCACCACCGATGCACCGGGCACCACGGAGCTCAACAACTCGATCGACGTCCAGACCGGGGCGATGACCTTCAACGACCCGGTCAGCCTCATCAGCTCCTTGATCCTTACCGGGATCACGGGTGCCACTGCCACCTTTAACGACACCGTAGACGGCGCCAATGACCTGACCATGGCGATCTCAGGTGCTACCAACTTCAACGGCGACGTAGGTTCCACCACCCCCATCGGAGACGGCACCGGAGCTGCCATCACCGTCAACTCCACCGGCACCACCAACTTCAACGAGGAGGTCACCACCGCCAGCGGCATGACCCAGGCTGATGCAGCGGGTCTGGTCACCTTCTTTAAGGATGTGACCGTTCAGGGTGCAGGCGACACCGCCAACACCTTTAATGCCAACGTGGTGCTGGATGGTCTCACCTTCACCTCCGACCAGGACACCACCTTCGGCAATGCCGGAACCGACACCTTGACCATCAACACCGCCCCGACACTCGTCACCACCGCTGCCGCCAACAGGAACGTCATCATCAACTCAGCCACCACCCTCAATGACGACCTGACCGTCTCCACCGGCAACGGCAACGTCACCACCAACGGCACCATTGACGGCAACAACGACTTGACCTTCAACTCTGCCGGCACCACCCGGATCAACGGCCGTGTCGGAGGTACCACCCCTCTGGCCAACCTCACCACCGATGCACCGGGCACCACGGAGCTCAACAACTCGATCGACGTCCAGACCGGGGCGATGACCTTCAACGACCCGGTTAACCTCATCAGCTCCTTGACCTTGACGGGTTTGACAGGTGCCTCCATTACCTTCAATCAAACCGTCAATGGGGCCAATGACCTGACCTTGGCTGCCACGGGTCCCACCACCTTTGTAGGGGTGGTGGGCAACAATGTCCCCGTGGGAGACGGCACAGGTGCTGCCATCACCGTCAACTCCACCGGAGCCACTGAGTTCCAGTCGGCTGTCAGCACCAACTCCGGCATGACCCAAGCTGATGGAGCAGGGCAGGTGACCTTCCGAGACCATGTGACCCTCGGGGCCGGGGACACCGCAACCACCTTCAATGCCAACGTGGTACTCGATGGGCTCATGATGTCAGCAGAACGCTCCGTCACCTTTGGCAATACCGGTGCCGATCAAGTGACTCTGTCTGGAGATGATGTGACCGTTTACACCTTGGCCAACAACGGGGATCTTACCTTTAATGCCCAGGTGGACGGCGGCCAGAACCTGATTCTCGAAACCCACGGCACAGGGGACATCACCACCAATGCTGCAGTGGGCGGGACCACACCTTTGACTTCAGTCCGGATCAACAAGGCCGATGACGTAAACTTCAACAGCACCGTCACCACGACTGGGGATCTTCTCCAGTCGACCGGAACCGGCACCACGACCTTTGCAGGGTTAGCGACCATCGGTGGCAATGCTGACATTGTCAATGGCTCCATTGCCTTTGCTGGGCCTACCGGTTCGCTCAATGCGGGTGCTGGCGCAGGATCCGTGGTGCTGCAGGCCTTGACCGGAACCATCACCAGTGGTGCAGCGGCATCGGATGTGATCGCCGGCACCTTGGTCGCCACCGCACCGGCCGGCATCGCCACAGCAGTCAATCCACTGCGAACCACAGTCAACAACGTGGAGTTCTCGGGCGGCGCGGGCGGAGCGTATCTCTTTGACACCGCTGGCGGGCTTACCATCGGCGGCATCGGAGCACTCACCAACGGCGGTTTTGTCAGCGGCGGTGACATTGTGGTTCAGGCCGCCAGCCCCTTGACGGTTGACAAGGCAGTGGTCAACAACGGAGGGGGCAATACCACCCTGGAGGCTTGGGGTGCGGCCGATGGCGACGACGTGACCCTCAATGCCAATGTTTCCAACAACGGCGGCAACGGCAACATCGAAATCAATGCCGGCGATGATGTGGCGATTTCAGCGGGTGTTTCTGTGAATGCCGCCGGGACCGGCACCATCACCATTCGGGCGGGGCAGGATGCCACTGACGGTGCCGCTGATGCACCGGATGGAAACGCCAACGGCAACATCACCATGGCCAACGCTTCCATCCTTCAGACCGATGCCGGTGACATCACCCTCGATGCCACAGGGGGTACCATCACCCATAGGGTCAATGCCGACATTGACAACGATAACGTGCGCGGAGATGTGTCGATTACCGCGCGCACAGCCGGGATTCAGGATACCGGGGCCAATGCCTTGATCACTGCGGACGAGGTGACCTTGACCTCCTTCGCAGACATCGGGGCTTCTGCCAACCCGTTGAATCTGACCGCCAATGCGCTGACCGCCACCATCACCGGTGCCGGCAACATGTTCTTTGCGGCGTTCGGCGACATCCTGATTAACCTGTTGGCGGCCAACGGAGACATCAACTTCTCCACCGACGGCAACATCACCGTAGGGTTGGCTTCGGCGGTGCTCGGCCGCGTGTTCTTGAACGCCGGCGGCTCTATCCTGGCACCGGTTCCCAGCGGAACCACCATGCGAATCATCGCCCTGGGGCTCATCCGATTGGTGGCCACCGGTGGCACCATCGGTACCCCGGCAGATCCCCTGCGCTACACCATAAATTCCAAGACTCCGATTGAGCTGAGGGCCGGGGGCGCCAACGACGGCCTCTCAGTCCACCTGCTTGGCAATCTGCCGCGCAGCAGTGCCATCAGCTTGATCGACGGTGTACCTCCGCCGGGGCATATCCTGCATCTCTTTAGGGCTGCCGGCGGTGTTCATGGAGGCCAGAGCTTTACCAACCTGGTTCAGTCCGGCTCAGGGCTTTATGTGCCTCCGCTGCCGTTGACCAATCCGGCGTACGCGCAACTGGACGGGCAATTCCGGGACTTCCCGGGTGTCTTTAATCAGGTGCCCTTTGCCACACCGGTTGTTGTTGAGATGGATACCACAGGGCTGGCAGTTCCGCCGGCCTTGGAGGTTCCCCCGGTTCCTGTGGTTCCTGTACCTCCGGTGGCACCCCCGATTCCGGTTCCGCCGCCTGCACCACCCGTTCCTCCGGTTATTGTGGAAGAGGTGGTTCCGGTACCCCCGGTTACACCTACCCCGGCTCCCGCTCCGGTCGCGCCCCCGGTGGTAGCACCCGAGGTGGTACCTGCGCCGCCGACCGTTCCCGCTCCGACACCCGAGATTATCCCAGTGCCCCCGGTACCTGCAGGGGTGGCGGTGCCCGAGATTACGGTTCCGGAGATTGCCCCGGTACTACCGGCAGGCAGCTTCCCGGGTGGTTTCATGCTTCCGCCGACGGCTGGCGAGGAAGGACAAGTTTTGCCTCCCACCATGGGCGAGGAGGATTTGACCGAGTAATTTTCACCGGCATACGGGCAAAAAATTTCCAGGCCTCCTGGTGTTTAAGGGGGCCTGGTTCTTTTTGGAAAGGATAGGGAATTAAGCGGTTTTCTGGATCACCCGCACTGCCCGTCCGCGGTGACCCGATCTTTCAGCAACTGCTCCCCAGCTCCAGGTGGGGCAGAGCAAATCTGCCAGCATCTCCAGGGAGTCTGCTTCGTAGCGGAGCACCTTATCCTGATTGATGATGTTGTATCGCCCATCCTCCACAAAGACGCAGACGGTATGGGCAAAGCCATTGGGGCCGTAAAGGCTGAAGGGAAAGGCCTCCACCCCCTGGCGCTTGAGAACTGTGTAGGCCAGAAGAGCATAATCTTCGCAATCCCCCTTGCCGCGGGCCAAGAACTCATCAGGGCTCTGCCAGTAGTCCACTTTGCCGAAGAGGGCGTCATCCTCCTCAAAGGTCAGGGCTTGCTGTAGGTAGGCGGCCAGCGCCTCGGGGGTGGGGTAATATTCGGCCAGGGTCCTAGGGGTGGTCTTTGGGGCAGAGGCGTCCGCAGAGGCTGTCCACTCAGCCCAGCCTGTTGCGATAAGGCATATGATCAACATCCATGCCCAGTTTCTTCTTATTGCCCCCATGCCGAATCTCTCCCTTTTTAAAGTTCAGGAGAACTGATTCGGCAAAGCCCATCCTAAGTAGACACAAAAAGGAGGCCCGCGAGGACCTCCTATGCCTGTCAGCCAAATTTTCCTCGAGAGCTTTGGCAGCTCGGCCATCCGCGTTTCCACGGATCCGAAGCTTTGCGCCCCACCCTTACGGATGGTTTGCCTTTATCAGTCTCCACGTACCTGTTTCCATTGGTAAGTTTACTCAATGCACCTCAAAAATACAAGGGGGAGAGAAATTAATATAACCCTATGCCAATAAAGAAGATAAATCAGTTTTTACGAGGTTTCCAGAGAGAGAAAAGTCACTGTTTTTGGGGTGCTTGTGTGGGGTACAATAACCTCCTGTGAAAAGAGGCCATGGCTACGTATCTCACACAAGCTGGCATTGATAAGCTCCAGGAGGAGTTAAAACGCCTCGGGAAGCAGAAGCGGGAGCTCTCTGAAGAGGTGAAGCTTGCCCGGGAACACGGGGATCTCCGGGAGAATGCCGAATACCAAGCAGGCAAGGAGCGGCTGGCTCAGGTGATGGAGAAGATCAACACCATCCAGATGAAGCTGACCAATGTCGAGGTGGTCGATCCCAGCCAGCAGAAGAGTGATGCCGCAGTCTTGGGCACCCGGGTGACGGTCAAAGATTTGAGCACCGGCTCCCAAGAGGTCTATACCCTGGTCAGTCCTGATGAATCCGATCCTGCCCGGGGCCACATCTCGGTTCAGTCCCCCTTAGGCCGCGCCTTCTTGGGCCACAAGGCCAAGGAGAAGGTGAGCGCAGCACTTCCGGCGGGCGCTCGCCCCTATCAGATCCTCACCATCGAACCCGGGGCATAGTCAACCGGCGAGACCTCACAAGAGAGATTCAGCATGCAGGTGATTGTAGATGGCAACAACGTTTTCCGGGCCTTGCGCTTGGATCCGGCCGGCGGGACCGCTGACTCCGAAACATTCCTGCAGCAACTGGAATTGGCCGCGGTCGAACGCGATTGGGAGGTCACCGTTATCTTTGACGGGCGAGAGCGTTACCTGCCGCGGGAGACCGGCCCGCTTATCGTCTGCTACTCCGGCTCCAAACAAACTGCCGACAGCCTGATTGAGCGGATGGCGTATCAAGCCCAGGAGCGCTCTGAGGTGATCGTAGTAACGCAGGACCGGGCCGTTGGCGACCTCATTGCCGGATTGGGAGCCTTTGTGTGGAGTCCGGCGCGCCTCAGGGAAACGCTCACCTGCTGTCATTAACCCATGGTACCGGGTACACTGTATACAGCGTACCCGGTACCGTTTGAGGTACTGTTTGGTGTCACCGGCATCGGGCCACGGTATAATAAAGGCGCTTTTGAACCGCTCCGATTGACCCATCTGTAAGGAGGATTCCTGTGAACTGTCCACGATGTGCCACCTCACCACTGAAGGCGGTGCTGACCAAGAAGGGTGTTGAGGTTGACCTCTGCGACAAATGCCATGGGATCTGGCTGGATAAGGGTGAGCTTTATCTCTTCGCAGTCCATCCCAAGAAGCTGGCGGCTCGGATCCAGGAAGGGTTGAAGCAGGCAAAACCCAGCACCTTAAAGAGCCCCAAGACCGACCAACCGATGCTGGAATTCTCAGTGCCGGTGGCCGGCATCCAATTGGACCAATGCCCGGATACCAAAGGGATCTGGTTGGATGGAGGGGAACTGGATCAGCTCATGCGGACCCATACCGAGGTGGATGGGCTGGTGGAGGACAAAACGGTTGGGGCCGATGAGACCCCCCGGTCGATCGAAGACCCTTCTGCCCGCATCCGGATGGCCAAGGTGGCCACGGGACTTTCCCCCCTGCCGAACTTAGTCGTCCGCTCCGCCGGAGTTCTCTTTGGGCTCTACGCGATGCTGGTCTTGGCTCTCATTGTGGCCGCCGAGGTCGCAGAGCTGCCCCCGGCCTTTCCACTGGTCGTGGGCACCCTGATGATCGCCGTGCAGTTTGCGGTCTCCCCCTTCATCATGGATCTGATGCTGCGCTGGACCCAGGGCTTACGCTGGGTGCAATTGAATGAGCTGCCCCGGGATTTGGCTTCAGCTGTTGAGCGGATCTGTCGTGATCAGAAAATGCGCGTCCCCAGGCTTGGGATCATCGAAGATGGCAACCCCAACGCCTTTACCTATGGGCACACCCCGAACAATGCCCGGCTTGTTGTAACCCGAGGCATCCTGGATCTCCTGCAGGGTGATGAAATTGAGGGGGTGGTGGCCCATGAGATCGGCCATGCCAAGCATTGGGACATGTTGATCATGACCGCAGCCCAACTGGTGCCGCTCATCTTCTACTACCTCTACCGCGTGTGTCTCAGAACCCATTTTTACGGCGCGCACCGCTCCTCCGGCTCCGGCGGCAAAGGCTCTGGTCAGGCAGAGGCCGCCCGGCTTGCCATCGGCATTGGGGCGTTGATCCTGTATGTGATCTCCGAATATTTGGTGCTGTGGCTTTCTCGAACCCGGGAGTTCTTTGCCGATCGATTCGCCGGCCGGGTGACCGGAAAGCCCAATGCCTTGGCCTCGGCCTTGGTCAAGATCGCCTATGGCATGGCAGGGCAGGAGCCTTCCGGCAAGAAAACCGCTAACCGCTCCGGCAACCTTGAAGCCGTAGGGGCGATGGGGCTCTTTGATGCTAAGGCAGCCAAGTCCCTGGCGATCACGAGTGCTTCTGCACAGTCTTCTGCTCCCGGCCGTTCTGGGGAGCCCGGCCTAGGCGGCGAGATCGATCGCGAAGCGCTCAAGGAGGCGATGCGCTGGGATCGCTGGAATCCCTGGGCCAAGTACTATGAGATTCACTCCACCCATCCCCTGGTGGCCAATCGACTGCAGCACTTGGGAGAGCAGGCCGCCTCCATGAAGCAGACCCCCTTTGTCATCTTCAATCTGCGCCGGCCCGAATCTTACTGGGATGAGTTTGCGGTGGATCTGGCGGTCATGTGGCTTCCGATGATTGCAGGGGCGATCGGTTTCTTCTTGGGGCTCTCCGGCGGCCTGGGGCCAAGTGCCTGGGGAGGGCTCTTAATCGGTTTAGGATTGGGGGGATTGGCGCAGCTCGCCTTCCAATATCCGAGCGGCCACTTTCCGGAGCTCTCCATCCTCTCGATGCTGAAGAAGGTCAAGGTCTCTGCGGTGCGCCCGATCCCTTGCACCTTGGAAGGGATCATCATCGGCCGCGGTGTGCCGGGGCTGGTATGGTCTGAGGATTTTGTGATTCAGGACAAGACCGGCATCCTATTCATTGACTACCGCCAGCCGCTGGCCCTCTGGGAGTTCTTCTTTGGCCTGCTGCGCGCGGCCCGCTTCCAGAATGAACCGGTCACGGTCACCGGCTGGTACCGCAGGGCTCCGGTGCCGTATCTGGAGCTTTTGACCATCACCACCCGGGACGGCAAGACCCGACAGTGCTATACCCGCATCGCCAAGGTCATTGGCGCGGGGTTGATGGTGTTGGGCGGTCTGGCAGTTCTTTTGTTTGGAATGGGTGTGTAGCTGTGCGCGCAAAAGGGTCTTGTACGAAAGGGTCTGACCCTTTCGTACAAAAGAGGGGTCAGACCCCTGAAGGGGTCAGACCCCAAGCCCCTCGAATCGGCGTCATCGGTAATGGCAGGGAACACGCCACATGGGATGCTCAAGCCCGAATCGTCGGTCAAGCCATTGCCAAACGGGGCGGCCTGCTGGTCTGCGGCGGTTTAAGTGGTGTGATGGCGGCAGCTGCCCAAGGGGCTCAAGAGGCAGGTGGACTCACCCTCGGGATTCTTCCCGGGAGCGATTCGAGCGAGGCCAATTCAAATATCACAATCCCCATTCCAACCGGCCTTGGGGAGGGAAGGAATCTCATTGTGGTGCAGGCAAGCGAGGCCCTCATTGCTATAGGAGGAGGCGCCGGCACCCTCTCTGAGATCGGCTTTGCCTTGAAGCTCAAGAAACCGTTGATCCTGTTGGGCTCCTGGCAGATCGCCCCACCCACAGAGCAGGACGCACCGGTTCCAGTGCCCCAGTTGGCCGGGACCCCCGAAGAAGCAGTGGAGCTTGCCTTTAGCCATGCCAAAAAGTAAATCGATAGAGCGGTTGGAAGAGCAGATGACGCACGTCCAACCCGGATCCCTGCGCCATGAGGTGCTGGAATCGGCCAAGCGGTTCAAAAGCTCTTGGATTGATTTGGGCCGCGCCCTCTGGACGGTGTGGAAGGGGAAGCACTTCAAGCAGTGGGGATACATCTCCTTTGATACCTATTGCGGCAAAGAGATCGGTATCCGCTCCGCTACCGCCAAGAAACTCCTGCAGTCCTACTACTTCTTAGAGCGGGAGGAGCCTTCAACCCTTAAGCGTTTGGATGAGGGCACCCCCCGGGAGCTTCCCTCGGCCGATTCGGTCAATATGCTGCGCCTCCTGAAGAAGCGTCCCGGTGTTCCACCCCAAACCTATGATCAAGTTCGCTCCACGGTTTTGGAGCAGGGCAAGGATGCCCCAGAGGTTCGACGGCAGGTTCGGATGGCCTTGGAGGTTACGCGCCCCCCGGCCAAAGAAGCGGATAGAGATCTTAAAAAAGCCAAGGTTCGGCGGATGATCACGACCTTAAAGGCAGTTCGGTACGAATTGGCAGTGGATCAGTTGGTCCCCAAGAAGCTTCTCGGCGAGATTGAAACCTTAGTTAAGAAGCTGGAGGGGGCAGTGGAGGGATCATGAACACAGGGGCAAGCTCCTGGCTCTTCAAGGGGGCTCTTTGGATGAGCCGCAGGAACGGTCAGGCCTTGGCGCAGGCCATGCTTGAGCGCCTCACCGCCATGCGCAAGCAAGAGCCCCAAAAGCCCGATGCAGAGTGTTGGGGTGAGCTGGTCGAGGCTCGGCCCGGCTGGCAGCGGGTGCGGGAGGGGCTTTATCAATTCAGGACCGGTGAGCGCCTGGAGCTTAAAGGCAGCTCCACCTCGGATTGGGTTGAGCAGATGACGGCCATCGAGGTCAAGCCCTTGAGTCAAGGGATGCCTGCCTCTGTCCAGAAGGAGTTTGTTGAGGAGGCGGTCAATGCCGCTGTAGGCTGGTGGAACCGAAAGGGTTTCTCCGGGGAAATCCAAAGCAATGGCTGACACCGTTCAAGCCATTGGCGCATCACAGTTGGAGCTGGTCCAGGGGGACATCACACAGGAATCTGTTGAGGCGATTGCCAATGCCGCCAACCAACATCTGGCCGGCGGCGGAGGGGTAGATGGAGCCATTCACCGGGCCGGTGGAGCCGGCATCATGCAGGAGCTTCGCTCTAAGTATCCTCAGGGCTGTCCAACGGGCCAGGCGGTGATGACCGGTGCCGGGGCGCTCAAGGCGAAGTACGTCATCCATGCGGTGGGTCCACGATATGGCGGCCGCCCCGAGGACGCCGAACTGCTGGCCTCGGCCTATAGCACCTCTTTGGAATTGTGTTTAGAGCATAAGATTCGCTCTATTGCTTTTCCTTCTGTTTCCACAGGCATCTACGGCTATCCCTTGAGATCCGCTGCCCCCATTGCCGTAAAGACAGTGGCACAGTTTTTGAAATCACACCCCGAGATCGAACGAGTTCGCTTTGTCCTGTTTGATGCAAAGACGCTCGCGGCCTATCAAGCGGCGCTGGCTGCGTACCGAGAGGATTCCCCATGAAACCGATTGGATTAAAGCGAGGATTTCGGACCCCCTTCACCAAGATGGACAAGGAGTTGGCTGGGTTGAATGCGGTGGATCTGTCTGTGGAGCTGGTCAACGGCATCTTGGAGCGAATTGATTTTCCCGCCGAAAAAATTGGGCATCTTATCTGGGGAATGGTGCTGCCGGATCCCAACATCTACTCGATTGCCCGCGAGACCGTGCTGGGCTCTCAACTTGACAACCGGGTGGAGGCCTACAGTATCTCCCGCGCCTGTGCGACCTCGCTCCAGGCCACCACCAATGCGGCCAGTTTCTACAATGCCTTCCCAGAGGAGGGAAGCTTGACGGTAGCAGGCGGGGTAGATTCCTTCTCCTCGATCCGTCCGGTGGTCACCTCAAAGGCTGCCCGCCTCTTTAAGGTTTTGGCCTCGCGGGCGCCAACCAAGGTCAAGCTGAAGGCCCTCTTCGCAACGCCGCCGAAGGCGTACCTTCCAGTTCCCCCTTCAGCCAAGGAGTACTCCACGGGCCTCACCATGGGAGAGCACTGCGAGTTGATGGTCAAAATCTTCAAGATCTCCAGAGGGCGCCAGGATCGTTTTGCCCTCCAGTCCCATCAGCGGGCGGCCGCGGCTAGAGACCAAGTGGCCAAGCAGATCATTCCGGTCGCAGGGGTCAGCCAGGATACCCTGATCCGAAAGGATGCTTCGCTGGAGTCATTGGCCGGACTGCGTGCAGCCTTTGACAAATCGCCGACTGGCACACTGACCGCCGGCAACTCCTCTCCCTTAACCGATGGTGCAGCGGCCCTGACTGTCATCTCTCCGGCCCTGGAGGCCGAGGTCCGCCCTGATGCTTACCTGGTGGATTTTGAGTTTGTGGGGGTGGAACCCCAGGACGGGCTTTTGATGGGTCCGGGCAAGGCGATGCTGCGCCTTCTGGCGCGCCAGGGGCTCAAATGGTCGGACTTAGATTACATCGAGGTACATGAAGCGTTTGCCGGTCAGGTCCTCTGCAACGTGGATGCGGTCAACGATCCCAACTATCGCCAAAGCCCTTACGGTGTTTCCTATGACGCCGGTCGCCTGGAGGAGGCAGCCCTGAACCCCTGGGGCTCTTCTGTGGCGTATGGACACCCCTTTGGGGCGACGGGAGCGAGAATGCTCAATCAGGCGATTGCATACCTCGAGAAAACCCAGAAACGCCAAGGACTGGTGGCGGCTTGCACCGCGGGTGCCTTGGCCGGTGCCGTTTTGGTTCGACGCCCCTAGTATGAGTCGCATCTCACCCAGTAGGGTTCCCCATTGGAACAAGAAAACCTTCTTCCTGCTCTGGGGTCCGGTCATCGCCTATACCGCGTTGATCTTCTGGCTCTCCTCACGCTACCGCCCTATTCCCGGCATTGAGCTCTTTGCCCAGATGGACAAAGTCTGTCACGCTGTCGAGTACTTTGGTCTGGGTATCCTTTGGCTGCGGGCCCTGAGGTTGAGCTGGCCTGAACATACGATGCGCACACTCTTCTGGGTTGGATTGCTGGCTTGCTTGGTCACAGGGGTAGCCGATGAGCTGTATCAGGATTTGATCCCGGTCAAGGAGACCGATATCCTGGATTTTTCTGCCGATGCAGCCGGGGCCTTTCTCGGCCAGATCCTGTATGGCTTCTCAGGTTTTGTCAGGGGACGCAAAGGTCCCTAAGACGCCATAGTGATCAGAAGGGAAGATCCCTTCTGGCGTTGGCGTATTGCAGGCCACTTCACATTGAATGGGGCGCAGGGGTAAGTTATTCCTTTGGCGCAGCAGCAGGTAGTCGATCCGCCGGTCCGGAAATTGGGTAGAGTGGGACTGGATGAAGGGATTCTGATTGTCCCAGGTCAGTCCCGGCTCCTCCGGCCGTTCGCGCTGCCGCGCTCTCGGCACTTCCGTCGCCGACCACGCCTGGGGCGTGGTGCCCGGCTCGGTCGGATGCAGCCGAGAGAAGAGATCCTCAAAACCGGCCGCCAGGATTTTCTGGATCGATGCTTGGTCAGCCGAGGCATTCAGGTCGCCGGTGATGAGCATCGGGCAGCCCAAGGATTTTGTGAGGTTCAGCAGTTCCTCAGTTTGACCCAGGCGGGTAGCTGTATCTTCCTGCCTCCAGGAAAGGTGAGTGGTTGCTACCCAGAGGGATCCGCCTTCGGCTTCCAGTTCCACTAAGAGCACCTGGCGCTGGTACGACTCGAGTGCCGAGCAGGTGTCGTACGTTACCGTTTGGCTTGAACGGGCGCTCAGGCGGCTGACAATGGCCAAGCCCCCTTCCGGCGCGTAGAGCCGAGTGGGAAGCTTTAAGGCGGTCAGGAAAGCAGGGGAGGGGACCTCTTGAAGGCAGAGGATATCCGGGTCAATGGTTCGGATTGCCTCCAAAAGGACCTCTTGGCGCTTCGGGGGACCCTCCGTTCCCCAGCAATTTAAGGTTAATAACTTCATGGCGATTGATCATATCACGTCAACACAAATGTACCGGGTACATTGTACCCGGTACATTGTACCCGGTACCGCAATACATTGTGCCCGGTACCGACTCTGGACCATGCTGTGTGTTGTTGGGGCGGCCGTCGCATGGACGCAGACAGCGTGGGCCACAGAGGATCGTTGGCCCAACGCCAGAGAGGCGGGAGTCTATGCGGTTCGTCGGTGTGATACCGACGAGCCCCTTTGGAAGGTGCGCTGGACTACCCAGATCAGCAGCAAGACCGGCCGCAGGATTGCCTGGGTTGATGAGCATGGAGAAGGCCAGCCGTGGGGTTATGACGAACCGGTGACTTGGAAGAAGCAGCTGAATCTTCAGGTGGCGCCGACCGTTCAGATGGTTTCCCTGGAAGGGCGCCGCTGGAATGCCCTAGGAGCCTTGTTGAATGAAATAAGGATCCAGATTGTTCTGGAGCGCGAAGGGGTTCACTACCGGGATACCCGGGGCAAGGGGGCTTCCCGAGAGGGGACCGTCCGCTGGGCACAGGATGTCTTTGCCGATGAGTTCCTCTTTCATTGGGTGAGGACCCTCTCCTTTGATGAGACTCCGGCAGGGGAGTGCACCCTGCTGCTTTCTCCCAGCCGCCGGATTCGGATGCGGGCCTTTGTCGAGGGTCAGGAGGAGGTCACCACCCCGGCCGGAACCTTTCTCTGCTATCGGGTGGAGCTTAAACCCCGCGGAATTTTGAGGCTGCCGCTGGTCAGCCGCCTGATGCCGGATATGACCCTTTGGTGCACGGTCGCGGCTCCGCATTTCTGGGTTCGCTACCTGGGAGCGATCGGAGGGCCGGGATCTCCCAAGGCAATCATTGAATTGGTAGAGTTCAAACAGTCATGAAGCCTCTGCACCCCTGCCTCCTGTTGCTGGCCTTGTTTCTGACGTCCTGCTCCGGCGCTTCAGACCCACCGCAAAAGGTTTTCTTAGAGCTGGATCGCCTCAAGAGGGCCGATCGGATTCATCAGGTGGCCGATCTGGCCGAAAAGCATCTCGCTCACTACCCCAGCTCAGGACGCCTCCATTGGTTTCTGGGAGAAGCAAAGTTTAAGCTCGCAGAATTTGAAGCGGCGGCTACAGCGATTGAGAAGGCCATCGAAAGCGGTTGGGGCGGGATGCATGTGGAGCGGCTGTTGGGATTAAGCCACTTTTATGCCGGCCGGTTCAAAGCTGCGCAGCCCCTCTTGGAAAAGGTTGTTGCTGCCGATCGGCAGGACCCTGAAACAGAAAAGCTGCTGGGTTTCCTCTACTATCATCTGGGCAAAGGGGAGGGGGCCATTGAGCTGTTTGAGCGATTAGAGAAGCGGGACCCTGCTGACCTGGAGATTAGGACTGCGCTGGATGCCTTAAAGGCTCTTACCGGTCAATGGCGCGGGGCACAGATGACCTGGTACACCGATCCAGACAGCGGCATGCAGATCTGTCATCCCGGGGGGTGGACGCGGGAGAAGAAGGAGTATCTTGGGCGGGCAGGCAAGATTACTGTCACCCAGTTCCGACCCACACCGATCGGCAAGGGGCGGATCTATCCGAGCCGCGAGGGAATGCTGCTGGAGGTTTACCAGAACGCAAGCCGCCACAGCCTACCCAGGGTTTTCTTGGGGGCCTTCCGGCGAGGGGCGATGGAGGAGGGCAGGCAGTGGTGGCACGCGACCTCCCCCGACGCGCAACCCCGCTATGTTTCTATTCCGCGTGAGCCTCTCGCCATTGCTCGGCACTACAGCGGCCAGTCCCTGCGCTGGATTTCCGAGGGGTATCAGTTCACCCGGCAGGGTACTCCTTCGGTGGTTCAGGCTGGGCACAAGGGTGAGGCGGCTTATGTCCACCAAACGGCCACCGCTTCAGATTGGTACGGCAATCAAATCGCAATCCACAGCTTAGGGATCTACGATGCCTTTTCCGATACCTTTGGCTACCTCCTCTATTACGGTTCAGCCGATGAAGAAAGAAGAATTGCCCAGATTTCCCGAGCTCTCTTTCGACTGGCCCTCTTTGGCAGCGTGGTGGGTGTTCCCCCGGCTCCCAAGGGGCTGATTCCGCGGGAAGAGTACATTGCCCGGACCCAAGGATTTCTTCAGGCCAATCAGACAGATCGGGCTTTGGCCGAGGCGCAGGCAGGACTGGAGGTTTACTCGGACGACCCGGACCTGTTGTTTCTTTCGGGCGAGAGTGAGCGCAGTCTCTGGCACATGGAAGAGGCTGTTGAGGCGTACCAGAAGGCCCGCGCGCTGGGTCTGTCCACAAAGGAACTGGAAGCAGCCTTGGGCGGACTGTTCCTTGGGCTGGGAAAAGCTGAAGAGGCTGAGCAGGCCCTGCTGCGCGCCCTCTCCTTAAAACCCTCAGACCCGAAGCTTCTCCTTCAGCTGGGGCTGGCCGCTTACCGACAAGACAAATTGAAGCGCGCCGAGGAGCTCTTTGAACGCGTCCGCACCGAAGCTCCCCATTGGGAAGATGCCCGCTACTACTTAGAGGCGATGAAGAGTTTTCAGGAAGGGGGCAAAAGCGATCTTTTGAAGTGGTTTGAGGTTCCGGGGCGGGGTGTGCGGTTCTGCGTGCCCCGGGCGTGGTCCTGGGAGCAGATCGATGAGGGGGACGACAAGATCCAAGTCTTTTTCACCGCCTCTGCCTTGGAGCCGGGGATCTCTGATTTTGACACCGGCATCATCTATGTTCGCTACGAATGGGCCTCCACCCGGACTGGTTTTCTGGATGATACGAAGATTACCCCAGAACGTGTCCTGGATGCATTCTTAGGATTAAGTTTCCACCGGGTGACCGATCCCCAGAAAGTGATCCAGGTGCTGGGCCCCATCCACCAACGAGGTGTTGACCGGTACTTGGTGGGCGGCTATGCGCATACCGATCTGGCCCGCAGGCGCGTTGTCCGGATCCTCGCTTACTACGAGCCGGATAAGGATCGCCTCCATACCCTGACCTTTAGAACGACCGGCAAAGATCTTGGTGACTGGGAACCCTTTGTGGTAGTCTGCTTTGACACAGCCCGCTTCAACTCACCATAAGATAAGGTCATGCGTAAGATAACCCTGTTCACTCTCATGCTTTTCATTGCTGCTGCCGGGGCCCGTGCCGATGAGGTGACCTTGGCCAACGGAGACCGCCTCTCCGGCCGCATCCTCTCCGAGGACAAGACAACCATCACCTTGGAGCATGAAGCCGCTGGAACCATCACCCTTAAGCGCGCCTTCGTAAAAAAGGTCCAGCGCGCCGAACCTGAAGCGGAAATTGCCGAAGCGGCTGCGCCCGAAGCCCCTGCCGAAGTTAAACCTGACCGCGAATGGAAACGGGAGCTGGCGTTGGGCGCAAGCATCTCAAGCGGCAATACCGAGGAGGAGCAATTCTCCGGAAAGCTCTTTGCCAACGGCAAGGGTCCAGAGGATGAATGGACCTTCTCAGCCTCTGGATACCTCTCGGAGTCCGATGGCGAGGCCAAGGCCGAGCGATATGATGGGATGGGGCGCTACGGTGCCAGCTTCGGAGATCAGCTTGCCTGGTATCACTTTTACATGGCAGAGGCAACGCACGACCGGTTTGCCAACATCAAATTACGCTTGACCCCTTCAGCAGGCGTGGGATACTGGTTCTCGGACGAGGAGAAGTGGAAGGCGATGGCCGAAGCCGGCTTGGGTGTCGAATGGACCCGCTTTAGAGACAATACCGCTCGCCGGACCGATCCGGTAGGAATGACCCGCGCTTTTGTTGAGAAGCACTTTTCAGGTAATTCTATTCTGACCCAGAATTTTACCCTCTGGCCGAACCTCTCGGATGTTGCCGAGTATCGGTTCAAATCAGAAACAGTTTTTACCAACCCGGTAACCGAGCGGTTGAACCTCAAGTTTTCACTGGTGGATGAGTATCAATCCGAGCCCGGAGCCGGCACCAAGAAGAACGACGTTAGACTCACTTCAGAGCTGGAGCTCTCGTTTTAGCAGGCGTGACTCTCTAAAAGGAGTATTTCCATGGCGGATTGGGACGTACGAGATCTTGAACGAATGGAACAGGCGAAACAAAATATGATGCGCTCTGCCCCGAAGATCATCATGGGGTTGGGGGCGCTGGTGATTCTGTTGTGGCTGGCCACCGGCTTCTATGTGGTGGGGCCCGGTGAGCAGGGGGTGATTCGTCATTTCGGCAAGGAGGTCGGTGCCACCGAACCCGGACTCCATTACCACCTGCCGTGGCCCATCCAGCAGGCCAATGTCGTCAGCCTCGAGCGCATCCGCCGGGCTGAGATCGGTTTTAGGTCCTTCAGGCGCTTTGAGGATTCGGTGATACAGCGCGTTCCCGCCGAAGCCCTGATGCTCACGGGCGACGCCAACATTGTTGAAGCCCAGGTTATCGTTCAGTACAAGATCAAGGATCCCTCTGCGTACCTCTTCCGCCTGCGCGACCCCGATGAAAACCTTCGAGCCGCCACTGAGGTGGCCCTGAGGGCCGCTGTGGGCAACACCACCATCGACGAGGTGTTAACCGCAGGGCGGGCCAGAGTTCAGGATGAAACCAAGGTGCTCCTCCAGCAGCTGTTGGACGATTACCAGTCGGGGCTTCTGGTCACAGAGGTGAAGCTTCAGGTGGTCGACCCTCCGGATCAGGTCAAGGACGCCTTTCACGAGGTGGTGCGCGCCAAGGAGGACAAGGATCGCTTGGTCAACCAGGCCCGCGGCTACAAGGAGGATGTTCTGCCTAAGGCCCGCGGAGAGGCGCAGAAGGCCCTGCGGGCATCCGAGGCCTACAAGGCCGAGCGGGTCCTGCGGGCCCAGGGAGATGCCGACCGATTCCTCTCCCTCTACGGGGAGTACCGCAAGGCTCCTCAGGTCACTCGAGACCGCCTCTACTTGGAGGCGATCGGAAGAATTCTTCCCAAGGTCAGCAAGATGGTCCTCTCTCCTCATGAAGGGATGATGCCGCTGCTCTCCCTTCCGGGGACCTCAGGTGTTGCTAAGCCTTTGGCCCCGGCAGCCAAGGAGGCGCTGAGGCGTTCAAGGCTCTCGCAAGGAGGTTCCCGATGAAAAACCCACTGATTGCGCTTATCGTTCCCATCCTGGTGCTGCTCTTGATCGCGCTGCCGCAGGTTCTCTTTATCATCGACGAGAAGGAACAGGCGATCATTACCCAGCTGGGCCAGTACAAGCGCACCATCCAGGAACCGGGTTTGAAGATGAAGCTGCCGGTCATCCAAGCGATACATCGCTTTGAAAGCCGCATCTTGGTCAGCGACGTGGCCCCCGCCGAGTACCTCACCGGTGACAAGAAGCGGGTTGTGGTGGACCATATCACCCGCTGGAAGATTTCAGATCCCCTGGTCTTCTTCAAGACGGTACGGACCGAGATCTTTGGCCGCGCCAGGCTCTCTGAGATCGTGGGCTCAGGCTTAAGGAAGGAACTGGCCCTACACGAATTCAACGACGTCATTTCCGCAAAGCGGGATGTGATTACGCAAACCGTTGCCGTAGGGGCCGCGGAGCGGTCCAAAGAGTTAGGGATAGAGGTATTGGATGTCCGGATCAAGCGGGCGGATTTGCCTCGCGAGGTGCAGGAATCTGTCTTCTCCCGGATGGTGGCTGAGCGCGAGCGCATTGCCAAGCGGTACCGCTCCCAGGGAGAGGAGGAGGCCGCCAAGATCCGCGCCCAGACCGATAAAGAGCGCTCCATTATCTTGGCCAAGGCCTATGAAGAGGCTCAGCGGACCCGGGGTGAAGGGGATGCGGAATCCACCAAGATCTATGCCGCCGCCTTCGGAAAGGACACAGAGTTTTACCGATTCACCCGCTCCCTGGAGGCCTATGAGGCCGGCTTTACAGCGGGTTCGGTCCTGGTGCTTTCCGGGGAGGAGGAGCTGCTGCAGTATTTGACAGGGCACAAGCGCCAGCAGTAGCACCCCCCCTTGACATCGGGGCAGGATCGTAGGATAATCAGGCTGTCGGTATTGCGGCCGTCGGTGGCGTTTGCGCTGACGGTCGTTGTTTTTCCGTAAAGCAAGCAATCAGCAGAAAAGGTTTGTTCCATGGCAAAAGGTACGATTAAGTGGTTCAGCAATCAGAAGGGGTATGGTTTCATTACCCCTGAGGGAGGCGAAGAGGGCAAGGACATCTTTGTCCACTTCAGTGCCATTGAGGGCGAGGGTTACAAAACGCTCCAAGAAGGAGAAGCAGTGGAGTATGAGGTGACCAACGGCCCCAAGGGAGACCAAGCCACCAACGTCAAGCGCGTGGGCGAGACAGCGTAGTAACCGCGGACGATTTTTAAGGACGCTCACGGGCCCTCGAGGCAGACGCTTGGAGGGCCCGTTCATTTGTGAGTGAGATGAGACATAAAGCGCACAACCCAACCATGACAGATGCACCTGCCATCGGGATTACCCCCGCATGGCGGAAGGTCGATTCATTCTATCTGCCTGCACGGCAGCTGGGCCTTCCGGCAGCGGCAATCAAGGCCCGCCACGGGGTATGCCGATCATGGGCTTTAAGAGGAGGGTCTCTTAAGGTAGATTTGTTGATTTAACGTCAAGTAGAAGCAGAAGGTTAAACAGCCCATGATCGGTCAACGGTCATGGGTTATTTTTTTTGAGAGGAGGAACAAAAAATGAAGCTGATGCAGGAACGAGCCAGTCCATTCACCTTGCTGGTGGTCAAGAGGGATCCGGTCAAGCTGACAGCCCTCTTGTACCTGAAGGAGGCGCTTGAGCGGCAGCGGTACGAGCTCTGCCCTGAGTACATCTCAGTGGCAAAAGAGTTCGGTGCGAAAGATCGGGAGATCGAAGAGCTCTTAGAGGATTTACGGCGGGTGCCGAGGTGATGCCGCGTGCTGCCTTAAGGGGTCTCTTGCGGGGAAATCGCCAAGCGCTTCTGTATTTCCGGAGCGGGAAGCTGAATTTGGGAGACCAGCCTGAGGATTTTCATCAGCTGGAGGGTCAGGAAGGTCAGATCCAATTCCCACCAGCGCAGGCCGTGGGCTGCCGAGCGGGGAAAGGCATGGTGGTTGTGATGCCAGCCGTCTCCGTAGCTCACCATCGCCGAGACCGCATTGTTCGTGGAGCGGTCCTTGGTGCGCCATTTCCGGTAGCCCCAGGTGTGGGCCAGGGAATTCACGGACCAGACCGCGTGCCAAACAAAGACGGTGCGCAGGCAGAAACCCCAGAGGAAGACCGACCACCCGCCCCACAACAAAAGAGCAATGCCCAACAGGGGGGGATACCAGTTGGCGGTGGCATTAAGGAACCGGTGCACCCGGTTCTTATCGATGTCCAGCGCCATGGCTCGGTACCGTTCATACCGATCCCGCTCTTCACTGCGGGCCATGGTCCAGCCCATGTGGCTCCACAAAAAGCCTTGGGTAGGGCTGTGCGGGTCATTGGGTTGGTCTGCCCGGGCGTGATGGAGTTTGTGAGCGGCAACCCACTGCGTGGGGCCTCTGAGCCACGCCAGGCAGCCAAAAAGGGTCAGCAGATACTCCAAGGGTTTCGGGATCTGATAGGCGCGGTGCGCCAGCAAGCGGTGATAGCACATCGAGATCCCCAGGCCGGCCGTGAGCCACTGAAGCAGGAGAAAGGTCCAGAACCCCTTCCAGGTAAAATGAAACAGAGCCGCAACCGCTCCCACGTGGAGCAGGACAACAAGGGCAATCCGCGTCCGATTCCACTGTGTGGGCTCATCGGGAGCTGTTGGGGTGGGTGGGGGTACCTCGGGCATGGTCCTACCCTATCAGTTGCGCCTACAGCCGTCAACCTTGACCCAATGGGTGTCCTCTGTTAGGGTGGATCTTATGCGCAAAGCTTCTTTTAGATGGCAGGCGTTGTTGGTGGTGACCTTGGCCATGGCCCTGGCGTGGGGTCTGCGCGGTGAACACGGTCATGAGCGCGGTGCCGCCATTGTGGGCGCTATGGCAGGGCTCGCATTGGCCGCGGTGACATCAGGTCCCCGCTGGGTGGGAGCTGCTGTTTTTGGCTCTCTGGCATTTGCCGTTGGCGGCGCCTTAAGTTACGGTCGTTTTGTCGAACTTGCATTTCAAGGCTCCTGGGAGGCGATCGGCTCATTGGGGCTCATTGGCTTTGCCTGGGGAGGATTGGGTTGCTTGGGTTTGGGGTTGGGGTTGAATCTCTCCAGCTATAAACACTGGGAGCGGTGGGCGATTGGAGCGGTATTGCTGTTTGTTTGGTTCTTGGTGGATCGGCTCCTGTGGGGCCGCCTGCAAGGCCCGGAGGACATGGCGACTCGAGAACTGATGGCGGTTGTCCTGATTTGCGCCTGGGTGCTGCTGTCGGCCTATGTCGGTTTGTGGCGGTCAGACCGGGTGGCGCTCCGCTTGGGGATAGCCGGCGGAATTGGTTTTGGATTGGGTTTTCCTTTGGCAGCATGGATTCAAGGGGTAGGGCCGGCTACAGGGATACCGATCGATTGGTGGAAGGTCGCTGAACATACCATCGGCGGATTGGGCGGTTTGGCGCTGGGGCTAGCGGTTCTCACCAGCCGAACCCACTGGAACCTGCCGCGGGCAGCCCGTCCCTGGGGACGTTGGAGGTCGGCCGTGTGGCTGTTGTGGCTGCTGCCGAGCTGGCTGATTGCCAATAACCTCGATTTTTGGGTTGCCGAGCGGGCCTTACTGCCGCTGGTCACCTCTCAGGTCGTCTGGTCTTTTCTCTTTCTTATCCTGCTGGTTGTTTTTGGTTGGAGCTGGATGGAGATTCGACAGGGGCGGACCTTTGTCACCTCCTGGATGCCGAAGCAGTTAACGTCCTTATTCTTAAGTTTTGTGTGGCTTGTGACCGTCATTGGCTGCAGCAAGGGTTTAGTGGCCGGGGAGTGGAGCCCGACTCCCTTGGGGTTTTTACTTCTGGCGGTTGGCATCACCTTAGGGTTACGCGCAGGGCGGTCGAACGCGCCCTAATTCGGTACCCTTGACCCGGTACCGGGTACAGTTGTTAACAGCTGTGGATAAGTGTACCCGGTACCAATAAAGGAGGTGTTATGCTCTCTGGATTATTCTTGATTGCCCTCGGGGTATTGATCCTGGTGGAACCTAAGATCCTGGTTGTTTTTCTCTCTGGAGGGTTGATTGCCTCCGGATTCTCCCTGGTTCTCATCAGTTGGCGACTTCGGCGCCTGTACCGTTCCGGGGACCAAGCCGAAAGCCCCTGGCGCCGCTTCATCGTCCGCTTCTAGCTCCCCCTCCTTGACATCCCAGCTCTTTTCGGTGACACTAGGCGGTAGTTAAGGGCATAGGTTTTTACTGAAATTTGATTAAATTGAATGAGAAGGGTTAAGCCATGGTCTCTGATATTCTGAAAATCGAACAAGTCGCAGAACTTTTGCATCTGCACGCGATGACGGTCTATCGGTTGGCCAAGTCAGGGAAGCTGCCCGGTTTTAAGGTGGGGGGGCGCTGGCGGTTCCATCGTTCTGCCTTAGAGGATTGGATGGCAGATCGGGCTGTTATCAATCGGATGGAGGCTGAGACGCGCAGCGTTGCAGCGAATCATCAGGTTTGATGTGTACAATCACCTAGAGGGAGACAGTCGCAATGGCAGATAAGCCTAAGATTCTATTGGTAGATGACGAGCCAGATTTGGTCCAGGTGGTAGCGATGCGCCTTCAGGTGGCGGGCTATGAGGTGATTTCAGCTTACGACGGGCAGGCCGGGCTCGAGAAGGTCAAGGAGGTCAAGCCAGACCTCGTCATCTTGGATTTGATGATGCCCAAGCTCGATGGCTACAAGGCTTGCCGGCTGCTCAAATTTGATGAGCGGACCAAGAAGATACCCGTCCTTATTTTCACGGCTCGTGCGCAGGAACAGGACATCAAGCTTGCCACCGAATGCGGCGCAGATGCGTATCTGACCAAGCCGTTTGAAGCCCAAGTCCTGCTTGAGAAGATCAAGGATTTGCTGGAGGCGGCCCAGAAGGTTTGACGCGCAGGATAACCGCAGCGATGACGGAGAGATTAAATGCCTAAACGGACCAGCGCTTCGGCTGATCAGTGGATGAAGCAGTTGGGATCGCACCTGGACTTAGAGGGGCTCGTTCAGAATTGCTGCAAGGCCCTTTTGGAGCTGGCCAAGGCAGACCGCTGTTCAGTGATGGTGCTCGATGCCGGCACTGAGGAGCTCACAGTTCGCTGGGCCCATGGGAGTCGGGTGAAGCAGCCCACCGGGAAGGGACTGCGCTTTCGGATGGGAGACGGGTTGTGCGGTTGGGTTGCGCGGGCCCAAAAAGCGTACTGTACCCAGGATGCGATCAAAGAGCCCCGCTTTGTGGATCGACCTGCTCGCCAGGCCGGTAAGTTCCGCCAGGTTAAGACGCTCTGTGTTTACCCGCTTGTGGTGGAGGGACGAACGGTCGGGGTGGTCAACCTCTCAAGCTTTGCTGCCTCCCGTCGATTTCGCTGGATCCACAGCGCAGCAGGCCAGCACTTCTTGGGCCAGATGGCCCAGGCCATTGCGCAAGTCACACTGCTCCAGGAAGCACAGACCCTCTCCAAGCGCTGGATCCGTCAGGCCAAGGCCACCTCTGAGACTGTGGCACAGGTAAGCCACGAAATCCGAACCCCCCTGACCTTAATCTATGAGGGGTCCGGACAGCTGTTGGATGGATTGATGGGGGAGCTGGCGCCTCGGCAGACAGAGCAGATCAATCTTATCAAGCGGCAGTCCAACAGGCTTTTAACCTTGGTCACCGAGCTTTTGGATCTCTCCCGGATTGAGGCCGGACGGCTGAGCCTCGAGCGCAAACCACTAGACCTAGCCGAAGTGGTTCGAGAAGCCTCGGGCCGCTACGAGTCACTGGTTGCGCCGCGGAGCTTCAACCTAAAACTCGGGGAGATTGCGCCGGTCTACGGCGACCGCTCTCGCTTGGCTCAGGTGGTGGAGAATTTGATCACCAATGCGGTCAAGTTTACCCCTTCGAACGGATCAATCACCGTAATCCTCAGCGCCCGGGGCCGCTCAGCAGAGCTTTCGATCCATGACACCGGCTTAGGGATCCCCAAGCGGGAACAGCGGCGCCTCTTTGAGCGGTTCGCTCAGATGAAGGTACCCGCAACCCTTGCAGCTCGAGGGACCGGTTTAGGATTGGCGATTGTCAAGGAGGTCATTCAGATGCACGGGGGGACCATCCGGGTGGCGTCCAAGCCTGGCAAGGGAACCTCCTTCATCGTCAGCCTTCCGCTCTACAGCTTTTCTTTTGCTTTGACCGAAGAGTTTCGCGTCATGCGAGAACAGGCGGCTCGAGAAGGTCAGGCACTGGCCCTGCATCTGCTGGGCGCCAAAGGAGAGGATGCATTTCAACCCCAAAGATTGATGGAATATCTTGTGCGGTACATTTCTAAGGAGGACAGGCTGCTCGAGGACCCGCGGGGAAAGATTGTTTTGCTTTCGGTGCTGCACGCCGATGCCGTGGGCGCCATGCGCAAGCGCATCGAATCGACCTTAAGCGCCCACACAGATCTTTTGCCCCCCTCAGGTTTAAGCTGGGGATGGGCATTGGTGCCGCACGAAGAGACAACCCTTCCAGAGGCGCTTCGCTTGGCCGAGAGCCGGTCCGGCGAAGTTCAAGGAGAGTGTAATGCCAAAGACAACAAAGATTCTGATCATTGAGGATGAACCGGATGCCCGCCTGCTCTTGAGCAGGCGTTTGCAGGCCGGTCAGTTTGAAGTGCTGGAGGCCGAGGACGGTCCCTCTGGGATTGCGCAGGCCAAGCAGGATAAGCCGGATTTGATTGTGCTCGACCTCATGCTGCCGGGGCAGGACGGATTTGAGGCCTATCAAACCCTCCGAAAGGATCCGTTGACCCAGCCGATTCCCATCCTATTCCTCACGGCGGTCTCGTCGGGGACCCCCATCACCAAAGAGAGTTTGGATCTGATCGCGGAGGCCAAGCACGGGATCCATCTGGAAGGCAACTACGCGGCCATGGAAAAACCGTACAACCCCGCTCGTTTACTGGAAACCATTCAGGCCTTGCTCGGCAAGCAGAAAGACCGCCCCAAGTGAAGCCTCAGGCGTCAATCAGCGAGGGGATTCTAAAGCCCTCCAACGATGCCTTCATCGAGTTGGACTCCAAAGGGTTGATCACCGATTTTAACCCTGGGGCAGCGCTCATCTTTGGATGGCCCCGTCGTGAGGCAATGGGGCGGTCCTTCGCGCAGACGGTCTTGCCGGATCGGCACCGCAAAAGCTTCGCCAGCATCACCGCAAGCCTCAGCGCTGCCCCTCAAGGTCCACCCCTCAACCACCGGCTGGAGTTGATGCTCCTGCGGCGCAGCGCAGATGAATTTCCCGCGGAGATGACGGTCTGGGCGGTTCGAAAGGGCTCTTCCTACTGTTTCCAGGTGATTGCCCGGGACATCAGCGTGCGCTGGCGGCTGGAGCAGCTCAAGGACGAGTTTGTCAGCGCTGTCTCCCACGAGCTGCGCACCCCCTTGGCTGTGATCCGGGAAGGAGTTTCCTTGGTTCTCGACGAGGTGGACGCCAAAACTCCTCAAGTGCACAAGGAGGCCCTCTCCCTGAGCCTGACCCACATCGACCGGCTTCATCGTGTGGTCAATGATCTCTTAGACATCTCGAAGCTGGAATCGGGCAAGGTGCAGCTGCGGCGTACCTGGGTGGATCTGCCACGCATGATCCGAGACACCACAGCGTCATTCCAACTTCAGATCGAGGCAAAGCGGCTCAAGCTTCAAACACAACTTCCTACGGGTAAGCTGGAGTTTTACGCTGATCCGGACAGGATGACTCAGGTTTGGATGAACTTGGTGGCCAACGCTGTCAAGTTTACCCAGAAAGGGCAGGTTAAGATCTCAGTAGCGGATCGTAAGGATGATCTCCTCTGTACGGTTTCAGATACCGGGCCAGGGATTGCGCAGGAACACCTCCCCAGGATCTTTGACAGGTTCCAGCAGTTTGGGCGCAGCCCTGGGCCTGGAGAGCGGGGCACCGGGCTGGGGCTGTCCATCGCCAAGGAATTGATTGAATTGCATGGGGGCAAACTTGAAGTTTCCAGCACCCTGGGAAAAGGCTCCTCCTTTTCTTTTGGCCTGCCCAAGCAGCCTGCCAAAAAGGTGTTCGGGCATTCGGTTGCCGCCGGGATACAACGAGCCAAGCGCCAAGACGCCCAGCTGTCGATCCTTCTGTTCCAGATGGAGCGCTTCGAGGCCTTGCGTAAAAAACTTGGCCGGAATGACAGCACCTCTGTTGTGCAGCGTCTTTCAGAGCTTGTCCGCTCTAACCTACGCAAAGAAGGAGATGCTGTTATTCCGGACATCCAGGCGATCTTGGTTCTCCTTGCCGCCACCTCGCGGCGGGGAGCACTCCGAGTAGCCGAGCGCAGTCGAGAGATGTTTGAAGAACATCTAGCCAAAGGGCACCTGGATAAGCTTGTGAGCATCAACTGTGAGGTGGCCGGCTACCCTGAGGATGGTTCCACAGAAGGGCAGCTTCTCTCCAAGGTCGGGATCCTGTAAGACCCCAGCAATCCACGTAAGACACATCCGTAACTAATTACCCCACAAAGAGTTAAAACAAATTATCCCCAGCCCTTGATTTTTATGCCCAGATCAGCCATGCTTTTCAATGGGCAACAGAAGCAAGTCCAGTATAGGCAAGTTAAATAAAGTTAAAAATTGATAAAACAGGCAATTGACCAAAAATGTCTTTGGAACTTCTAACCGTTGAAGAGGTAGCCAAGCTGCTCCAGGTCCATACGGTGACCGTCTACCGGATGGCAGAGGCCGGGAAACTGCCCGGTTTTAAGGTTGGTAACCGCTGGCGGTTCCAGCGGGATTCTTTAGAGCGCTGGATGGTGGACCGGGCACAGCTGAACCGCCTCCAGGCGGACAGCCGCCGCCCGGCCCAAAGGAGGAAGCATGCCGCATAAGCCCAAACTCGTTGTAGTGGAAGATGAACCGGACCTGGTGGAGGTGTTGGTCCGGCGGTTGGAGGCTGAAGGGTTTGATGTCATCGCCTGTTGTGACGGGCAAGAGGCGCTTGAGAAGATCCGCTCCGAGAAACCCGACCTCATCCTGCTTGACGTGATGATTCCCAAGGTGGACGGCTACCAGGTCTGCCGCGAACTGAAGAAAGATGCTGCCACACGGGATATCCCCGTTCTCGTTTTGACGGTCCGGGCAATGGATGAGGATGCCAAGCGGTCGCTCGAGCATGGGGCCGCCGGCCACTTGATCAAACCCTTTGATCACGAAACCCTGCTTTCCAAGATCAGAGAGTGTTTGAATGCAACAGCCTGAGGTGGTGGACCCCTATTTTTCGATGATCATGCACAGCATGAACGAGGGGTTAATTGTCTTTGACCCGGAGGGGAGGATAACGCACATTAATCCAGTGGCGCAGCGTTTACTCGGAGTAACAGAATCTGTTTTGGGAAAGCCGATTTGGGACGCATGCCGCGAGCGGAATATCCCCGAGATGTATCACCAGATGCACTCAGATGGCAAGCTTGTTACGCGTGAGTTTACCGCTGCTGCATCAGCTTATGACCCGCGCACACTGAAAGCGTGTCTGGCTCCCGTTAGAGATCGTCAAGACGTGGTGTTAGGAGGGATTGGGATTTTTTCGGACATCACGGGAGAGAGGGAGGCGGACAGGGTAAAATCAGAATTTGTTGCTACCACCTCCCATGAGCTGAGAACTCCCCTCGCAGCGATTAAAGAATCAGTTTCCCTTGTTTTGGACCAGATTACAGGTCCTATTTCTGATGAACAAAAACGATTCCTGACGTTGGCCAAACGGAACATCGATCGCTTGGCGAAAGTCATCAACGACTTGCTGGATCTTTCCAGGCTTGAAACTGGAAAGATGGTACTTCAAAAAACCCCCTGCTGCCTGGAGGAATTGGTCGAAGAGACCTTAACCTCCCTGAAGTTGTTGGCTGAGTCCAAGCGCATCACCCTGCAGCGGACGATTCCCAAAAAGCTTCCGGTTGTTCCTTGCGATGCCAAGCGGGTTGCCCAGGTGCTCACCAACCTGGTCGGCAATGCCATAAAGTTCAGCCCCCCCGGGGGCGTTGTAGCCGTCAAAATCCAAATCTTTGACCAGTCTAAGGCCGTACAGATCTGTGTTACGGATAATGGCTCCGGCATTCGGCGAGAGGATACGAAAAAGCTGTTTCAGAAGTTTGGTCAGCTGGATTCCTCCATGACCCGGAAGGTTGGAGGTATCGGCCTAGGTTTGTCGGTCTCAAAGTGGTTGGTAGAAATGCAGGGGGGTAAGATTTGGGTTGAGTCTGAGCTCGGGAAGGGTGCTTCATTCTACTTCACGCTTCCGCTGCTTCCCAGAAAATCGGCTCGCTAGTTTCATCCCGCAACACCATCGAAATTTCCACCCAAGATAGAGAGGAGTCCGGGTACAATGCACTCTAGAGGGGCTACCAGAGTGCTGTTTGGTGGCATCGGAAAAATCGAGGGGGAGGAAATGGATAAGAAACGGGTGCTGGTGGTTGACGATGAGCCCGATTACCTGAAGGTCATTTCAACCCGGTTGGAGCAGGCTGGCTACGCAGTGGAGACAGCCCAAGATGGCAAGGAGGCCTTGAGCAAGATCAAGGCGGCCTGCCCGGACGCGGTCCTCTTGGACATCATGATGCCCGAGATGGACGGCCTTGAAACTCTACGGATCATCCGCAAGCGGAATAAGACGCTTCCAGTCTTCATGTTGACCGCTCACTCGAACGAGGAGCGGTTTGAAGAGGCCCGATCCCTCAATATTTCCGGTTTTCTTGTCAAAGGGGCCAATTTCGGGGAGCGGGTTGCCGACTTTACCAATGCCTTGAGGCTCATCTCTAAGTTCCAGGGGTCGGACTCTCCCTCTCAGCGGGGCGGGTCACCTCCGAAAGATTCAGCCGCTCCATGAAGGGAGCAAAGCAGCTGGAAGAAAAGCTGATTGCCGAAGGCCTGGTGACCAGCGACCAGCTTAAGAAAGCACGGGCTGATGCTGCCAAGTCAGGCAGGACCGTTCGCCAGTCCCTGGTGGAGCTTAAGTTCCTCAAGGCCGATACCCTTGCCCAGCGGCTCAGTCATGAGCTTCAGATCCCGAAGGTGGAGCTCAAATCCTACATCATTGATGCACAGGTGCTTGCCCTCGTACCCGAGCAGCTCGCCCGCAAGCACCAGATCATCCCCCTCTTCAAGGTGGGTGACACCGTTACTGTCGCCACTGCAGATCCCCTCAACCTCATTGCGCTCGATGAAGTGCGTCTTAGGATCGGCAAAACCGTGGAACCGGTGGTTGCCACCTCGGAAGAGGTTGCCCGGGCGCTGGAGGAGTACTATGGGGCCAAGGGGCAGCTGGAAGAGCTGGTTTCAGATCTGGGCGAGGAGAAGGCAGGGCATAAGCTTAAAGCCGGCGGGAGCACCCAGGAGCTTGAGGGGCTTGTCTCTGATCCGCCCATCGTACGCCTGGTGAACCTCCTCTTAGGCGATGCGGTCCAGCAGCGGGCCAGCGACATTCACCTGCAGGCCGAGAAGGATCATCTCCGGGTCCGCTTCCGCGTAGACGGCCTGTTGCAGGATTTTACCACCTTCCCCAAGCACCTGGAGGCCGGGATCATCGCGCGGGTCAAGGTGTTGGCCAGTCTCAACATTGCCGAGCGCCGAAAGCCCCAAGACGGTCGATTTCAGGTTTCGATGGAAGGACGAGATCTGGATCTGCGTGTTTCGGTGATGCCTGCCATTGACGGGGAGGTGGTGGTTCTTCGCCTGCTGAATTCCCAGGGGCTGGTTCTGAACTTGGACCAGCTGGGTATGGAGGATACCCCCTTAAAGCGCTATCAGGAGCTCATCAAGCGGAGTTGGGGGATTCTGTTGGTGACCGGACCCACCGGCTCAGGGAAAACCACCACTCTCTACGCCTCTTTGGCTGAGTTGAATTCCCTGGAGCGCAACATCATCACCATTGAAGATCCGGTTGAGTATCAGCTCCCGGGGGCCAGACAGATTCCGGTCAATTCTGCGGTGGAGTTGACCTTTGCAACGGGACTGCGCTCCATTTTGCGCCAGGATCCGGATGTCATTATGGTCGGCGAGATCCGAGACCGGGAAACCGCAGAGATTGCCATCCAGTCTGCTTTGACCGGACACCTGGTTTTTTCAACCCTCCACACCAATGATGCCCCCACAGCGGTAACCCGCCTGTTGGATATGGGGATTGAGCCGTTTCTGGTGGCCTCGAGCGTGATTGGAATCGTGGCGCAGCGGCTGGTTCGATCAGTCTGCCCCGAATGCGCGAAGCCGGATCCTGCGCAGGCTGAAGCCGCCCAGCGCTTAGGGCTAATCCAGAAAGGGAACTGGATGAAGGGAAAGGGGTGCCGCAAGTGCGGGAAGACCGGTTTCTCCGGGCGGAGAGGAATTTTTGAGGTGATGCCGATTGATGATGCCGTTGGGAGGCTGATCCTTGCCAAGGCTCCAGCCAGCCAGATTCGCGAACAGGCGACAACTGCCGGAATGACCTCCTTGAAACAGGATGGGTTGAGCAAGGCGGCTCAAGGATTGACGACGATTGACGAAGTGCTGCGCGTGAGCCAAGCGTAAGCATGGCGGCCTTCAGCTATAAAGCGCGGGACGAAAGAGGGCGGCGGGTTACAGGGGTCCTGGAGGCAGAGTCTCAGGGTGCGCTGGCAGAGCGCCTGCGCAAGATGGGCTATCTGGTTACCCGCATTGAGGAAACAACGCAAGCCTCCTCCGCAGCCGCAAGCCCTTTGTGGCATCGCCCGGTTTCTCAAGGGGAGTTCCTTCTGGTAGCGGTAGAGCTGGCCAATCTCATTGAGGCCGGGATTCCACTGATGTCTGCTTTGCAGACCGTTGCTTCGCAGGCCAGCCAGGGAACGCTTAAAGGTGCGCTGCAAGCGGTAGCGCGTGAAATTGAATCCGGCGCTCCCTTCTCCGAAGCCCTCACGCATCACCCCAACGTTTTTCCGAATCTCATGGTCAGCATGGTTGCAGTCGGTGAGGCAGGGGGGCAGATGGATTTGGCCCTCTCCAGATTCGCCGGTTTCCTTGAGAATGATTTGGAGTTAACGCGGAAGGTCAAGGGGGCATTGACCTATCCGGCTGTTCTGCTGGTGGTCAGTACCCTTCTCATGTTGGTGGTGGTTACCTTTGTGGTGCCGAAGTTCTCCGAGCTTTTCCTGAAGGCAGGTTTGACGCTTCCGCTGCCCACACAGATCCTCGTCAACGTGGGAGGCGCCCTTCAAGAGAGGTGGATGGTGGGTATGTTGGTGGGCGTCTTAGGGTTGATGGGGCTGGCGGCGGCGGGGCGGCAGCCGCGTATCCGCCTCAAACTCCATGAGGTTATGCTCAAAATCCCCGTGATCGGTTCAGCGATTCACCATACCGTTGTGGCTCGATTTTCCCGAACCCTGGCCACCCTGGTAGGCGGCGGGATCCCGATTCTTAGCGCTCTGGATACGGCCCAGGGTGTTGCCGGCAACCAGGTCATCGCCGAAGAGATCAAGCGCGTGCGCTCCGCTGTCGAGGGGGGAGAGCGGATGGCTGAAGCCCTTTCAGTGGGGAAGGTCTTTCACGCGGATGCCATCCAGATGATTCAAGTGGGGGAGGATTCCGGGCGGCTGGAGGGGATGCTTGAAAAGGTTGCGCAATTCTATGAAATGAGAGTAAACTTTCGGTTAAAGCAGCTCACTACGCTCCTGGAGCCCCTGCTTTTGATCGTCATGGGGGGGTTGGTGGCGTTTATTATGGCGTCCTTATTGCTGCCGATGTTTGATATGGTTAAGGTGCTTCAACATGGAGGATTACGCTAAAGATGCAATCCAAGCGCTTTAAGAGGGGAAGGGGATTTACGCTGGTGGAGCTGGTCATTGTCATTGCCGTCATTGCGATTTTGGTGGGGATTGCTTTGCCCAGGCTTCGGGGGATGATCGATGAAGGGGATATGGCCAAGGCGGCCTCGGAGCTCAGAGCTCTTCAGGCGGCGGTGGAGTCGTACTACATCCACAACAGCCGGGTGTATCCTACCGATGGCTCTGCGACCTGGGAGTCGGAGTTGACCGGGGCTTCGCCAAACTTGATCGGGGCGGCACTGACAGACCCCTTCAGTACCTCCAGCGCTCAGTACAGCTACGACAAGTCAGCCAACGGCAAGTATTACGTGATCTGGTCTCTTGGGCCCGACAATACCGCTGACATCACCTCAGTCAGCGATGCCGGAGCCGTGACCGGCGGACCGGACGACGACATCTACGTCTCCAACGGCACCAGCGGAACCGGAGGGTTCTAAGGCACGACCGAGATCTCTCGGCACCTGCGGTGCCTCGAGATGACGTTCGACTGATGCAGCGATCTGCCGGCTTCACACTCCTGGAGGTTCTCTTGACGATCCTCCTCCTCACCGGAGGAGTGACCGCCATCGCCACAGTCCTCAATCAAGGTCTCCTTGCCTCCGCGGGTGTTGAGGATGTTAACGTTGCCGTGGCAATCGGCAATGCCAAGATGGAGGAGATCAAGAATACCGCTTTCGGGGGCCTCGCCGACAGCGGTCCCACAGCAGACCCCACCTTTTCGGATTACGATGTTACTGTCAATGTTGCCGAAGGGACCGATCCCATGCAGGTGGATGTGACGGTGGATTGGGATACTCAGGGTGGTTCTGCCTCAATCACCCTGACGACCTTGGCAGCCGATATTTAGCCATGGGCCCCTGCCAGACCACCACCCGGCGTCACAGCGCCCAGGGTGTCACCCTCATTGAGCTGGTTATCTCCCTGGTGCTGATGTCAGTCTTGGGCTGGGCGGCCGTGACGGTCTTCAACGTTGTCATCTTAAGTTGGTCCAATCAGGTGGAACGCACCGGTATCGATATCCAACTGGATCGAGCCGTGGAGGTAATGGCGCGGGATCTGCGCGAGGCGATTGCTGTCCAATCCACCGCCGACTACGATGAGGTGCGCTACAGCGAAGACAGCTCTACCCATTACATCTTTTATCTCTATCATGCCAGCGATGCCTACACCCCGCCTCCGGCCTTTGATCAGGATACCTATGAACTGCGCAAGACTGCCCTGACCGGAGGGATCGGCGGCACCTTCACCTACGGAGACGGCGACCTGCTCTTAACCGATGTTATCCCGCCGGCGACCACCGATTTGTCGATCAGCGGCAACCTGGTAATCGTAGACCTGAGCGTCCAGCGGGAAGATGAAACGGTTTGCGCTAGAACGCAGGTGCGCCCGAGGAACCTATGAAACAAGAGCGCGGGGCCATTCTCCTGTTTGCCTTTATCGTGATGGTGGCCCTGGCGGTCTTGGTGGGCAGCTTCCTTTTGATGGTCTCAACGCAAACCTTGGGCTCCGGCGGGGGGCTGGCCGGGGCCCAGGCCCTCTGGGTTGCCGAGGGCGGTATCCAGCAGGCACTTTATAACTTGAAAGACGACGCCGGTTTTCGGGCCAGCCCCACGACGGTCACCGGGAGCTTGGGGGAAGGGAACTATTCGGTTGCAGTGAGCAAAACCGGCTACAGCTACACCCTAACCTCGACCAGCACTGTGAGTAGCCTGCAGCGGGCGGTTACACAGACCGCCAAAGTGATGCCGGCTGCCTTCAGCTATGCGATTTTCGGCAACACCGACAACAAAACCTTAAAGCTCAAGGATGACACCATCATCTCGGGGGACCTCTACTATGAGGAGGACGTAGAGGTGCAGGCGGATGCCAGCGTGATTAACGGTTTGGTCTATGCCGACAACGTCACCGGAGACGGCACCTACACCGCAGCAGGCGGGGACCCCAGTCCCGTCCCCACCTATCCTGCGCTGGATACCACGACCTATGACAATGCGATCTCAACCGCAGAGGCTACAGCCAGCTCAAACTTGACACTCAGCGGCAGCAGCAATCTCGACCTGGCCGGGGGGACGGTGTACTATAAAGAGGTGACCATCAAGAACAGCGCTACAGTCACCGGCCCCGGAACGATTGTAGCCACTAAGGCGGTGAAGCTAAAGAACAACGCCAATATTGGTTCTGAGGTGACGATCATCACGAAAAAAGCCATTACTGCTCAGAATAACGCCGTGGTCCAGAGTGACTCAGTCTTATATGGAAGAAATGGTGTCACCCTCAAGAGCAGCGCCAATGTCACCGGTTCTCTCTTGGCTCCCACCAACAACAAGACGGTGACGGTCAAGGACTCAGCGATTTTCACCGGCCTCATCTATGGGGACAAAGTGAAGCTGAGAAACAGCGCAGCCCTCACCGGAACAGTGATCGCCGACAGATACACTGACGACAAAATTACCGGATCGGTCACAGTTACCTTTGACGCAGATTCCATCCCCGACACCATCCCAACGGGATTCTCGGCTTCAACGGTTTCGGTTACCCCTCAAAAAGATTGGGACGAGATCGCGCCGTGAGGTCCACTCAGGTTCTGGGACTGGATCTGGGGACCCATGCCTTCAAGCTGGTACGGTTTGAGGCAAAGGACGGCAAGCTTGCATTGAAGCAGGCTAAGCTCGTAGCGCTTCCCGCTCCAGCCGATCCCAAGGGGCACCCAGAGGTACTCCGGTCGCTCCTCGGCGATATTCCAGCGCTGGAGTTTGCCCAAGTGGTCAGCGTCATTGATGATCCCGTCTCCTGCGTGCGCGAAATCACAATTCCTCCCATGCCTGCCGGCGAGATTGTAAACGCTATCCAATGGGAGCTGCAGCGGTTCATGACCGCCTCCCCGGAAGAAGTAACCATTGATTACCAGCCCTTGGGGGAGATTGAGGTCGAGGGGGCCAAAAAACAGAGGATACTGGCTGTTGCCATTCCAACAGAGGCCATTCAAACGCACCTGGCCCTCTTGGGTGAGGCCGGCCTTTCGCCGACTCGCTTGGTTCCCAAGTCGATTGCCGTAGCGCAATGGATGGATCGACTGGACCTTGGCCAGAAGCGGTCTGTTGGCGTGCTGGACTTGGGTTCTTGCGGCTCAGAGTTTATGGTGGTTCGAAACGGCACCCCCTTCTTCACCCGGAAGATTCCGGTCGGCGGTCAGGAGATCACGCGCAGCATGACCGGTGTGCTTATGACCGATCAGGGGCAGGTGGGTTTGTCTGAGGCGCAGGCCGAGGAGCTTAAGCGCCGCATCGGCATTCCGAAGCCAGAGTCCGCTCAGATACTTCAAGAGGGAATTTCTGAGGTTCAGCTTTTGTCTTTGATGCGCGGTAGCATTGAGCGGCTGGTAACCGAGGTGGAGCGCTCCATCACCTTCCATGACGAGCTCCCTGAGGCTCAGGAGATTGGGGAGTTGGTTTTGATGGGGGGCGGGGCGCACATGAAAGGGTTGGCCCCCTGGCTTGGGGAGCGCTTGGGAGTTCGCGTCAGCGTGCCCAATCCTCTAGAAGAGCTGCAGGTCTCAGGGGATGATGCTCTGGGGCAGGAGGTGACCGAAGCTTCCTGTACCCTGATCCCCGTATTGGGTGCTGTTCTCCAGAAGGAAGGGGGAATCAATCTACTGCCCAGGGAGATCAAGGAGGCAGTCAAGATCAAGCTCCAGCATGCAGCGCTCAAGGGGATGCTGACCGCAGCCATCCTCATGGCAGCACTCTGTTGGGTTGGGATCCAGACGCATCGCCAAAGCCTTCAAAAACAGATTACGGCTCTGGGTGTTGAGATGAGAGCGATGGCCCAGGAGCTGCCGGCTGCGCGAGCCATTGTCGCAGCGCAGGCCCGACTGCATCGAGAGCCGGATTGGGAAGGGTTGTTCCGTGAGCTTTCCTGTGCCGTTCCCTCAGAGGCTTATCTGACTGAGTTGGGTGTGCAGGAGCAGCGGGTGATGCTGCGCGGCCGAGTTCGAAAGCTGAACCGCCCCCCGGAGGATGTTTCCTCGGAGCTGATGCGCAGGCTGCGCGACGGGATCTTTACAGATGTTCAACTGCGTTCTTCTCGCCAGACAGAGAGGTCTGGCGAAGCATTGGAGTTTGAGATCGAATGCCGTCTGGAGTAAAGCCTGATATAACACTTTGGCGTGACGCCTTGAGGAATTGGCTTAAGGATAAGCCCAAAGCAGCGGTGGCTGCGGGGCTGGGGCTGCTCTTTGTGTTGGGGTGGTTTCTGTATGGACCGCCGCTGGGTGACATTGGACGTTTACAGGCAAGGAAACATCAACTGCGCACAGAGGCGACTCAGGCGCGTGACGTCTTTGAACAACTGCGCCAGGAGGAATGGAGCCGTCTACCCCGCGCAGAAACAATCCCTGAGATTTTGGCCGAGCTTCATGCCTTGGCCGAAGCCCATACCTTGAAGCTCGTGGAGGTGGCTCCGCGTTCTCCGGCACCGAAAGGGGAGGGGCTGGTGGTTCTTCCGGTCGAGCTTCGCATAGAGGGGGCCTACCGGCCTCTGGGAGAGTTCCTGGGGGCACTGCGCCAGACCCCGGCATTGGGCGTTGTTTCTGTGCAGTCGGTGCGGATTGGCCGAGAGCAGCGGTTGTTGCCGCGCCTAAAAGCTTCTATTTCCTTGGAATTGGCATTGGGGCAATAAGGATGATTTCTCAAAAACAGCGCTGGATATTGAGCATCTTGGGCATCCTGGTGGTGGTTGTTTGGGTGCGCGGTTTGACCGCACCGCCAGCCCATTCGAGGCGTCCAGCGCCGCTTGCCCAAGCTGTCCGGTCCGCGCCTGTGCCGGATGCTCCTACCCCCTCTTCCCAAAAGGTTGTTTCGGATGCTCCTTGGGGCGTCGATCCCTTCTTAGAGGAGCGACAGGCTGCCGCACCCGCTGAGACCGGAAAGCGGTATGGGCCGACTCTGGGCGGCATTTTGTGGGATCCCAAGACCCCCTCGGCAGTGGTCAACGGCCGGGTGGTGTATGCCGGAGAGCGCGTGGGTGAGTGGACTGTCGTTGAGATTCGAAGGGACCGAGTGATTCTTTCGGATGGAGATGCGCAGGAGACGCTCTGGGTCAAGTGAGCGGCAAAGGGGCAGGGCCCCTCTTTTTTTGTGCAAAGTGTAGACATTTGTCTGTTAGGATAGGTTTGTTATGCGCGAGCGGCAGATCCTTCTTATCGATATGGATGCCTTCTTTGCCTCCTGCGAGCAGGCAGCCGACCCCAGGCTTCGGGGTAAGCCCATTATTGTCTGCGGCAACCCTGAAACCCGGTCGGTCGTGGCTGCCTGCAGCTACGAGGCCAAGGTCTTTGGCATCACAAACGGCATGTCGGTCCGCCAGGCCCGAGCTCTGTGCCCTGAGGTTATTCCGGTCCCCGGGCAGCCCGATCTTTACATCCATATTGCAGAATCAATCTTCGGGGGACTCTCTCGCTATACCCCTCTGGCCGAGGTGGTTTCAATCGATGAGGCCTTCTTGGACGTCACCGACACCTGGAAGCGCTTTGGAACGCCAGAGGCGATTGCCCGCCGGATTCAAAAGGAGGTGGAGGGGGATTTTAAGCTTACCTGCACGGTGGGGATTGGCCCGAATAAGCTCTTGGCCAAGCTGGCTACCGAGCAGGCCAAGCCCAGGGGCCTGAAACGAATCTCACCGACCCAGCTTCCCCAGTGCTTGGAGCATCTGCCGGTTAATGCCCTCTGCGGGATTGGGCCCAGAATTACAGAGCATCTGGCCCAGATAAAGATCCAGACCCTAGGAGAGTTGGCAGCAGCTCCAGTCAGGCGGCTTAAGGCCTGTTTTGGGGTCTATGGCGAGACCCTTCACCAGATGGCGCTGGGAATCGATGAGACCCCGGTCTTAGCGGAGGATCATCCGGATCTCATCAAATCGATGGGGCACATGTATACCCTTCAGCGGGATACCCGGGATCCCAAGATTGTCCAGGGGACACTGCTCAAGCTCTCTGAGAAGGTGGGGCGACGTCTCAGGGCCGAGAGGTTGGCTGCACGGACGGTCTGTGTTACGGTGCGGTTTCATGATTTTACAGGTTTTAGCCGCCAGCACACAGGAATCGAGGTTCTCAACGACGGGTTATCGATCTATCGAGCTGCCTTGCGCCTGCTTCCGGCAGCGGGAGGAGCAAAACCGGTCCGCTTGGTCGGCGTTTCGGCCTCCGGCTTGGTGGTTCAGGAGCCGCTGTTGGACCTCTGGGAGGACCGGAGGCGTAAAAGAAGGCTGGTAGAGTCCCTCGATCAGATCAACGATCTCTATGGCGAGGCAACCATCCAGCCGGCCGGAGCCATGGTCCCCTTTGTTCGCAAGACCAAAGGGTATTTCGGCCCCAGGTGGTCTTAGGGGGGCTAAAAAGGGGCATAAAAGGGGTTGATTTTCCAGCCCCAGGGGCGTAATATAATCTTAAGTATTGCTCCCCGACTGATCCACGGCGAGCCCGAAACACGTCAACTTGGGTATTCAAAGAAGCGCCCCAGATCGGTCATTGTAGAAAGGGACCTCTAGCCGCAAAGGCTAGGGGTCCCTTCTCTTTTTGGGGCACCCAAAAAGGTACCGGGTACACTCGCTGTTGAAACTGTACCCGGTACCGGGTTTGTGTTTTATTCCTGGATGGAAACTTCCTTCATGGTCACCTCTTGCAGGGGCTTGTCTGCCGCATCCCGCGGGGCTGAACCGATGGCCTTAACCACCTCCATCCCTTCGGTGACCCGGCCAAAGACCGAATGCCGGTCGTTGAGCCAAGGGGTGGGGGCCAAGGTGATGAAGAACTGGCTTCCATTGGTGTTGGGGCCTGCATTGGCCATGGAGAGCACCCCGGCAGCGTCGTGGCGCAAATCCGGGGAGAATTCGTCGTCGAAGGTATACCCAGGCCCTCCGCGGCCGGTTCCCTCAGGGTCTCCGGTCTGGATCATGAAGCTGGGGATGACCCGGTGGAAGATAATGCCGTTGTAGAAACCTTGCTTTGCGAGCTTGATGAAGTTCGCCACAGTTTTGGGGGCGCCACCTTCATACAGTTCAACCACAATCTTGCCCTTGGTCGTTTCGATGACAGCCATGGGGTTCTCCTCTCCATTTACTCCGGGCACTGTCCTCAAGAAGAAGAGACCCAGGAGGATGAAAGCGAAAAAGCGGATCCTCATGAACAGCCTAAAGTGGAGCCGCAGTTAAAGCACTTGTGGCAGTTGCCCGAGCGGACCATCATCGCTCCGCAGTCCGGGCAAGGGGGGGCATCAACCTCCCCCTGGAAGGCTTGGCGGGTCGGCTGGGCGTCTGAGGTGGTCCCGGCAGTTTTGGAGGGGGTTGTCACATCCGCCTCTTTGGCTGCCAGGTCTGTCACTGTAACCGGGGGGCTGGGATGGTCCTTTGAGGGCAGAAAGCGCAGCGCCAGCCAGCGGAAGACGTAATCCAGGATCGACTGGGCAAAGCGAATCTTGGGATTGGAGGTAATCCCCGCAGGCTCAAACCGCATGTGGGAGAATTTCTTGACCAACGCCTCGAGCGGCACCCCATATTGAAGGGCCAGAGAGATGGCTGTGGCAAAGGCATCCAGCAGCCCGGAAATGACCGTTCCCTCTTTGGACATGACGATGAAGATTTCGCCGGGCTTGCCGTTATCGTACAGCCCTACTGTGACGTACCCGTCGTGGCCGGCGATCGAGAACTTGTGCGTGATGGCGTGGCGCTCGTCCGCCAGATAGTGGCGCTGGGGTTTGTCTGGGGCAGTTCCGGGTATGGGGGCCTCCTGTTTTTCCTTGACCTTCTTGCCCCCCGATTTGTCTTTGGCGGTGGTCAGGGGCTGTACCCGCTTGGAGCCGTCGCGGTAGATGGCGATCGCCTTGACCCCCAGCCTCCAGGACTCGGTGTAGGTTTTCATGATCTCATCGACCGTGGCCTCAGCCGGGACATTCACAGTTTTGCTAATTGCTCCCGAAACAAAGGGCTGCACCGCCCCCATCATTCGGACATGCCCCATGTAGTGAATGAAGCGCGTCCCTTTGAGCGGTTTAAAAGCGCAGTCAAAGACATCCAGATGTTTGGGATCCAGCCCCGGAGCTCCCTCAATGGTTTCGTGTTGGTTGAGGTGGTCGATGATCATTCGGATTTGAGATTCATCGTAGCCTAAGCGCTTGAGGGCTTTGGAGACCGTTTGATTGACAATCTTCATCAGGCCCCCATCCACCAGTTTCTTGTACTTGACCAGGGCGATGTCCGGCTCGACACCGGTGGTATCGCAATCCATCATAAATCCTATAGTACCAGTAGGTGCCAATACCACGGCTTGCGAGTTGCGCATCCCATGGTCACTGCCTTGGCGCAGGACTTCATCCCAAGTTTGGGCGGCAGCGGCAAAGAGCCGCTCGGGGACCAGTCGATCATCCACATTGACCAGAGCATCCCGGTGCATTCGGATGACATTGAGCTGAGGCTCCTTGTTTCTGGAAAAGCCCTCATAGGGCCCCAGCACCTCAGCCATTTCAGCCGAGGTGCGGTAACTTTCTGCGCACAAAAGAGCGGTGACTGTCGCGGCATACGCTCGTCCGGCGTCAGAGTCGTACGGTAACCCTAGGGACATGAGCAGAGCCCCCAGGTTGGCGTAACCCAGTCCCAGCTGACGGAACAGATGGGCATTTTCGGTGATCTCTGGAGTGGGGTAGGAGGCGTTGTCGACGATGATGTCCATGGCAACCGTCATGGTGCGCACTGCCGAGCGCAGATCGCTGATCTGGAAGGTTCCCTCCTGATCTACGAACTTCATGAGGTTGAGGCTAGCTAGGTTGCAGGAGGTGTTGTCGATTGACATGAATTCACTACACGGGTTGCTGGCGTTGATTCGGCCGGAGTTGGCGCAGGTGTTCCAACGGTTGATGGTGGTGTCGAACTGCATCCCGGGGTCACCGCAGTGCCAGGTGGCCTCGGCAATGAGCTTGAGGAGCTCCTTGGCCTGCGTGGTCCGGTGGGTTTTATCCCCGTGGACTGTTTTGAGGTCCCACGGCCTATCGGCCGCGGCCGCCTCCATAAAGGCATCGGTGGCTCGGACGGAGTTGTTGGCATTCTGGAAGAAGACCGAAGCATAGGCCTCGCCGCCCAAGGAGCTGTCATAGCCGGCATCCATCAACTTCCACGCCTTCTGCTCCTCCAGCCATTTGCACTGGATGAATCGCTCAATGTCCGGATGGTCGGCATTGAGCACCAGCATTTTTGCGGCGCGCCTTGTGTTCGAAGCATAGAACCCATTAGCACTTAACAGGTGCGTATCCTCTACCTCGATGTCGTATGTTTCGGCGATTTCTGTTGGCTCAACGACTTCGAGCGCCACTTGAACACAGTTCGACAGCTCTTGAGCATACTCAGCAACCACCGCATCAGGATGATCAGCTAGAACAGCCAGCGCACCATAGCCGGTCGTTTCGTTCGAAGAACCTACTCTCCGGTCAACGAGCCGGCGCCCACTGCCGTTCTCTGCGCGGGCCGCCAAAACAGAGAACAAGGAAGGCCGATAGCCCCACCCCTTATCGGCCCCATCAGAGGGTTCGAAGTTGAAGTGCGCTTTGGCTGAGTGCGGTGTGATGTAGCGAACAAGCCGCTCCACGAACGTGTATCCTACAACGTGTAATTTGTAGAGGCGTTGCCAAGTACCGACCTGCTCTCGGTTCAGCTTTATCTTTGATGGGATACCGAGCGTTAGTAGCAGCCGCTGAAGCGAGAGGAGAAACGCCCGGTCGATCGAAGAGATTGACCAACCTCCACGTTTTTGGTATGTGCCGTCCGCATCAATGAAGCCGGCGATAAATGCAGCACGAATCTCTGGACGTGCTTGGAACAGAACTTGTGGAAACTGAAGAGAATGGGCTTTGCCCTTGGCCAATCCATTGGCTACCAGGAACTCCACCAGTCGTTTGCGAGTAAAACCGATTTGCTGGTGACCCGGTTCATCTCCCAGCACAATCGGCTCCTCCCCGAAGAGTTTTCGGCACAGCGCCTTAAATCGAAACGCCGAAGCTTGTCCGGCAGAGTCCTTTGCGAAAGCTACCCGGACTCGATAGGGATACTCAGTGCGCAACTCTCCATCTCCGTAAATCAGCCCAAGCACATAGGCAAACTCATCGGTCAGCTCCCCAGGGAACGTCATCTCCTCAATTGTGGTTGCGTTAGGAGGGTCATGGGGTGCTGGGGTGCGCAGCGGAATGGAGGATCCGCTGAGGCTGGGTTGAAGCAAGAGATAGAGGGATTCACCTGGCTCGAAACACTCAATCGGTTTTGTTTCGAATCGCCCATCCCCCATATTCCAGTAGGCAAATTTGTGCCCCTCAGTTACTTCCACTTCGTAACCTTCATGGGTGCGGACTCGGTAGCACTGTTTCTGCCCGTTGGCCATAAAGTCGGCGACTGGACGTGGTCCTCGATGGGTCAACACCTGTTCGCCGCTCTGAAGGGATTCGATGGGTTTCCACCCTGTCGGCGTTGCCACCAACGTTCCTTGCTTGAAACACTTGCCGCCCGACTTAATCACTCCGGCAGAGGCATCGGCCGCCCGCATAAAGGAGACCGGCCCCGAGGCAGTCCCGCCGCCGGCCAAACGCTCTTCACAGGAACGAATCGAAGAAAGGTTGATTCCAGCACCCGAGCCGTACTTGAAGATCATTCCCTCGACCTTGTACCAGTCGAGGATCGATTCCATGGTGTCTTTCACTGAGAGGATAAAGCAAGCAGAGCACTGAGGACGAGGGAGTTCGATTCCGACATTGAACCAGACAGGAGAATTAAAGGATGCCTTCTGCATCAACATCAGGTGCGCCAATTCCGCGCGGAAATTTTCCGCATCTTCAGAGGTGGCGAAGTAACCGTCCTTGATTCCCCAGTCGGTGATGGTGTTGACCACGCGGCCGACCAACTGCCGGACGGAATTCTCCCGCTCAGGGGTTCCCAGGGCTCCGCGGAAATATTTGGAAACGACGACGTTGGTGGCGGTTTGAGACCAGAAGCTGGGGACTGCCACCTCTTTTTGCTCGAAGACCACCTCGCCATGGTCGTTAACGATGGAGGCAGAGCGAGGCGCCCAAGAAACCTCCTCATAGGGGTCAACGCCGGAAGCGGTGAAGTGGCGAGGGATGTTGAGCCCCGCCTCCAAGCCGGCCTTACGCATTCCCTGCTTGGGTGTCGTGTCGGTCTTGTGGTGTTCAGTGGCTACAGGGTGACCGCCTTTTGTCATGGCGAGATCGCTCTCCTCAAATTGGTCATTACGAGCCAGGCGTTGGAAAAAGGAATCCCCTTCACCCATCATCTGGCAAGCAACAGGTGCACAGATGTTACAGAGAATAACCTATATGGCCTTGGGATCTTGGGATGGGGAAGGATGATTCCTTCGGGGAGTGAAGGAATGAAGCCGGTCTTGCTGTTGTGCTGAAGAGAACCCGGTCTGCCACCTCGCGGGACCGACAAAGTTCTATTCAGTCCAAATCTCCCCTCCTTCCACAAGATCTTGAGGGCGATTGGGAGTGTAGCGCTACCTATAGCGTGTGTCAAGAAAAATGTAGACGAAAAAAACAACACCAAATTAAGTTTTATTAACACGTTATCGAAGTGGTTGCAAGACCCCAATGCTATAATTGAGAGGTGATGACACAAGCAGGAAAGGGAATTCAGTGAATTGGCTGGTTGCAGGTGCAGGTGCCATCGGATCGGTAGTAGGTGGACTGCTTGCCGAGGCCGGAGAGGCGGTTTGGCTGCTGGGTCGTGCGCCGCATCTGACCCCCATCAAGGAAAAGGGGCTTAAGATTCGCGGAATCTTAGGGGAACATTGTGTCACCCAGTGTGGTTTGTGTGTAGATGTCGAGGAACTGCCCCGACAACGGTGGGATACAGTTCTGGTCACCGTCAAATCGCACGATACCGACACCATCATCCGCCAGATCAGTCCGCATCTGTCCAATATTACCCAAGTGGTCTCCCTGCAAAACGGCCTGGGCAACTGGGAGGCGCTTTTGCGGCACCTTCCAGCAGCGCAGGTGATCGGAGGGCGGGTGATCTTTGGTGCGGAGATGACACCCGGCACTGCCACGGTGACGGTTTGGGGCGGGAACATCCTGCTGGGGCGACTTGCACCCAAAGACCCCCAAGCGCCGGCGCGGCGGATTGCCGAACGGCTCACGCAGGCGGGGTTAAAAACAGAGATGACCGACCGCATTCGAGAAGCCCTATGGAGCAAGGTGATATACAACTGCGCCCTCAATCCCCTCTCCACCCTCCTCAAGGTTCCCTATGGACAGCTCTTAGAGGCCGAGGATGCGCGCCAGGTCATGACCGAGGTGGTGGCAGAGGCTTACCAGGTTGCAGAGGCAGAGGGGATTGCTCTGGAACCTGCGACTGCAGAGGGGTACCGCACCCTTTTATTTGAAAAGCTCATCCCGCGCACAGCAGCTCACCATCCCTCCATGCTCCAGGACATCCAGGCCGGTCGCCGTACCGAGATCGACGCTTTGAATGGGGCGCTGGTTCGGATCGCTGCCCGGCATGGGATTGCACTCCCGGCCAACGCCAAACTCACCCAGAGACTGCAGCGCCTCTCGGCTTCCTAAGCATGGGGTTAGCTTTTAAGGGGGTGCGGGCACCATAGACGTCTGCCGGCTTTCACGATAAAATAGCACCTCACTTTCCATGAGTCCCATTGCACAGTTTTTCTCAAATGTTGTTCTTTGGTCGACCGTTACGGCTTGGGTGACCGCCCAGACGATCAAGGTCATCTTCTCGGCTCGACGCCAGCGCCGCTTTGATTTCCGCTGGTTCTTGGGGACAGGGGGCCTGCCTTCGGCCCATTCCTCTGGAGTCTCTGCGCTGGCCATTGCCACCGGGATCAAAGCGGGCTTCAGCACTCCCCTGTTCGCGGTAGCACTCATGTTTGCGTTGGTGACCATGTTTGATGCTCAAGGGGTGCGCCGTGCGGCCGGACGCCAAGCGGTGGCTCTGAACCGGATCTTTGATGGATTGTACCTGAAGGGACATGTCAGCGAAGAGCCCCTCAAGGAACTGATCGGCCACACCCCCATTGAGGTGATCGCAGGGGCCTTGATCGGCTCGCTGGTTGCTGTCATCATCTGCGTACCGACATAACCGAAAGAGCACAAAAATGAATCGACCTGGATTGTGGATCGTAACGGCAAGCTTGGCTGTCATCCTGGTGGTTGCCGGCATCGCGATGGTTAAGCGCCCCCAAGCAGATCAACCGGGCCCCTTGCCTGAAACCGCCGCTCAAACCCCCGCTGCATCGGCACCCGCCCCCTCCGGCCCCAACGCACTGTTGGCACAGGCCAAGGCCGCCCAAGAGCGGGGCGCTTCCTTAGAAGCGCGTCAGCTCTATCAGAAGCTCTTAGAGGAGAACCCCGAAAGCACCGCAGCCGCCGAAGCGCAGAAACGCTTTGGCGCGGTGGCCCTTGCGACCATCCTCTCCCCTCAGGTGACCCCCGAAGCGGTTCAGTACACTGTCGAGCCTGGCGACACCCTTTATAAGATCTCCAAGCAGTTCGGCACCACGGTCGAGCTTCTCAAAGCCTCCAACCAGCTCACCACAGACCTCATCCGTGTGGGCCAACAGCTCAAGGTTGCCAAGACCCAATTCAATCTCATCATCGACAAGTCCCAGAATATTTTGACCCTCAAGAATGAGGATCAGGTGCTCAAGGTCTACCGCTGTTCCACCGGCGAAGGGGGGATTACTCCGGTGGGGACTTTCAAGATCGTCTCCCGCTTAGTGGATCCGGCCTGGAAGGGGGTTGTGCCGCCTGGAGATCCAGAAAACCCGTTGGGATCCCGCTGGCTGGGTTTTGACCTTCCGGAGTACGGCATTCACGGAACACAAGATCCCGACTCCATAGGAAAACCGGTGACCAAGGGCTGTGTGCGTTTGACCAATGCCGATGCAGAGGAGCTCTTTCTCCTCTTGCCCGAAGGCACCCCGGTCACCATCGTCGAGTAATTACCTCCCATGAGCAGCTTTGCCCTCGATTTCGAACGCCCCATCATTGACCTGGAGGAGAAGATCCAGGAGCTCAAAGGTCTGCCTGCCTCCAAATCGATCGACTTAGAAAGCGAGATCAAACGATTGGAGGAGAAGTTGGGGCAGGCCCGCCGCGACGTCTACCAGAATCTCACCCCTTGGCAGCGGGTGCAGCTGGCCCGCCATCCCAAGCGGCCCTATACCTTAGATTATATTCAGGCCTTCATGGCCGACTTCATTGAGCTTCACGGCGACCGACTTTTCTCGGATGACAAAGCCTTGATCGGAGGCTTCGCCACCTTCGACGGCACACCGGTGATGCTTGTCGGCCACCAAAAGGGCAAGGACACCAAGGAGAACCTCTTTAGGAATTTTGGATCGGCCCATCCTGAGGGGTACCGCAAGGCGATTCGCCTGATGCAGATGGCCGCCAAGTTCAAGTTGCCGATTCTCGCCGTCATCGACACCCCGGGGGCCTATCCAGGCGTCGGGGCAGAGGAGCGGGGCCAGGCCCAGGCGATTGCCTATAACTTGAGGGAGATGGCGATACTGTCCGTTCCGATCGTGGTGATTGTTATCGGGGAGGGAGGTTCTGGCGGGGCGCTGGGCATCGGCGTGGGAGATCGGGTCCTCGTCATGGAGAATGCCTATTACTCGGTGATCTCCCCGGAGGGATGCGCTGCGATCCTTTGGAAGGATCGAGCCAAGGCTCCGGAAGCGGCAGCCTCCTTAAAGCTGACCGCTCGCGATCTGCTCAAATTGGAGATCATTGATGAAGTGGTCAAAGAACCCCTGGGCGGGGCCCATCGGGATCCGGCTGCGGCAGCCAAAAGCCTTCAATCCGCCATCAAGAAACACCTTCGCGAATTGATGGCCCTGAGCACCAAACAGCTTCTCGCAGCCCGTCAGGAGAAATTCCGCAAGATGGGCCTCTTCAGCGAAGTGTAATGAAGCCGAGACTTACGGAGCGCAGCGATCGTAAGTCTGTGGCTGAATTTCATCCCGAGCGAAGCGAGGGATCTCATGGCTAAGCACGTGGGGTTAACTGTCGTCTACACAGGCGACGGTAAGGGTAAAACCTCTGCTGCGTTGGGGGCCGCCCTGCGTGCCCTGGGTCACGGTCAGCGCGTACTGGTCATCCAGTTCTTCAAGGGAGATTGGCCGATTGCCTCCGGCGAGCTGGAACTGGCCAAGCGCCTCCACCCTCAATTAGAAGTCCTGGAGCTGGGGCGCGGTTTCGTCAAAATCATGGGGGATCAAAAGCCCTTTGACGAGCATGTCGAGGCCGCCTCGGCTGCACTCAAGCTTACCCAGGAACGGATGCGTTCAGGCCAGTACGACATGATCATCCTGGATGAGATTCTCTACGCTGTAGGCCACCTGGAGATCAAACTCCTCAATACCCAAGCGGTCCTTTCCCTCATCCAAGAAAAGCCTCCCCAGATGCACCTGATCCTCACCGGGCGCAATGCCCCCGCAGAGATTATTGAGGCGGCTGATCTTGTAACGGAAATGGGAGAGGTCAAACATCCCCTCAAGCGGGGTGTTGTAGCGCAGGAAGGGCTGGACTACTAGAGGTAGCCGCAAGTCATCTCGAGCCCCCAAGGGGGGCGAGAGATCTCGCTTTTAGTGCCTGGTACCGATTTTGAAGTGGGTAGCCGACCTACCGCTTGCCGGTGAGCATATTGTGGACCATCCCCATCACATCCTCCATCCGGCCCGGTTTCTCAATCATCCGGTCGGATTGGGCATAGGTGCTGGGCAGTTTTTCTGCGATGTCCGGTTTGGCGGTTAACAAGAGCACCGGAATCGCTTTGGTGATGGGGTCGGCCCTTAAGCGGTCAAAGACCTCGGTACCCGGGATATCCGGTAGCACGATGTCCAAAACGATCAAGGCTGGCCACTCTGCCTTGACACGTGAAAGGGCCTCCTGGCCGGTTCCCACTTCAACCACCTCATACCCGTGGGCGCGCAAGCCGTGCGCTAAGCCGGACCGGGCCTCTGGCTCATCGTCTACCAGCAAAATCTTAGGATGAAACTTTGCCATGGAGTACACCTCTATGTTGAAGATTATGCCGAGGGAGAGGGTCGAACTCTCATGGGGTTGCCCCCAACGGCTTTTGAGGCCGCCGCGTCTGCCATTCCGCCACCTCGGCGAATTGTCCTCATTGTACGGTCTTTTCCGGATGGGGGCAACTCCAGCCCAGCGTTTCATTGACAAAAGCAGCCTCACTGTGTATAGTAGACGCATGTCTAGATCATACAAGTTCCACCCTGCCGCTGCGAGAGTCGAGGCAACCCGCCTGCGCAGGGAAGGGTTTTCTCTTAGTGAACTCAGCGCGCACCTACAAGTTCCCAAGGCAACAATTCAAGGATGGATGAGATCGATCCCCCTTTCCAACCAGTCGAAGAAACGCATTCGGTCCAGAATTGTAGAAGCAGGAAAGATTGGTCGGCCGTTGGCAGTTATTGCCAATCGACAAAAGATCGAAGCCTGGAAACAGCGGATCAAAGAAAACAGTCGAAAGGCAGTGGGTCGAATCCAATTAACTCCGGGTTTGGGACGATTGCTCTGTTCGGTTCTCTACGTTTGCGAAGGTTCCAAGTATCCTTCTGCAAGGCAACTTGGGTTTGGAAACTCAGATCCGCGCATGATCCAATTCTTCCTCTACCTTCTGCGGACCTGTTTCGCTATAGATGAGAGGAAATTCCGGTGCCAAGTCATGCACCGGTGGGATCAATCATTGAGCTCCCTCATCTACTATTGGTCTAGAGTAACAAGAATTCCCACGAGGCAGTTCTATCCGACGCAACCTGATAAGAGAACCAAAGGGAAGAGGACGCTCAAGAAAGATTATCGAGGAGTTTGCCTTATCCAATATCTGGACACAACACTACAGTTCACCCTTCAATCCATAGGCGAGGCATTGATGGAAGAATATGGGCAGGAAAGAAGCGGTGGAGCAGGTGGGGATCGAACCCACGAACCTCCTCGATGCCATCGAGGCGCTCTCCCTAGCTGAGCTACTGCCCCGTTAACAGTCTAAGTCTACTGGCCGCCCCCCGCGTTGTCAACCCCGCCCCCTTCAAACCTCATGCTAGAATAATCAAGTTATGGCATACCCATTTCAGGCGATAGAAGCCAAGTGGCAGAAACACTGGGAAGAAACCTGCGCCTTCCGGGCCACCCCAGACCCTAAAGCCCGGAAGTATTACCTTCTGGAGATGTTCCCCTATCCCTCCGGGCGCATCCACATGGGCCATGTCCGCAACTACACGATCGGTGACGTCATGGCCCGCTTCCGAGTGCGCCAAGGCTACCGGGTCTTGCACCCGATGGGCTTTGATGCCTTTGGCCAACCGGCAGAGAACGCCGCCATCAAACAGGGGACCGATCCTGAGAGCTGGACCCGAAGCTGTATCACCCAGATGCAGACCGAGCTCAAAAGAATGGGTTTCTCTTATGACTGGGAGCGGGAGGTCGCCACCTGCGATGCCGACTACTACCGCTGGAACCAATGGATCTTTCTGAAGATGTTCAAACGAGGTTTGGCCTACCGGGGCAAGGCGCCGGTCAACTGGTGCCCGAGCTGCCAAACCACTTTGGCCAACGAAGAGGTAGTTCAAGAAGGTTGTTGGCGCTGCGGCACGCCGGTAGAGCCCAAAGAGCTTGAGCAGTGGTTCTTAAAGATCACCCACTACACCGAAGAGCTCCTAGAGGACATTAAGAAACTCACCTGCTGGCCTGAACGGGTTCGCACCATGCAGGCCAACTGGATCGGCCGAAGCGAAGGGACCCTGATCCGCTTTGCCGTTGAAAAGGAGAAGACCCAGCTTCCGGTCTTTACCACCCGGCCGGATACCATCTTCGGCGCCACCTACGTGGTGGTGGCCCCCGAGCACCCCATCTTAGAGGCCATCCTTCCTGGTCAGCCCCAAGAGGCTCAGGTCCGAGCCTTCATCCGCCGCGTTACCCAGCAATCCCGAGAAGAGCGGATCGCCGAAGGGGTGAAAAAAGAAGGCATCTTCACCGGGGTCAATGCGATCAACCCGGTTAATAAAGAGGCCATCCCCATCTGGGTGGCCGACTATGTCTTAATGGAGTATGGCACAGGGGCCATCATGTCGGTTCCGGCCCATGACCAGCGGGACTTCCTCTTTGCCCGGGAGCATAACCTACCGATTCGAATCGTCATTCAGCCGCCCAAGCCGACTGCTGCCCAACCCGGGGATGATTCGGCGCAATGGAAAGAGGCCTTTGAAGAGGCCGGCACCCAGGTAAACTCCGCGCACTTTGACGGTATTGCCAGCACCGCCGGCAAAGAGAGAATCGCCGCCTGGATGGAAGAGAATCAGATGGGTGAACGCACCGTCCAGTGGCGTTTACGCGACTGGCTGATCTCTCGCCAGCGGTATTGGGGCACCCCGATCCCGATGGTCCACTGCAAAGCCTGCGGTGTGGTTCCAGTACCAGAAAAGGATCTACCGGTCAAGCTGCCCACGAAGGTCACCATCACCGGGGAAGGGGGTTCCCCCCTGGCCAGAGTCAAAGCCTTTGTTGAGACCATCTGCCCCAACTGCAAGAAACCTGCCCGCCGCGAAACCGACACCATGGGGACCTTCTTTGATTCCTCCTGGTATTTCCTGAGATTCTGCTCTCCCAAGGAGCAAAAGCTCCCCTTTGATCCCAAGGAGGCCGGTTTCTGGATGCCGGTCGATCAGTACATCGGCGGCATCGAACACGCCATCCTGCACCTGCTCTACTCCCGCTTCTTCACCAAATGCTTAAGGGACGAGAAGCTCTTGACCCTCGATGAGCCCTTTACGCGCCTACTCACCCAAGGTATGGTCTTAAAAGACGGCGAGGTCATGTCCAAGTCCAAGGGCAATGTAGTTGATCCTGATGGCGTCATTGAGCGGTACGGCGCCGATGCCTTGAGGCTCTTTATCCTCTTTGCTGCCCCCCCGGAGGATACGCTTGAGTGGAACGACAGCGCCATTGAGGGGATTTGGCGCTTCTTAAACCGCGTCTGGACTTTAGCTGAGAAGCTGGAAGGTGCAGCTACCTCCCCCAAGACAGGGAAGGGGGATAGTGAACTGGCGCGCATCACCCATGCCGCCATCAAGCGGGTCACCGAGCATCTGGATGCCTTTAAGTTCAACACCGCGATCTCAGGGCTGATGGAATTGAGAAACGCCATCGAGAAACTCAGCGCCGAGAGCTCACCTCAAGATGTGCACCAGGCCACAGAGGCCATGGTCCACCTGCTTTACCCCCTTGCCCCGCACATCGCAGAGGAGCTCTGGCAGCGCTCGGGGCACAAGGAGATGCTGGCCAAGGTCCCTTGGCCGAGCTTTGATTCAGCCCTGCTGGTTCAGAAGGAGGTCACCCTTGTCGTACAGGTCAACGGCAAGGTTCGCTCCCGACTCACCCTCCCAGCAGATCTGGCTGAGGAGGAGATTAAGACCAAGGTGTTAGCGGATCCGGGGGTCCAGCGCTGGATAGCAGGCAAGCCTCCCAAAAAGGTTATTACCATTCCCAACCGCCTCGTCAACGTGGTGGTTTAATCTCCAATGCCGGTACCTCAACACCTGTACGGGATGCATATGTACCCGGTACCGATGGTCGGGCCTTGGTAGGGTTAGTAGTAGCATATATTCGGTTATTTTATTTGAATTATCCCCGCACGGCAGGTAAACTTAATAGTAACTAGCCGATGTATCCCTTGAAGCGAAACAGCATATGGCGTAGGCGTTTTGCCCGCTTGTTGAGCCCTTTTCTAATTATGGGGCTTCTCACCGGGGTTCCCCCTGCCTACGCTTTGCGCCCCACCATCGAAGAGGCGGTCGAATCCGGCCTCGAGGAGGCCTTAAAGCCTGATGCCCACCGTGCCGCTGAAGAGGCAGATGACAATCCGATGCAGGCGCGGATTAATGCAATAGATGCAGCCATTGTCGAGGGGACGGCAAAGCGAAGCGATGTCATGAAAGTGCTTCTGGCCTGCTGGGAGCAGATGGCACTGCCCGACATCAACCCAAAGAGTTTCCAGGCTTACTGGGATGCAGCCACCGCCGCTTACCCGGAAGGTGCTGATGCAAAAGGGCTTTGGCTTGAGGTGTTGGAGACCTTTGACGAATTAGAGTTGCGGTTGCAGGAGCGAAAAAGCGACGATCCCATAGCGCAGCGAGCACTTATGGGTTTCTTCTGGTATGCAGCGCGGCGCGTGGAGTCATGGGACGAAAGAAAAGTTATGGCAGCAATCCGGGCGGCCGTTGAGCATAGACCACGCCTTTCATTGGGGCTTAATGCGGTTACCTCCAAGAAGCAGAAAGCGCAAGGGGGTGAGGTTGCCGCAAACCTTGCGGGGGCTTATAAGGCGGCGGGGCGCCGAAAAACAGTCCCCATCCTTAAACACCTTGCGGAAGAGCTCAATGACGGTTTCATTTGGGGGAAAATCATTGCGGCTGCCAGAGAGCGTTTCCCTGAAAGCTTTGCAGAGTACGATCGCCTTACCCAGGCAGACGATTCTGCCGCCGACCCAGGAAAAGCATCCCAGACTGCCACCGGTTTGGAGGAGCAGCAGCCGGAACCAGTGGATCCGGGGGCGGTTTTGCCCGGCCGGGCAGAGGGGGAGGCGGCCGCTCTGGCGCGCCTCAATGATCGAACCCCGCCCATCACTCCCATGGTTCTGATTTTCGGGGATGTGGACTGGCTGGGGCTCTTAAACAAGCTCTACTCCAAGAGGATCGTCAATCCGGTCTTAGCGGAGATCTTCATCATCTTGAAAAGAGAGGTTGAGAAGCGAGGCGGCATCATCTACCGCCACGGCGGAGATGAATTCGCCTGTTTGGTGCCGCTGTCCGATGTCGTTGCCGATGAGGCCGATCTGACCACCGAGGCCCATGCAATGCTCGAAGAGATTCTCCAGAGCGTCGCGGAGGCATTTCAGAACCGCTACATCGTTATTCAGAACTTCGCCAAAGGAGAGCGTTCACATCTGCCCGCGGAATATTGGCCAAGGAGACGTGCTGAGGAGCAATATGCCGGTAGAACCCTCTATCTTCTGGAGGTGCCGGAGGAAGAGCGCGAGGATCCCCTGGCCATTCTGCCGGATCTGCAGGCCAAGGCAGCAGAGCAGGGGTTGGGCAAGCCGCAGCCGCTTCGGATTGAAGGCAATAACGGGGTCTTTGGTTTGCTGCATAAAGGGGAACGAGAGAAGCCTAAACAGTTTCCGGTGACCGTTTCCCTGGGCGCTCAGGTGATCAGCAGGTTGGATAAGGATGCGCTTAACCTCGAGCAGTATGAGCGCCTTCGCTTCAATGCCGATGATTGGTTGGCCGAGGCCAAGACCGCGACCCGGTGGAAGAATGCGGTTGCCGTTGGGGATGGTCTGAAGGTCAATACCCATGTCCACGGGGGCAAATCGTTGCTCACCGTATCGCCTCAGATTTCAGGAGACGCGGTTCTGCTCCAAAATTTTCCGCCCGAACAGGTGCGCGAGCAGGTATACGACGATTTCGAGGCGGGGTATTCCAGCGTTACGGTCGAGATACGTCCCGGTTACCGCTGGGCGTCTGGGGCACAGCAGAGGCATAGAGACGAGCACGGCAACATGCGTCTCAAAGGGCTCAACGACAAGTCCTACAAGGCCGGCGATAACATGATCATGCTGCTCCTGGCGGTCGCTCATGATGCTTTTAAGGGTTTCTCTTTTGAGGATCAGCAGCTCGAGGTGACCGTCTCCCGGGCTCCTCCGGCGATCTCTGCCGATGTCATTCGAGTTCACCTGCGGTGGCCCCACCGAAAAGGTGAGGGGAAGCCATTGCCGGCTCCTGATGAAAAGCTGGCGTGGATCCGGTTGCGAGAAGCCATTGAGCAGCGGGTCGAGCGGGCACGAGCGCAAGCAAACCAATATCTCGACAGCTATGTCACCGATGCATTTGCTCCCTTTGGCATTCGCGTTCATCTGGACTGGGCGGGGGTGGTTTCAGATCTGGAGCGCGATGACGCTGGAGCAGCGCGCCACTTCCAACGGTTGGATGCCGCGCTTATGGTCACTCAAGACCTGCGCTCCAGCCAGAAGAACCCTCCAGAGAGGGTTGGATTCTTGCATCACCCAAAGCTTGCCGAGGGGCAGGAGTACGGTTTTCTCTTTGATCCGATTGAAACGGGTGTCACCGGCGACCAGATCGATGCGGCCAGGGTAAGGCTGGAGAGAGGATTTCTCAATCGCGCAAAAGCAGAGGCCCGGCTTGTCCTCGGGATAACCGGTACCCAGCGCGAACCTGCCTACAGGCTGGATGCACCCCACGCGGCTCCGGCGGCTCCCTCCACACACCCCTTTCTCCTTGGTCTGTCCGGCAGCGCACCCACAGCTGGCCAAGAGGAAACCGATGAGGGCCCTGAGGTTATAGCTCCTAAGCCCATGGAGACTATAGGCGCTGCAGTCGCAGGGGACCTTCTCAAAGCGATTAGGCGCTACCCGATGGAAACGATGAGATTCCACTTGCTTGAAGGGCGGCAGGTTGTTGAAGCAGAGGGCGCTGATTTAATCCCGGAAGAGCATCCTGGTAAAAAACTCCGCGAGTTATTCGTTCGGGCCTACGGCAATGATTACCGAGCCAGGCCAGGGGGCGGGCTCCGGGAATATAGAGCGAAGATATTTCCCCTGGGCCATCCGCCGTACCCCGCAGAGGTGGATAGTGCAGCATGGCGGAACGCAAGGAAGTTGATGGAGATCCGTCCCTCCCCCTCGGGCCTGGAGGAAGGGCGGATCTCTCGCATGAGCCGCAGGGATCTGCTCAAGGCTGCCGGGGCGGCGCTGGCCGGGAATTATGTGCGCACGCCGGACATGGAGCTGGTAGAAGCATCGGTTCAACTCGAACGCATCCCAGAAGACGAGTCGGCAGATGGGGGGGAGCGTGAAGATGGCGCTGGCTTGGAGGAGGCAAATGATGCAACTCCCCTCTTTCAAAGACGTTCTGCCTATGCTCTGGAGAAGGCGCGGGAGGAGTTGTGGACGCTCCTTTTACATGCTAAGCGCATCCATCTTCCCAGGGGTGGAGCGACGCCTGCTGATCAATGGGAGCGCAGCTTGATGGGATTCTCAGAATGGGCGGGGGACGACAAAGATGTAACCGCAGAGCTTGAGGTTGATCCACAGAAGCAATATGTCCGTCTGGAATACCAAGAGGCCAGTCCGAGTGGAGCCGAGAAGCACCCACCGAAACTTCAGGCGAGAATGGGACAGACACCTCTTCCGGGGTTTGCCCACAATCATGGGCTGGCTTGTATTTGATTTCGGCGAATACAGAGGCATTAAGTTGTCGGGGAAGGACAAGGACATCATGTCACCGGTTGAGTGGCTGGCTGAGGTTTTGATAACCTTCAGATTGGTGGATGAAGTGCGGCCCGATGTGTATGAAAAGTATCAGAACTCTGGTAACCCCGATATGGCTGGTGAATTACGTGATATTCAGACTCGGTGGCAAGAGTTTGCTTGGAGCGGGGATAGCGAGAAGTGGATAGAGTTATTCTTGTGGCGGGTAAGCAAAATGATCTTGCAGGAAGGCGGCGTTCCTCATGTGTTGAGAGAAGGACGTCTTTCTCGGGAGAAGATCGAGCGTCAAATCAGAGCGATGATTCATTCAGGCGGTTCTGGTTCCAGGGTAAGCCGAAAGCGTTGGGTGGTCGGTAGAGATCTACACGCATTTGTTCAGGAGCATTCCCCCGGGGAAGTTGTTTTGGTTTCTCCTGAAGGACTGGTTGAAAGATTGGAAGCCGCAGAGCTTATGATGGCCGAGCATTTTGAGCATTCTCTTGCACGTGCGTATGGGCGGTGGCTTCCTCCCAGAAAAGAGGTTTGGCGGGACGAACCGTTTGATCTGTGGTTGGTAACCTCAGAAGCTGCACAGCACATAGAGACGGTGGTCGTTCAAATGGGCAGCCGATTGGTGAGTGACAACCCTATTCCTGCTGCATTTGAGTCTGTCCTGGAAACATATCCCAAGGCTCAGCTTCTTGAAGCTCCCATGCGAGGAGTGAGCTGGAGTGCTATTAAGACGCTTCTTCAGGGGGATCCTGAAAGATTAAAGGAGGCTTGGGTGGTTGCTCCAAATGAGCCTGCAGCAGCCTATCCATGGCAAGCACCCGTGAAAGCTTTTGCCCCTGGCGCTCCACCCTATGTGTCTCTGCAGCTGTTGGGAGAGGTTGCTTCCGCGGAAGCTCTCCTTCGGGCGCTTGAAAGTCGCTTGCCGCGTTGGGCTCGTACGAATATTAATGATAGTCGATTTAATGTTGCCCTTATCAATCCCTTTAGCGCACAAGCCACCCCCTATGCGTTGTTGGTTGAACCTCTGATGGATGCGGAGGGAGGAGAATTTGTTGGGCTGGAGGAACGGGTTGAAGAGGCAGCAGTGACCCTGAGTGACTTGTCCGCCCCAATGTCTGGTTCCGGTGCGTTGGTTTTTGATGCCTCCGGCCCGGGGGAGGACGGTGCTGCCCTCGAAACGCCAACCCGCTTGGAAGGAGAGCCCCAGTCACTCCGGGATCTCGCAAGCCGGTGGAAACTGGCTGACCTCAAAGCACACCATCTGGTTGCTGTCTCCCCTCAGGCGATTTCAGGCAACCCCTTCCTGGAAGGATTGCGGGCCGGCCCCGTCTCCATCGGAAGTATCACCCTGGTTGCTGTCCCTGAGACCAGAGAGCAGATGCAGAACCTGCTGATAGAGCAGTTCAGTCAAAGCGGAGCGCGCAGAACAGTGGTACGGGGGTATGGTTCCCGGCAGGATTCAGACCTCCGCCTGGATGTTTTTCTTGGGATTGCCCGGGCGATGGAGTTGGATGTCCGGGAGCTCACCCTCCAGGAGCAGCAGGCCTTTAGACCGTATTTCCAGCAGCTCGTCACCAATCTCTCCGGCGTCACACCCACAACCAACGCGTTGGTTGCCCTGGAGCGGTTGCTTGCCCGCCTGAGGGCTGCTTAACCCTAGAGAAGCTCAGCGGTTTTCTTGTATGTGTTGTTTCATTTGACCCAAGTTTGCAGATTATGCTAATAATGTGGCATGAAGAAACATTTACCACGCGTCGGTTTCCTGGAGGATCTGTTTACCCGCCAGGAGCGGACGGCGCTCATCTTTCTGACAGGAATCTCTCTGCTGGGGTTGGGGGTGATGGCGCTGGGAAGAACTCCAACCGGAATTTTGCCACCCACCCACCCCTCCCATGTGCTCCCTAGCCGCGTTGCCGTCAACCGGGCCTCTGTTGGGGAATTGGCTGCTCTGCCGGGGGTGGGGCCGGCGACTGCCAGGAGAATCGCCGAAGAGCGAAACCAAAGCGGCCGGTTCTTAACCCTTTCGGATTTGGCGCGGGTCAAGGGAATCGGTCAAAAGACCTTGCAGCGCTTAAAGCCTCTCCTCTGTTTTGACTGAGCGCATTCGTTCGCCACTCTTCTGGTTGGTCCTCTCGCTGGGATTAGGTATTGGCCTGCAGGGATTCTTGGCGCTGCCATGCGTTTTTCTGGGGCTCCTGACCGTTTTGGCAGTTGCCCTGCCGTTTTGGTTCCGGCGCCATCCTCCGAGAGCCAACCTGATGATGACCCTGCTGGTTTGCTTGTTGGGGGCATTCCGGTTGGGGGTGGATCAGCGAGTTGCACCGGATTCCCTTGCCCGTTACCTTACGGCGGGACCACGCCCTGCAGCCATTGAGGGAGTCCTGGTCAGCGACCCACACGCCCCCGCCTTCAACCGACGGATTCGAACGGCGTGGCTTAAGATCAATTCCATCCGGCAAGGGGATCGCTGGCTGCCCGCCTCCGGCAAGCTCAAGCTCAAGTGGCCCCGGTGGGATGACTCTCTGGGATACGGCGATCGCCTGCGAGCCTACGGGACAATCCGAGCAGGACATACCCCCACACCTAAACCCGGTACCGGGTACACTTCTCAACAGGCGCTGTCAATAACTGTACCCGGTACCAAAAGCGGTACCAAAAACGAAAACCGGTACCAGGGTTGGGATGAGACGAGGTGGCTGTGGCTCAGAGGGGCAGAAGGGGTATTGACGGTTTCAGCGCGCGAGGGGATCGTGCAGCTGCAAGCTGCCTCCGGCCTCTATTCCCGCTACCGCAAGTCAATCGCCGCCTTGCGCTGGAAACTTATTCAGCTAGGCCGCTCCTTGGTATCGCCCGAGGCGCGCGTTTACTTGGAGGGACTCCTCCTGGGTGAGGGGCAGGGAATTCCCAAGAGCCTCAAGGAGCTTTTTCGTAAGACCGGTACGGTCCACGTCTTGGTAGTCAGCGGCCTCCATGTGGGGTTGATTGGGCTTATCTGCAACCTGCTCCTCTCGGTTGTGTGCATTCCCCGGGGCTTGCGCTATTGCCTGCTGGCCGGGATTCTGGTGGTCTACTGCACTTTGACCGGCATGCGCCTTCCAATTGTTCGGGCCACCATCATGGGGGTGATCCTTTGTCTGAATCTGGCCTTGGGTCGGGCCCACAGCGCACTCAATGCATTGGGGTTGGCCGCGCTGGTCATTCTTGTGCTGCAGCCCAGAGCGATTTGGGACCCCAGCTTTCAACTTTCCTTTGCAGCGGTCTTAGGGATTTTGTTGGTTGGCCCCCACATCTTCAAATCAACACCTCAAATCGGTACCAGGTACCAAAATCAGAAATCGGTACCTGGTACCGAAATCTGTACCAAAATCTTACAGCCGGTACCTGGTGCCTGGGCAAAGATCCAGCGGCGCATCGCTCAGGCCCTTGCAGTCTCCTGTGCAGCGTGGGTCGCTGTTTTGCCCCTTATCGCCTGGCATTTTAAGACCGTGACCCTGATCGCCCCCTTGGCCAATCTGGTGGTGGTCCCCTGGGCCTCCCTCTTGATCGCCACAGGTTTTCTGGTATATGGCGTCGGATTCGTAAGCCCGGTGCTGGCTAAGCCCTTTGCTGCCAGTTTCGAACTGTTGGCCTGGGGGCTGACCCGCCTGGTCAACTGGATAGCTGATCTACCCGGCGCTGCCTGGCAGTGGTAGCGCTGTCGCACAAAAACAACACCTAACATCGGTACCAGGTACAATTTTTAACAGCGAGTGTACCCGGTACCAGAAGCAGAAATCGGTACCTGGTACCAGAACCCAAAAATCGGCACACGGTGCGGCATCCCTGTGATAAAATGAATACAATTGCAGGTAACTATGGACGAAAACATTCTAATCCCCGGTGTGCATATTCCCGACCGACGCCAGCCCCGCCTCAAGGTCGACGGCCGAATCCAAAGCCGAGAGCTCTTAAAGCCCGAAGAGCCCTTTGCCGAGTCTCGGCTCAAGGATATCAGCCAAGGCGGTGTCCGGATGAGTGCTGCCTCCCTCTTGTCTAAGGGAACGCAGCTGGTGCTGGAACTGTCCCTGCCGGGCCTAAAGCGCTCGATTCGAACCATTGCTCAGGTGGTGTGGATTCGCAAGGAATGGCCCGCCAAAAGCTGCGAATGCGGCCTTCAATTCACCCAGATTCAAGGGGAAGACCGCTCTGCCATCACCCATTATGTCCTCCAGGGGGTTGTAGCCAGGGCCGGGGCTGCTCCGGCGTAGAGTCGGTACCAGCTACCAAACCTAAACTTGGTACCAGATACCAGATCTAAAATCGGTACCGGGTACCAGAAGGAGATCCCCGATCAAGTCGGGGATGACATGGGCCAAGCCTTTACACCCTGATTCTTAGTGTGGTATCGTTACAGATCAGAATCCACCGGAATGTCCCCATGAAACCAAGACCCGTTATCTTTGCCGCACTTTTAATCAGCTTCCTGGCTGTTGAGGCAGCTGCTGATTGGGTTTGGACCCCCCAAACCCGCCGCTGGATTAACCCTAAGTATGCGGCGAAAGATACCCCTGGGCACCAGATGGAATGGGCGGTGGACTTCTTTGAGGGGCAGGATTATCCCCGCGCCGTCAAGGAATTCATCCGGCTGGTCCGCACCTATCCCCGCTCAGAGTTGGCCCCCAAGGCGCAGTATCTGGCTGGCCTTTCCTATGAGTTGATGAACAAACCCCGCCATGCTTTTAGGGCCTACAAACAGGTGGTAGAGGTCTATCCTTTCAGCGTTGAGTTCAAGGAGGCGGTGGAGCGGGAGTTCTTGATCGCCGAGAGCTTCTTTGCCGGAAAGCGCATGGAGCTGATCGGACCGGTCACACTTCCGGCGCTGAGCACCGCCATTGAGATTTACCAGCATGTGGTGGACCACGCTCCGTACGGTGCTTTTGGAGCGCGGGCTCAGCTTCGCCTGGGCGAGTGCTATCTCAAACAGAACCGCTTTGAGGAGGCCAACCGGGCGTTTCAGCGGGTGGTGGATGAATATCCCGCCTCTGACCTGATTGAGGATGCGGAGTTCAAGGTGGCCTACTGCGCCAGACAACTTTCCCTTAAGGCCAGCTACGATCAGTCAGCGACCGAAGAGGCGATGGAATGGTTCGAAAGCTTCATTGAGAGCCACCCAGACAGCGATTTGGTACCCGAGGCCAAAAAGAGCTTGGTGCAGCTGCGTGAGATTAAAGCCAAAGGGCTTGCCGAGATCGCCCAGTTCTATGAGATCCAGGGCAAGCCGAAATCCGCTGTCTTTTATTACCGGGAGATTGTGGACCTATATCCAGAGTCCTCTTATGCGGCCACGGCCGTCTCCAAACTGCAGGAGCTAGACGCCGAATGAGTGCCGGATGGACGAAAACCCTCTTTGGATCAACGCGTGTCGCAGGTGTGGTTTCGGTGTTCTTGGCGCTGTCTCTGGCTGGGTGCGGCTACTCTGCGACCCGGCTCCTTCCTGCCGAGTACCAGGTGATCTACATTGAGCCGATCCAAAACCGGATTCCGATTGCCCAAGAAACCAGCGAATGGACTGGCTTCATCAGCAATATCCCCAAGCTTGAGGAGGACGTCACCCAGGGGCTGTACGAACGGTTCCTCTTTGACGGCAATCTCCGGGTCACCTCGGAGCGATCCACGGCGGATCTCATCCTGTATGGGGAGCTTAAGGATTTCTACCGCCAGCCGATCCGCCGGCTGAATGACGAGTCGGTAGAAGAATATCGCCTCAATCTCGTCGCCGCTCTAACACTCCGGGACGCCAAAGGGGAGCTTGTGCTGGAAGAGCCCGCCTTGATCGCCGACACCACTTACTTTGTCCAAGGCTCGGCCGCTGTAGCTGAGTCGACAGCGGTCAATGACCTGGTGGTGGATTTTTCCCGGCGCGTCGTGGAGTGGGTCGTTGAGTACTGGTAGGCCTTCGGTTGTCCTCTGCTTAGGGCCGGAGCGTCTCCTTCAACTTCAGGCCGTCGATCAGCTCAAATCCAAGTGGGTCACAGACGGTTTTGAAGAGACGGACCTTGCCCGTTTCCACAATCCCGCCGAGGAAGAATCGCAAACCCTTCTCGAGGCACTGCAGACCCTCCCCTTTGGTTCCGAGCGGCGCCTGGTGGTGGTGGAGGGGCTTAAGGTCCTTACCCCCAAGCATCTCCCTTGGCTGGAAAGGTATCTCAACCACCCGAACCCCAAGACCCTTCTGGTCATCTGCGCTGATGCGACAGATGAGAAGCGGGGAGGATTCTCTCCTGCTGCCTTGCGCTCTAAGGGGATTGAAATCATGGAGTGCTACCCCTTAAAGGGCAGGGCGCTTCAGGATTGGCTGGTGACTCAAGCCCAGCAGCTGGGCAAGCAGCTTAAGCCTCAGGCAGCGGCGCTGTTGACGGCGCGCGCCGGAGCAGACCTCAACAGTTTAAGCCTGGCCCTGGAGAGCCTCTCCCTTTTAGTGGATTCGGCTGAGCCCATTGAAGCTTGCGATGTTGAGGCCCTTATCCCCCCCTCCTATCAGGAGACTGCCTTTGAGATCTTGGATTCCGCCGCCTCCGGCAAGATGGAGGATGCGTTGCTCGGGCTGCACCGGGGAATTGCCGCAGGCAGGATCTCGATTGAGCAGTTCTTTGGCGCAATGGGTTGGTATTACCGGATGGCCTGGAAGACGCGGCAGGGTGGGGCTGTTGCTCGATGGATGTCTCCGGCTCGACAGGCGGCCTTAAGCCGGTTGGCCCGCTGGCCGGTGACAAAACTCGAGAAGGCGCTGGCCGATGCCATGGAGGCCGATTCACACGTCAAATACGGCCACCCCGCACCGGAGCTTTTGGCAGATCAACTCCTGATGGGGTTGGGCTCGTAAGCTGAGGGCGGAAAGCGAATACTAGGAAGCGCTGCCGGAGGCGAGTAGGCGAGCCAGGCGGGACTTCTTCCGGGAAGCGGTGTTGCGATGGAGGAGTCCTTTGCTGGCGGCCTGGTCCAGTCGCTTGGTCAGCTTCTGAAGGATCTGGCGAGCGTGATCGGTCTTCTTCTCCTTGATCAGCGCCTGAAGGGATCGCGTCAAGGTTTTGAGCTCCGATGTGATGTTGAGATTCTGCTGGTGTCGCTTCCGATCGGCTCGTACCCGTTTTTTTGCAGCATGAACGTTTGGCATGGTGCCTGAACGTAACACAAAGAATCCCCCGTTGTCAACCAGACCAGAAACAGGATCAGTCTTAAGGGCGGCCGGCACCCTCGGGGTTGCCACGGCCGCAAGCCGCGTTCTGGGTTTTGCCCGGGACTGGCTGATTGCCGTCTTGTACGGCACCTCCCTGACTGCACAGGCCTTTGTGGTGGCCTTTAGAATTCCCAATCTCTTGCGGGTGCTGATCGGCGAAGGAGCTGCCAACAGCGTTTTCGTCCCGGTCTTCAGCCGGATCCGCGAGCGGGAGGGGAACGATTCCTGGATGCGCTTGGCGCAGGCCGTCTGGGTGCGGCTCTTAATCGGTGCCGCCGCGGTCTCCCTCATCGGAATTTGGGTTGCCCCCTGGGCGGTGCGCCTCATTGCCCCCGGCTTTGAAACCGATCCTGCCTTGATGGCCTTGACCGTGAAACTTACCCGGATCCTCTTTCCTTTCTTGGGGCTGGTGGGGGTCTATGCCTTCTTGACGGGATTGCTCAACAGCGTTCGGCATTTTGCCCGTCCGAGCCTCGGCCCCATCGTGCTCAATGTCTGCATGATCACCGGAATCTTGCTCTGGCGCCAGGATGCGATGGGATTGGTCTTTGGGATTCTGGCAGGAGGGGTGCTTCAGATTGTGATTCAGCGGCCGGCCTTGCGTCGATGCGGCCTTGAGCTCAAGCTTGCCATGGAGCGCCATCCTGCGGTCAGCCAAATCCGCAAACTCCTCCTCCCTCGAATGGCTGGGGCCGCTGTCTATCAAGGTTCTGTCTTGGTGGACACCATCTTTGCCTCCTTTGCCGCTTGGGTGGGGCCTGGAGGTGTTGCGGCCCTGTACTTTGCAAACCGCTTCCTCCAACTCCCGCTGGCGTTATTCGGCATCTCCTTAGCGCAGGCCTCCCTGCCTGCCTTCTCTGCCCAGGTGGCTTCCCAGCAAACCGCGGCCGTACGCAGTACCTTCATCGAGACCCTGCGCTCTACCCTCTTTGTTGCCGTGCCTTCGACTGTGGGTCTGATGGTGATGGCTCAACCCATCATTCAGACCTTGCTCGAACACGGGGCCTTCTCCTCGGTCTCCACCCAGATGACGGTGGCCGCCTTGAGCTGGTATGCCGTGGGGCTGTCTTCCCTATGTGCCGCCAAGGTGATGATCAATGCCCTTTATGCCTTTGGAGACACCTGGACACCGGTTCGCGCAGCCGGCATTGCCTTAAGCCTCAACATTATCCTCAACCTCCTGTTGATTCGGGTGATGGGGCTGGCCGGTTTGGCGCTGGCAACTTCCCTCAGTGCCACCTGGAATGCACTGCATCTTTACCGGGCGCTTCGCGGAAAGCTGGGTCCGCTCCCTGCTCAAATGCGGGGATGGGCCGTGAAGCTGATGGCAGCCGGCGCCGGGATGGGGATTTTGGTGTGGTGGATCTGGGGGTTGACACCCGCAGCCGGTTCTACGATGCCCCTGGCAAGAGCGGGATGGCTGGGGTTGACGATTGCAACCGGTACGGCAGGTTTCTTTGGTCTTTCGGCGATCCTGGGCATTGAAGAATCGCGCCGTACCATCCGATGGCTGTTCAGGCGCGGCTAAAACAACTTCCCGATCAATCCGGCGTCTATCTGTTCAAGGACCGCGCCGGTGTCATTCTCTATGTGGGTAAGGCTCGCTCCTTAAAGAAGCGGATCTTAACCTATTTTCATTCCGGACGCCCCCAAGCCGAAAAGCAGATGCGGCTCGTGCGGGATGCCGAGGATCTCGAGTGGATTGTCACCGGCTCTGAGGCCGAGGCCCTCTTAATTGAGAATGCCCTCATCAAAGAGCATAAGCCTAAATACAACATCTCCCTCAAAGACGACAAATCCTATCCGTATCTAAAGATCACCGCAGAGGAGGCCTTTCCGCGTCTCTTTGTCGGGCGGGGCCCCAGTGAGGCAGGAGTTCGGGCCGTGGGTCCCTTTACCCAGGCCACCCTGCTTCACCAAGCCTTCCGGGCCATCCGCAGGATTATTCCCTTTAGAACATGTCGGACACTGCCCAAGCGGGCCTGCCTGGATTATCACTTGAAGCTCTGTTCTGCCCCTTGCGAGGAGAAGATCTCTCAGGCCGATTATGAAGAAGCGCTTGCCCAGGTCTTTCGTTTGATGGAGGGCAAGAAAGAGGAGGTGCTCGACGAGCTTAGGGGCAAGATGCTCTCAGCCTCCAAGGCGCGCCGGTATGAGGATGCGGCCCGCTTCCGGGACCAGGTGGCAGGACTCATTCAACTGACCGTGCGGCCCCGGCGGCTGGTTCCCTCTGAAGCGCTGGAAGATTTGGCGTCGGTGCTGCGGTTGAAGAAGCTGCCGCGCAGGATCGAAGGGTTTGACGTCTCCAACATCTTCGGCCGGGAGGCGGTCGGTTCCATGGTCACCTTTGTCGACGGCAAGCCCCACAAGGACGGCTACAAGCGCTTCAAGATCAAAGCAGTCTCCGGAATCGATGACTATGCCATGATGCAGGAGATTGTTGAGCGCCGCTTTGCCCCCAAAACCAGGTACCAGGCACCGAAGGTACCTGGTACCGTTGTGTTACCCGACCTGGTGGTCATCGATGGGGGCAGGGGACATTTAAGCTGTGCGGTGCAAGTCCTCAAAGGCCGGGGGCTCCAACTCCCGGCAGTGGGCATTGCCAAGGAGTTTGAACAGCTCTTCCTCCCAGGGCAGAGAGAGCCCATTGTCTTGCCCCCCAGCTCCCGCGCCCTTCAGTTGATGCAGCGGATCCGCGACGAAGCCCACCGCTTTGCGATCGGCTACCACCGGCTCTTAAGGGGCAAGCATGCCTTGACTTCAGCCTTGGATCAGATTCCTGGATTGGGTCCCAGGAAGAAACAGGATCTGCTGGTCCGTTTTGGATCGGTTGAGACGATGCGCCGCGCCTCCCCGGAAACCCTCACCCAGGTGCGGGGGATCTCGCCGGTGCTCGCCCAGAGAGTCCACCAGAGGCTGAGGAGCCCTGCCAGAGGATGAGCCGGCTGCGCGATTGGCGAGTGTCAGTGACTCCGTTTGAGCGCAAGGTGTATGAGGCGGTCTTGAAAATCCCCAAGGGCCAGGTTCGCACCTACGGACAGATCGCCCGAGCCATTGGCCGCCCGAAGGCAGCCCGGGCAGTAGGGCAGGCCTTAAAGCGAAACCAATGGGCACCTAAGATCCCCTGCCACCGGGTCATCTCCTCCTCAGGCGACCTGGGGGGCTATTCTGCCCCCGGGGGGCCGGCGCGCAAGCGCCGGCTGTTGAAGAAAGAGGGAAATTGGCTGAATTAGTAGCAATACAAAGCCAATTATACCCTTGGCGATATCTCCTTCCATCAGGTAAACTTACTTATATGAATAGGAACGGCGGAGCCTGCCTCCATCTGACACTCAAACGCCTTTTTTTGCCCAGATGCTTGGCCCTTTTGTTGGCGCTGAGCCTTGGGTTGCCTAGCCCGGCCGGAGCCTATCCTCAGCTTGATCGAGGGACCCTGCGCGAACCCCAGGAAGATACCGCTGTGGGCGAACTGCACAAGCTGCTCCAGGTCGGATTGGAGGAGGCATCGAGTCAAGATGAGGCGGCGGCCGATCGTCCTGTTTCGGCAGATGGGCAGACCTGGGACGAGCAGGCGGTTTGGGTCTATATGGATCAACTGGACAACCTTCTGCATGACATGGGCAACGAATTGAATAGAATTGCAGGGGTTCGGGCTGCTTTAACCGAACAGATCCGGGAGATGGATAACTGGGAGGCGATGCGGCGATACACCGTTATTTACGATAGGCTCGTGGACGATATGCAGGAGTGGGGCAATTTGACGAGACCCTGGCCTATCGAAAACGGCATGGCAGGCTTGGGCGCCGATGAGCTTGGCCGGCGCCTCGTCGAAACAGAGCATCGAGTTGGCCGGATGGTGGAAGAGCTGAGTGACCGAGCCATTCTCGTCATGGGGCATATCCATCGTACCCATCAGGTGCGCATCGCCGGCTTGTCACATCCGGTGGGACAGTTGGCGCGGAATTTTGTTATCCACCATGTCGTGATTCAGCAGCTGCATCGCAACTTTGTTGACCGGCGGGGCCGATTTGATCCGGTGGGCACACCGAGGCGGGTGGACCTGGTTCAGTTTGCCGGGGAGATGGAAGCGATTCTTCAATCATCCCCATCCAGCCAGCCTCTTCAAGTGGAGTGCTTGGCAGCTCCAGATACCCCTGATGTTTGGATCGATCCGGTCCGCCTCTATGAGGTCCTCAACAACCTTGCCCACAATGCCGCACGCGCGGCGAAGGAAAACGGAAGAAAAGGCAACCCCTTTCGGGCTGTTTTCAGCAGGGGCGAGGAGGGGAGCGTTCGCTTGGAGGTTTCTGATGAGGCCGGCGGCATGGAGCCGGAGACCCTGCAGCGGTTGCTGGCTGGGGTGCCCTTTACCACCAAGGACGGCGAAAAAGCTCGTGGGCATGGCAGGGGGATGGGGATAATCCGCTCTATTGTCCATGGGGCAGGGGGAGACTTTGAAGGGGTGAGCAGCACCGTGGGCCAAGGGACGCAGCACACTTTTTCCCTCCCAGCCCTTGCGCTTTCCGAGGACATTGCGGGGCAGGTCGATGTTCTGATGACAGCCATTAACCTTTTCCGCCGGGATGAACGGCTGGTTTGGGTAACGCTGCATGAAGTGGCCGAGCACCTGACGCTATCCGTGGCGTTCGAAGAAGGAGGAGCTGAGCCGGAACCCGGCTTTCACGGCAGCGTTATCATGAATGCGCATGATCAGTGGAAACCTTTCAGGAATTCCCGTTTCTTGTGGGTTAAGGTGAGCGGGGTCGGCATTCGGCCTGAGGGGATTGTCCTCTACGATGGATCAGCTGCCGCCGCCGAGAATGAGCTGGCACAGCGAAAGATCAAGAATTTTCTGCTTCGTGAGGGGGAAACGCCCCTTTTCGAAGCTGGTCCGACCACTTCCGGTCCCTCAGCCGAGCCCAAAGCTGGCCTGGAGGAGGGGCGGCCGACTCTAGAGGATCACTTTATCGATCTCCTTCAGAGAGCGATGAAGCGCGACAGGGCACCCGAATTGCCGCCAGCATTGGAGCAAGCTTTCCGGCAGGTTGACCGAGGACACTTTGTCCCAGGACAGAGCTTTCGCGATTCCTTCGGGAGCGATTACGGCATCAAGGGACCTGTGACCCTACCCTCTCTGATTGCTTGGATGGTTTACCAAGCTGTTCCGCCTCAACTGTACGGTGAGGGAACCGGCAGCTTGGCCCAGGATAGACCCTTAAGGATTTTGGTGGTTGGCGCAGGACCCGGCTATTCTTCGGCCATCTTAAGCCGGTATCTTGAACTTTTGCGTCCAAATTGGGATAACCGGGTCATTGCCCTGGAAGTGGATCCAGAGATCGCTCAGGATGCGGCTCGGAAACTGGCAGACTTCGGGAATGTTGAGGTCCGCCGAAGCGACCCTGAAATCTTAGGCCTTCCGGATGAGGGGCTCTTTGACGCTGTCATTGCCTTTGCCGCTACGCCCAATCTCGAAGCCCGGGATGCACTGGGTAGGCAGCTTGCCATAGGTGGGCGCCTTGTTCTGCCATGGGGGAGTGGGAGGCATGCGACTTTAGAGGCATACCAGCGCGAGGAAAGCGGGTTCCCAATAGTTGCATCACACTGGAACGTTCGCTTTGTCGAACTGGTTTTGCCGAGCGATCTGAAAATGCACGGGACCGGGCTGGAGGAGAATGCCGTTGATTTTTCACTGCATGGGCCGGTGGAAGAGGATCGTTTCCAGGAGTTGATCGATGGCGTTATTGATCAGAGCAAGGCCATCACAGAGGGCCAATTTGACCTTGAGACGATCCCTCTCGGATTGGGTTTCGGTATAGACGAGGCGGATCCGGTGCCAAGATTGTTGCGCGAGCTGCACGCCTCTTCTTTTCCCCGGGAAGGGGGCCGCGTTTTTTACAGGTATCAGGGAGACGACACTTCTCTTCGGGGGCTTATTTTTGTGTGGGTCCGCTATCAAATAGAGGGCGACGCCACAGAAAAGGATGCTTTCGCCGTTAGCGTCCCCGAGACTTTTACCCCTACGGCAATGAGCAAATTCGTGACTCGAGGGATACCGATGCCTGCGGGTGAGGCGGCTAACCTCAGATTCAACCGGGGAGACCGATCTTATCAGATGCCAACCCAAGTCTCCGCTTATCCGTTTGTTGAGGCGCGGTTTGTAGCTCCAGAGGTGCCCTTTGCAACCGAAGAGCAGACAAACGCCCTGTTTGTTCTTACCGCCCTTGCCGCCATCGCCACGACTCCCCCCTCTGATTTTGACAGGAGTGACGATGAGGCGCCGGAGCCGGATCTCCCAAGGGAAGATGCCTCGGTGGATTCAGGGAGAGGAGAAGTTGCTACAGCCGATCGCACCGGTCTGGAGGAGCAGGCGTTGTCTCCGGAGGAGCAGAGGATTGAAGATCGAATTGCAGCCGTTGATTTCTTTGCGCGAGAACTCACAGTAACCTGGTTTAAGACCGCAGGGACAGAGCGACCTCCATTTGAGCAGTTTGCCCGCACTCTCTTTGGGTCGGGGGAAAAACTGAGCTTGCAGTTGGAAAGGGCCTCGCTTCGGTTTAGGGATCTCAGTTACCTCTACTGGGATGTGAACGCTCCGCCTCAGCCCCCTATCGTGACGCCGCAGCAAGTCTTTTTGTTTAATCTCATTCCCTTCTTGGGGGCTGTGTTGTCGGTTCAGCATTTGACTGTTCAGACCATCACCGACAGAACCATTCTAGAGCTTGCTCGCCAACAGGGCAGCATGAGGATTGCAGCGGCCGCCACGGATCAACGGATTCCTTTGGCCAGACTCTATGACGAGCAGCAGCTCTTGGCGCTGATCCGCCGGTATCGAGAGGTCATGGGATTAAATGACTTAAGGGTCAGGAATCCACTCGGAAGGGATTGCCGCCTTTCCAATGGAGCAGGAATTACTGTGCTGAGGAGGGTATTGCAGGAGGGGGAGACAGAGACCATCCAGCTCTACAGCGAGCAACCCGAGGGATACGCATCGGGCCTCATGGTCAGAAAGGATGCCGGGACTCCTACTCCGCTGGGAGGCTATGGCGACTTTAGTGAGATGACAGGGCCGGAGACTTTCTTTGTGGTGAGGGCCAATGGGGAGATGGCCTTTGTTGAGAATACCGCAGCCCTGCCGATGGATCTTTCTTATAGTGTTGTTCGTCATTTCCCGGAGATTACCGCTGATGATTTGCTGGGGCCGGAGCAGGCCGGCCAGGAGGAGCGGGTGCGTGATGAACTGCAAGAGTTGCCCAGAGCAGATACCGGTGCGATTCATCTGATCGGGCCGGGTTTGGGACAGCACCCGGGCTTAAAGGCGCTGGCGGGGCTTGAAGAAGGGGTGATGGTTGCCGAGCCCGATATCGACCAGACCCTTGTGCGCCTCATTGGTCAAGGTGTCCGGACTGTCTTTGTCTATGGTTTCAAGGAGTGGACGGCGCGTTTTAAGGTCCAAGCCAAAAAAGCGTTGGTCACAGTTGCAGATACCTATGTTGCAGGCCAGGCTGCCTTCGCGCAGGTCCTTCAAAAGCTCCTCTCCAATATGAGCGGTCTACTTCCCAAAACAGTGGCCGAGCGAGTTAACCTCGAGCGCTTGGCTGGCTGGTTAGAGGAGCTGGCGTAACCCCACACCTAAAACCGGTACCGGGTACATATGTACCCGGTACCAAGAACGTTCCTCCACCCTTGCTTCCGAGAGATCCCCACCCTATAATTATCCATTATGCTCGAATCGATTACGGCGCAGCTCGCAGCCCTTCGAAAGACCCTTCAAAACCTTCGGGGGTATCTTTGACCTGGATTCAGCCGAGTCCAGGATTCAAACCCTTGAAGCATCGCTAGCCACTCCAGGTTTTTGGGACGATCAAGATAAAGCCAAGGTTACCGTCCAGGAGCTCAAACGGCTTAAATCCGTTGCCGAGCCCTGGCGCGCCGCCTGGTCTGAGCTTCAAACCTTGGAGGAGCTCAACCCCTTGATCGACCCGGAGGATGCGGCAGCCAGGGCGGAGATGAAGGCGGCGCTGGAGGCCCTGGGTAAGACCGCCGGCCAGCTTGAACATCGGACCCTGTTTCAGGATGAGATGGATCCGAACCCAGCCATCCTCTCGATTGCCGCAGGCGCCGGGGGGACCGAATCGTGCGACTGGGTGTCAATGCTGTTTCGGATGTACTCCCGCTGGGCAGAGACCAAGGCCTTCTCACCACAGGTCATCGATTATTTGGCCGGCGAAGAGGCCGGAATCAAATCGGCCACTCTAATCATCCGGGGCGACTACGCCTATGGTTCGCTTAAGGGCGAGGCAGGGGTGCACCGGCTGGTTAGGATTTCCCCCTTTGACGCCAACCGCAGGCGGCACACCTCCTTTGCGGCGGTGGATGTGATCCCGGAGATCTCCGATGAGATCCAGATCGATATCCAGGAAAAGGACCTCCGGGTAGATGTCTATCGTGCCAGCGGGCCCGGGGGCCAGGGGGTCAACACCACCGATTCGGCGGTACGGGTAACCCACTTGCCCAGCGGGATTGTTGTGCAGTGCCAGAATGAGCGTTCTCAGATCAAGAACAAGGCCTCTGCCCTTAAGGTGCTCAAGGCCCGTTTGCATGAGTTGGAGCGAAAAAAACGCGATGAGAAAGTGGCGCAGGCCCATGCCCAAAAACAGAAGATTGAATGGGGCAGTCAGATCCGCTCTTATGTGCTTCAGCCCTATCAGATGGTGAAGGACCACCGCACCGGCACCGAGACCGGAAAGACCCAGGCGGTCTTGGACGGTGAGGAGCTGGACCTCTTCCTGGATGCAGCCTTGCGCTGGTCAGCCCAGCGCAAAGCCGGAAAGGCTTAGGATCCATGTTCACCTGGTTTCTCAGAAAAATCGTCGGCTCTCAGAATGCGCGGCTCCTCAAGCGTCTTACTCCCACCGTGGAGCAGATTCTGACCTTTGAGCCCGAGATACAGAAGCTTGCCGACGGTGAGCTTCCAGAGAAGAGTCGTGCACTCAAAACCCGGATCAAGGAACGGATTGAAGCGTTGGGAGGGGGCCTCAATCCGGATGGATCGGTCCCGGTGGTTCGCCGTGGCGAAGAAGCCGATGAGGTCGAGAACGAAGATTTCCTAAAGCGTGAGCGCAAGCGCCGCCTGAAGGTCGAAGAGCAGGCCATGCAGGAGATTCTGCCCGAGGCCTTTGCCCTGGTGCGCGAGACCGGACGCAGAAAAACAGGGATGCGGCACTTTGATGTTCAGATGATCGGCGGGCTCGTCCTCCACCAGGGGATGATTGCCGAGATGGCCACCGGTGAAGGCAAGACCTTGGTCGCCACCTTGGCCGTCTATCTGAATGCCCTCTTGGGACGCGGGGTGCATGTGATCACGGTCAACGACTACCTGGCTCGCCGAGACCGCAACTGGATGGGGCCGATCTATGAAACCTTAGGACTTACCGTCGGGACCATCCAGCACGGGATGGATCCCGGAGAGCGCCGGGTTGCCTACGCCTGTGACGTGACGTACGGCACCAACAATGAATTTGGCTTTGACTACTTGAGGGACAACATGGCGATCTCAGCAGCCGAGTGCGTACAAAGGCGGCTCTCCTATGCCATTGTCGACGAGGTCGACTCCATCTTGGTTGACGAGGCCCGGACCCCGCTCATCATCTCAGGGCCGGCCGAGGAATCCACTGAGCTGTACTACAAGATCGACCGAGTGATCCCCAAACTCAAACGGGATGCCGACTATACGGTGGATGAAAAGGCCCACTCAGCGATGCTGACCGAGGATGGGGTTAAGAAGGCCGAGGAGGCCCTCGGGGTGGACAACCTCTATGACGATACCCACATCACCCTGGTTCACCACATCAACCAGGGCCTCCGGGCCCATGCCCTCTATCGCCGGGATGTGGATTACATGATCAAGGACAACCAGGTGGTGATCGTCGATGAGTTCACCGGGCGGCTCATGCCCGGGAGGCGCTGGTCCGACGGACTTCACCAGGCGATTGAAGCCAAGGAGGGGGTCAAGATCGAGCGGGAGAACCAGACCTTGGCGACGATCACCTTCCAGAATTACTTCCGGATGTACGACAAGTTGGCCGGGATGACCGGAACCGCTTCCACCGAGGCGGCGGAATTCCATGAGATCTACAAGTTGGATGTGGCCTCCATCCCCACCAACCAGCCGCTCGCCCGCACCAATCATCCGGATGTGATCCTTAAGACCGAGGAGGAGAAATTCCAGGCGGTGGTGGAGGAGATTGCCGAGCTTCACCAGGCCGGCCGCCCGGTCCTGGTGGGCACGGTCTCGATTGAAAAATCAGAGCGGTTGGGCGCGATGCTCAAGACCCGTCAGATTCCTCACACCGTGCTCAATGCGCGCTACCACGAGATGGAAGCCCAGATTGTTGCTCAGGCCGGTCGCTTCCAAGGGGTGACCATCGCCACCAACATGGCCGGCCGCGGAACCGACATTGTCTTAGGCGGCAACACCGATTTCTTGATTCAAGCGGAGTGTAAGCGCCGGCAAGGGGACGACCCCGAGGCCCCCTTGCCCGAGGAAGAGCGAGGCAAGATTGAGCGTGAGTTCCAGCAGCAGGCTTCGAGCGAGCATGACAAGGTGGTGAAGCTGGGAGGCCTCCATGTCTTAGGTACCGAGCGGCATGAGTCCCGGCGGATCGACAATCAGCTGCGAGGCCGCTCCGGGCGCCAGGGAGATCCGGGTTCGAGCCGCTTTTATCTGTCCCTGGAGGATGAGCTGATCCGGCTCTTTGGCGAGAACCGCCTCTTGGAATGGACCAAGGCAGCCATTCCGGCGGGGGAGGCGATTGAGCATCCATGGCTGACTCGAGCCGTAGAGACCGCTCAGAAGCGGGTGGAGATGCACAACTTTGAAATCCGCAAGCAGTTGTTGGAATACGACAACGTCATGAACCGGCAGCGGGAGGTGGTCTACAAGGAGCGGCGCGAGATTTTAGAGGGCGGCGATCTAAAAACAGAGGTCCTCAAGTCAGTCCATGAAGCGGTTGAGGGGATCGTCGATCTCTACGCTCCAGAGCACCAGGAGCCTGAGGAGTGGAACCTCAAAGAGATGGCCGAGGCTTTCCAGGGACAGTTCGGCGTGGTCGTAAGCGGTTTGGAGACCTTGGGCCGCGGGGAGCTGGTTGAGAGGCTTGAGACTGTGGCCTCCCAGACCTATGCCGAACGGGAGAAGACCTTTGGGGTTGAGGAGATGCGCCGGCTTGAACGATGGGTCATGCTGCGGGTGATTGATTCCAAGTGGAAGGATCACCTCTTCAGCATGGATCACTTGAGACAGGGGATCGGCTACCGGGTGTACGGCCAGCAGAATCCCCTGGTGGAGTATCAGCACGAGGCTTATCAGATGTTTACCCAGATGGTCGGATCCGTTCGGGCGCAGGTGTTGGAGCTGCTCTACAGGATTCAGGTGACTCACCAAGAGCGCCAGAGTCGCGTGATGGCTCCCACGCAGTTTATTCACCCGGATGCTCCGAGCGCGACCGAAGGTCCTGGCGCAGGAGAACCTGCTGCGCCGCCCAGCGGCAGCCCGCAAGCCCCCACCATCAGTTCAACGCTGGGAGGGGCGCAGCCCAGGTCCCCTGCCGCACCTCCGGGAGCAGCGCGCAGGGAAGGGCCCAAGGTGGGCCGCAACGACCCCTGCCCCTGCGGCAGTGGAAAGAAATTCAAGAAGTGTCACGGTGCGTAATCCATACCCAAAACCGGTACCGGGTACATTGTACCGGGTACAATGTACCCGGTACCGAACCAGGTACCGAACCAGGTACCGAACCAATAGGAGAGCAATGATGTCAAAGCGATTCCAGATGATGTTAGCGGCAGTGCTTGCTGCGGCCTTGGTGGCTTCTTCGGGCGCGGCCTTTGCGGTGGAAGGTGACGCAGATCAATGGGAGCCGGGAAGCCGGCAGGCAGCACCCGCGCGGCCGGGCGGCGAAGAGGAGCCCTCCCCCGAAGAGATCGGCCAGATGATGCAGGCGATGATGATTCCGATGATGGGACAGATGATGGAGGTCATGATCCGCGGGATGGCCAACGCCCTCGCTCAGCAGGAAGTGGCCGATGATTTCGCCAGCTTCAGCCGAAACCTCTATACAGCCCTCATCGAGCGCGGCTTTTCTGAGGAGGAGGCCATGCAGATTGTAACCTCCAGCGGTTTTCCGTCGGCCGGCGGGGGACAGCGCTGATCCTGCACCCTGTACCGGGTACATCTACGATGTACCCGGTACAGATGTATGTATGCGCACAGCTTTTTCCATGAAGCTGCTGGCTGCTCTGGCCACACCAGGCCTGCTCATCCTTTGCTATCCGCCGTTTGATATGGGGTGGCTGGCCTGGGTGGCTTTTCTTCCGCTCCTCGCTATCCTCGAGCAGCTTTCCTTTGAGAAGGCGATCCTGTGGGGCTATCTTGCCGGGGCGCTCTTCTTTGCAGGTTCCCTTTCGTGGTTTGTGGTGTTGGCGGTTCCCGGATTTCTTGTCCTGGCCGCGGTGCTGCCGACCATGGTGGTCTTATGGGTGGTGTTGATGCATGGGGCACTGCAGCGGGGCGGGTGGGCCTTTTTTGTGGCCGCGCCATCGGCTTGGGCGGTGAGTGAATATCTGCGCGGCAATCTCTTCAGCGGTTTTGGCTGGAACCTGTTGGGGCATACCCAGTGGCGCTGGTTGGAGATGATCCAAATCTCGGATCTTGTAGGCGTCTACGGCGTCTCTTTTCTGATTGTTTTGGTGAATGCGGCGCTGTATCTCGCCTGGCGCAAGCGAAAGTTCATCCCGCTTATTTTGGCGGCCCTCTGTGCGGCAGGGGCGTTGGGTTACGGCGCTTCCCAGGTTGCGCGATTCCAGCGTGCGATTTCTGATCCAGGAGAGGAGGCATTCCGCGTGGCCGTGGTCCAGGGAAATATCCCTCAAGCCGAGAAATGGGACCGCGATTACGTCGCCAAGATCTGGAACCGATACGAAACCTTAACCGATCAGGCAGCGAAAGCTAAGCCGGATTTGATCGTTTGGCCGGAGACCTCAGTGCCTGGTTTCCTGCATGATCCTGGGATCGCCCAGCGTCTCAAGCGCCTCAGCCAAGAGACCGGGACCCTTCTTTTGGCGGGGATTCCCACCGAGGCGCCCCTTGCGCCGTACCCGATGTTCAACAGCGCGGTTTTGCTGGGGCCGTCAGGGGAGATCCTTGAAAAGCACAGCAAGCTTCACTTGGTTCCCTTCGGCGAATACATTCCGGCAGAGCCGCTCTTGGGGTGGCTCAACCGCATCTACCCCATCGGCCGTTTTAATCCCGGGGAGCGCTTCACGGTCTTTGAGTCGCCCGCCGGCAGTGCCGTCACCCCCTTTGGGGTGTTGATCTGTTTTGAGGATCTATTTCCGGCATTGAGCCTGCGGTTCGTAAGGGAGGGGGCAAGGTTTCTCTTTGTCATTACCAACGATGCATGGTTTGAGAAGACGGCAGCCTCCCTGCAGCATCTTCAGGCCTCTGTTTTTCGCGCGGTGGAGGGGCGGGTCTGGGTGGTGCGCGCAGGAAATACCGGCTGGTCCGGGTTTGTTGACCCCACCGGTCGGGTCTTGAAGGCTCCCCATCAGATTCCTCGGTTCAAGCCTGGGACGGCAGAGGCGCTGCTGCACACCCCGAAACTCCCGAGCCCCTATTTGCGCTGGGGGGACTGGTTTGTGGGACTTGCTTTCGGGGTGGCTGCATTGACTTTCCGTCGACGAGGCCGATATAATCGTTCCTGAGATGGAAACACTGGATCAGCTTATAAAACAACGTCTTACGAAATTGAAGGTCGCACAGCAGGGAGGCTTCGACCCCTACCTGACTCCGTTTGAACGGGACGGTTCTGTGGGAGAGATCCTCTCTGCCTTCTCCGAGGAAAAACAGGTTCGTGCAGCCGGACGGTTGACGGCCCTCAGGGCCCACGGCAAGACCACCTTTGGGGATCTCAAGGACCAGAGCGGAAGGATCCAGCTCTACTTCTCTCAAGAGATCTTGGGGGAGCGCTACGACAGCCTCGAGGAACTGGACCTCGGCGACATCGTGGCCCTCACCGGCACCTGCTTTAAGACAAAAACCGGAGAGCCTACACTCAGGATCAGCCATTGGTCCCTTCTGGCCAAGAGCCTGCGGCCCCTGCCGGAGAAATGGCATGGTCTTAAAGATGTGGAGCTCAAATACCGGAAGCGCTACCTGGATCTGATTGCCAACCCCGAAGCTGCCGAAACCTTTGCGATGCGAAGCCGGATTGTCTCAGGTGTCCGGCGCTTCTTGGACGGGCGGGGATTCATGGAGGTGGAGACTCCGATCATGCAGCCGATCCCCGGGGGTGCCGCCGGTCGGCCCTTTCAGACGCATCACCAGGCGCTGGGGATGGATCTGTACCTGCGCGTAGCACCGGAGCTGTACTTGAAGCGCCTCTTGGTGGGGGGTTTTGACAAGGTCTATGAGTTGGGGCGAAGCTTCCGAAACGAAGGGCTCTCCACCCGGCACAATCCGGAGTTCACCATGCTCGAGGTGTATGAGGCTTACGGCAGCTGTGCCTCGATGATGACACTCACCGAAGAGATGATTGCGGCCCTGACGCAGGAGCTCAAGGGCACACTCCAGATTCAATGGGGAGATAAATCCCTGGATTTGACCCCTCCCTGGAAGCGGGTTTCCTTTGCCGAGCTCGCCCAGAAGAAGTGCGGCATCAAGCCGGAGGACTCCTTGGAGGAGATGGCCGAGAAGCTCAAGGCCAAGGGGCATCTTAAGGGTGAAGCGGTCGAAAAGATCCCAAAGAACCAACTGGTCAATCTCATCATGGATTGGGTGGATGAGGTGACCTGCCAAAATGAGAAGTCACCTGTTTTTGTCACAGAGTTCTTTGCCCCCTTCTCACCGCTGGCAAAGTCTTTACCAAAGCACCCGGAGATTGCAGACCGGTTTGAGCTGTTCATTGGGGGTCTAGAGGTGGCCAACGCTTACAGCGAGCAGAATGATCCCTTAGAACAGCGCCATCGCTTTGAATCCAGCCAGGGGTTGGGCAGCGAACAGTCCCAGCGGATCGATGAGGACTTCTTAGAAGCGCTGGAATACGGCATGCCGCCTGCAGGGGGACTGGGGATCGGCGTGGACCGGCTCACGATGCTCTTGACCCAACAAACCTCGATTCGCGACGCCATACTCTTTCCGACGCTTCGACCGGACACCACTTAAAGCATTACCACCAAAAAGGGAGATTCCATTGAAGACCAAATCGCATGAGAAGACCAAGGACCTGAAGGCACAGCTCTACCACTGCTACCTGAAAGAAGAGGGCTACCAGCCTGCCATTGATGAGGATGGTGATGTGCGGTTTAAAAAAGAGGGCAAGACGTACTTCATCCAGGTGGATGAGAAGGACGAGGCATTCTTTCGCATCTGCTTCCCGAATTTCTGGGAGATCGAGAATGACGAAGAGCGCCGAAACGTTCTCGCCGCGTGCGATTATGCCAACGCCCTCTCCAAGGTTGCGAAGATCTTCACCGTCCACGACGACGTCTGGGGCAGTGTTGAGATTTTCGTGGATGATCCGGAAGGATTTAAACCGATCTTTTCAAGATGCATGTCTGCCCTCCAGAATGCCGTACGCAACTTCGTTGAAAAGATGAAAAAGGACAACGAAAAGATGAAAAAGGACAACGGAGCAGCCGGCGAGGCATAAGATGTCCGATGTCGAAGGGGCGCACAAGCCCACCAAGACAAAGATTGGCGCAGGGGTTGTGGGTGTCGGCGGCGGGACCTTTCTGGTGAATTATGCCTTGGGGTTGCCCGACGGTTTATGGTGGAAGCCGTGGCTTCTGTATGCCGCTCCGGCCCTGACTGCGCTCTCAGGCGCTCTGTTGGCCGTGTTGGTGTATCAGTGCAGAACTTCCCTCATGCAGTGGACGATTCAAGGGGCGCTGCAGCAGGCCAGGCGGGCGGTTGGGGCGTGCCTGAAGAATCCAAACACCTCGGATGACCACAAAGCTCAGATGCGGAAAAAGCTTGAGAACATTGAAGCATTGGATGTGAACAACAAGATCCAGCGCGCGCAATCCTTGATAGGCAGCGAAGATTTTGAGTCCAACCGGGGACTCCCCGTGGCACCGTAATGGATCGCTGCCGACTGTTGGGGATGATGTGAAGTGAGATACGAGCTCTTTTTGGCCTTTCGATATTTGGGGGGATTGCGACGCTCCCAACCCTTTGTCTCGGTCATTGCCGCGATCTCCATCCTGGGGATCGCCCTCGGGGTGGCCGCCCTGTTGGTGGTGCTGGGGGTGATGAGCGGTTTTGATGCGGAGCTGGAGGCCAAGATCATCGGTTCCAATCCGCATCTGACGGTAGAGGCCGATGGGGGCATTGATCAGGCTGAACTGCTCATCCAAAAGATCAAGGCGGTCTCCGGAGTAACCGCAGCCGCACCCTTCATCCAGACGCAGATCCTGGTGCGTCGCAGGGAAGAAGGGTTCGGCGTGCTGCTGCGCGGCATCGATCCGGTTCGGGAGTCTGAGGTTACGGGCCTCGAGCAGGCGATCCAGCGGGGTGCTTGGCCGCCCGAGGAAGGGAGCCTGGTGGTCGGATCAGAGCTTGCCCGCCGCTGGGGGCTTCGCCTGGGGGACTCCGTTGATGTGGTTGCCGGAAAAAAAGGAAAGCCGCACGCGCTCAAGGTGGGGGCGATATTCACGACCGGCATGTACGAGTACGATCTCCACCTGACCCTCTGCACACTGGCAACGGCGCAGCAGATCTTAGGCATCGAGGGCACCGTCTCCGGGATCGGGGTAAGGCTTCAGCACGCCATCCAGGCCCGCACCATGAAGCGTTCGATTCAACGCGAGCTCGGCTACCCCCATTGGGTGACCAGCTGGATGGATCGCAATAAAAATCTCTTTGCCGCGCTCAAGCTTGAGAAAACCACGATGTTTGTGATCTTGACCCTCATTGTTCTGGTGGCCTGCTTTAACATCGTGGCGACCTTGTTGACTTTGGTGGTGCAGAAGACCAAGGAGATTGGTATCCTGCGCTCAGTGGGGGCGACCGGTCGAAGCATCCGGCGGATCTTTATCTGGGCGGGGCTGACCTTGGGCGCTTTGGGAACGACCCTCGGCCTGTTGGTGGGTTTGGGGCTGTGCTGGGCCCTCTCCCAATACCAATTTGTTCAGCTGCCGCCGGAGATCTATTATATTGATCATCTGCCGGTGAAGCTCGAGTGGGTCGATGCCCTTACGGTAATGGCGGCGGCACTCGGCATCAGCCTGGGGGCCTGCCTGTATCCGGCGTGGCTTGCTTCACGCTTAAATCCGGCTCAGGCGCTGCGCTATGAATAGGGTCTGGCACTTTTGTACCAAGGGGTCAGACCCTTTGGTACAAACCGGTACAAAAGTGCCTGACCCTTGGATGCTGGCGGGATCGAAATGACGATACCGTTGCTTAAAGGCACTGGTTTAAAGAAGCGCTACGCGGGGCCCAAACCGCTCGAGGTGCTCCGGGGCGTTGACCTTGAGGTTGGGGCGGGTGAATGGGTGGGGATCATTGGCCCCTCGGGGTCAGGGAAGTCCACCCTCCTGTACCTGCTGGCGGGACTTGATCGCCCCACCTCAGGTGAGGTAAAGTTCCAGGGGAAGTCCCTCTATCGATTGCAGGATGCAGAGGTCTCCCGGATTCGCAATGCGGCTTTTGGTTTTGTCTTTCAGTTCTATCATTTGGTGCCGGAGCTGACCGCCCTTGAGAACGTCATGATTCCCGGCTGGATGCCCGGTTTTTCTGATTCAGGAAAGGGCGAGAAGAGCCGAAGCCTCAAGGAGCTCAAGGCTGAAGCGCGCGATCTCTTAAAGGCGGTGGGGTTGGAAGGTCGTGTGGGCCACCGCCCGAGCGAACTCTCAGGGGGTGAGCAGCAGCGCTGCGCCATCGCCCGGGCACTGATCAACCGGCCGAAGCTTGTCTTCTGCGATGAGCCGACCGGCAACCTGGATGCAAAGAGCGGAGACGAAATTCTTCGGTTACTCATGAAGTTTAGTCGGCAAGAGCAGATGTCGTTTGTGATGGTGACGCACGAGCCCTCAATGCTTAAGATGGCCGGGCGCGTACTCTCTTTAAAGGATGGTCAACTATGGGCATGACCCCACCACCTGACTTGGGCCCCTTAGGCCCATCCAATCGGAGATTGGATCTGCCTTTGGCAGAGCGGGGAGTTGGTGAGGGTTCGTCTGCCAAAGGCAGAAAGGCAGGTGGTGGGGTGAAAATTTTCTTAAACGGCAAGTTGGTGGACAGCACCGAGGCGAAGGTTTCGATTTTCGATCACGGATTGCTCTACGGCGACGGTGTCTTTGAGGGGATCCGCTCCTACAGGGGGTTGGTCTTTAAGCTCGCTGAGCACGTGGACCGGCTGTATGAATCCGCCCACACCTTGATGCTTAAGATCCCGATGAGCAAGAAGGAGATGATTGCGGCTGTTATCAGCACCCTCAAGGCCAATCACTTGAAGGATGCCTACATCCGGGTGGTGGTGACCCGCGGCGTAGGGGACTTAGGGTTAGATCCCAGAAAATGCGACAAACCCAGCGTCTTCATCATCGCCGACAAGATCGTCCTGTATCCAGCGAAGCTCTACCGGGAGGGGATGGAGATTGTGACCGTTCCCACACCGCGCAATCTGCCTGAGGCCTTAAACCCTCAGATCAAATCCCTCAACTACCTCAACAACATCCTCGCCAAGATCGAGGCGATCAACGCCGGGGTGGAAGAGGCGCTGATGTTGAGTGCGCACGGGTATGTGGCGGAGTGCACCGGGGAGAATCTCTTTATCGTGCGCCGGGGAGAATTGATTACCCCCCCTGCCCATGCTGGGATCTTAAAGGGGATCACGCGAGACTGCGTCATGCAGCTGACCTCCAAGGCCAAGGTGCGCCCCCGCGAGGAGATGCTGACCCGGCACGATCTGTTCAATGCTGAGGAGTGTTTCCTGACCGGAACGGCTGCCGAGATTGCACCGGTGGTCAAGATTGACGGCCGCCGAATCGGCGAGGGCCGTCCCGGCAAGGTGACCTTGAAGCTCATGAAAGCGTTTCGATCCCTCACCCGAAGTGAGGGCGTGAAGTATTGATGAAATGTGATCTGTGCGGTCAGAGTGCGGCGACGGTCCATCTGACCGAGATCATTGACGATGAATCCCGCGAGCTGCACCTGTGCGAAGCGTGCGCCCGAGAGAAGGGGGCCGGAGCAGCTCAGGAGTTTGGGTTGGCGGGTCTTTTGGCGGGACTCACCGACTTCGGGATCAAGCCCTCCGGTAAGCGCACCCCAAAACCCACCTGTCCCGAGTGCGGGCTCACTTACGAAGATTTTCGTAAGTCCGGCCGATTGGGCTGCGGGGGCTGCTACACCGCTTTTCGCCCCTTCCTGGTACCCCTGCTGAAGCACATCCATGGTTCTACTCAGCATGTGGGTCGAATTCCAACAACCCTGTCACAGAGAAGAAAGGGAAGAAAGCCCGTGCAGACACCTGATGAATTGAACCAACTTAAGGAGCAGCTCAAAACAGCAGTGGCTGCCGAAGCCTTTGAAGAGGCGGCTCGGCTGAGAGACCAAATTCGAGCGCTGGAAGCCAAAGGGGGTCTGACCCCTAAGAAGCCGATCCCCAAGAAACCTAAAGGGGTCTGACCCCTGTTGTTCCCATGACGCTTAACGATCTCGTAACACAGACCGGCGAATGGCTGCGCGGGGGTGGACCGCACGGGGAGATCGTCATGTCTTCCCGGATTCGCTTGGCCCGGAATCTCGCCCGCTGCCGATTTTACCAACGCAGCAACCCCAGCGAGCGCCGCCAGACCCTTGAAGGGGTCATTGCCGCGGTCAAAGCCAGCAAATTTCTGAAAGGCTCTTTGATTCTCAAGATGGAGGTCCTTTCAGAGCTGGATCGGCTCTTTCTCGTGGAGCGCCACTTGATCAGCCGGGAGCATGCCTTAGGGAACGCAGCTGCCTCCAAGGGGACGGTGATCAGCGATCGAGAGATCATGGCACTGATGATCAACGAGGAGGACCACCTGCGCCTGCAGGTGCTCCAGTCTGGTTTCAATCTTCAAGAGGCTTGGGCAATGCTTTCGCAGGTCAATACCGAGCTCGAGAGCAAGCTCTCCTATGCCTTTGAGTCTGACTGGGGGTATCTGACTGCCTGCCCGACGAATATCGGAACCGGCATGCGAGCTTCCTGTATGCTGCACCTGCCGTGCTTGGTCATGACCAAGCAGATCAATAGGGTCCTGCATGCCATCTCCAAGCTGGGCTTGACTGCACGCGGTCTCTACGGGGAGGGGACCGAGGCAACCGGCAACTTCTTTCAGCTGTCCAACCAGGTGAGTTTGGGCCTCTCCGAAGAAGAGATCTTAGATAATCTGGAGCGGCTCATCCAGCAGGTTATTGAGCAGGAGGAGGCTGCGCGCCGCGCCCTCCTCCAGAAGAGTCGGGAAGCCCTGGAGGATCGGATCTGGCGCGCCTACGGTACCTTGAAGTCAGCACACCTGATCACCTCCAATGAGACCGTGGGGATGCTCTCCCTGGTTCGGCTTGGGGTGGATTTGGCCATCATCCCCAACCTCAAGCGCGGTTTGGTCAACCAACTCTTCATCCAAACACAGCCGGCACACCTTCAGAAGCTGGAAGGTCGCCCCCTAAGCCCGGCTGAGCGAGATTCCCGGCGGGCACAGCTCCTGCGGGAATCTTTGTAGTAGAATTTCCTAACAGACCATTCCATAACGGGTTACAAAGCCTCTCTCTCTTCAAAATCCCCTTGGCGCATCAGGGGTTTATGGGATAATAGACGCTGAGTTTCTCTATCCGAATCCGGTAAGCAGCTGTGAGCATCCTATTTATTGGAATTTATCATTAGGGGGAATGTATCAGATGAATATGTTTAATCGTTTTACTGAGCGAGCTCGGAAGGTCATCCTTCTTGCTAAGGAGGAGGCCAAGCGCTTCAACCACGACTACATCGGTACCGAGCACATTCTGCTGGGGCTCATCCGTGAAGGGGAAGGTGTCGCTGCGGCCGTCCTGCAGAATTTGGGCTTAAGCTCTGACCAGATCCGCCTTGAGGTCGAGAAGCTGGTTCAGCTGGGCCCCTCCACCATCGTCTCAGGAGACATTCCTTTTACCCCCAAGGCCAAGAAGGTCATCGAGCTGGCCATGGACGAGGCCCGCAATCTCGGCCACAACTACATCGGCACCGAGCACCTCCTCTTGGGGCTCATCCGAGAGGGAGAGGGGATTGCCGCCCAGGTCTTGGTGAACTTAGGGCTGGATTTGGGCAAGGTTCGCCAGGAGGTCATGGAGCTTTTGGGCTCCACTGCCCCCGGCTACACGGTGGGTTCTCAGCAGGCGGCGGCCAAAACCAAGACCCCGGCCCTCGATGCTTTTGGAAGGGATTTGACCCAGCTGGCCCGCGAGAACAAGTTGGATCCGGTCATCGGGCGCAAGGGAGAGATCGAACGGGTAATCCAGATCCTCGCGCGCCGCACCAAGAACAACCCAGTGCTCTTGGGCGAGGCCGGGGTGGGCAAGACCGCCATCGTGGAGGGCCTAGCCCAGCAGATGGTCCACGGGGATGTTCCGGAGATCCTCCAGGACAAGCGGGTGATCATTCTGGATTTGGCCCTTATGGTGGCCGGCACCAAGTACCGCGGTCAGTTTGAGGAGCGGATCAAGTCGGTGATGGATGAGATCAAGCGCTGCGAGAACATTGTCATCTTCATAGATGAGCTGCATACCTTGGTCGGCGCCGGGGGCGCCGAGGGGGCGATCGACGCCTCTAACATCCTAAAGCCAGCCCTCTCCCGGGGAGAGATTCAGTGCATCGGAGCGACAACGCTCGATGAGTACCGCAAGTACATCGAGAAAGACTCCGCCTTAGAGCGGCGCTTCCAGACGATCCCGGTAGATCCTCCGACTCCGGAGGAAACGGTTGAGATCCTTAAAGGGATCCGGGACAAGTATGAAGCCCATCACCGGGTGAAGTATTCCGATGCCAGCCTTGAAGCGGCGTCAAAGCTCTCGGATCGATACATCTCAGGCCGTTTTCTGCCGGACAAGGCAGTGGATTTGATTGATGAGGCAGGGTCTCGCGCGCGCTTAAGTGTCCTGACCACCCCCCCGAACCTTAAGGATGTGGAAGGGCGCATTGATCTTTTGCGCAAGGAAAAGGAAGGGGCAGTCAAGGGACAGGATTTTGAGAAGGCTGCCAGCCTCCGGGACCGCGAACGGGAAGCCAAGTCAGAACTAGAGCGGATGCGGCGGGATTGGTCGCGCTCCAAGGCCGAGGCTCAACCGGTGATTACCGAGGAGGACATTGCCCACATCGTCTCCAAGTGGACCGGGATTCCGGTCGTGCGCTTGGAGGAGAAAGAGACCCAGAAACTCCTTCGGATGGAGGAGGTGGTGCACCAGAGGGTGGTTGGGCAGCAGGAGGCCATTGAGGTCATCTCCAACGCCATTCGCCGTTCTCGAGCGGGGCTGAAGGACCCCAAGCGGCCGATCGGCTCCTTCGTCTTCTTGGGACCCACCGGTGTCGGCAAGACCCTCTTGGCCCGCGCCCTGGCAGAGTTTCTCTTTGGGGACGAAGAGGCGATCATCCAGGTGGACATGTCAGAGTACATGGAGAAGTTCAACGTCTCCCGGCTGGTGGGGGCTCCTCCCGGCTATGTGGGCTATGAGGAGGGGGGGCAGCTGACCGAACGGGTGCGGCGCAGGCCTTACTCGGTTGTGCTGCTCGATGAGATCGAAAAGGCCCACCCGGATGTCTTCAACCTGCTGCTCCAGGTGCTCGAAGAGGGCAGGCTCACCGACAGCTTCGGCCGCAAGGTTGATTTCAAGAATGCGCTCTTGATCATGACCTCCAACATCGGCACAGACCAACTGCGCAAGCAGGGTTCCCTCGGGTTTAAGACCGCCAAGGGGGATGCCACCTATGAGGACATGAAGGGGCAGCTGATGGAGGAGGTCAAGAAGGCCTTCAAGCCGGAGTTCTTAAACCGCGTCGATGACGTCATTGTCTTTCGGCCGCTCACGCGCGAGGATCTCCAGAAGATCGTTGATATTGAAATGACCGAGGTGTTCGCTCGCGTCAAAGAGCAGGGCGTTACCTTGGAGCTGACCCCGCCGGCCCGCGAGTTCCTGATTGAAAAGGGGTTTGACTTAGCCTATGGGGCCAGACCCCTCAAGCGGACCATCGCGCGGTTTCTGGAAGATCCCTTGGCGCAGGAGATCATTGCCGGCACCTTCAAAGAGGGTTCGACGATCCTGGTAGAGGCTCAGGCCGATCGATTAACCTTCCGCCTGGGCGATCCAGCGCAAACCCGTCCGCGGGGTTAAGACGGAAAGCGGAATGAAGCGACCCGGGCTCTGGGTGTTGGGATTGCTCCTCTTGTTGGGAGGGGGGACCCTCTTCGCCATGGAGGCGGGGCGGTTGATCGCGCAGGGCCGCCTGACCCGCATGCTGGGCGTGGACGTTCAGATTCGAAAGCTCACCTTTTCGCCCACCCACCTGACCCTCTACGGTGTTACCTTTCATCCTGACCCTGCCTCAGCGCGCCTGAAGACACCTTCTGCTTTTGCCATTGAGCGCTTGAAGTTAAAAGGCTCACTCGGATTCCTAAAACCCACGATGCAGGCCGCTACCGTCACCGGTATTCGTTTGAATATCGCGGGGGTTCCCCTTGAGGCCGATGGGCGGCTTTTCGTGACCACTCAGCCTGACGGTACTGCGAAGTGTGATGGCCGGCTTGCCATTGAGCATGCCTTCTTGAGTGGAGAGGTAGAGGTGTCGGGCGCCATTGAAACACCGGTCTTCTTGGGGTGGCTCGAGGGATTGGGGCAGAGCCGCCGACATTTTGTAGGTCAGTTGGGTTTTTCGGACGGCAAGCTCCAGCTCTCACGCCTGGAGGTGACCGGCGGATGGAGGGCAACCGGACAGATGGATCCTGCTCAGCGCAGGGGGTCCCTGGAGGTGGTAGGTCTCAACAGCCGATACGCCCTTCAAGTCGAAGGGGTCGCACCCGTTGGCGGCAAGGCACTCCTCTGGCTGTATCAGGAAGACTTGATTCCACAGGAACTTGTCATACAGTGGCAGGTGGAGCGTTCAGCCCTGGAGCTTGAGATCAGTTTCTTAAGCGAGAGGATTCGGCTTTCCGGCCAGATGGATCTTCGGCATCCCTATCCCGTCGATCTGAATTTGATGTTCCGGGGAGCCAGTGTGATGGATCTGGCCGATTGGATCTTTTCAGGCGCGGACTTCGGAACGCTCTCGGGCCGACTCTCCGGTGCGGTTCAGCTTTCGGGCACTCCTCCTCAACTTGACAGCAAGGGTGAGTTGATTGCCCAGAACGTTCTCTTTGGGATTGTTTCCTATCCCCGGATGGCACTCCGCTTCGAGGGAGCTGGACCTTTGCTCAAGATCGCCAACTCGCAGTTGACCCGGCCAAACGGTATTTTGCTGGCAGAGGGGACAGTGGATTTGCGCCGGGTGGGCCGGAACGATTTCTTTCGGGGGGTGAAGTTGACCTCCATGGAGAAGACACTGGAGATGGCCGGCTGGGAGATGAGTCCGGCAAAGCAGACCTTTTATTCCATGGGCGCCTTAAATGGAAGTGCGACTGGGAAAGCAGCTGGCGGGGTACAGGTGCGCCAGGCCAATCCCGATGATCCCATCACCGTTGGCTTCTCCTACGGCGTGGATGCAGAGACCGGGCCGGAGGCGGTGACCCGGGAAAAAGTTGCGGTGGAGTATGCCCTCTCACCCGAGGAGCATCTGGAGCTTGAGATGGACAGCGAGGGCACTTTCCTGGGGATCGAACATCGGGAGCGGTTTTAATGAGACTCTCTCTGGGGCCGGTTCCTCAAAACATGCTGGAGCAGCTGGGGGAGGGGTCCCTCTCTTTCTTTAACTACATCGGCGGGGCGGCCGTCCTCTTTTGGCGCTCTCTGGTGGGAGCTTTGACGCTGCCTTGGGGCGGTTGGGCCCTCTCGGCGGCGCTCCCCTGGCGCTGGAAGCGCCTGGCGCATGATCGTCGGTGGACCAATCTCTTAGACCAAATGCAGAAGGTCGGTGTTGCCAGCTTCCCCCTGGTCTTTCTAACGGCCCTCTTTACCGGAATGGTACTGGCCCTGCAGAGCGCCTACCAGCTGCAGAAGATTGAAGGAGAACAGTTCATCGGTTCTCTCGTGGCCCTCTCGATGACCCGGGAGCTCGGACCGGTGCTCACCTCTCTGGTCATAGCAGGCCGGGTCGGGGCTGCCATCACCGCGGAGATGGGGACGATGCGCGTGACCGAGCAGATCGATGCCATGCAGACCGCCGCCGCCGATCCGATTAAATACCTCTCGGTTCCACGATTGATTGCGCTGCTTGTCATGCTGCCGGTCTTAACTCTCTATGCCGACATGATCGGCATCTTGGGGGGGTACCTGGTCGGGGTGTACAAGCTGGGGATCGGTTCGGCCCTTTACATGCAGATGACATGGGATCCGATGCAGATGAAGGACATCTTTACCGGTCTCTTTAAGGCTGGAACCTTTGCGGCCATCATCGCCACCATCGCTTGCCATGAGGGCTTTGTGACCGGCGGAGGGGCTGAAGGGGTGGGACGGGCAACCACCCTGTCGGTGGTCATCTCCTTTATCCTGATCATCGCAGCCAACTGCTTTATCACAGCCCTGTTTTACTTTATGTTTCCATGATTGAGATCATCAATCTCTATAAGAGTTTTAACAAACAGCCGGTTCTCCGGGGGGCGAACCTGACGATCCGCGAAGGGGAGACCATGGTCATCATCGGCCGCTCCGGCTGCGGCAAGTCGGTACTCCTCAAGCACATTATTGGTTTGATGGAGCCGGATGAGGGCCAGGTGGTCATCGACGGCCAAGAGATGAATCGGCTTAAAGGGCAGAAGCTGATTCAGCTGCGGCTGCAGTTTGCGATGCTCTTCCAGGGGGCGGCCCTCTTTGATTCCCTGACGGTCAGCGAGAATGTTTCCTTTACCCTTCGGGAGCATACCCCCATGACCGAAAAGGAGATCGCGGATCGGGTACAGGAATGTTTAGGGGTGGTGGGCCTAAGCGGCATCCAGAACTTAAAGCCCGCTGAGCTCTCCGGCGGAATGCGCAAGCGCGTGGGGTTGGCCCGGGCGCTGGCGTTGCGGCCCCGGTTTTTGCTGTACGACGAACCGACAACCGGCGTCGATCCCATCATGGCAGATGTCATCAATAATCTCATCAAGTCGCTTCATGACCGCTTTAAGGTGACGGGGATCGTCGTCACCCATGACATGGTCAGCGCCTACAAGGTGGCCGACCGCATTGCAATGCTGCACGAGGGCAAGATCATCCAGGTGGGGTCTCCCGATGAGATTCGCCAGACCCCCAACCCCGTTGTGAAACAATTTATTCTGGGTCAATCGAATGAATGGGAGGTGAAAAAAGAGGCATGGCTCAAGGAACCCGAGAAGTCAAAATAGGGCTCTTCGTTTTTATCGCCTTCATCCTGCTCGCCGTGATGGTTTTTTCGATCTCTGACTTCTACACGACTCAGGCGCAGTATACCTATCCCCTGCGGATCCGCTTCAGCTATGTCAGCGGCATCGAGGTGGGGGCCCCGGTGCGCCTGGCCGGTGTGAAGGTGGGAGAGGTGCGCGTGGTGCGCACCTATCGCGACGAAGCAAACCAGCGCACTTTGGCAGAGGTGAAGGTAAGGGTTTCTAAGGACGCGATCCTCGAGACCGACTCCGTCGCCTACATCAACACGCTCGGTTTCATCGGGGAAAAGTACTTGGAGATCATCCCTGGGACCCCCGGCGCCGAAACCCTGGGGGCCAACGACATCTTGATCGGCAAAGATTCTGTTCCGGCTGAGAAGCTGGTGGAGGCCGGCTACGACGCGGTCAAGCAGATGGAAAAGACCGTCGCGGCCGTCCACGAGGTGATCGGCGACGAAGCCACACAGGAGTCTCTTAAAAGCACATTTGCAAGCTCCAGTGATGCCATGGATGAGTTGAAGCGCCTGCTGGCGCAGTCCAACGAAATCATGGAGCGGGTTCGAAAAGGGGAAGGGACGATCGGCAAGCTCCTCATGGAAGAGGAGATTTACAAGGATGTCAAAGAGACTGTTGCCGATGTGAAGGCCCATCCCTGGAAGCTATTCTTCCGGACCAAGGACAAGAAAAAGAAACGGTGAAAAGGTCCCCGTCTTTTTGGGGATGACATGAAGACCATGTTGTTCGGCATCATTATCAATTCCAATCAAGGAGGTGGTTTACATGACACTTTGGCTCGTTCGTTTTTTCCTCGTATTCGTGATTGCTACCGTGGGCTATCAGATTGGTGCGCTCAATACCTGGATGGGACCTTCTTCTGCGTGGACAGGAAGCGCTTTGGGGGCGGTCTTTGCGCTGTTGCTCATTCTTTTGGAAGTGGCTCTCAAGAAGGTTTCCACTCGGGGGCTTTCGGCGGCCGTCTTTGGTCTGCTCTTCGGGCTCATCATGGCGCGGTTGGTGCTCTCCACGCTGGACATGCTCCCTACGGCGATCGAGATCAGCTCTCCCATCCGGACGGTCATTGCCGTAATCTTTTGTTACTTTGGAATGGCCATTGCCCTGCGGGGGAGGGACGATTTTAATATCATCATCCCGTACGTCAAGTTTTCCCGGCAGGATCAGCACGAAGAGATCGTCATCCTCGATACCTCCGTTGTCATTGACGGGCGCATTGCAGATGTGTGCCAAACCCGTTTCCTGGAAGGCCGGTTCATCGCACCTCGCTTTGTCTTGAAGGAGCTCCAGCAGATCGCTGACAGCCAGGATCCGATCAAGCGCAACCGGGGACGCCGGGGGTTGGATGTCTTGGCCAAGATCCAGAAGATTCCCCATCTGGATGTTCGAATCCACGATGAGGATTTCCCGGAAATCAAAGAGGTGGATGCCAAGCTGGTGAAGCTGGCCAAGCTCATGGGCGGCAAGGTGCTCACCAACGATTTTAACCTGAACAAGATCGCCGAACTCCAGGGCGTTCAAGTGCTCAACGTCAATGAGCTGGCCAATGCGTTAAAGCCTGTGGTGCTGCCGGGTGAGCTGATGGAAACCCGGGTCATTAAAGAGGGCAAGGAGTACAACCAGGGGGTGGCCTATCTCGACGACGGCACCATGGTGGTGGTGGAGCAGGGCCGCTCTTTGATCGGACAGACGGTGCGGGTCATGGTGACTTCGGTTCTCCAGACCGCGGCAGGGCGGATGATCTTTGCCAAGCCGGAGAATGAGCACCCCCGTCCCGGTTGGAAGAACGGCCGATAAAATGGGGACGGTCCATTTGGGGACACACCTTACACTTATCAGCAGGGATGCTTCGGCACTTGAAAGCCAGAGTGTCCCAGAATGGACCGTCCCCCTTTGGGTCCCCCTTTGGTAGCAGCGGTGGTGGTGGCCGGAGGTATCGGCAAGCGGCTGGGAGGCCGCGTGCGCAAATCCTTTGTGTCGCTGGCAGGCAAGCCCATGCTGTACTGGAGTTTGAAGGCCTTGGAGGCGACTCGGGAGGTGAAGGCAGTGGTTGTTGCGATCCATCCGAACGATCTCTCCCGGGCCAAGCGGGCCATCCGCGCCTGGAGATTCAAGAAGGTGCTCCGAGTGGTTCCTGGAGGGGCATCTCGCAGGGAGTCGGTTTACCAGGGGATCAAGGCTCTCTCCCCGCAGGTCCAATGGGTCGCGATTCATGATGGTGCCAGGCCTTTGGTGACCCCAGAGGTGATTCGCACCACCTTGAGGACCGCGCGTAAAGCGCAAGCCGCGGTAGCGGCTGTGCCGGTTGCCCCGACGGTAAAAGAGGTGACCCAGCGCACCATTACCAAGACCCTCAACCGGGATCGTCTCTGGGCAGTTCAAACTCCGCAGGTCTTCCGGTATGACCTGATCCGCCGGGCCCACGAAAACAGGCGCACTCGAAAACTTCAGGCAACGGATGATGCCGCCTTGGTGGAGGCCTTGGGCCATCCGGTCCAAGTGGCGGTCGGCTCCCATAGGAATTTAAAGGTTACAACACCCGAGGACTTGGTTTGCGCCGAGGCCCTCATGCGTAATGGCAATGGTGCGTCTCGGCGTCGGGTTTGACATTCATAGGCTTGAGGCCGGGCGGCCCCTCATCTTGGGCGGGGTAACGATCCCCGCAGAGCGGGGCCTTCAAGGACATTCGGATGCGGATGCCCTTCTGCATGCCCTCTGCGATGCCCTCCTGGGGGCCCTTGGGAAGGGGGACATCGGCTGTCATTTTCCGGATGCCGATCCCAAGTGGAAGGATGCCGCCAGCACCCTTTTCATCGAGCAGGCGGTGGCGTGGGTCAAGGAGGAGGGTTTTTCGATCTCCAACGTGGATGTGACGATTTTTGCGGAGTCCCCCAAGATGACGCCGCATCGGCCCGAGATTATCCGCTCCCTTTCCACGCTGCTTGGCGTTGAAGCTGCCCAAGTGAATCTCAAGGCCAAGACCATGGAGGGCTTAGGTCCCATCGGCGAAGGTCAAGCCATCGCGGCACAGGCTGCGGTACTGTTGGACAAACCTGATTCATAGCGCATGGAACTTACGATGACGACACTACTTTGGTTTGTTGGTATTTTGGCGGTTTCACTGGGCGTTTTGCGTTGGTGGCTCAGAGGCGAGATCAGAGCCGCCATGGAGCGTGATCCGGCTGCCCGCTCGGGGTGGGAGGTGCTGGCCGTTTATCCGAGCGTGCAGGCCATCGGGGCACATCGCACAGCCCACCTGCTGCACAAATTGGGTTTGAAGTTTCTGGCCCGCCTTATCTCCCAAACCATCCGCGCTTTTACCGGAATCGAAATTCATCCGGGGGCGACGATCGGCAAGGGTCTGTTCATTGATCACGGGATGGGGGTGGTGATCGGTGAAACCGCAGTGATCGGCGACAACGTCACCCTTTTCCAGGGGGTGACCTTGGGAGGCACCGGCAAGGAGCGGGGCAAGCGCCATCCCACTCTCGGCAACAACGTTGTGGTGGGCTCGGGCGCCAAGGTGCTTGGCAGCTTCACCATCGGCGACAATGTTCAGATCGGCGCCAATGCCGTGGTGGTTCGGGAGGCCCCTGCCAACTCTGTTGTGGTCGGTGTTCCGGGCCGGGTGGTGCGTCAGGCCGGACGCCATTTTCCCGGGATCAATCTGGATCACACCACGCTGCCCGATCCCTTGGCTCAGGCGCTGGAGAAGCTCCAGCGCGAGATTGACTTTATCGAGCATGAGATCAAAGAGCACCGCCGCAGGGACAGCAAGTAGCTCTAACCCTTAGCCGTGCACAGGACACAATGCCCCTTAAGCTTACAAACACGCTGACCGGGAAGAAAGAAGAATTCCGCCCCCTTAAAGCTTCCTGCGCGACCCTTTATGTCTGCGGGGTGACGGTCTACGACGACTGCCACATCGGCCATGCCCGGGGAGCCGTGGTCTTTGATGTGCTGCGCCGTTTCTTGGCGCATGCAGGTTTTACCGTGACTTACATCCGCAACATCACCGATGTGGATGACAAGATCATTGATCGGGCCCGCAAGCTCGGCAAGACAAACTTAAAGAACGCCGCCCAGGAGATTGCCTCCACCTACACCCAGCGGTTCCAGGCCGATTACAAACGTTTGGGACTTGTCCCTCCGGATCGAGAGCCCAAGGCAACCGAATTCGTAAAACCCATGATTCACCGCATCACAGAGCTCCTTGATCGGGGAGCGGCCTACATCGGCGCAGACGGGGTTTATTTTGCGGTCCGCAAACTTCCGGAATACGGCAAGCTCTCCCATCAGAATCCCGATCAAATGAAGGAGGGTGCACGGGAAGAGAGCGGCGGAGGCAAGCAGGACCCGCTGGACTTTGCCCTCTGGAAGCAGGCCAAACCGGATGAACCCAGCTGGGAGAGCCCCTGGGGACCGGGACGGCCCGGTTGGCACATGGAGTGCTCCACCATGTCCATGGATTTGCTCGGGCCCACCTTTGATATTCACGGCGGCGGCCAAGATTTAATCTTTCCCCATCATGAAAATGAGCTGGCCCAGGCCTTGGGTGCCGGAAACGCCTTTGCCCGGATTTGGCTGCACAACGGACTCTTGTCGGTGGCAGGGCAGAAGATGTCCAAGAGCTTAGGGAACATTGTGACCATCCAAGATGTGCTCTCCAGGCATTCTGCCGAAGTTTTGCGTCTCTTTTTCCTGGGTGCTCACTACCGCTCCCCGATTGATTTTACCTGGGAGCGTTTGGATGAGGCGGCCCGCGCCTACGAACGGCTCTTTGATTTCCTGACACAGGTTGAGCAGCGCTTAAGCTCTCAAGAGCAGGAGGAGGAGAGTGCTACCATCAAGTCGGCCCGAAAGAAGTTCTTAGAGGCCATGGAGGACGATCTCAACACCCCAGTTGCACTCTCCGCTTTATTTGAGTTGGTGAGTCAAGCGCTCCCTTGGTTGCAAGCGCGTTCTCCTCAGGACCCCGGCTTGCATGGTCGATGGCTCAAGCGAGCGGTCAGGGTGGTTCGTGAGTTGGGTGAAGTGCTGGGGTTGACCTTCCCGAAGGAGGAGCTGCCTAAAACAGTGCGTCAACTGGTGATCGATCGGGAAGCAGCGCGCAAGACAAAAGATTTTCAGAAGGCCGATGCCTTGCGCCTGCAGTTGGCTGAACAGGGATACGTTGTGGAAGATACCGCCGGTGGCACCGTGATTCGCAAGGGCGTCTAGGATGCCTAAGCGCAATAGATCTCTCGTCGCCCGTTCGCGCTCCAGCAAGCGAGGGCGGACTCCTCGAGATGATCAGAAACCCCGCAAGGGGTTTCTGATCACCCTTGAGGGGCCGGAAGGCTCAGGCAAATCTACGCACAGCCGGCGACTCGCCGCTTGGCTACGCTCCCGGGGGCACCGGGTAGTGCTCACCCGCGAACCAGGCGGGACTGCACTGGGCAGCCGGTTAAGGCGGATCTTTCTCTCACAAGGCCGAGGCAAGATGGATCCTGTGGTGGAGCTGTGTTTAGTTGAGGCCAGCCGCGCGGCCCTGGTGGCCGAGGTTGTCTTGCCGGCATTGCAGCGCGGCGATACCGTGGTGTTGGATCGGTTTCAGGATTCTACCTGGGTCTATCAGGGGTTTGCCGGCCGGTTGGATCTGAAACTGGTGGATGCCATGGGAGAGGCCGCGACACAGGGCGTAAAGCCTGACTTGACCCTTTTGCTGGATCTTCCGGCTCGCAAGGGGTTGCGCCGCGTCAGGCGGCCCAACCGCATGGAGACCATGCCCCTTGGGTTCCATCGACGTGTTCGCTCCGGCTATCTGGCCTTGGCTCGTCGCAATCGCAAGCGGATCAAAGTCCTCTCTGCGCTTCCGCCTCCCCAACAGGTTCAGAGAATCATTCGGGAGCACGTGCAGTATGTCATTCGCTGATCTGATCGGTAACGCGACTGCCCAGCAGCTCTTGAAGCAGGAGTTGATGACAGGGCGTGTGAGCCATACCTATCTTTTTACGGGAGCGACCGGTACCGGTAAGCGTTCCTTGGGCTTAGCCTGGGCACAGAGCCTGCTGTGTGAAAAGCCTGTCCAAGGGGATGCCTGCGGCACCTGTGCCTCCTGTCAACGGTGCGCCGCGGATACCTCACCGGATCTTGCTCGCTTTGAGGGCAAGCTGGGGATTGATCAGGTTCGTGCGCTGATCAGGGCCTTGTCCTTAACTCCGCACGGGGGCCGGCGCAAAGTGGGGGTCATTGATGGGGCAGAGGAGCTTACTGAAGAGGCAACCCATGCGACCTTGAAGCTCTTGGAAGAGCCGCCTGAACGTTCGGTTTTGATTTTGACTGCGGCTCAACCGCATCGACTGCCTTCAACGCTGCTTTCCCGATGCCATGTCGTTCGCTGTCTTCCTCAGGGGATTGATCCGGTAGCGTCCTTCCTTCAAGATCAGGAGGGGTTGGATTCCGCTCAGGCTTGTCTCTTGGCCAATGCTTCGGGCGGTCGGATCGGGTTGGCCCTGGCCCTGCACCGGGATGATCTCTTGGCCGAGAGAAATGCCGCCCTGGATCAGATCCTGGCAGCACTTAAAAAGGGAGAGATTGAACTGCCCTTGGGGGCTGCACCCCGAGAGGAGCTCAAGTCGGCTCTGGAGTGGACCGCCAGCTTCTGGCGGGATCTCTTGGTTTTAAAGCTCAAAGGAGACCCTCGCTGGGTAATTCATCAGGACCGACTGCGCGAACTTCAACGTGCCGCTGAACGTCCTTTCTCAGTCGAGGGGCTCATGGCGAGGATTCAACAGGTGTATGGGGTTGAGCGCTGCCTTCAACGCAACGCCTCCGGTCGCTTGGCGCTGGGGGCCCTCTTAAGCCATCGGGTGCCGCGCAGATGAATCCCCAATCATGCTACCTGACAACCCCCATCTACTACGTCAATGCCAAGCCGCACCTGGGACACGCCTACACAACCATCATTGCTGATGTCTTAGCTCGCGCCCATCGACAACGCGGTGAGGAGACCTTTCTTTTAACCGGGACCGATGAGCATGGAGAAAAGATCGCCCAGGCCGCCACAGAACAGGGATTAAAACCCCAGGCCTTTGTGGACAGGGGCTCCGAGGCCTTCCGGAAGCTGTGGGCCGCATTCAACATCTCCTACGATGATTTCATCCGGACCACCGAGCCGCGGCATCAAAAGGTTGTTCAAGCCATGCTCGAGCGCCTGCGGCCCGAGCTGGAGCTGGGAAGCTATCGCTTCTGGTACTGCGTCCCCTGCGAAACCAACTGGGGCCCGGATGAGGTGGACAAAGCAAAAGCGCTTTGCCCCAGCTGCAAGCGCCCGATATCCCAGGTGGAAGAGGAGGATTACTTCCTGCCGCTGGAGAATCATCGGGCATGGCTTCGTGGACACATCGAGAAAAACAAAAACTTTATCCTGCCCGTGGTGAGGCGCAATGAACTGCTCGCCATGCTGGAAAAGCCCTTGCCCCCGCTGTGCATCACTCGTCCCAAAGAACGAGTCTCCTGGGGAATTGAGGTTCCTTTCAGCCCCGGCCACGTCACCTATGTGTGGTTGGATGCGCTGGTCAACTACATCTCTGCGCTCGGTTGGCCCGATGGGGCTCGTTTCCGCCAACATTGGATGGGGTCGGGTGCCATTCACTTGATCGGGAAAGACATTCTCCGTCACCACGCCCTGTATTGGCCGATCATCCTGCATGCGGCAGGGATACCGCCGCCCAAGACGATCTTTGCGCACGGCTGGTGGATGATTAAGGGTGAGAAGATGTCCAAGTCAAAGGGCAACATCATCGAGCCCGAGGCCGTCATTGCCACCTATGGGCTGGATGCCTTTCGGCACTTCCTCCTTTCAGAGGTCCCCTTGGGTGACGATGGTTTCTTCTCGCAGGGGGCGCTGGTCAAAAGGATCAATTCGGATTTGGCCAACGACCTGGGCAATCTCGTCTACCGAACCCTCACGATGCTCGAGAAGCATACCGGCGGAAAGATCCCCGAAGGCCAGCTGAGCGGACAAACCCGTCAAAACATCACAGAAACAGCCCAGAACCTTTGGCGCGCTTTAGAAGCACTCGCTCCGGATCGGGCAGTTCGGTCGTTGTGGAATTTGGTGGGGCAGGCCAATCGTTCGGTGGAGCAGGCAGCTCCCTGGACCTTGGCCCGAGAGAATCGCCGCGATGAGTTAGAAAATTTCATGGTTCAGCTCTCAGAGCAGGTGCGCGCTACGGCCTTACTCCTTTGGCCCTTTTTGCCGATGACCGCAGAATCGATCTGGAAGCAACTGGGATTTGGCAGCGCGCTGCCGGAACAGCGTCTTCCTCAGGCGCTGGAAACAGCGATCCCTCCGGGGCAGGCCATCCAGAAAGGCAAACCCCTCTTCCCCCGCTTAGAGAAATAAAGAGAGGTTATCCTCCGCATGGGAAAGGGGTGTCATCCCCAACTTGATTGGGGATCTGCTTTAAGGGGTCAGGGATGAAGAGCCGCGCTTGCGGGGCTTGGGTCCCAGGGGCGGGGGTGTGGTTCTGATCGGAGCCGACAGCTTTCCTTCGTCGTAGGCCTTCAGGGTCGCCTCTACGACCCTGGGATCAAAATGCGATCCTGAGCAGCGCTTCAGTTCCTTGCAGGCCTCCTCCAGTGTAACTCGCTTGCGGTAGGGGCGGTCAGAGACCATCGCATCTAAGGCATCGGCCACCGTGACGATGCGGGCCTCCAGGCGAATCTGCTCTCCTCTCATTCCTCTGGGGTAGCCGGAGCCGTCAAACCGCTCATGCTCCTGGTGGACCATCTCCATGATGTCCTTCATGAAGGTGAGCGGTTCCAGGATTCGTGCCCCCCATCCCGGGTGCTCCTTGACAATGGCAAACTCCTCTTCGGTCAGGGGGCCGGGTTTAAGCAGGATGTCGTCAGGGATGGCGATCTTGCCCAAATCATGCAGTTCACAGCCGTACATCAGGCGGGAGATGCGGTCCTTGGAAAAGCCCATCTCCTCGGCGATGGCTCGAGCAAAGTAGGCAACGTTGTGGGAGTGCCCAAAGAGATATTTGTCCTTGGCGCTGATCGCCTCCACCAAGGAGGTGACGGTCTCGAGGTATGTTTCCTGAAGTCGGCGGTGGGCCTGCTCCAGGTCTCCGGTACGGTGGGAGACGGTCTGCTCGAGCCGGCGGTTCCACTCAAGGACCTGAGATTTAAGCTGCTCCAGCTCTTGGGAGCGGTCCCGGAGGCGCTGAGTCATTAAGTGCAGATAGAACCAGACACCTGAAAGGCCGGCCAAGAGCACTCCAGCGATGATCCAAGCGCATGTTGTCGTCACAGGTTGTCCCCTTTGGTCATTGTAAGACATAGTATACTAAATGATTCGTAACCATGCATCTTGTCTGTAAAAGAAATCTACTCTGCCATGCAGCTGATTGACAGCCACTGCCATCTTCAAGACCCTAAGTTTGATCCGGACCGGGATGAGGTGTTGGCGCGGGCGGAAGCCGCCTGTGTCGTCGCCCTGCTCCTTGCCGCGACCGATTTGCAATCGGCCCAAGCGGTTTCCGCCATGGCCGGCAAGCACCCTCAGCTCTATGCCGGCGTCGGGGTCCATCCTCACGAGGCGGACAAGGTGAGCGGCGATGTGCTCGCGTCCCTGGCATCCCTTGCGGCCCAGGAGAAGGTGGTGGCGATCGGGGAGATTGGCCTGGATTACCATCGCCACTTGACCCCGGTGCCGCTCCAGCAGGATCTTTTGCGTAAGCTTCTGGCTCTTGCCCATGAGCAGGATCTTCCGGTCATCCTGCACTGCCGCAATGATGAGGCCGGGACAGCTGGCGGCCAGGTCCCTTGGAGCGGGGCACGCGCCCACCAGGACCTCTTTGCGCTGCTCTCGAAATTTTCCAATCCCCCACTCCGGGGGGTGCTGCACTGTTTTTCGGGTGATTTGGAGACAGCCCGTCGGGGTCTTGACCTAGGGCTGTACATCTCCTTTGCGGGAAATCTCACCTTTCCCAAGGCCAAGGCCCTCCGTTCGGTGGCCCAGGCAATCCCCTTAGACCGTATCCTCTTGGAGACCGATGCGCCCTATCTGGCTCCCCAAGCCTGCCGCGGCAAGCGCAACGAGCCTGCTTTTCTTAAAAGCCTGGCCGAAGCCTTGGCCCAGCTGCATGGGGTGACCCTGGAGGATGTTGCCCGGGTCACCACCGTCAATGCCCACGCCCTTTTTGGGATGGGTCCGGCCCCGGCCCAGGGAAAAGCCACTTATGTTATCCGCAATTCCCTCTATGTGAATCTCACCAACGCCTGCACCGGAAGGTGCGTTTTCTGCGCCTTGAGTACTGAGGATTTTAAGACAGGCAAGGGGCGCGCTCCCTTTGTGAAGGGGCACCACTTGAAGATGGAGCGGGATCCTTCGGTGGACCAAATCTTTTCGGAGGTCAACGACCCGTCCCGTTACGAGGAGATTGTTTTCTGCGGCTATGGAGAGCCACTGCTTCGGCTGGAGGCGCTCCTGGCGGCGGGTCGGCGCTTCAAGGAACAGGGGGCTCGGAGAATCCGCTTAGATACCAACGGCCATGGTAATCTGATTCATCGCAGGTCTGTGGCCCCGGAGCTGGCCGCAGTGGTGGATGAAGTATCGGTGAGCCTCAATACGGCAGACCCTAAGCAGTATCTTCAGATGTGCCGGCCTACCTTTGGGGAGGCGGCTTACGATGCCATAAAGGTCTTTGTCCGGGAATGTAAAGCCGCGAGGCTCAAGACCGGGATTACAGCAGTGGCAGTTCCGGGTGTGGACTTAGAGGCGGTCCGCCGCGTGGCCACAGAGGAGCTCAAGGTGAATTTTCGCGTACGCACTTACAACGATGTGGGCTAACCGATGAAGATCAGCCGATTGGAACTTGCCCTGCTTGTGGCGTTTGGTTTGGGGTTGTCTGCCGAGATCGCACTCCACCCACCTGTTCAGGAAGCGCAGCAGGGTGCCGAAGGGGTCCAGCGCTGGGAACAGCAAGAGACTGCTGTTCAAGAGCAGATTCAAGAGACCTTTGCTGTGGATCAAGCTGAGTTCCAGGCGCGATTGGAGACCAACCCGGCTCTGCGCCAACGACTGCAGCTGGTTTTCTTTGGGCTCATCCTCTTGATGCTGGCTTCTGGCGCGGCTTTCCTGCGGTGGATCTTGAAGCTTTTGCGCGGGCTTCCGGTCAGCCGCCCGCTGGGAACGCCCCCGCCGCCCACTTGGGGATTTCGGCAGATCCTCCGCCTGGGGCTTGTAGCCCTGGTGGCGATGCAGTTCGCCTCAGTGACGGCGCTGCTCTTCTCAAGGGGCGGGCAGATGTCAGGATTTGACCACCATTGGGTTGCCCTTATGAGCACCTTCCTGATCGATGCCGTGGTTTTGGTCGGGGCCTTTTGGCTCCTCTTTCGAAGGGCTGGCCCACCGTGCCATCCCTGCTGGTACCCAATCCCTGATGTCAGCTACCCCAGACCTGAAGCCGGCGCTCCGAAGCTTCGGGACAAGCTTCAATTGGCACTCGGCGCTTACCTGACTGTACTGCCCCTGTTGGCCGTCCTTCTCTTGGGTGTCGTGATGGTACTGCGGGCTCTCTCCATTGAACCGCCGCCTCAGCCGGTGGTTACCATGTATTTGTCTGAGGATCGCACCGGAGTCTTAGGATGGCTGTTGGTCTTGGTTGCGGTGGTCGGTCCGGTCACAGAGGAATTTTTCTTTCGCGGAGTGCTCTACGGCTGGCTTCGGACCCGCGTGCACAGGTGGCATGCGTTGATTCTAACAGCCGTCTGCTTCGGCGCCCTTCACGCGCACCTGGCAGCCTTCTTTCCGATCTTTGGATTGGGGCTTTTGTTTGGATGGGTATATGAACGGACCGGTTCCCTCGCAGCGCCCATTGCGATCCATGTTTTTCACAACATCGCGATCTTAATCTTGGCCTCCACCTTAAAGGCTGTGCTGATCCCTTGATGGCCCGCGCCCCATACAGTACGAAAGGGTCAGACCCTTTCGTACAAGACCCTTTCGTACAGCGCCTGCGGAGCGATCACGTACGAAAGGGTCAGACCCTCCGGGATGCGGAAGCAGAGATTATTCACCGGATGACTCGCCGTCTGCGATTGGACCGGTCCGTCCTCTTGGGGGCAGGGGACGACTGCGCGGTTCTCTCTGGCGGACGGGGAAAGCTCACCCTGCTTGCCTCTGACATGCTGGTCGAAGGGGTTCACTTTCGCAAAGGGGCCTCCCTGGAGGCGGTGGGGTGGAAGGGGATGGCAGTTGCCTTAAGTGATGTCGCTGCCATGGGGGGCGTGCCTCGCCATGCAGTGGTATCCATGGGGCTGCCCAAGAAAAGCCCGCACGCGGCTGCGCAGCGCTTGAGTTTGGGCTTGAGGCGATGCGCCGAGCGATTCGGTGTGAACTGGGTTGGAGGGGACACCGTTCAATCCGGAGGCGTTGTGCTTGATGTTGCCATCTTAGGAGAGGTAGAGCCCAAGCACCTGGTCAAGCGGACAGGGGCTCAACCCGGGGATTTGCTGCTGGTGACAGGTCGGTTGGGTGGGGCGGTCCGCTCGGGCAGGCACTTGACCTTCACCCCGCGGGTTGCAGAGGGACGCGCCTTGGGGATCCAGACAAAGCTCCATGCCATGATCGATCTTTCTGACGGTTTGCTGACCGATTGCGCACGGATCTGCTCAGCGAGTAAAGTGGGGGCGGTCATTGAAGCAGACTGCGTCCCTCGGCACCGGGGCGTTGAGCTAAAATCAGCCCTCTGTGGCGGAGAGGATTTTGAGCTGCTGATGGCGGTTGCGAGGCCCCAGGCAGGTCCGCTTCTGCGCTGGGCAAAGCAGAATCTCAAGAGCGGCTTAACCTGCGTGGGCCACGTGGTTGCTCGGCGCTCTGGACAGGAGCAGGTGGTTTGCGTGGACGCGAAGGGAAAGCGCCTCTCGATACGTTTCGGGGGATTTCAGCACTTTCAATGAAGCCAACACCCTTTTACTCTGACTCTGACGATCAAACCCGGCAATATGCCTGCGCCCTGGGCAAGAAGCTCCAGGCGCGGGATGTCATCGCCCTGACCGGACAGATGGGGGCCGGCAAAACCACCTTTGTTCAGGGATTGGCCGAGGGTTTGGGGGCCGATGCCCGTTCAGTGGCAAGCCCCTCCTTTGTGTTGATTCGCCTCTACCGTGGTCGCATCCCCTTGGTGCACGCGGATCTGTTTCGGTTGGAGGGCATGCCCGAGGCCGAAACCGTGGGTTTGGAGGAACATTACGAGCAGGAGGCGGTGACCGTCATTGAGTGGGCCAACCGGATCCCCGAGGTGTTGCCCGCGGAGTTCCTAGAGATTTGCTTTGAGGTGACCGGCACCGAAACCCGGACCCTTACCCTAGTGCCCCACGGGAAAAGCTATGAAGCGCGCAGCTGGAATTAAGAATTTGTCATCCCTCGGTCAGGCCGAGGGCAGGCTCTCGTCCTCGGTCGTAGCCGAGGGTGAACTCCGGCGAGAATCCTCATGATCCTTCTTGGGATCGAAACCTCAAGCCCCACCTTCTCAGTAGCGGTTGCCGAAGAGGGCCGCCCCAAGGGTTTCCTGCAGGAGACCGGGACCGGCCGGGCCTCAGATCTGTTGGCTGATCTCATTGAGCGGGTCCTGACACAGGCCGGGTTGACGCTGGCGCAAATAGACGGCTTTGCCGTTTCCATCGGCCCAGGTTCCTTTACCGGTTTGCGCGTAGGGGTGACCACGGCGAAAACCCTTTCTTGGGCGCTGAAAAAACCGGTCGCACCGGTCTCGAGCCTGGAAGTGATTGCTCAAAATGTCCAAGCCGCTTTAGGCGTCATTCAGCCCTTCTTGGATGCGCGAAAGGGCAAGGTCTATACCGCCCGTTTTTCCTCTGAGGGCCGACGCTTGATCGAGGACCAGCTCCTCCTTCCAGAGGATGCCTTAAAGCTTGCCCCAGAGCCGGCCATCCTCGTGGGTGACGGCTTGAAGCGCTATGACCAGCTGGCCGCCGAGAAACAAGCCCAAGACTGGCAGCTCGCAGAGCAGGATCAATGGGTGCCCCGGGCCGATCACCTTTGCCGATTGGCTGCATCGGCTTGGCCGGGTAATGCCCTTGAGCAAACGGCTGCCCTCGTGCCAAAATATCTCTATTCTCAGGAGAGCAACATCACAGGATGGTAGTTAAAACGATTTCCCGCGGTCCGGTATGGATCGAAGTGGATCTGAGCGCTTTCGAGCATAACCTTGGCCAGATCCGCCAGCTGGTCGGCTCTAAGGCCCAGGTTTTAGCCGTGGTCAAGGCCAATGCCTATGGCCACGGTTTGCTCCCGGTGGCCCGCGCACTGGTTGCCGCAGGTGCCGACCAATTGGGTGTCGCCCATGCCGTAGAGGGGATTACCCTCCGCCGGAATGAACTGCGCCAAAAGATCCTTGTCCTGGGTCAGATTCTTCCGGATGAGGTTCCCGGAGTGGTTGAGAATGGGCTCATCCCTGCGGTGGGGGATGCCGCCATTGCCGAGGCCTTAAGCCAAGAGGGGCTCCGGCGCCAGCACCAGGTCGATGTGCATCTTAAGGTGGACACCGGCATGGGCCGTTATGGAGTCTGGCATGAGGAGGCCCTTGAGCTTGCCCGGCACCTGGCGACCCTGCCAGGGATTAAACTCCAGGGGATCTTCTCTCATTTGGCGATGGCCGGGCAAAGTGCCGAGGCCACCACAGCCCAGATCAACCGCTTTTCCCGCTTACTGGAGAAGATGCCGCAGGCAGGCTTGGAGGCGGGCATCCGGCATCTGGCCAACAGCGTGGGGCTTGTCAGATTTCCGGCCTCCCGCTTGGATCTGGTGCGGACCGGTCTCCTCCTCTATGGGATCAGCCCCATTCGGGAAGGACGGCTTCCCCTGGAGCTTAAGGCCCCCTTAACCCTCAAGGCCCAGGTGCGCTTCTTGAAGACCCTCCCTGCGGGGCAGTCTGTCAGCTACGGCGGCACCTTTAAAGCCTTGCGTCCTACCCGGGTGGCCACCATCCCGATTGGCTATGCGCACGGCTATCCCCGCTCCCTCTCTAACCGGGCTTGTCTCCTAATCCAGGGCAGGCGCGCTCCGGTAGTCGGCAAGATCACCATGGAGGACCTCATGGCGGATGTCACTGATATTCCTGAGGTTAGGATTGGTGATGAGGTAGTATTAATCGGCTCCCAGGGACAGGAGCGGATCACCACCGGGGAGCTGGCCAGGCATGCCCGGACCATCCCCTATGAGATCCTGGCGGGGCTGACCCCCAGGATCCCCCGATTCTACGAATAGCTAGCACCTAACCCGTTATTCTACATAAGGTTGCAAGATTTTTATCAACTGGCCTTGTATTTTCACTGTTTTTCAGGTATCCTTCAAGTGCATTAGGAACGTTAAGTGCAATAACAAATTGGGACGATAATAGCAAACCTGGGGAAACCCAGGGGCGCAAAGCTATGGGGCCTCTCACGTGGCAGCCCGGCCGCCGAAACCAAACGAGTCATACGCGGTTTGCTTCGCCGGGCAGTTACCGGAGAGGCAGACCGCTTTGTGTTTGTGGGACACAGGAAGGAGTTTTTCGTGACACACAAGAAGGATAGGTCGCTACCTGAGGAAGGAAAAGGACCGGTACCGCTGGAGAATAACCCAGAGGACCATCTCATGACGATCAAGGAGGTGGCCGACTATTTGGCCATCCACGAGATGACGCTGTACACCTTGATCCATGAGACAGATCTGCCTGCCATGAAGCTGGGCGGGCAGTGGCGGTTCAAGAAATCCCTTCTGGATCAATGGTTAGCGCGTGAAATGAAGCACAAGCACCCAGACTCCTCCTCAAACCACCCGCACAGCGGACACCGCAAAACCGGGACCGAAGGCTAGCGCGCGAGCGCCACCATTCGGACCCTGCTTGCCCCATAGCCCCAAACAGTTCTTTTGTTGACCGACGGCACCCGAGGAAGTAAGCTGGATAGGTTCGCGTGAAAGGAGGCGCGGCTCCCCGATGAAACAAGCCTCCAGATGGATGGGTGGGGTAAGAAGGCAGGCCACTCTGGCCTTAAGCCTGCTTTTGGCTTTGGCCGGGGTGGCAGCTGCCGATACCGATCAAGCGACCCACTCTGTCTCCATTTCAGTGCCTAAGGCCCCCCTCTCTATCACTGATGATACCGGCGACTTTACGCTCACCTTTGAAGATCCCATTGAAGGCGCCCTGACCAATACCCAAGTCGTCAATTACCGCCTCAAGGGCAATGGTCTGCCAACCAGCTCCCTGGAAGGGGTGGTCTCGGCAAGCCTTGGTTCTGAGCTTGAGGATATAGAGGTTCAAGCCGATGTGGGCAGCTTTACCAATGAGGGCAGTGCCGGCAACATCATCTTAATTGAGTCTGGAGGGGGATTTCTGGAGATCGAGGATGAGTTAACCCCCTTGGCAGACAAGGGAGTAACTACCGGTAACCAGGCCAGGGTTTTGAACGGCACCCTGACTGTCTCTTGGCGGGCAGAGGCAGAGCAGGACCTGGCAGCCGGGGCTCATCCCGCCCACCTTACCGTTACACTGAAAGACAGCTAACAGACAGCAAGACCGGTCGCACCCACGACCAAAGCCGGTTTCCCTGGGCACCCAGGGAGGCCGGCTTTTTCGGTTTCAAGCACAATCCCCAGCACAAATCCCTGCATTAACTTAGCATAACCTGTTTATCCTCAACAGATTACATATAAATCCGTGCTCATTCCGGATATTTAGGCAGTCTTAAGAAAAATATTTATGAACCCTTGACAAAGCTGGGAATTTTGGGTATATTTAGGTTGCAACACAGAAACACTTGACAATTGGGTGAGCGATAAAGGCAAACCTGGGGAAACCCAGGGACGCAAAACTGAGGGACCTGATAATGGTAGCCCGGTTACCGAACGCCATAATCTGTTTTGTCAAAGCGGTTGAGCCGAGAAGGAGCTCGGGAGAGCCGCAGTGGTTGATCGGGGACCGAAGAACCCCAAGCATCAGGACCCTCAAGAGAAGGGCTGGCGCTTGGGGTTCTTTGTTTTTTAAGAATGCAGTTGCTGTTTCGGCTTCATCGTTTCTATTTTTTTGGTGAAGTGGGTGCGACCCGAACTCGTTGCCGGAGGCCTCCCCTGGGGAGCGGGGGGCCTGCCGCGCATCGGGCGACGGTCTTGGTGAAACAAAAACAACGGTAGTTATATCAATCAAGGAGATGCAACAATGAAAAAGTTAATTGCGCTGTCTGTGGCTGTTATGTTGGTGGCTGCAGTTTCAGCTATGGCTCAAACCGATGATAAGGTGCATAGCGTCACCATCAATGTACCGGGTCCGATCAGCATCACCTCGGCCACCCCATTTCTCATTTTGGGCGTAAAGAGCCTCCCAATCTTCTTGTGTGGCAGGCACTTGCGTAGGTTCTAAGCTTTCATGAAGGGCCTGTACCTCCGGTGCGACCTGGCTCACCATTTCCAGAGGGGGATTCAGTCGGAGGGAAAGGGTTCTATTCCTCAAAATCAGGTTCGACCCCAGGCAGGCAAGAATCTCCTTCTTGGCTTCCAAATCGCCCGCTTCAAACCGCTCCTTGGCTGTCTCGGCAAACGCCAGGGTCTTTTCCGCCCTGTCCAGCCAGGTCTCCATCCGGTAGTTGGCGTCCCCAATCAATTCCTCAAGACGGTTCTTCTCTGAGATCAGTTCTGCTTTGGCCCGCTTAAATTCCTGGGCGTCAATCTCGTCATTCAAGCGCAGAGAGAGCAGGGCATCCAACCGTCTTTTGCAGGAATCCAGGGTGGTTTGCTGAGATTTTGATATTTTCTCCCGATCTTCGATCTCGTTGGCCTGTTCCTCTTTCAGGTGTTTGATCGCCCACTGGTGAAACTCCGCCGGTATCGTGATCTGCCCCAGGGTGTCGAGGATTTGTTCTTCCAGCCGTTCCTCCCGCAGGGTCTTTTGGGAGCAATGCGGGTCTATGGCCTTTGAGCATCGGTAGTAGGTGTAGTGGTGGACGTTGCCGTTTTTCTGAATCTTCGTCTTGGCTTCTGCCGTGATACCGGCTCCGCACTCTCCGCAGCGCATCAGGCCGGTGAAGGCAAAACTTCTGTAATGCGGTTTTGCGTTATACCTGCCTGAGAGGATTTTCTGTGCTTGTTCAAACTCCGCTTGGGTAATCATCGGCTCATGCTTGGCAGGGTAGATTTCGCCTTCCCATCGGATGACACCGTAGTAAAAGGGGTTGGTGAAAATGTCGTAGATTTTGCTTCGGTACAGCTTCTTGCCGTTGGTTGACCTCAAGCCCCAATCATCCGCCAGTTGCTTCATCTGCATAAGGGAATGCTGTTGTTGGAGTAGAACGCCCCACATCTTCTTGATCAGATCGAATCTTTCGGGATCTTTGTAGATCGGAGGTTTGTTCGGATCGCTGTATTTGTTGTTCAAATAGCCGATGGGGGGTTTGTGAGGCAGCCAGCCCTCTTGGACTTTTCGACGGATACCCCGCTTGGTGTTCAGGCTCAGATCGAGGATGAACTGATTAGCAGAGCCAAACTCAACGCTCATCATCAGGACGTTATCGGTAGGGAGGTAGCTTCTCTGATACGTCTGAATGTGTTGGATGGCCCCTTGCTGGAGCATCCAGCTGATCGTCCCGCCGTCAATGGGGTTTCGGGCCAATCTGTCCAGCTTCCAGCAGATGATTCCCTGGGCCTCGCCGGAATGGATACGCTCGATCATGCGGGTAAAGACGGGCCGACCGGGGGCCTTGGCGGACTTTTCCTCCGTGAAGGTTTCGACGATTTTCAGACCTTCCCGCCTGGCGACGGTCTTGAGTTCGTCAATTTGGGAAGCGATTGAGGCCACCTGCTTATCTTCGCTTTCGGAAGATTTCCGGGCGTAGACGAAGTACTTCAATCCAGCCGGTTTCCCGAAGCGGTTCTCAGGCAATTTCATTTCGAGCCACCAGTTTGAGTTACATACTGCCTCGTCTTGAGGTCGAAGCTGATTCCGGGAATTTGGGAAGCAACCAAGAGGGAAACAGCGGTTTCGTCAAGCGAATCGAAGAAACAGTGGACAAGCTCTTCCAGGAAAATGACCTCAAGTTCTTTGTTGGTTTTGCCCTGCATCTTTTCGACGTTATAGACGATCAGGTCTCTCCAATATTCGGCAATACGCTCTTTAATCACCAAATCAACAACGAGCTTTCCTCCAATGGCGAATACAACCGTGCATTGTTTGTTGTGGAGATCGTCGAAATTATGAAGTCGTTCCCATGCTTGCTCAAAGAGCTTAATCCATGCCGGAGGAACCTTGTCTTTGTTCAGTAGTGTATAACCACCTGACCTAAAGGCCATGTTATTTCCCCCTCAGCTTGCCGGAGATCAGCTTCTTGATCTGATACTCCTGAATGGGTCTGGGCCTCATCCGGCGATTCAGCCAGCGGTTGACGGTCTGGAAAGTCACCTCAAGCTTCTCCGCCAGTTGGGTCTGGGTAAGCTTGTTTTCCAGCCGATAGGTGTTGAGTTGATCCATGAGATCATCAGGCATGGAACCATATTATAACGCTTTATAACGAATTGCAAGCGTTTCATAGCGTCAAATCCTTTCGGACTTTGAAGGCCGCTTTCAAAGCCACTAGGGAGGCCATCGGATTCCCTTGGAGCATGGAGGCCAGCAGATCAGGGTTTTTCGCCAGCCGGTCTACACGGGCGTCATGTTCTTGGCAGGACTCGTAGGTCAAATTGTAGCAGTGGCGGCATCCGAAGTATTTCCCGCCTCCCAGGTACAATCTCAGCGCTCTCCGGTTGCAGGCGATCCCATCCTTGACCAGGGGGCAGATAAACCACCACCGCTTGCCTCCAAAATGGCAGGGCGTGGCGGAGAGTCGGGCAGGGTAGTCCATTTCCTCCTTTTCGCCTGTCTGCTTGTCTGTTTGAGTGTATTGAAACCGTATCTCACCCGTCCAATCCTGAACAGACACCGTAAAACTGATACTGCCTGTCTGCTCACCGTTGCGTGTCCACTTCATCCCGCCCGCATTCCAGCCGTTGCGGAAGTAGCCGTGTTTGTTCAGGAAAGTCGTGCTGATGGATTTACACTCCTCCACCGTTGTTTTCTTGTCCCAACGCCAGCCGCCCATTAAAGCACTTGCCCCCGATTCTTTCCTAAATCAATAGGGAAAACCGGAAATAACGGAACTTGATCCCCTTGAAAACAGCCCAAACCGTTCAGCGTGATTCTGCGAAACGAACCCATTTCAGGTCGCATCCAGCACCACCGGCGGGGGCAGGGTTTCCCCCTCCCGGCTCCGCTGGAGCCGTTCAAGCTGGTTTACCGCTTTGTAAAGCTGGCGGTCAAGAGAAGCCTCGTATCGGATGATCTTGTCCAGATCAGGGCCGAAAGCAGGCACGGAGCCAAGCAGGGCCGCCCGCTCAAGCTCCAGGGTCGCCTGGGGCTCCAGCTCCTTGATTTCCGCCTGAATGTTGCGGATGACCTCATCGTGAACTTCGATCATCTCCTTGCGGATTTGTTCCTCTGAGAGGCCCTGTTCCTTGAGCCAGTTCCTCACCTCCAAAGGCTCATCCGCCTCGAAATCCTTCTTCTCCGCCAGCCGGAAATAGCTGTCCGTCCAGTTTTCCACCTCCTCATCCGACATGATGTCGTAGCCCTCTTGCAGGTACTTTCTCTCCTGCCGATGGTGAGCCAAACGACCCTGGGTTGCCGCCAGCTTTTGGTAGGCAGTTTTGGGTTTTTCGTAGGAGGAGTCCTCATCTTCGTCCCCTTTGGCCTCCTGCTGGTAGGTATCAAGCTGTTTGCGTAGACAGCCAAGCTCAAACCGAAGCACACGCCGCTTGCGCCACAGGGTAACGGTGATTTGTTCCACCAGAGCTTCCTCCATCGCTCCAGAGGGCTTGAAATAGCCTCTCAGGCCGTCGTAGAGCCGCAAATAGGCCTCCTTGCGCTCCTGCCCCTCCCCCCTGGTGATAACCACCGCATCGCTTAAAATACCGTGCTTGGCTGCGTTGAGCTTGGATACGGCCTTGCCTGCTTCCGTTTTCGGGCCGGTAGACTTCTGGGCGTTCTGCTGGTTGGCCGTACTCTGTTTTTCGGTTGTCATGTTTGATCCTCCTGTCAGGTTTACTTCCCGTCCGTTTATTCCTAAATCAACAGGGTTTTGTGAACCCAGTTCCTATGTGAAACCGTTCAAAATCTCCTTGTCCGTGATGGCGCATCCCATCCCCCGGATTTCGGACAGCAGTTGATTCAATCGGCGTAGAACGCTCTTAAACTCGTCCAGCTTGCCTTCCCGTGTCTCAAGCGGGATGGAGTTGTCATCCAGATACGCTTCCATTGCCTTCTGCCGTCGGATCAGGTCGTTGTACGCCGCCTTGAGCGTTTCCAGGGACGGCTGGCTGGTTTCCTGCCGCTTGGCCTTCAGGGTTTTTACTGCATCGAGCAAATTTTCCATCTCTACATACCCCTCCGAATCTTTAAGACATTGAGGCGGACTTTCCGTATCTCCAATGGTGTTTTACGGATACGGTGTCTTAAAGCTGCCTTAAACACCTGTTTGAAGTTCAATCCACATTTAAGACCTCGTAACTGCTTGTCCTTCCATGGGGTTGGGCGTATCCGGCTTAAAGCCTCAAAGCAGGGCAGGGGGCAAGGGCCGGTCAAATTTTGTGTCTTTCGCATAAATCCTCCACCTGCTTTCGATTGATGACGTAGACCCGGACTCGCCCAGAACCTTCCCGCCGCTGCTCAGACTGCGCCCCCATGCGTTTCAGGCGCATGGTCAGGGCGTTTTTCCTTTGAAGCCAGCCAAACTCATCGGTTTCCTGGAAATACTTGAATACGGCCTCAGAGCTGAAAACCAGCGTGTCCCCGTCCGTGTCCATCGGGGCAAGCTCTGAGAGCATGGCCCGTGTAACGGTAAGAAGCTGGTAGGTGTCGTTCTGGGCTACGCTGTCGGCCTGCTTTTCCTTGAAGGCTTCGCCGCTCAAAGCCTTCATGGCATCCGTCAGATCGCTGGTTCCTGATAGGCCGTCTACGACATTGGCAAGAAGTATGATCGGCTCCCAGATGTCCAGTTCCCGGCCTGAGAGGTGTTCGGTTCCGTCAATCGTTCCGGCTTCCCCGTTGTAGAGCCGGGCAATCTGATTCGCATAGATCAAGGCGAAGGTATAGAGCTTGTCCCGGATTGCCCCTTGAAGCCGCACCACCTCATCCGTTCCCTTGTAGCGTTCGGTAATCTCGTCGTCCCGCTTCTTCAAGAGCCGGATGCGGACGGTTCTATCCTGCAAAACGTCGTTGATTTCGTTGATTCCCGCAAAAGCCTTTGGCGAATAGGTCGGAAATGCCTTGAGGACAAATTTGCCTTCGCCCGTTTTTTCCATCCGCTTGACGCTCCCGGACTTGCAGAAGCCGGTATTGAGAACGGCCATGACGGCCCCAACCGCATCCTTGTCTTGCTTGCGAAGGTTTTCCACCTCATCTATGAAAAGGGTGGTCATGTTGCAGGCCACATCCCGAAACAGGGTGGCTTCGGTCGGGTTGGTTACAAGCTCTCCGTTGAAAGCGACTGCGGCCAGAATCTCCATCAGAAGGGTTTTTCCGCTCCCTTTTTCTGCGTTCAGCCAGATGTAGGGGTAGTATCGGAAGATCGAGAAAAGGTATGTTCCCATGATCCAAAGAGACAGGTAGGAAATGACACGGGTATCAGCCAGGAAGATGTACCGCTTGATGTAGGCGTGGATGTCCCGGTAAAGCTCAGGGATTCCGATCTCGTTCGACTGCTCCAGGAAACCGGCGACACCTTTGGCGGAGAATCTTGCCGTGCTTACGTCCTCGTTTCGGAGCATGACGCCGCTGTCGGGGGCCTCCTCGAAACTTATCAGTTGCCTGCTGGAGGTCAGCAGATAGGGCGCCTGTCTGATGAACACGGTGAAGTAGAATGTCCCGCCCCGGAAGTCCTGAGCGGGATTGATCGTCAGACTTCCTTCTTCGGTTTTCAAAACCTCAAGCAGCTGCGAGTGATCCAGCTTCTCAGCGGGCGGGGCTTGCTCCGCTTCAGACTGCTTTGTCTTGCGTGTTTCTTTCAGAACTTTCTCGTAGCTTTTGATGTCTTTGGCCTTGAGATTGAAATGATCCTTGATGAAATGTTGAAGCAGGGCGTCTGCGTATGCCGTGTCCTCCAGACCCGCTATTTCCTCAACAATGGGGTTGAGCAGGCGGGTGAGTTCCAGGGGAGAGGTGTCGGAAGGGATGGATTTGATCTTCGTCTCGATCAGGTTGATGGAATCGCCCAGAAGCTTCTGATAATCGTCGGCTGTTTTAGACTGGAAAAAGGCGTTGATGTCCTCCCCTTCCGGCAGCTTCACGATGTGAGCTTGCGGGCCGATGAAAGCGGCTATTTTTCTGTTCCCCTCACTGCCCGCCTCATCTCCATCGAAAGAGACGTAGACTTTCTCGATTCCGGCGAATCTTTCCGACCATTCCTGCTTGAAGCTGTTTGCTCCCAGGATGCCGCAAGCGTTGAAGCCGTTCTGCAACAGGGTAAGGGTGTCAATCTCTCCCTCCGCTACAACGACATTGGATTGCCTCAGAGCATCTTCGTTGTAGAGATGGAGCAACGGGACTTTCTCCTTTGGCAGTTTTTTATGGGCCTTCTCGGGCCAGCCTCGACCGCTCATGTAGACGACACGGCCCCCGACAAGGTGGGGAAAGGTGATGAATCCCTCAAAATACTGCCTGCCGTTCTCGTAAATCAGACCGGCTTCCATCAGGGTTTCCTTTTGTGGGCCGAGATCGGTTTTGCCATCACAAAAGCCGATGAGGTATTGGTCAATCGTTTCATCCGTGAGCTTCCGGCCCCGAAGATACTCTCTGACTTCGGGCGGCAGGGCCTTGTGGTACAGGACGGCGGTTTCCCGCAAGGCAGCCTCGGCGGAAAGGCGTTTCTCCTCCTTTTTGGGATCGTATTCTTCTGCCCTGAAAGGGATGCCCTTGCGATCTGCGAGCAGCCGCATGGCTTCAGCGAAGCCCAGATTCCTGTCCCGCATGATGAAGCTGAAAACATCTCCACCCGCCCCGCAGGCGAAGCAGAAGAAGCTCTCAGTCTCAGGAAAGACGTTCAGGTTGGGTTTGCTTTGGTCGGCGTGGAAGGGGCATAGGCCGATAAGCCGGTTTCCGATCTGGCGGAGAGATACTTTTTCCCGGATGATCTCGGCAATCGGATTACTGTTTTTGATCTGTTCTTTCAGGTTGTTCATTTTCCATATTCCTTTTCATATTGGCCTCCCCATAGACAGAGCGGTAGAGGTTCAGGAGATTCGCCGCTATTTCCGAGGCTTTGGCTTCTGGCAGGCTTACGCCGTACCGCCGCCGGTAAATCTCCCGAAATTCCTCCACCGCCTGCTTGGTCAGCATGATCAAAAATCGCTGTAAAGGCGGTTTTTCAGAAACTTGAGACTGTCGAAAAGTTTCTGTGGGTTAATCTTGATTTCCTGCTTCCAGTAGCTCTGGGCGGTTTTCTTTGCGGCGGGGGAGGCCTTGAAGCAGAACAAGACCCTTCCGTTGTCTTGGCGTTCGATATGATCGAGCGGATGGCCGAAGGCCACCAGTACGGCGGAGATGTTCAGGTCGTGCGTTTTAAGAAAATCGTCGTTATTCATCTGCATTCCCATTGTTTTGACTTACATAATAGGAATGCTGTTAACAGAGGAAGGAGGTCAAGAGGATGGTGAAAAATATTCTTTGACCGTTCTATCCCGTTGGGGATGAGTAGGTTACGAGAGGAAGTTTTTCTGGGTGGAAGGAATGGGGAGCGTTAGCTAAGCAGTATTGATAACGGCTCGGTCAACGCTCGTTACAGCAGTCGAGAGATGGATTGAGCCCCCATTTCTGCTCAGGGAATTTGTGGAAAATGGACGGCACATCGTGTTTTTCGCACAACTCGTTTACCGTTTTAATGCTTCTGGAGATTGAGGGCCGGTGTTCGGCTAGGCCTCTATCTCGCATCTCGGCCAGGCTTCTCGCTCGGTTTTGATACCTACGAATCTGATAAAGATGTCTGATGATCCGGTAGTCTAAAGGCCGTATGCGGGTTTCAACCTGAAATGCGTTTTTCTGCCCTCGTTTGAGCAACAAGAAGCGCTTCTCGCCTTCCTTGCGCAAGGCAATGTCCCTATCAAGAACAAGATCACCGCCAACCGTTGCGACCAGCCGTTTTCCAAGCAGATGTTCCAGCGGTTTTCGGTCTAACGTGAACTCTTTGCCGATGATATTTATAATTTCGGGGAGGGAAACAAGGTTCGGCGGGAATTGCCGTCCATGAGGCGTTTCGCCAAGCCAAAAGAGAATCAAAGGAGTCTCGTCTTTTCGGAGACTTCTGAGCAGGCCTTCGCTTTCTTCCGCCTCTTTTGACCTGATGAAATACACTTTGGCGGTTTCTCCTTTCAGGCTCTTTTCGCCCAGACGCCAAAGTCTGCCCGATTCGATTTCCTTGAGATCAGACTCAGTAGTGGAAGCGGATATAAGCCAGTTCATAAAGGAGTTCAGATCAAAACGGAAGCGGCGAAGCTCTTTGGGGTCTATCTGTACCAGCCCCACTTCTTCCGAGCATTCGCAGTGAACATAATACCGGCCATTGGATGGGTGAGCGGTTACAAGGCAATTGTTGGGGAGGGCGGGGCAAATGGTTTCCAGGCCGGGTTGATCCGGTCTGAGAAAACCGGCTTTTTTCAGGACAGGGGCAAGAGAGGGGAAGTCGTCCTCAAGGCCAGCCTCCGAGAACTTGAGGGGATGGCTGGCGGATAGGGCATCAAACAGCTTGCGTTTCTCTGACGGGAGTATTTTCAAGGTTCCAGAGCTTCAGGTATTTTTCGGCCTTCAGATGGAGTGGCGAACTGTTGAGGTTGCATTTGTCTGGAGCGGTGATCTGGAGGGTAACACTCCCCTTTTTGCCCTTTCCGGGAAACTTAATGTGGATTCGGGCCTGGGTGATGTTGAAATACTCGGCACTGATGCCTTTCTTTTTCATCAGTTCCTGCATCGGCTTCAGGCCCCCTTCCTGATCCATTTCCAGCGTGATCCGTTGCCTGCCCCCAAACTTGAAATCAAACCGCATTTGTTTGACCCGAATATCTTCAATCTGATCCTCAAGCTGCGGAGCCAGCACGAGGTTCTCATCAAAGAGCCGGTTTAGGTCATACACCTTTTGCGAGGGGTCTAAGGGGTTCTTATCTTCCAAGACCTGGTGATTGAAAATATCCAAAAGTTCTTTTTCCCGATCTTTGCCTCCCTTGGCCCAGAGTTCAAGACGCCCGGTATTGGGGTAGTAAATAAACACCACCTCAAAACAAGGCCTTCTGCTGGCACGCCTGAGTTGCTCTCCTTCGTAATGGAAATCCGATTTGGCGTAGTCTTCAGGATACGCTACGAAGCAAACCCGACCTTGAAAGGAATGAACGTCAATCTGACAATGCGTTCCCCGTCCGTCATGCGTGATGAAGTATTCACGCAACGCCTCCGCCAACGCACCCTTGCGTTCCATGACCTCTTTAGCGGTTTTGCTCCGCAGTCCTGTCCGTTCTTTCTTGGAGCGCAATTCCTCAATCCAATAGAGAGTTGCGGCTTCCTCGAATATCTTCGGGTGCTTCAAGTAGCAGTGGAAAGCTTGATTGTACGGGTTCTCGATGTCCTTAATCTCGCCCGCTATATCTACGCCGTGATCGCTCCCAATCTGAATCAGGGATAGGACACCCCCCTCATCGGCCAGCTCATTGATCTCCTGAAAACCGACTTCTACAACATTTACCGCACCCTGCGGAAGGTTCCTGATGAAACGCTCCCAGTAGTCCGCAGGGGTTTCCTTCTCATGCTTGGGGGGTAATTCCTGCCGGATGCTCTTTGCCTGAAGATACTCAGCAATCAGAGCATCATCCAAGTATCTTACGAATTGTTTCAGCTTGTATTGTCGTGCCATGTCTTAGGTCTTGCCCAGTTTTTCTTTCTGACATAGAATGCAACCTATGCAAACCGTTACCTCTAAGTCTAATCCTTCCAAGACGATAAAGCAATTGGAGTTGTACCGCCTGCGAAACAGAATTCCCCAGGGTGTTTTAGCCAGGGAATTGAGAGTCAGCTTCTCAACTGTTAGCCGGTGGCTCAACGGTAAAACGAAGCCCCAAAAAGTGCAGCAGTATCACATAGAGAAATTCTTGAGAGGAAAGAAGCGATATGCAAAATCTAATGACTGAACTTACAAAGATTTTCGAGAAGGACGAGCGAGTTATTGATGAGAAGGGACATCTGTTAAAGAATAAGCTCACCGAGTTAGCGTTTAAGCTGGATGAGCAGTTGCTCGATCTTCTCATCTCCGACGAAACCTCCAAAGAGCATTTCTTTATTGCCAAGAAGCTGAATGGCAAAGATGTTCTTGTTTTCGACAAAGATAAGTTCATTGCCTTTGTGAACAACAAAGAGTTTCTTCCGGATTCCTTCACAAGCTTTAAGAACAAGATTGGTTTGATGACGAACGGCGAATATTTGAAAGAGAAAAACGATGTTGCCTTAGCGTGGGCGTATAAGGATTGTGTCTTGGAAGGCGGACAGGACAAGGAAGATCAAAAGCGGGATGAGCTGTTTTATAACGAAACTCTTGCCCCGGATGAGATAGATCGCCTTTTTGAGCCGAAGGTATTAACGAATTTCAAGAAGTATGACGCTAGGGGCGAACATAAAATCACGGAATTAAACAGTGATCAGGGCCTCCTCATTAAGGGGAATAACCTTCTTGCTTTGCACTGCCTCAAAAAGAAATATCGGGGCCAAGTAAAGCTCATTTACATTGATCCGCCCTTCAACACCGGTAGCGATAGCTTCAAGTACAATGATAAATTTAGACATTCGACTTGGTTATCATTCATGAAGAATCGGCTAGACGTCGCAAAAGAATTACTGGCCGATGACGGCTCTATCTATGTTCATCTTGATTATAATGAAGTCCATTATTGCAAAGTCCTAATGGATGAAGTATTTGGGCCGGATAGCTTTCAGCGTGAAATTATATGGGTGCTGGCTGGTGCCGCAGGTTATAAAAGCCTCGTTAACAACTACGTTAGAGGACATGACAGCATTCTCTACTATTCCAAATCTGAGCAAGTTACGTTTAACAAAGAGTATTTACCCTACAACGAGGAGCAGCTTCGCAGGTTTACAAAAACTGATGAAAATGGACGCAAATATAAGCCGATAACAAAAGAGAAGCGAATTTATTTAGATGATGCAAACGGTCAAGCCCCCGTGTTATTGGACCAAAAAAGCGTTTTGACAAGACAGGATTGT
>CAZQXN010000002.1:70338-156074 GCA_964597545.1 uncultured Planctomycetia bacterium | reverse complement strand
GAAAGAGGACATTTTTACATTGCTAGAACCGGACATTATCACTTTGGTATGACACTTGCTGTTGAAAAGTGTACCCGGTACCGGGTTTAGGTTTGGTACCTGGTACCGATTTTAGGCGAACTCGAGGGCCTCGATGGCTCGATCGAGCCATTCCTGAAGTCGGGGAAGAAGCCCCTGGCTGAGCCGAATTCCTAATCGGCTGAGGAGCCGATCTAGGGTGGAAGTGATCGGAGAGCGGGCACCCAGGTCAATGATCCGCTGGACGCCGTAAAGGGTCTTAAGTATCTGCTCGCCGGCAAGGAGGGCTGCCTCCGCTGAGGAATATTCTGGAATAAGCAGTATCGTGGCTACAGACCCCAGATCCTCAAGGCTCGCTTTCTCAGCCCGGGAGCGGGCCAGGATCACCACGGGCATAGGCTCTCCGTCGGGTGTTATAACCTGGCTCAACAACGCTCCAAGCGCCGAACCCCGGGCATCCTCGAGTCCGGCAGCAAGCACACCAACACCAGGCGCAGTGGCCTTCATGGAGGGCAAGAGGGCCTTCTCCTGACGCAAGGCTGCCAGGTCAGGAGCAACCTGTTCAAACGCTGCCGGCGTCTCCTCCAGGCCGGCGGCCCCGAGCATCCCCAGCGCCTTCTGAATGGACACTTGAGCCGGAGCGGTCGGTGCCATCTCATTGAGATGTCCGAACACCTCGGCGGCCCAGGCACGTCGCACGTCATCTCCCAGAAAACCATGAAGATCAGCCGAGACGGTCTGCCACGCTTCCCACTCCGTTTCTGCGGAATCAGCAAACTTTGTCTCAACCTGGGCAAGGATTGCTTGGGCGCGCTCTTGGGCTGGCGGCGTGGCCTTCGGCGCCAGCTGGGACGCGATCTGCTCGAGTGCGGGCACGTTAACAAAGAGAGCCCGAACAACGGGCCCCAGCGGAACCGGTACCCAGGTGTCCCGCGCCTTGCCGTCCTGGAAATCCACATACTCCCACCGCACCTCAGTAAAGGTATGGTTGCGCATCCTCCAGCGGCCGTCGAGATTGAGCGCCAGGCGGCGAATGCCGTCCAGAAGCTGCTGCGGGGTGTGCCCGGAAGGAGAAATCTGCTCTGGATGCGCCCCGGGCAAATCTTCCAAACGATCCATAACCTCTTGGATCAAACGCTGAATCTCGTCCCGCTCCTCAGAGGTCCTGGGGTCCAGCGCCACTTGATTGGGCATCCTGATCTGGTCCAGATCCTCGTCCATGAAGCCCAGGAGCTCCTGTAGCGGCGGTTTCAGGTGGGTTGCCGCTTCCGCGTCGACGGCGCTGAACTGCCCTTGCACTGCGCGCAGGGTTCCAACGATCAAGGCCTCCACCGCATAGTCGGCATGAACCATTCGGGGGTGCCTTAAGATCAATCTCTCGTCGGGGTAGTTACCCGACGCCGCCAGATCGCTCCAGATCCCCCCTTTGGTTCGGGGGATGAAGTTGCGCAGAAAGATCCCCGGATAATCCAGTGCACCTCCAATCCGGTCGTTGTGCCGGCCGGGTGCGCCAAAGAGCGGATGATCCAAGGCAAGGTTGCTGAAAGCGTGAAAGGTGAAGCAAAAGATCTCCCCTTCCAAAATCACTAGATTCTTCAAGATGCTGAAGGCCCCCACTTCTGAGGCGGGTGCGCCCGCTCTGGGGCGAACGGTGGCAAGCGAAAGGGGGTAGGCAGCGCTCATCACAACCTTGGCATCTTCCCTGCCCAACACAAAGACGCCGCCTGCCGCGTTGAGCGAGGCGGCCCCCAAATCATGGAGTCTGCCGTTGACGGTGAAGCGAACCGGCTGATGCTCCAGGTGGTGGATGGTCGTGGATGAGTGCCGGCCCATGAAACCAGGTGAGGCTCTGCTGTGCATCAGGGAAATCCCGATGGTGTTGCCCGGAGAAGTCACGGAATCCGCCGCCACGCCAAAGGGCTCAAAGACGGTGTTGGCGGCAACCACGCTTCCCTCGGCCACCCCAATGTAAACCCCTTTGCTCCCGGCACCGATCTGAACGCCTGCGCCCAGCTTTGCCCAGGAGAGTTTGACGTTGTCCTCTATCGCCACCCCGGCATCCGCTTTGACCGCGTTAAGCCGCACCCCTGAGCCGGCCTGAAGGCCTTCCCCCACCACAAAGAAGAGGCGGCCATTGACCCCAACAGGGGTATCCTTTCCGGTTAACACCGTGCCTGTTCCGATCACAGCGGATGAATCGATCTGTTCCAATGGGATCTCGCGGCCGATCCTGCCGCCCTGAACGGTGTAGTAATAGCGATCATCTTGTCCTATGATCCGGCGCTCCTGATACAGAGACTCAGAAGGCACCGATCCAAGGTTTGCCAGCGGCGTCATCGGCTGCTCGGGCTTAAGATCCTTAATCTCCAGGTAAAGCTTAAGCCGCTCGGCCCAATCAGGCCGTTCAACACCCTCCGGCAATACCATCAGCTCCTGAACAGAAAACTGGCGGTAGGGAACCTCCGCTGGCGCGGGATGGACTATGGCATGGAGCTGGTCGTATGGGAGGCGGTCGCTCTGCCACTGGCCATCCACCCGGCTCCAATGGTCCGGGTGGTAGAGTCCATCTTCCAGCACCCAGTTGCCGGTCCAGGCTTTGGACTGAATCAGCGCGGTGTAACAGGCTACATAGCGGACCAACCGCTCTACCACCCGCTGATCGGACTGCCCTTCCTTGGCCTGCTCCTGCCAGAGCGCATGTTGGCTTAAGGCCAGGCCTGATTTGAGCAGGTCTTGAGCAAGTGTGTCATGTCGGTCTTTGTGTTTCTCGGGCAATCCCTGGACGATCTGCCCCAATAAGTAGAAAATCGCCTCCGGGGCATAGAGAAAAGCCCATGGCGCAATCCCGGCAGCTCTGGTGAGCCGCTCCTTGGCTTCACCCGGAAATATTTGTCCCCAGGCCTCCAAACCATGTAAGCCGGTCCCGGCACCCGCCCCGACCCCGGAGAGAGCCCCCAGGTGAGTAATCTCAGGTTCGCTTGCAAGCGCTTCTGGATCGTCCAGGTGCGGCAGAACCAGCAACCGCCCGATCACATTGGAGAATGCCGCAACCGTGGAAAGAGGATCTGCGACGATCCGTCCGTGCTGAGAGCTCTGTTCGTCTGGTCTGCCGGTCAAGCGCCGGATGAGCCGGGGTGTCTGCCGACCGTCGGTGACAATGCCGTCCGGAGCCGGAGCCCCGGCAAAGATCGAGAAGATCGCATAATCCCCAAAGAGCGTGATGGGCGGAACAAAGACGGATGTCAACGCAAGGGTTTTGCCTTCATCCGGTGTGCTGGCCAGCGTCACGCGGTTGTTGACAACAACCTCTGTGTAGCCGGTACGGCGCTCCTTAATCTGAGTGCCTGGATACTGCCCGGGCGGGCGGCCTCGATAAGCCGTCTCGGCCACCTCATGAACAGCGGAGGTCTCGGTGCCATCCGGTTGATGCTCAACGCCGGCCACGTCAGCGTGACCAGCGGCAGCCGCCACCAGCAAGCTCTTGATCCTGGCAAGCGCCGTCTGCTCCCCCCAGCGGCTGCTGAGGACCGCACTTGATGCCACAGCGCTGTCAGGCCCCACCGAGGCGCTCTGAAAGACAGACTCCCCGGCTACCAGACGCCTGCCCAGCTCAACCTGGTAGCTGTGGCCTTCGTATTTCACCTGATGATTCTTGACCCACAGATCCAGCATCCCCCGGGTGCTGTTCGAATAGCTCCAGCTTTCCTCATCAAAGGCCGGCTCCAGAACACCGCCGACCAAGACGACCCTGGGATGCACCAGGGCCTGTTCGGCAACCGAGTTGAGCAGTGTCGCATGCTCTCGGATGACCGAGTCTGTGACGGCGGTATTGAGGACCGTGGCGCCTGCCTTCAGCCGGGTAGCAGCCCCCCTTACCATGCTGCCGGGGCTGACAGCGGCGGTCTTATGAATCTGATCGCGCGGGACATCCTCATGCACGATGCCGCCCCTCCAGTGGGATCCGTCGGCAAGGGTATAAACCAGCCGCTCCCACCCGGGAATTCCGCTTTCCATAAAATCCATGCTTTGAATCTGCAGGGCCGGCAGCAGAGAGGCGATGTCGCCGCTGAGATTCTGGGTAATCTTATGAGCCAGAGAAGCGGCGGGCGTCTCCTCCAGGCCGGCGCTGGCCAGCGCCACAGCTCCAAGCAAACCGCGGTGGTTGGGCTTCAACCGAGAAAGCGCGATCTCAATCTCTCTTTCCATGCCGGCAGAATAGCGAGCGCCATCCACGGCATCCTGAAGCATTGTGACCATGGTGCGCCGCTCAGAACCGCTCAGCGGCATAAAACTGTTAACCCCTTCTATGACCCCGCCGCCGGCAACGATTCGAAGGCCCCCTTCCCTTGCGAGGTGGTCTTCCTCTTTCTGGACCGCCTGAACAATGGCCTCTCCTATGACTTGAGCCGCCTGCTGGTACAACCGAATGGCAAGCGCGCTTCCTGCTCGAAATGCTTGACCCAAGACCTGAGTGTCGATCTGGGAGGGGTCATCACCCACCAACTCCATGATGACGCTATCCCCGGTGCGTCCAATCTCCTCCCTTGCCAAGCCGGCCAAGTGGGCTCCTGAGGCGAAGTGTCCGACATTCTTACCGCCGCTCACAGGGTACTGCTCCAGCTCTATGGGAATGGGCTCGCCGTCTGTGCTCATCAGGGCCAAATCGACGCCGGTGCTGACCGTCAGATACCCTGCCCTGCCCGGCCCTAAACCGTGCCCTCCGAAACGCTCCTCAGCAACGAGGGCGGTTTTTACATCGCTGTACAGACTGAACCGATCCTCTGCGACACCCAGAGTGCCCGCAATGTGTGCCAGCATATTGAGCCTGGTATAGGGCAAATAAAACTGAAGCCGGACATACCCGGCCCGCCGTTCAAAAGTGCCCCCGGTCGTCCCTTCGTTAAACTCCCCTGTGGCGCTGATCGGCAAGCGGCTCACATCCTGAATGTCGATTCCCGCCAAACGGGTGAGCTCCTCAACGAGAGCGCGGATCTGTTCATTCACGGGGGCTATATTCTCTGAGCCGCTCGGCTTGCTTCCGGGAAGAAACTTCCATTCGCGCTCCAACGATGTAAGCACCTCATTCGTCCCCGCATCCGCCAGGGCAGCCCTTAGGGTCGTGCCGCCAAGCTCCAGGGGCAGAAACAGGCTCCCTTTCGGCACCTCGGCCACCCTCTGCTGAAGCTCTGAGCGCTCCTCCTGGCCGGCGTCCAGCACCATCCCATATTTCCAGGAAGCAGAACCGTCTCTGGCCCCCTCAAAGGCCCCCACTGTCACTGGGTGGGGGGCAGGGTTCAACGCTATCCTCTCGCCCATGGCATCCCGCGCAAGCCGGTCGGCCGCCTGCTTGGCTTGCTCAGCATCCACTTGGCCGCCGATTGCTATTCCGCGCAGCCAGCCGGAGGCAATGGCAGCGGCCTGGGTATCCCGGTGTCCGTCGCCCCGGATGGGAAACGGCGTCTTTACAGGATTGCCTTGAAGGTCATACCCCCGGGAGGAAACCAGACTCAGCCCCAAAAACTCCTCCGGCCATCCGGATTTGTCCCACTGAGTCGGGATCGCTGCAGCTGAAGCCGCTTTAACGACGTCGTGCTGGACCGGACGAGGCGGAATCGATCCCCCATGATGCAGCAGCCACTCGTAAACGTCTGGATACCGCCCCTCGAAACCCTCAGTGACAGCGATGGCTTGCGCCCGGGCATCCTGCCTTGAGATCGCGTAGTTGAAACGATCCACCAAGATGACCGGATCGCACCCCTGCTGAAACACCTTGGTGTAAGTGGTCACCCCCATGGTGTCATACTCTATTCCCGGAATATTCATGTAGCCGGTCACCAGGGTGGAGGCGTACATCTTGTGGGGGTCACCCATGTCAACCAGATCCGCCAGTTCGAACGTCGTCCTTCGCTCGCCGGCAACATTCCTCTGATTCGTCAACCGCATGCTGTAAAGGGAGTCCATATCTCGGGCTTGACGAGGACCCTTTCGGGCGGCAGATGGTGCAAAGAAAAGGCGGGCGTGCACGCCGGGCAGGGGCGCAATGGCATTGATCCATCCGGACACTTCGGTTGCCCCCACACTCCCAATCAAGATGTCGAACGACTTGGTAAACCACGGGGAGCGCTCATGCAGCTTCCGGCGGGGATTGTTGTTGAGGGCCACGTTGATCGCCTGCTGGATCTGGGGGAAAGCGATGATGTTGTCTCGGGGGATTCCGATCTCCACCAGCGCATCGGGGAGCCATTCGGTGTTGACCGCAGAAGAGCTCACATCCATGGCAACCATAAGCTGATCAAGCGCAATCCCCTTGGCCTCGGCAAAGTCGCGGACACTGGCGATGGGATCTGCGATGTCGAACACAAAGGAATCAGCGATCCCCGCATCGTTGTACACCGCCACAAAGGCAATCTGGGTATCAACCCGCCTCGGCAGAATCTTGTCGGCCAATCCTAGGACTGAACTCGCCACATCTCCCCGGTAGGGCCGTTCAGGGGTAGTATCTGAGGGCAAATTCTTCACCAACGTGGTGGGGCCATCCACAACATCAAACGCCCCTTCAGACCGGGTAGGCATCTCCTCCTGGCCGGCGGACAGGGATGTTTGGATCTCCTCAAGCCCGCCCTCTTGGCGCTGGGGCGCTCGCAGCGCTTCAGTATCGGGTACAAGCTTGTACCCGATACTGGCTTTTGGTTCGGCAAAGGCAGAAGAAAGGCCGGTAACAATCAGCGCCTGGAAAGTAATCCAGGCGCTGAGGCGAATCCAACGTATTGTGCGAATGTTAGAGTGTCCCAAAATGGACCGTCCCCATTATGCTTTATGCTTGAATCCCCAGCACGGCTCGTTCGACTCGCTTGAACCAGGTGCGAATGGAGGCAGCTGGGATCTTAAGGTAAGCTCCCAAACCTTTAAGCTGGCCGAAGGTTTGTACCACAAAAGTCTCTATGGCATCGGCCCAGGCGCGAATTTGGATATCCACGATCGCTTCTCCCAAGGTCCAACCGGTTTCCTGGAGATTCACCATCGGGTGGGCAAGGGTTAACCCTGCCTCTTCCAAACCGACAGTAACCACGGCTGCCTGACGTGCATTGGAAACAATGGCGGCCAGTTGTAGGGTTTCGCCGGGTGGAGGCTTCAAGATAGACAAGGCCCCGATCGCAGGTTCAACCATATCGGGAGTTAGAATAACAAGGTGCCCTTGGGCAGCCCCCGCAGGAAGCGGGATGACCTCCTCTTGGCCGGTGGCATCCGGACGAATGTTCGCCTGGATGGCCTCCAGCATCAGGTGAAAAACTTGAATCGCTTGCTGATCGGTGAGCTCCTCCAACTCCGTTGGGAAACCACCCCTACTGAAATTGTACTCACCGGCGGCAATGGGTTGAGCCCGCTGAACCCCTAAACCGCCATTGTAGGCCACTTCACGCAAGGGGATCTTCCGATCCAATAGGGTGGCCACAAAGGGATCCATGAGCCGCTGGGCATCCGTCCGAACGCGGGTCCCCGAGAGGTCGTGGAGCACCTTCCCCCCCAAAGTTTGGAAACCAACCCCGCGACCAACCAGCTGAACCATTCGATCCAGCCGATCTGCCTGGAATGTCTGCTCCTGCACACCATCCTCAGCCTCTACAAACGTATCCAAGGAGCTCAAAATCGTGCCATCCACATCGGAAAAGATCAGGATCTCTGACGGCTGGATCGGCCCTGTCACCCCCTGAGCGCTCAAGGCAGGACCTAGGAAAGGCAGCGTTTCATAGCGCCCCTTTGAGGCGATGGCATCGAGCAACACTTGCATGACCTGATCGAAACCTGCCTCTGTTTCCTGTTCGGTCATCACAAGGTTAGGATAAGGTTGTATCGAGGCTGGATCGACCTTGCGCAGCAATAATTGCGCATAGGCGTAAGGAGCGTCCAGAAATGAGTGACCCAACCCTGGATGGTAGAAATCTGTATTCAGCCGGTCCCCAATGACCAACACCACTCGTTTGTTTGGAAATCCTGTTTCTACAATGCTCTTTAAACTCCACAGCTTTGATGGCAGAACCACGCTGAGTAGGTTGCCTCTCGGAACCACCCTGCCTGGTAATAGGGGATGGATTGCTTTTAAATCGGTCTTTAATTGCTCGCCAGCTTTCTCAGCATCAACGGCGTTGGATCGGTCAGAGTCCCACTCGATGACCAGAAAGAGCGGATTGTGAGCAGCATCTCTGCCATCCGGATCGATGGCACCCCACTGCGGATAGAGGTCCAATCCCAACTGTTTGCCTGCATCCCGGATCTCTCCTTCCACCTGGGAAAGGGGATTCTCCTGCAAGCCGGCAGATTGAAGATTGGCTTGGACAACCTCCAGCTGTTTGCGAAGAATGGCTGCCGCTTCCCGGAGGGTGAAGGGTTGCCTGCCTTCCGGCAGTTCTGCCCGACTCCAGAGAAGCCCTCCGGCGGGTTGGTACCGCGCTTGCTGCTGCCCAAAAAGCCCGTCGTATCGAATCCTCCCTTGAGGGACACCGGCCGCCTCCAGGGCACTGCCCAGAGGAACAACCAGCCGCAGGCTATCGTCATGAACGCCCCCCGCAGCAACATCGCCAAATGCATTCTTGGCTGTGAGGAATGCGGTCTCAACCCCTTTGCCTGCAAGCTGTGTCAGCAGCTTCACCCGCTCGCCTTGAAAATGCTGGCCTTGGACACCGTCCTGCGCCGGATCAAAGGTGTCTTTCGGTTCCAGCACCGTACCGTCCACATCAAGAAAGAGCGCCAGTTTCTGGGGGTCGATGGGCTTTTGCTTCATCGTATCCGGCAGGGACCCGGACAACCACTCGGGAAGGTCTCCGTACGTCGCACCCTCCTCTGCCATCGCCTCTGTGAGGGCCCGAAGCAGATCATCTACACCGTCGCCACCTTTGCCGGCGTGGGCAACATGGGGGTACTCTTCTGGTTCCGGCGCACCCCGCCCCTGAACCAAAACCTGAACAAAATCTTGAAGCGGAAACTGCTCCAATTGATCCTCTCGGATGAAGTCCACGACAGGGACATCCCCCGCAATGATAGCCACCTCTCTGTCTGGAAGCTCTTCCCTTAGAATACTCTTCATCGTATCGAGCTTATCCAGGAGGGCTACATTGAGGAAATGTGGGCCCCCTTGTATCCGCGCCTCCGGAGGAAATCCTTCCTGGCGCCAGGCCGCCCGCAGCTGCTCTGCGGCGCTTAGACCATCCACCGCGGAAGATGGCTGCCAGACAAAACTGAGGAGGCTGAACTCCTGTTGAGAAGCCGTCCTGCCATTCGCTTGGATGCCGCGAGGCCGGGGATCGAACGTCACCCCTGGCGGGCTGGCCTGCCGAATCTGCTCTTGCACCCCTCCCAACATCTCCTCCTGGCCGGTGGCAGAAGCGGAGGTGGGGGGTGAAGTGGGCATCTCGACGGTCATTGCCCCCCCGCCGGGCCTGACCTCAATGACCTCCAGCTTGCGCTCGTCAAACCACCTCTTCGCGGCAGCTACCGCCTCCTCAACAGGTACCTCATCTGTCCCTCGAACACCCAGAGCAAAGGCCCCGCCCAAACCGGCCGCCAAGACGCGCAGCTCCGCGACCGGGGTGCCCATCCTCTCTGCAAAAAGGCCTTCCATGTGCGCCCGGAATTGATCCGCAAGCTCATCCATCTCAGGGATGCTCCGGAAGAAGGCCTCTTTGGGTTGGCTCTCACCCCAAGGGGTCAAGACGAACTCACCGCCCGGCCCCAAACTCCAGAGCGCCCGGTCTCCGTCATGGGCCTGACGGTAGAGCTCAACAAGAGTTTTGGCATCCCCTCGCCGGGCAGCCTCAACATAGGCTTGAATACGCCTACCCTCTTCGTATTGATAGAGCGCCATTTGGCGCATGGGGATGACCGACTGCATCTGAAGCGCGCTAAAAACCTGCGGCTCTTGCCTCCGAAAAGCCTTTGCGTCTTGACCCTGATGCGCCCCCAGAAGAGGGGTGAAACCGGCCAGCAAACCGTCCAGCAACCCCTGCAGGTCCTCCTCGACAACGGCCGTCCGGATGTCTTCAACGGTCATGCCATTTGGAATCTCTCCCATGACCTTGCGAATAAATTCCTCCCGCGCATCAGCGGTGTCGCCGTCTACCATCGGGTTATAGCGGGGATCGGTCAGTGCGCCGGTTTCGCTTAACTCGCGCAAAAGGCCAAAGGGATGCCCTGCCTCGTGGGTCAGCAGAAGCTCCTCAAGCTGTCTGTACTCCCTCGGCCGGCTCCTGGACAGATGCCTCAGCCAGATCGTGGCAAAGGCCGGCCCCATTCCGGTCATAGATTTAATGAAGGCGGCAAAGTTTTGAGTCCTTATCTCCTGAGAAGCGGCGTCTAACCGTTCAATTCCAGAGTCAACGATCAGGTATCTAAAATCAGGGGGTAGTGTTACTGTAGCGGCAACACCCTCAGGGAAAGAGTCCAGTACCAGAATGGTGTCGAGCGCTCCCAGATTGATCGTTGTCATGTCCGCGGTTCCGGCTCGGTCGCCGCCGTAATAGGCGACGTAATCCACATCATTCAACTGCTGCGGACTCAGCCGGACTTCGGGGGGCAAAAAGGGCTGAATCCCCCAAACAAAGACCGCCGGTAATGCCGAGGAGGTGGACAGACCCTTGCCGGTCGGAATGGTGCTCTCAGACAAGAGCAGGCGGATTCCCCACCCCTCCATGGCCCGGCGGCGGTCTCCGGTCGGATCCAGATAATCGGTCCGAATAAATGCCGGAACCCCCTTGATGTTGGCCTCCCACTTGTAGGGGCTGCCGTGGGTCTCAGCAAAATTAAGCCAATCCGGACGAATCTGGCGAATCCCCACAGGGGGTAATATCCCCTCATCAAAGAGGCCAAAAGCGAATGGGTCATGCTCGGGCGCAAGGTTATCTGCGATCACGCGGCCGGCGGTCTTGGGGTCGTGGAGGACTTGGGTCAGGGCCCACACGCCAAAATGGGTGGCGGCGTTGATGGTCTTTTCTCCTGACCCCTTAATATCGGTGTGGCCGCCCTTGTAGCGGACTCGCCCCGGGGCGAAGCTCAGCGCCACCGGAGCGCCAGGATCAAAGAGGGGCTCGGCTTCTTGGCTTCTGATCTGGACCTCTCTTCCCATCGCAGCATCAATTAGCGTTCTGACGCGCACAATCTCTTCATCAATCTGATCCGCATGAAACTCCTCAGCCAGCATCGCTTTGAATCCACTTCCCTCCGGATCAGAAACCATCCTCTGCCATTGCCAGAGGGGGTAGGTCTTCCGAATTCCGGTAACGCCGGGAGCGGCCATTTGGGGCAGCAGGGAGGAGGTGAGCGGAGCCGAGGCTCCTTCCTCCAGGCCTGTCCTGAGCGGCGTCGAAGGACCTGTGGCCGGTTCATCGAGGGGCTCAATGCGATTGAACCGCCACAGCTCACCGGGCCGGGCATTAACCTCTTTGACCACCGCAACCATCCGATCCTCTTGAAACTCCAGCAGGAGATCCACGCCGAGGATCTGGCCGGCTCCAATGACCCTGGCTGCTTCGGCAGCAGTCCCAAGAATCGCGCTGAGTGATCCCTGTGTAAGGGACTGGCCCTCGGGAAATCTAAGATCCCGCAGTGCGGCATTGATCTCAACAAACTCAGCCCCGTGTGCAGGAGAGGCGAACTCCCCTGGGCCTCGGGCCACCAGCGCCACGCCCGACTCCACCTGGAAGCTCCGGCCCCCGTCCGGAGAGAGGGCAAGGAGCTTCAAGACCACATTCCGGCCTTGGTAGGTTGCGCTTCCCCGTTCCTCGGTGAGCACGGCATCACGTCTCTTAATGAGCCGGTCGGCATGCTCCAGTAGATCGCTCCAGCCGCGCTGTTCCGGATGAATCTCCAGCGCCTCACCTTCTCTGACGACAACCTCAAAGGCGCCGAAGCCAAGATTCTCCCCGCGGCTTCCGATGTTGGGCTGGGCAAAGAGGCTCACGGGGTGGACTCCCGGCTGCTGAAGGGCTCCCTGCCGCTCAAGATGCCTCCTCACCAGTGAGGTCAGCGCCTCCTCCACCTTCTTACGGGCAGAGATAATCCCGACGGCCTTCTCGGCTAAGGGGGTTGCGATACCGGCGTCGCGCAAGATTGCATGGGTTTGGAACTTGTCGTCGGCCTTGGCCGCCGACTCCCAGGGGTTGACTACCGGCACCAGAAGAGCGTCGAGGAGCTCCCAGATCTCCCGGTGGTCAGCCAATTCCTTGGCATGGTCCAGCTCTAAGACATGCGCCCGGTCGATCTTGACGGAATCGAGCGAACGAACCTCTCTCACCCGGCCAGAGGGGTCCGCCACCAGGAAGCGGTTCGCGGTAGCGTCGCGATTGAGATCCTCCTTGGAGACCCCGATCACCCGGACTGCCTTGCCGTCTGGCGAGAATCGGTCAAAATCCCTCTGCAGAGTCGCCAGCTCCAACTGCTCTGCCAAGGGGCTGACAGAGAAGATTCCGGCGTATACGGTCTGATCCGTAAAGAGGGTCTCAAGCTCTTCAGCGCTTAAGGGCTCGGGTGCCACCGCCAGCGGCGTGAACCGTTCCTCCAACTGAAGATAATCCATCGCCAATTGGACAACGCGGCTCCTGTACGAAGAATCCTGTAGGGTGGCGGTGATCGGCTGATCCCCTGTCAGCCGGACACCTGCCTCCTCCAGGTGGCCTGCAAGCTCTGCGTCAGCCAGGAAGCGTTCTGCAGCGCGGGCCATGTGGGCAGCGCGAGTGGGATTTCTCAGCGCCTCCTGAAGGTCAGCAGGTGAGGAGTTGTAGCGGGCAGTGACCCCGGCAACCAGGTAATGGGTGAGCACCACGCTTAAGCTTGCCGGTGCAATGGCGTCACCCTCCTCGAGCCCGGACAGACCCAGATCCGCACTGGCCCTCTCCCAAGCCCACTGCGCCCACTCCTCACCGGTCTCACCGGCCTCCAGGGAGATTCGCTCCCCCGTGGGAATCGGCGTGTAGGTGGGATTGACCAACAGTTGTGGTTGGAGATCGTTGGGCGCGGGCGTAGGGGCGGCTGCGATACTGGCGCGGTTTGCCATGACCTGGGCGCCCATCTGCCCCATGGCGGCAAGCAAGCGCTCTGCCCCCTCTCCTTTTCGGTGAAGCGGAAGCATCCTGTCGTAAGGGCCCATCAGCCCTTGGCCGGGGTTACGCTCGAGCTTGGCCGCGTAGGCGATCTGGATTTGATGCTGTTGGCCGGTAGCATCCTTGTAATAATAAGGGATTGGCTTCCAGGTGCTCTCATCCGCTGGATCGGGCTTCTCCCACATCGGGATGGGATGCTCAGCATCCCATGTGACCGGCGAACCGCTCTCATCAAAGATGGCAACGTCGGCATTGGGGTTGTCTTCCAGATCAAAGAGAAAGAGGCGGCGCTCGGCGACCTCGTCCCAATACCAGCGCAGATTCCCCTCGGCATCATCCGTGAGCATGAGCTTCGCATCTACCATCTGGTAGTGAGAGTCGGAATCGGCCACCCCGGCAAGATTTCTCCTGGGAGTTGCGATGATGTCGTCAAGCTCCTCTACCTCATACAATCTGCCAAACTCTCTTAGGATCTCTTCGCGGCGCTGCGCATCGTCCAAGAATTGGTTCTCGGATTTGATAGAGGCGTCGGCAGCCCCCACCAAAGCATCCATGTACGCTTCCCGATAGTGGGGGCGGATCATCTCCGGGGTTAAGACAAAGAGCCCCCCCTGCATGCCGAAGTTGGCGATCTCCTGCGTGGCAAGGACCAGAATGAGGTAGGGGACTTCGTATCCGTCAGGTCCCAGCACCATGATCGCCCTGCTGTAATCAAAGAGGGCGGTGAGCGGATAGTGGTCGAGGCTGACGGGGATGCCGCGCACCCTGGAAAACCACTCGGCGATCATCTCTTGGGCTTCACGCGTCAAGTACTGGGTCGCGTAGGACTCTAAGAACTCCTTGAAGACCGCATTCTGTCCCCGCAATATACCTAAGGCGTGGTGCACAACCAACTCAAGATCCTTCTCGACAAACTCCCTGCCCTGCATCAACAGCGCAATCAGCATCTGGCGCCCGCCCGACTCCATCTCTGCCCGAGTGACCAAGCGCCCTTCATGGGTTAAGCGCGGGGTGCTGTTCATGAAATCAACGATGCGCGCCAGCAGTTTATCGGCAATCTGCTCTGTGCTGAGCCCCTCCTCCACCCAATCCCTGTATTCCTGGTGAAGAATGTTCATCTGCCAGGGGCGCATCACACCGCTTCCGGCCAGCGACTCCCAGGTGAATCTCTCGGCAAAGGTAAAGGCGTTGGTCAAGGTGGTCTGGTTCCAGTGACCTCCGTCACGATCAAACGGGCCTCTCTCCCGCCGGAAATCATGGACATATCCTCCGTGAACCGCCGCCGGCTGCGAGAATTGAACGAGGATCGGCACAGCAATCCCGTGGGGACTGGCCTTGACAGCTTCTATCTGGCGCTCGTTGTAACCCTGACGCCGCATCTCCTCCTCAAATTGCCGGACAATTCCGCCGGAAATTCTGTCTATCTCAGCGCCCGGCGTGCCGATGCCGGCCAAGATCTCGTGAAGGCGTCTCAGCGAAACATAGGTCAGCCCGTCATGGATCTGGGGCTCCAGCGGGTGCGTGTCATCACCGGTTTCGGCATGGACAGGATAGGCCGTCTGAAAAACATTGGTATCGTGCTTCTCCAGCAGAGGGGCGCGGGTCAAGTGGGTGGCCACCGTCATATCCCCCATTCCGTAGGTAAAGATGAGGTTGGTTCGGCTCTCCATTTTAAAGACAGTCGGAGAGGCCCCCGTCAGCACAAAGGGAAGCATGTAATGCTCATTCCTCCAGAAGGCCAGGTCTCGGAACCGCTTGAAACTCATCCAGTGCTGAAGGTCTTCGTTTTCTAGATGGCCAATCCCGATGTGCCAGACACCCCGGGTGGCATCGCCCAGCACGGCATCAACGTATTCCGCCGGCATCTGTCCGAATTCGGTCCTTTCCAGGAACTGGGCATGCAGATACCGGTAGAGCCATCCGTAGAGACGGCGAGAGAGGGCAAACTTCTCATCGTAGGAATAGCCGGAAAAGGCCAGCCCCCGCTCCCGCTCAGACCAGAGGTAAGGCAAGGCGTAAAAGCGATGGCTGTCAAGCGTCATCTCAAAGATCTCCACCAGCTGCTCATAGAACCGGGCCGGGGTTTCGACCTCGACCATGGCATCCACAAACATCGCAGTTTGAAGGAGCACTTCCACCTGGGCCACTGTCTCGCGAAGCCCCTCATCCTCCCTGGCCTGCCAGGCCAGCTCTCCGAGCGCCGGACCCAAACCGACATTGGCGCCCCCCTGCCTCTCGTAATACGCTTCCCGGCGAATTGCCCCTCCGTCATTGAAGAACTGGTGCGAAAACTCGAGGGCCTGGCGCCTGAGTTCGGCCTGCTCAGCGGTCAAGGAGGTATCCGGCGGCAGCACAGCATCCACCAGCGCCTCCACCGCTGTTTGGGCATGCCCCAGAAACCGCCCGAAGGCCTCAGGGGTAATCTGAGCCAACGGCACGCCATGGGCTGAAACTGCCTCCATGGCCTGATCCACCCCCTCAGACACCTCTTCCAATCCGCTGCCGGCCTTCCCGTCCCTGGCCGCCTGGAAAGCCTTCCTCTGCTGAGTGCGCTGAGCCGCAACCCGGCTGCTTGAAACCCGAGCCGCGCGTTTGGCCTGCACTGCGCGTTCGGCCCCCTGTTCTACCGCTTTTCCGGCACCGCGCTGCCCAGTAGCAAGAACCCGCTCCTGCTCTTCCTCTCGATCCGGCTCATAGCGGGTCAAGAGAACCTTTTGGGCAACAAAATCAACGTCGTCTTGGCTGACATTGACAATCGCCGGTTTCCTGGTTGGATCTCCTCCGGTATGGGTCCGGTAATCCTCAAGCGCCTGGGCCAGCCTTGAGAGGCGTGCATCCAGCTCCTCTCGGCTGAGCCGGCCGTTCAACCGATAAAACAACCCTGCCATCACCAGATCCGCCGTATTCGCCTGCGCCAGGGAAAAATCCTCGGCGGCCAGCCGGCTCATCACGCGCGCCTGGATGTCAAACCTGCGGACGGTACGGAGGCCCTTCTCCCCAGGAAGGGTCGGCTCAGTCCTGGCATCCTGCCCGCCCATGCGCTTTCCGATAACCCAGCTTAGATCGTCCTGCGCCTCATTGTGCTTGTTGTTGTTGCGGACCCAGCCCTGAAAGTTCGTGAAGAGCCGATCCGCTGTTTCATAATCACCGGCAAGGAGGGCCGCCTCCAGATCCTCCCCGAAGGTGCCCTGGGCCTCCTGCTCTATCCGGGCCTGCTGAACTGTCTCATCGATAGAGCCTCCGTAGCCCACCGTGTAATAGGGTTTACCCTCGACATCCACCCTCCTCCCCAGGGCGAGGAGCTCCTTGAGCTTGGGCCAAATCGGCTGCCGGATCCCTAAGGCAGAGTCAGCGGATCCGGCGGTCGCGTCAATCAAGGCCACCGGCGCGTCCGGTCCCCGGCCCTGGCGCGCCAGGCCTAGAAGCCGAGTTGGCTCATCCAGCAAATCCAGCAGCTCCGGCTCTGGAATGCCCAGATCAATGACATGGGCTCCCTGGATCGCCTGGGCGTAGCTGCGGAAAAGACCTCGCTCTCCGTTGGCTAGGATCAACCGCCAACCGGCCAATGCCTGAAGCACCTCCTCCCGGTCCCCTGCATCAAGGTCGTTCAAGACGCTCCACTTGGTCAGATCAGCCCCATGCTCTTGCGCGGCGGCGCGGATCTGCTCCCTGCTGATCCCGTGCCGTCCAAGCAGTTCAACCGCCTCCTTGTGAATGGTGTTGAGATCCATTCCGCCATAATGCTTCTGCTGTATGTTCCGGGGAACAAAATCGTAGGCATCTCCGATGCTACCCGGTCCGACAAACCGGACATCCGCCGGCGGAATGAACCCGGCATCTCCGCCTAGAAGCTCCCGCACCAGCTCCTTCCCCTCGCGATCAAACTCATCGAAAAATCCATCCTTGCCAAGCAAACTGTCGATCAAAAGGATGTAAATGCCCGGGGAACCCCGCACATCGGTGATCGCAAAAATGGCTTTAAGAAAAGCGTCGTACTCCAGCTCAGAGCCGGCCTTATAAGGAGCGCCCCTGACGATGACCGCCTCAGACATTGGAACCCCCAGCTCCTCCAGGACCCGGCGGGTCTCATGAATTTTGCGCACCAGCCCCATCCGGTTGACGATGCTGGCCTGCGCCAGCATTTTGTTGACCCAATCGGCCAACCGGAACTGAAGGGTCCGCTCATCCTGGCGCCTCCCCGACTCCGCAATGATCCCCCGAAGCTGCAGATACTTTAGCAGGGCCGGAAGCCGCGGAAGATGCAGGGTGGTTGAAAGGGTGGTGCCCGGCCCTTGGGTTTCTGCGACCGGAAGAAGCTTCTCAAAATAGACCTTTTGTCGGCTCATCAAGAAGCGGTGGGCATGCTCGGTCCACTCCTCCTCGCTCTCAAAGGCCTGACGCATCCGCATGGCGCGCCGAAGATCCGCCAGCACCTCCGGCCGCAGTTGGGGAGGCACCCCAAAGGCCTCCAGCATCTGATTGCGCGTTTCCGGATGCAGTGTTGCCTTGATCGCCGCAAAAAGGAGGTTGGGCTCCTTTAAGATGCAAAAACCCCCGTAGAACCAAAGCCCGTTCTTGATCAGCCGGTCCAAGCGAAGGTTCCACTCCCTCACAAACCGCTCCAGGGTCCAGTTAAAGCCGGCGGGCGCGTGCCGCCTGATCGCTGCCCCCAGGTCAGCGGCCATGTTCTCAGCCACCGCCTGCTCATGCGCCATCGGCATCGTGTCCCCGCCCACTGCCTGGATATTGACGTGGATCCCCTCTGTGAGGTAGTGATGGGCTCCCCAGAGCAAGTTGGCGACAACCTTCAAGATCTCCTCTATCCTGGGATCATTCATCCGGGTAACCCCAGCCAGGTTAAAGGTCTCATAGACGCGCGCTGCCTCGGCTGTCGCCCTGACGTCCAGACCGGCCACCATCTTCCTGAGCCCAATCACCGAGGGAACTTGATCCCTTCCGGTGTCGATCTGGCTCATGGAAGCTCCCTGGAGAAAACCTTGGGCGGGTCCGGTGGCGTTATACTGAAAGCGGGGATTGTCCAGCTCGTGACTTAAGCCCGTCTCCCAGATCGCCTGCTCGCGAGCGGTCAAAAGCCCCATTCCGGTGGAGCCGGCATTGCGAAGATAGAGAAAATCCTCCTGCGCCTCTGCCAAACCAAGTGTCTCGATCACTTCATCCCTGGCCCAGGAATAGAGAGAGGCGCGGTAGGCCCTCTGGTAATCGGGGTTTGCCTCAACGGTTTCAAGAGGGTTCTTTCCGGAAGCAGGCTCCACCCCGAAGTCATCCAGCACTGCCCGCGCAGCCCGAAGCCGCCAGTCTTCTTGTTGGGTCGGACTCTCGGTATGAAACCTGACCCTCTCCTCGACCGCCTCAATCTCCACAAGATCCCCTGCAGCCGAGCGAATCGGTCCAGCTTGGGAGATTGCCGCCTCGCGCAAGGGAGAGGAACGCTTTAATACCTCAAAGGTGGCCCGGAAACGCCCCTCCGGGGTCTGGAGATCCCAGCCGTTCTCCCCGGCAACAGCTTCAAGATCCTCTGCTTCTTTCTGGTAGGGGGCGCTTTCCATGAGTGTTCCGGCCGCTTCAACCAGCCGCCCCTCCCAGCGCCGCTTTTCCTGCGCTTCAAGGAGCAGGACGATCTTGATCACCTCATCCCCCACCTCAGGGTAGCTGTCCATGATGGAGCGCAATCCGCGTGCCCGATCTTTCGGATTGGAGGGGCTGCCGCGAAACTCTTCAATCGCCTCATCCAGATAGCCGCTGTAATCCAACTCCCGGACTACAGTTTCAGCGACGGCGGTCGTCCGGTCATTCCAATGTCTTAAGATGGCTCGGACTTTGCCGTCCAGCCGGTAATGATCCACCACATTGCCGGCCGCGAAAGATCGTTCCAGCACCTCCCGGTTGCTGGTCGCGGTCTCAAAAGGACCCATGGTGGTGAGATTATGGACCTGGAACATGCCTTGGGGTCTCTCCAGGGCGCGCTGAGCCAGTACCCTGCCCCGCTGAATCAGGCGGTGCCTCCTGGTAAAGGTGTCCAGAAACTGGTCAAACGGCTCATCGGCCGCCTCCGCCTGATCCCGCAGGCGGCCTAAGAGATTCTGGGTTGAGCTATCATCCCGAACCGCCAATTCCAAGGCATCCCGCTCATCGATCAGGTACTTTCCCTTGAGGGAAAAAACCTGCTCTAGAAGATTATCGCGCGTCCGCTCCGCAACCGCCGCCACCTGCCCCACCAGCGGCTCCCAACCCCTTTCCCAGATGAGCCAACGGAGCGCATCGGCCTCATCCACCCCGTGCTCTCGCTGGATCCGCTCCACTTCGTCCTCTGCCTGCATCTGGCGCGCCACAATCCGCTGGGCCATGCCGATCCACCACGACTCAAACCGGTGCCGGATGTTCTGGCGCATGCTGTCGGATGAGTTGGAAAACATCGCGAGCATCGCCTTGCGGTCCACAAAGGGAACCAGCTCATTCCGGCCGCCCTTCAGCTCAAGCATGAAGAAATTGGCGTATGCCGGAAGGGGTTCGACCAGGACATCCACCACGGCAATATAAACCCGCTCAAATGGGGTGAAGTGGGCGTTGTGGGCGCCTTTCGCTAAGAGAGCATTCAGCTTGGGATCGGTAGAGAAGTAGATGTCCTTGCCGGTAGCGCCCACGGCAATGTTGCGCACCCCTCTGGCCGAAGGCCGCTGGAAGATGATGACCTGGACGGGCTCTCCCTTGGGAGCTTGAGCCCGCGCCTCTTTAAGAGCGCTCATGATGCCATCCAGCTGGTCCACCTTCTTTTGGATCACGGCAAGATCCCGGGCCAAACGGCTCTCGCGCCTGGAGCGGCCGCTCGCCGCCTTCTCTCGCGCTATGACCCCGGCCTGTTCTGTTCTTAAGGAGCGCAGCTCCTTCACTACCGAGGCATGGAATTCTCCAAGCCGCGCGTCAAAGCGCTGAATCGCCCCCTGAAGCTGGGCATCAAAGACGGTCTTCTGGCCGGCGAGGTTCACCAACTCCATCGCAACCCCTCTGACCGCACTGAAATCTCTAACCGCCCCAAGCTCCGGAGTCTGGAGATCCACCCGGGTTTCATCCAGCCAAGCCACCAAGCCCCGGACTTGGGCTTCCAACTCCTTCACGGAAAGCTGGCGGGCTCCGGCCATCGCAATCGCCTCCACAAAGGAGGCAAGTCCCGCTCGGGTGCCCACCAGCAGTCGGCCGGTGCTCTGCGCCCAGCGCCCTACTCGTGCGGCATTGGCCGCGGCCATTGCCGGACTGGCGCTGCCTGTGAGTAGGGGTGCGATCCGATCGCTCAAAACCTCCAGATCGGTTTCGGATTCGAGTATGGAGATGATCGACTCGGGATCATCCGGATCACCCTGGTCATATTCCAGGACAAGCCGTGTCCGGCCCATGAGCCGCTCGGCCGCCAACTCCTTCTCCAGCGGCGTCCCATAAGCGCCGCTGGTCAGGAACCATCTGAAATGGTGGCCGCTGTCGATGTGGCGATCCTTCAAGGTCTGAGCAAGGGCCTGCTGAGCTTGAGGGGCCCAGGTCTCATAGCAGGTAAAGCTCGTTAAGAGATTCTCCTTGGCGCCCAACTCCACCGGGTCCAACCAGGGAGGAGTGGGTCCGGCCGGCTCAGCGGCTTGAACCACAGCCTGAAGTTGATTAAAGAGGGCCAAACCATACAACTGCCCGCCAGCATCAAAACCGTTGACCCTGTGAGGAGTGGTCAAATCCAGGCGCATCACCCGCTCCTCGCCCCGGTACCGCAAATCAGACAACGGCGGAATGTCCAGCAGGCGATCGTGATCTACCCACAGCTCCAAGGGGATTCTCCCTTTGGCGCTGCTCTGGGCAAGGCGCTGGGCTAAGCGCTGGGTCGGAATCCGGGCAAAAGAGATCAGATGCGCGATCAAAGAGACTCCGTTGAAAGAAATCCCTTTTTGCTTCTCTGGCGCTTGATCTTCATAGACCCCGTAGCGCTCCTGCTCCAGCTGTTCTTGGAGCCGCTCTGCTTGCTGCAACGCCCCAGCAGAGAGCTGACCCTCCAGGATTAAGGCATCCACGCGCTGGGCGAGCAGAACTCTCTGCGCCTGAGTCATGAGTTGATTTTCCCCGGCGCCGCCTCTCCACGCCTCAAGATGTGCCTGAAGCTGACGGGCAACCTCAGCGCGGACTCCCCTGCCCTCCCCGAGAGCATCCAACCGATCAATGAGCTCATCCATCCGGCGCTCAGCGCTCCTCAGCGCCGCCGCAGAGGCGTTAAGGCGAACCAGGGGGGTGATTAAGGGGAGCAGTTCAAGGACGAGTTCACTTTGGGCTCTCTCGCGCCGCTGCTGACCGGCTAAGAAGTTCAAGCCCGCTTGAAGCCGGTTTCGGGTCGCTGCCGCCTGCGGCCGGCGGTGGCGCTCCTCTGCATTCAGCTGAAACTGCCCGATCTTGGCGCGGCCGAAGATTCCGTTCGCCCTTCCGGAAAAAGACAAACTGGAGCGTCCGACCCGTTCGCCCTCGCCCAGCTTGGGAACCGGAACTCCTGTTTTCGCAAACTCCTTGGCCGCTTCCGTCCCATAACGCCCCAACGCCGCCTCATCCGCTTCAAGCAGAAGCCCGAAACCGGGGCCATGAACTCCCCCTGCATCCACCATCGTCTCTTCCAAACCGGAAGCAGGGGAAGTTTCGGTAGGCGCCTGAGGAGCGTCTTCGGTGAGGGCCTCTCTGAGTTCCTCAAGGCCCCCCTTGGACTCCCGTTGGCTTGCCCGCAAGGTCTTGGTACCAGGTACCGATTTCTGATCTTGGTACCTGGTACCGATTTTGGGTTCAGCAAAGGCCGGGGAAAGATGGGTAACAACCAGCGCCTGGATCACCACCCAGGCGCTGAGTCGAATCCAGATTTTTCTGTTGTCTAAACCATTCATAATCTCGTCGTGTCTTTTTCTTTGGTACCTGGTACCGATTTTAAGGTTACGTCGCTGTCACGATGGCATAGACCTGATTCTCCACCGTGAAGAAACGGAGCGCGTTGATCCGAAGCGTCATGCCGGCCTTCTCGGCCAAATCCAGCAAAAGGGCAATGGTCCGGGGAAACTCCTGCGCAGAGGCCACCAGTTGAATGGAAAGCTCCTCGGTCAGGGTGATGGAGGGTGGCAGAGGATGCCGGCTCGGCAGCCAGAGGGCCGGGTTGCCCCCGGCAACAGCTTCATTGAGGACAAATCGGGCGTTCTCTGCGGGGGGCTGATCGTTGCGCTGAGCTATGGCTGCGGCGAGGGTGGCAGCGTAGAGGATCTTCCGTGTGTGAGGGGGTACTGTCTTGGGCTCCTCAAGGCCGGCCTGCCACCACAGCTCCATGGGGGCTGGTTCCTGCCGGGCCGGAACCGGGACCACGTAGGTGGTCCCCCCCGCGGAACTGGGCTTGGCGTAGAAATCTTGGGCGGCAAGCTGGCCCGAGGCGATGGCTTCACTGACAAGCAGATCCGCCTCCTCCTGGCCGGCGGCGATGGCAGCAACCTCGTCGGCATTTGTCTCATACCCGAACTTGTTGAGGAACTCTGCCAGCTGCTGCGGGGCTGGGAGCGTTCCGTGCTTCTGCTCGTAGATCCGGCCCTCTTGCCGGACAGCGGCCTGAAGCAGAAGGTCCCTGCTCTTTGGAAAGAGTATGGGAGCCGCTCGGTGGGTGATGGCCTGCACGCGTGCCTCAATGGAGATCTTGCCCCGGCTGGACTCCACCGTTGCCCGAACATCGGCAAAGGGAGCCAGATGGACTTTTCCTCCGGCCGCCTCGAACCGATCTCTGAGTCGTTGGATGAGCGCATCGTCAACAGGGAGCGGCCGGCGGTTTTTCTTGACGCGGCCGTGCATCACTCCGGCCGCCTCCTCATCCGCTGAAGGGCCGAGAATCCGAGCATAATCCACATCCTCAGGCGCAACCGGTTTGCCTGTGATCTGCTCCATCTCCTTGGCCACCGCCGGGTTCGGTGCGGTCACCCAGGGATCGGTGTGGTCAAAGAGCAGGATCTCCGGAAAGAGCTCCTCAAACTGAACTGTCTCATCCTTGAGGACCTCGCGCATGATCATCTCGTGGTTGCGGATCTGCCCTTCAACCCCCAGGCCAAAGGAGTCGTTGGTCTCGGTTGGATTGAAGATGAAGACCGCCCTGGGTACCCGCCTGCCATCCCTCCTGCGCTTAGCAAGCTGCCGGAGAAACTCCACTGTTTCTCGACGCCAGAAGAGGGGTGCGATGGAGGTACCCTCAGAGCCGGGTCCAAAGACGATGGTCTCCATTTGCGTTTCACCGTCCAGAATCGCCTGATACAGCCGCTGCGAAACAGGGCTTGCCTGAGGCAGAGCTCTGTAGGGGAACTCTGCCCCCCAGGCGATGACCTGGGCATCTTTGTAGAGGGTGTCTTCTTCGCTGGCGTGGTCCTCCCCGCGAACCAGGGAGATCTCATCGACCGTTCTGAGCCGCTGGTGGATCGCCTTGCTGATCTGGGCGGGAAACGCCTCGAAGCGGTTGACTATTTCGCCGTCTTCTCGAGCGACATAGGCGCGCTCACCCGCCTCGTACTGCAGCCGCCGGCCCAATCCATCGGTCAAGACCAGGCTCTTGCCGGGCAGCGCAAGGACGAAGTAATCGTTTGGATCGATCTCGGCATCTCCCAGCCGAATGGACTCTACAACACCCTCTGGAGACGCTTCCTCCGCCGCGAGGCGATCCGAGTAGACAAAATAGAGCCGTGCCCCGTCCAGGGTCGCCGGCAGCACCATCCCGTCCCGCTTGGACAACCCCAACAGACGGTTCCAGAGAAGAAGGGCTCTGGCAAGCTGCTCGGGGTTGACCGTCTGCGTCTGCGGAACCAGGAAGCCGGAGCGCAGCGCGACCGCCACACCGGCTACATTCTGGCTGCTTGCCTTGGAGAGGACTTTGGTTTCCAGGATGTCAGGGAAGGCGCTGCTTAAGATCCGGTGCGCGGAGATCAAGCTGGCCAGCGTCCGCACCAGGAACGCTTCCTCTGAAAAATCCGGCTCACCGTGCTGAAGCCGGTAAGAAGCAAAGGCGGTGGCGATCTCCTTGATCAGAAGGGATCGAGGGGTATCGGCATCGGTCCAGGCCTCCGTTCCCTTCTGCGGGAGCCGGTCGGCCATGACCTGCCGAATCAAATGTGTCGGCTCCACGGTCCGGTGGTTGGCAAGGTCCCCTCCCAATGAAACCAGAAACCGGCCAAAGAGCTCCTCCAGCAAGAAGCGCCACTTGCCGTAGTTGCCGCCGTCGTCATGGACCGGGGTTTCGCTGATGGCAACCCGTTGGGCCGCCCGGGCCATCTCCCGGACTGCCCGGGCGCTGTTGCCGCCGGCTTCAATCAGCACCTCGGCCAAACGGATGATCTCCTCAAGCTCGCCGCCGGTGGGCAGCGCGGAATCCGGAACATCCAGAACGCCCCGGACCTCCTGCGCGAACGTTGAATCGTTGGCTTGCGCCTGGGCCAGGATCAGATTGACCGTCTCTAGGCGGCTCATCTCCATGTTCACCCGGAAAACCTGGTGGAGGGCGTCGTAGTTGTCCAGAAGATCCAGCAAACGCTGCCGCTGTTGGAAATCCAGGGCATCATTCGGAACTGCCCTATCCGACAAAAAAACCTCCAGCGAATCAAGGTCGCTCACCTGAGCCGCCGCCATCTGCTCAAGCCAATAAGCCTGAGGGTTCTGGATGGAGAGTCCGGCCGGGACGGCGAGCAGATGCTCAATCACCTTATCCAGCGGCTCCTCCTCCAGACCGGAGGCAGCCAGCGGATTGACCCAGACAGAGCCGGGATTAATGGTCTGCTGGACAACCGCCTGGGCAATGGACGCTTGGGTGGCGGGCGCAACAGCGTCGGCAGCGCTGCCGATGGCCTCACCGATGGTCTCTAGCTCGGAAATGACTTGAGGCCTGCCCTCAACAACCTGCTTGAAGCGATCCAGCCGCTCACCGAGGCGTTCCCCTTCGTCAGAGGAGACAGATTGAATCCTGGCGGTAACCGCTTCAATGGTGCGGTCCAGGCCCCCTTCCAGCGCCTTGCGAAACCGCGGACCCAGCTCCTGGTATTGGCCTCGAACCGCCTCAAGGGAGGCCGTAAAACCGGCCAAGGTAAATGGATCCTGCGCCCGCTGAGCGCCCTCCAGGAATACCTCGGCCATCACTTGAAGCCGCCTGAAGTAATCCATCTGAACAGCCACATCCTGGTCAAAGTGACTGCCGAGGGCAAAGGGCCTCTCGAGGCTGCGGTATTCCGGAAGGGTGAATTGATCCGTCCCCGCAGTCAGCGTCCCGGCGGCCACATCCCCTGTGGCCTGGCTTAGATTGCCAACGGCAATCAGGTGGCGCAGCGCAACTGGGGCCTTCAGAGCCGAGTGGACTCCGGTTGCCGTTCCCCCTTCGGCGGTGGAGCCGGATTTCTCTCCGGTGAACGAATTGTAGTCACTGACGGCTGTAAAAGCCCCGAAGTTATCTCGGATCGCCATGAAGGAAACGTCCGAATCATCCACCGCGTAGACCAACTGCCACGCGGCACCCGAGCCAGACACCGGTGAGCGGGATGGGAGGTCGGCTTTTCGCGCATCAACCAACTCGCCAAACATCACCGCCCGAAGGGTCTGCCGGTAAGAGTCGTAATACGCCTTGGAACCCGGATCTCCTTCAGGGAGAAATGCGGTCGCCATGAGCGATGCGGTAAAACCGGCATGGGGGAATTCAATATTGGCATCCGGGGTCGCCCCGATGAAAACCACCCCTTTGTGCTCTGATGCATTGCCCAATGCGGCAAAGGGGCCTACCACCGAATGGCGCCGTAGCTTGACGTGGGTCCCGACAGTCCCTCCGAAGGCAACTGCGCCTCCCTCCAGAACAGCGCCGGTGTCCGCCGCGGCCGGAGCAATAATCCGAACTCCCCGCAGAAACGGCACCACAGTCGAATCGGCGATGTCGGCTCCATCCACCACGGCCTCCGGCCCGATAACACTTCGTTTAACGTCGGCGTTCGATCGGTGAATCGTGGCTCCCGCGCCGACAATCAGGGGACTCTCGGCGGTCCCCGCCAGAATCCCGCCGACCTCGGCACTTCTGCCAATGACCATGGGGCCGTAGAGCTTGGCATTATCAAAGAGAACCGTTCCTTCGCCGATCGTGATCACCGCATCCGGAAATTGCCCTCCATGGGTGGGATCCAGATAGATCCCGCTGCCAAGCCGCGTGCGGCCGCTGAGCTGGACAGCCTGCAAAAATTGGATTCCCGCAACGTGCCGAGCATCCGCATAGTCCCGCCCTACAACCAGCTCCTCCAGGCCGCCGGCAGTCACGGCTGGCGGAGATGAAGTGGCGGGCTTTACAGGAAGTGCTTGAGGGGTTCGTAAGCGGTTCAAGGTATCAACCCGTTCTCGAATCGCACCCAGAACGCTCTGTCCGTCTAAGGTGTCGCGCGGCTGCCGCAACTGCTCCGGGGGTGCGTCGACAACAACGTAGCAGAAATCAAAGGGAAAGGCGGCAACGTTATCGATCGAACGAGACGCTGAGATATTCAGATCCGCATGGTCCGGATTCAATGGTGTCGTCAAGGCATCAAGCATGCCGTGCGAATGGCGCGGTCCTATGATGAAAAGGGTGGTCTGATTCGCTTGGGGCCCGGGGATCGCATCGCCAAAGGTGAGTCTCACCTCCTCGGAATGCTCCCACTGAAGCTGGATGAAACGCTCCGCTGCGGCATCAAGAACATCGGTTGCGAACCGAAGCTCTGGGGAGAGGAAGCCGGACAGCAGGGGCCCCGGAATGGGCTCGCCCTTCAGGAAATGCCCTGCGAGCCGCTGCAATCTGTTCTGGAGGCGGCTGTCCGAAGGCAGCAGCCAGTAGCGCGTTGGCTCCTGAGGGGAATCCTTGACAGCAACCAGCAAGATCCGATGAGCCGTTGCTGCCATTGGGCCTCGATAGGCCGGAGCGATGGTTGCAACTGCATCTCCCCGTTCCAGTCTAAAGAAGCGCCTCTGATCAGAGCCGGAAGGCTGCGGGTGTCTCCAGCTCCTGGCCAAAGAATCGCCATACTTGACGCTGATCTCCGCCCCAATCGCCTCCAACCAAGGACGGACCATATCCATCAAAGCGCGGTCCAGCCTGTACTGTCGATCTGCGTAACGCTTCGCTGGGGTGTAGCGAACCTCGTTGTCCAGGGCGACCTCGCCCACCTCGAAAACAACGAGCCCCCCCTCCTCCTGGCCCGCCTGAACAGCGGGGTCGACCTTTGGAATCGGAGCCGCTGTCCGCAGGGCGCGGTCGTAACGGGCCAATGATCTCTGGAGCCGCATCTCTCTGGCGTCCCACCCCAACCCCGGTTGTAAACCGAGTGCTCGCCCCAGCCGGCTCATCTGCCTGGCCTTGATCACCTCCGGGGTGGCAGTGGAAGCCCGCTGGTCCCACTCTGGGCGGAAGCTGGGATCAAAAAGCTGGCCAAAGGTCCCGGGCATCATGCCCGCTTGATCCATCCGCTCCGCAGGAATGCCCAGATCAGCCGCCAATGCCTCCTTCACATCAGGCAGCCAATCAAGATTCGTGCCGTTGAAGAGCTGCTCCATCTCCGGGGCGACCTGCGCATAGCGCGTTTCTGCAGTGCCGGTCAGTCGGGCAAGGGCGTACTTGGCCACCAGCTCCTCAAGAAACTTCTGCCGTGTGGGAAAGTGGCCGCCGCGAAACCTTTTTTCGAAGGCGGCTTGAAAAGGGACGAAGGAGCGGGGATCTTCCTCGACGCGCCTGAGATCGGCCGCCTCAACCGCCTGATGCACGGCCCAAAGCAGATCCTGCGATGGGGCGGCCCGGCGCAATATCTGGTGGGCCTGTTCATGCATCATGGCTCGGCGGCGCAGCGTTCCCTCAGGGACACCTGAAAGCCGAGCAACAACCTTCAGTACCCCGGGCTGCTCATGAATCTGTCCCCCCGGCAGCAACTCCTGAAGACCGAGGAATGTGGTATCCAGCTGATCCTCCGGAACCCCCAGGTTGGCCAATTGGCTCCGCAGATCCGCTTCAAGCAGATCCACGGTCACCTCCTTGGCCAGCCCTCGGGGCTTATCCAGATCCCGTCCAAGGAATGTACCCAGCCCCTTGTTAAACCGCCAATCCCTCCACCGCCCCTTCATGGTGCTACCCCGGCTGACCGCCTGGCTGTAGAAGACAGCCAGATCTGCCGAAAGCTTCTTGAGCACTTCGGAGGGGGTATTCCCCTCCTCGAAGGAAACATCTCCCATGATACGGACCACCTGTGCCCGCTCTTGCGCCGTCAGAATGGCATCCGACTCATCCTGATCAGGGGCTGCAAGACGGGCCAGTTCATGATCAAAAAACATGATCAGAGAGAGGCTCTGTCCTCGAAGGGCGCGGATTGCATCCCGGACACCCGCCTCCATCTGTGAATACTCTCCCTGCTCTCCCGCCTCAACCGCGGCCTTGATCAGGTAGTAAACCTGACGCGTCTTGGCGGTGGGCAGCAGCTCGAGGCGTCCGTCATCTGTAAACCGGCTGTAATGTTCTAAAACACTCTTTGCGGTCTTGAAAAGCTCCTGCTGAGTAACCCCGCTGACTCCGGTTTCCAACTGTCGGAGCTTCCAATAGAGCATCTCCGCCCAAGCAGCAAGATTCTCCCCGGTTCTGTTGATCCGCTTGGTGGTTTCAACAGCCAAAGCTTGAAGAGGCAAAACGCCTACGATGGCGGCCAACTCATCGGGAACATCGGGGATGGTGATGAGATCATCGACGTGAGGAAGCACTTCTGCGCGGTCGCTCTCAAAGGCGATGCCCACCACATGTCCATAACGGCTCCGAGCCTCACTCAGATTGGTCAAGGTTTCCTTTAAGCTGACCCGGTCCGTCAAAATCGCCACAGCAAACTTAGTGAAAGCTGGGTCCCGGGACTCAGGGAAATAGGCGATAAAACCGTGTTTCATCAAGGCGGCATCCATCCCCACGGTAAACAGATAAGCCAGCTCAAGCAGCTTCAGCGCCCCCTCCTTGGAGACGGGAACCTGCACTCCGCGGGAAAGAAACATCAAGGTCTGCTGATTGGCGAGCAAGCGGGCAATCCTCCGGATCGCTTCCTGCTTGCTCGGGTCTGCAAGCCACTTCTCAACAATGCCGGGCAGGTTGTGGATTGCCCCCAATTGCATGGCGGCCTCATCCGGGGGGAGGGTCTCCCGGACCAGACCCGCATAGACAGAGATGAGTCTGAGCGCAATCACTTGCGCGACAAAGGCCTTTGTCGAGGCCACACCCATCTCTGCCCCGGCCTTGGTTCTAAAGAGCCCTCCATCCTCCTTGGTCAACCGGGGCAGGGGTGTATCGATCGGCTTGTTCACCACCCCAATGAAGCGAACCCCGAGCGCCTGAAGCAAGATCACAATCTGGTTGGTATCCATGGTGTTGCCGGACTGGCTGACGGCAATTCCGATGAATCCTTGGTATTGAGCAAACAGGGGCTTGAGCGCACCGCCTTGGTGCTGCTTAATCAGTGCCACCCAGCCGTCTAAGTCGGTTGGCTGCCTCACGTTTGGATCGGACCGGCGGACAAGCGTGAGAATCTGAGCCCTTAAGACATCGAAGAGAGTGGTGCCGGTTTCAACGCGCACGGAAAAAGGCTCCGGAGAATCCCCCCCCAGAGCCAGATCGCCGAACAGGTGAGGGGCAGCCGCTTCCGCAGCATAGTTGGCCGTTCCCATGGCAACCAGAAGAAGTCCGCGGGCCTTTCGCCAGTCTTCATCCGTAAGATTCAATCCGGGCATCGGCTCTGCGCGGCCCTCAATCCGGTCCCGCAGGACAGGGAGTCGACCCTGATGCTCTATGGTTCTGCGTATGGCTTCCCCTCCCTCAGCAACCTCCTTCTCGGTAAAGGTTGAGAATTCCCTGCCCCGGAACACCTTGCTCACCTTCACCTCTTCAATATCAAGCGGTTGAATGGGGCGCTCCTCGGGGGGGATCACCTCCAAGGCCAACCTGCCCGGGTGACCCTCCTCCCTCCGGCGATAAAAGGTCACCTCATCCTGCGTGAGCACCACGATGTCTCCCGACTGAAGGGTTTGATTCTGGTCGGTATAATCAATGAAGGTGGAGGCCTCTGAGGCAAGGAAGTTTCCGGTTTCGGCATCTTGACCCCGCCCCGCCACAAGGGGCTTCTGTCCCTTGAGAGCGCCGATGGCCTTGCCCGGCTCCTTCTCGGAAACTGCGATCAGGGCGAAGTCCCCTTCCAGGCGACCATAGGCCAGATGAACCGCCTCCAGCAAAGGCATGTGAACTCCTTCGGCCTTAAGCTCTTCTGCGGCCTGTTCCCAATTCTCTTTATCCCTGCCCTCGATCCGATCCCTCATGTAGATTGCCTTGGCCCTGCCCGAAATCTGCTCTTCAGAGGGCAGCTGGAAGTAGTACCAGATCAGCGCCGCTGCCGACCAGGCATCGGTCTCCACGCCGCTGGGCCGGTGAATACCGTGCTCCGCCAGAAAATCATCGATCTCCCGAAAGTTCGTGATGTCCCCATTAAAGATGAACTCGACCTCGGCCGGGTTGGTCTGATCCGGCCGAATGATGGTGGGATGCTGGTTATCCTCTGAAGGCTTTCCCTCTGTCGGCCACCGAAGGTGGACCAATTGCACGCCGCCATCCGGCAGGGGATGTCCGCTAAGGATCGGCTCCAACTCATCCGCACCTCCGAGTACCTTGCGAACGTCGAAGCTGGGATCATCTCCAAGCGTAATGACCCCGGCGCTGGCCGATTGATAGCCGCGGGGCTCCAAAGCCCGAGCCGCGGTCAAAACCAGTTCATTGGGATCAAGCCCCCCCTGGCTCTGCGGCTTTCCCACCCGGACAAAACAACCGCAATCTCCACGCTCAACACGGGTGTGGCGGCCGGCATGAAGGGTGGAGATTCTATCCGCACCGATTCGCAGGGTAATGGGTGGATGAATGGAGGCTGCGACCCTTAGAGTCTCCTCCAATCCTGTCGCGGGGGAGGCTGAAGCCGGTCGGAAAAAGCGTCCTACTTGAAACAAGGCCTGGCGCAGTTGAAGAAGGGTCTTGTCTTCCTGGGACTCCCGCAGCGCAGAGGCGCGTGGCGAGGCCTCCTCTTGCGTCGGCCGCAGTGCCCACGCCGGAACAGCTTGTGTAAAGATAAAGGAAAGGATTGTAAGTGCGGAAATCAATCGGCGCGCACAACCACTCTGTTGTCGTTTCACGAATTCAACCTCCCGGGTTGTCGACTCGGTTACTCCTCTGGGGCGAAGGCGACTGCCACGCCCTCCGAGGATGTGGGCGGCCTTGAGGTCACTGCGCCTGCGCCGGAAATCGGCTCTGTCTCACGCGCAGCGCGCAGGGGTGCGGCGACAGGGGCAACTCCCATCTTCTTGCGGTACTTCTCTGACATCGGAACATAGGTCTCCTTTAAGACCCGGTGGTACTTCTCGGTGTCGGCGGCGGTCACCTTGCCCACCTTGGGAGCCACCACCGCGTAGGAAACCTTGCTCTTTCTGAAGAGGCGCTCAAAGGCCGGGGTGTGGAAACCTCCGGCGATCAGCACGGCAAAGGGCACCTCAAAGGCCTCGATCTGCTTTAAGGCGTTGGCGACCATCGCCTCGTCCCTTTTGCGGGCCACCTCGTAGAAGCTCGACATCGCCGGCATGGCGGCATTCAAGGGACCCGGGGTCAAGGCAAAGGTGAGCTTGGGCTTCTGCCGCCTGCCCAGGCCCCGAAGGGTGTCGGCCCAGCGATCGGGCCTGAATTCCCGCTTGTGGGTGCGGTAATACTCATAGGCATCCGGGGTCAGCTTCAGGTCCAGCAGGTCTCCCAATACCCCCACATCCTTGGCCACCTGGAAAAGCTTTTTCTGGGAACGGTTGTTCAGGTAGCTCATCTTGATCTTGTCACTCAGGGTTTCAACCTCGGTGAAGAGGGCGGCGTGGTCGATCCCATCGAAAAGCTCCAGGTACCGGATGTAGCGGGTCAAGACCGGGTAGTCCCCCTCCGCCTCGGGCTTGAAATAGCTCTTTAAGTGCCCGTAGAACGAGGCGGGGGTGATGAGGCCGCGCTTGAGCTCCAGGCTCTGATCCAGGAGGGAATCCATCTCTGCTTTGGGTAAGGTTCGGGTGAGCGATTCCAGGAATTTGGTCCGCTCCGCCTCCACGGCCTTGAAGTCCATCTCCCGCTCCAGGCGGCTGGCATTCAAGAAGCGCATGAAGTTGGGAAGCTCCTCCTCATCCACCTTCACCCCTGCCCCTTTGGCCTCATTGGAAAGCTGTTCGTAATGGTGGGCCAGGGGGATGAGGCCGTCCTTGACCTCCTGCTCCTTGGCCTCCAGATCCAGCACCGCTTGGGGGTAAAGCTGGGTCTTGAGGGTGGCGACCGCCTCTCGGAACCCTGAGATGGCCGCCAAAGCGCTCTTCTGGACCCGCTCCACATTGAAGAAGGCCTCCATGTTCTCGTCGTAAAGCTCAGGCCGCTCGATGCCGTAGACGGTGAAATCGTAGTCGCTGGTCAAATCCAGGTAATTTTCGCCGGAGATCTTGCCGGCCTTTAAGAACTCCTCTGCCACCTCGCGCCGCTTCTGCAAAGGCGCATAGGTGCGCATGTAGGAAAGAGAGTCGTTGCGGGAACCCCCCTCCACCAAAACCAGGGAGAGGCCATGCGAGAGGATCAGGTGCTCTAAGATCGCGGCCAGGTGCTTCTGGGCTTCATAGTTGGCATGGGCATCCTGGATGTGAACGATGATCGGCTCCCGTGCGGAATGGTCACGCTTTAAGGAGCCGTGCTGGGTGGGGATGCGTAAGGTGGCTAAGGTTAAGGGGATCTGCTCAATCGGGCCCTGGGGGCGGTAATCGGTGGCGGTGGTGGAAGCGGGTTTTTCTTCCTCAACCTTGCCGTGCCGCTCCCAGAAGGTGGCGGGGGGCTCTTCGGGGGCTGCCAGAGCAAGGGATGCTCCGGCAAGAAGAAGCGCAAGCCCGGCAGCCGCTCGGCTACAACCCACTCGGGGATGTATGGGTTTGGGATGAGCAACCATTGTAGTTAAAATATACCCTCTAACCCGTTAAAAGTCAAGGGTGTGAACTAGATTTAATTATACCTAACATTTTCTCTTACCCCGAAAGGGGTAACGGGTTACCTTCTTGTACGTAGGGGTCAGACCCTTTGGTACAAACCGGATTGTCGAGCTGTCGAGGTATTCCTCTTGCGGCGGTTTTTCCCGCCTGCGCGACCTAAAACCACTTGAACCTCATGGGTCTCTCCGTCTCCGTGCGGTTCGATCAGGCAATCCTCCTGCTCGACACCGTCGACGGTAAGCTTCTTGACCCCGGAGGTCACCCCTTCGGGATTGCGTATGGTGATCTCGTAGGTCGCCCCCCGGAACGGACGCTTGATCTTGGCCCACTTCCACCGCTTCGGCAAACAGGGGTCAATCAAGAGGCCCTTGAATTCCCGCCGGGCCCCCAGCATCCACTCGGTGGCGGCGTTGTACATCCAGGGGGTGGTCCCGGTGTTCCAGGTGAAGGCCCCTTCCCCGAAACGATCTGCCGAGCCCGGGCCGATCACATACTCAGACCAGACAAAGGGCTCAACCTTGTACCGGTCGTGGTCCCGTTTGGCCTTGGAAGTGGGCATGAGTTTCGCGAAGGTGTCGTACGCCTGCTCGCCGCGGTCAATGGTGCAGTCAGCCACCACCTTGAAAGCGCAGGCATGAGAAAAGACCGCTGCATTCTCCTTGGTGCCGGCGGCAAAGGCGGTCACCCGCCCGATCCCGGGATTGAAGGCGGTATAGCTGGGCAGGAAGAGAGCCGGCCCATAAGGGGTGCCCAGCGTCCGGTCAATCCGGTCTAGGATCTTGGGCAGCCGTTCCTGCGACACCACCCCGGAGAGGATCGCCCAGGTTTGGGAGTTCAAGGGTACCTTGCCCTCTTTGTTCTGCTTGGAGCCGATCTTTCGGCCTTCGTCATTGAAGGCAGCCAGGTACCAGGAATCCTCCCATCCCTCCCGGTTGACAATGCGGGTCAAGGCCTCGGCCTTTTCCTTCATCTCTTGGGCCACCTTCTCATCCTTGATGAATTCGGCAAGCTCGGCCACCTGCTTGCAGGCCCGAACCAGCGCCATCCCAAGCCAGATGCTCTCACCCTTGCCCTTGACGCCCACATGGTCGTAGGCATCGTTCCAGTCGGCGTGACCGATCAGGGGCAGGCCGTGCTTGCCGCGGGCGCTGTAGAGGTAGCGCACAGCGCGAAGCACATGCTCATAGACGGTGGCTGATCCGGTGTCGTGGAAAGGAATCTCTTTCTTAAGGAAATCGGTGTCCCCGGTCTCCTTGATGTAGGCAACGACGCTGTAGGGCAGCCAGACCGCCACATCTGCCTTCTTGATGACCCCGGCTGCTCCGGTGTTCTCCCAAGTGCCTTCGACCTCGGAGAACCCCGAGACCGCATGGCCGGATTTGTACTGATAGTAAAGCAGCCGCTCCAGCTTCTCCAGGGAGGTGGGAGTGTCCAGGCTTAAGAGCCCCTCCACATCCTGGCAGGTGTCGCGGTACCCCTGGCCCCCTTCGGCCCCGTGGTAATGGGAGGTGCCCCGCCAGTGGGTAATGGCAAAGAGTTGATATTTCCCCCAGAGATTGACCATGAGATTGAAATCCTTGTCCGGTGTGTCAACCCAGATCGACTCCAAGGATTCTCTCCAGTATTCCCGGACGCAGTCGAGCTCCCGGCGCACCTGCTCCACCGAGCGAAAATGCTTGAGGTGCTTGGAGATCTCATCCCGCATCTCGGTCATTCCTAAGACCACGGCGAACTCCTTGGACTCTCCGGGCTTCAAGGTCACGGTGCTCTGGAAGACACCCACCATGTCCTCGCCGCGCACGGCATGGCGGCCCAGGCGCGTCTGGGTCAACCCCTTCGGAGTAGAGCGGTGGCCGTAGGGACCCAGGAAGTGCTCCTGGTGGGCCTCCCAGCTGTCAACGGGAAGCGTGGTTGAAAAGAAAGCGAAGCCCGGCTTGTGCTCCTTCTTGAAGGGATGCTTGAAGGAGATAATCGCCTTGGACTTGGGATCAAAAGCGGCCTCGTTGTAGAGGCAGAGGATGTTCCGGTAATGGGTTTCCAGGGCCACGTCGCCGCTGACAAACTCCACAAAGGGATAGACCGAGAGGGTGCGCTTGCGCTTGGAGGCATTCTTCAAGGAGACCAGCCACAGCTCTACCGGGGCCTCCTTGGCCACAAAGTAGGTGATCTCTCCCTGGATGCCGTTGTGGGTCGAGGAAATTTTGGTGTAACCCAGGCCGTGCCGCGCTTCCCAGCGGTCCAGCTTCTTGCAGGACGGCTGCCAGTTGAGCGACCAGATCGGCTCCTTCGCAGCCGAGCCCTTGGTCACATCCTTGAGGAAGAGGTAGCGGCCGGGTCGGTCTGAGCTGATGTGGTCGTAGCGATGGACCCGATAGTACTTGGGATCCCGGTAATAGGAAAAACCGCCGCCGGTCTGGGAGATCAAACAGTGGTAGACGTCGTTAAAGAGGTAGTTGAACCATGGGCGGGGGGTGTTGGGGCGGGTTACGATGTATTCGCGCCCATCTGAGCTGAAATGTCCGTACTGCATGAAGCCTCCAACGTTAAAATCGGTACCTGTAATTGGTACCAGGTACCGGATGTTGTTGTAACGAGTTGTCTTAGAAGAAGTTGCGGACTACATGGTACCGCTCTTGTCTTTGGCGCCTCAAGCGCCTTTAACCCATTCGTCAACCGCGGATGGTGCGACCCCGCACCTTAAGGGAATACGCGCAGGCGGGTAACCCCTTACACCGAAGCGAAGACGTCCCGAATCACAAGGCTGGCAGCGCCCAGGGCAACGCAGTTGTTGCCTAAGCGGGCGGGCACTACCTTGACTGCATTGGCCATCTCTTCAAAGGCGCACAGGCGGATCATCTTCTTGACCGACTCAATCAGAGCCGGACCCGCGGCCTCGACTCCGCCGCCGATCACAACGGCGCCGGGGTTTAAGAGGTTGACCAAGAAGGAGATCCTCACCCCCAGCCGCTCTCCGGCCTTCTGCACGATTTCGGTGGCGATTTTGTCTCCGGCCTTGACCGCCTCAAAGACGGTCTCGATCGTGATCTTATCCAAATCCCCTTGAATCAGCTCCGAGATCTTGGAAACCGCGCCCTTCTCCAGGGCCTCGCGGGCATCATCCGGAATCCCGAGATGGGCCGCCCAGGGCTTGAGGGCGGCGATGTTGCCGATCCAGACGTCGCCGATATCCAGCTGATCTCGAATCGACACCTCTCCGGCCGTTCCGCTGATGCCGTGGTAGATCTCTCCGTTGATGATCATCCCGCAGCCTACCCCGGAGTACATAAAGAGCATGATGTCCACATCGGTGCCGGCCCCCAGGGACCATTCCCCGTAGGCAGCGGTGGTGACGTCGTGCTCGAGCTTGACCGGCAGCTTGAACTTCTCCTGGAGCAGGGCGGTGATCGGAACGTAGATGGAGGCGACCCCTTCGGTGCAGCGGATGGTGCCGACCTCACGATCAATCACCCCGGAAGCTCCGATCTGAATGCCTTTAAGCTTCTTGGTGTCGATCTCGGCCTGGGCAATGACGCGCTCGATCTCGCCGGTCAAGACCCGGACCACCGAATCTGCGGTATCCCGGGGGCGGGGGGCCTCGGCCTGGGCAATGACGTTGCCCTCCAGGTCGGCCAAGACCGTGCGCACCACAAAGACACCCAGATCCACCCCCACCACATAGACCGCCTTGGGGTTGAGGACCACGATGGTGGGGCGCCGACCGCCGGAGGAGATGTCCAAACCCTTTTCAATGACAATCCCCTGCTCGATGAAGTTGTTGACGTAGTTGGAGACCGTGACGATGTTGAGCTTGGTCAGCTTCGAAATGTCTGTTCGGGAAATAGGGCCGTAGCGCTTGATGGCTTCAAGGATGGATACGTTTTTGCGTTCGCGTTCTGTCAGGGAGTGTGCTTCCAATTCAGTCGTCCTCATGTGTGGGAAGTCCCTTTAGGTTGCAGCATCAGGCGCTGTAGGCTGCAGCCCCTGATACCGAATTGTAATGTATTCAAACAGTTATAAATACCCTGAGTTATCCTGCCCTGTCAAGGAAAAAGGACTGGGGACGCTCCATTTGGGGACACACCATAGCCAGACTGTCCCAAAATGGACCGTCCCCTATTGCTTCTTAAGTTGGTGGTAGCAGTCCGACAGAGTTTTCCAAACTGCCGGTGGATCTTCGGCCCGCAGCCGGATGTAGCTGGCCCCATAATAGCTCCAGGCGGCGAAGTTGCGGATCCCCTCTTGATAGGCAGCGTCAATCGCGGTGCGGATCGTCCCCTCCTCTCCCTTGGGGATATTGAAGTTCAAGATCCAGATCTGTCCTTCCTTTTTATGCCGGCGGGCCAGCTCTGCAATCCGCTTGGAAAAACGCCCCACATGCTTGTCCACCTCAGGCTGATGCGGCTTCCAGTAGGGGTCGGTGCCGATGATCTCCAGGGAGTCAATGGCAGCTATTTTTTCCCAATCGTTGACGGTAGAGGAGTTCTCAAAAGGAAGCAGGCACACTGCCGGGCGGATGCCGCGCGCCCGGGTCTCATCGCACAGCCACCGGGTCAACTCCACCAGGGAGTCTTCCTTAAAGGCCTGCACCTGAGGGTCAAACTCCTTGGGCATGGCGCTGCCGGTCAGCTTCTTAAATCGGGCCTCACAAATGGGACAGCGGCAGGCCCATGTCTTGGGGGGTGCCCCCCCAGGCTCGGGGTAGATCTTAAAGTGCGGCTCATCCCAAAAGAGAACATCAGGTTTTGCGCGGGCAGCAGCGGTAATCCAGTGGTGGAGATACTCCTTGAGTGCCGGGTGGTTGATGCAGGCAATCGGAAGGGATTGTCCCTCTGAACTCATCTGCCGGACCGACAAGTTGGTGGCAATCAGATTGGAGTAGGTCTCCCCCCCAAAGATCTGCCCTACCCCCCAGGGATCCAGCCAGACCTTAAGGCCCGCTTTGCGGGTCAGCTCCGCAATCTCGGCCACTGCCCCCTGGTAAAACTCCACATCCTCTTCGCTGAAGGTATGGAGCACATAGGTGCACCCACTCTCTTGAATGGCCCTGAGGTCTTCCTGAACGCGCCAAGGGATACGGTTTCCGTAGTAGCTGATACCCAGCTCAAGAGACATTGCAGTGTGCTTCCTTTCTCTGCCAGACCGTCCTACCGCTCAAAAGGGTCTCCTGCAGTTGATAATCCTCACTCCAGAGGGTCAAGTCGGCCTTGCAGCCTGCGGCCAGGGAGCCGACCTCATGTGTCATTCCCAGCGCGCGGGCCGGGTACAGCGACGCCATGGCGACCGCCTGAGGGAAATCAACCCCCATGAAGCGCATGGCACGCACAACCATCTGATCTAGAGCCAAGGTGGTGCCGATCAACTTGCCCTTGGCCGCCCCCCCTTTGGACCAAGCAGCACCATCAACCACGGTGTAAGGCTCCCCCTCATACTCCCCTTCCCCTTGCGGCAACCCTGAGGAGGGCAGGCCATCGGTCATCAAGACCAGGCGTTCCGGAGACAAAACCCGGCAAGTCCAGCGCAAAAGATCCGGGTGCACATGAACCCCGTCCGCGATGATCTGCGCGGTCACCGCGTGATCCATCAAGACAGCTCCCAGCGCGCCGGGCTCACGGTGGCTGAGACCCTGCATGGCGTTGTAGAGATGAGTGACGTGTTGAATGCCTGCGGCAAAACCGGCCCGGGCCTCTTCCAGGGTTGCCTCGGTGTGACCCAGAGAGGCCACGACACCATTCTCCTTCAAGTGCTGGATCAAATCCAGGGCGCCCGGTAGCTCGGGGGCAATGGTCATCATCTTGAGCTTTCCCTGCATGAGTTTGAGCAGCCCCTCGAAGCTTTTTCGCTCCGGCGGCCACACCCGGCTTGGATGAATCATATTGTGGCGAGCCATGTTGACATAGGGCCCCTCGACATGGATCCCCAGGATCTTTGCCCCATCGTCGGGTGGGCGTTGCGCTGTCTCAGCGGCCACCTCAAGGTGCCGGCAGCGGCTGAGATCCTCACCGGTGACGGTCGTAGCCAGGAAGCTGGTGACCCCGTGTGCGACTAAAGCGCGGCTGGCTTGGATAACCGCCTCTGGAGTTCCTTCCAGGATGGAACCGCCGCCGCCGCCGTGGACATGGACGTCAACCATGCCCGGGGTGATCCAACCGTTGAAAGTGCGCGCAGGCTCTTGGGGGCTCCTGGGTGCGGTCTGAGCCTCGCCGACATAGAAAATCCGGTCCCCTTCGATACCCACCGCACCCTGCTCGAAAAGATCAAGGGGGGTGGCCACCTTGCCTAGAAACCACTCCCGCCTACGCATCATCCATCCTCACTTGTACCAAAGGGTCTGACCCTTTGGTACAGCAATGGGTCTCTTGCCGGTACCAAAGCGTCAGACTCTTAGCCAACGGTCGAACCTCGCGTCAAACCCTCGATGATGTAGCGCTGGAAAACCAGGAAGGCAATGATCACCGGAATGGCGGTAATGGCCGATCCGGCCATCAGATGCACCCAGTCGACCCCGTGGAGGGATTTGTAAAGGGCCAGACCGACCGGCAGGGTGCGCATCTCCACGGTATTGGTCAAAAGGAAGGGATAGAGAAAGGTGTTCCAGGAACCCATAAAGGTATTGATCCCCACCACCGCCAGCGCCGGCTGAGACAAGGGGGTGATGACCCGCCAGAAGATCTGCCACTCGCTGGCGCCGTCAATCCGGGCCGCCTCCTCAACCGCCGTCGGCAATTTGGAGATGTACTGGCGCATGAAGAAGACATTGAAGGGCAGGACCAAGCTCGGGATGGTCAAAGCCCAGTAGGTGTTGAGCCAGCCGATGTGCTTCATCAGGATAAAGACCGGCACCATCAGCACCTGCGGAGGGATAGCGATGGAGCCGATGATCATGAAAAAGAGGGTCTTCTTAAAGGGAAAGTCCCGGCGGGCAAAGGCGTAACCGACCATGGTGGCAAAAAGGAGGTTGCCGAAGGTCACCACCAGGGAGATCCCCATGGAGTTGGCGGCATAGCGGCCAAAGGGACCGCTGATCAACACATCCCAATAGTTGTTGAGGGTCCACTCCTTGAAGATGAGCTTGATGTCATCCAGGTAAACCGTGCCGGCCCCCTGGTTGAAGGTCAGCGCCAAATCCTGGGCGCGGCGCTCCACCAGCCGCGGGGTGAGCAGCGTCAGGTGAAAGGCCTCCATCGGGATGCGGATCGTCTCCCAGTTGGAGGTGAGGCCCCCGCGCTTGAACTCCTGGATGCCGAGGCTGGTGCGCCTTCCTTTAAGGTCCACCAGATCCACGGTAAAGCTCTCTCCGCCGGCCGCCCCCTTGATCCGGAACTCCAGCCAGGAGAATTTCCGCATGTCCTGGCCGACCCGGGTGACCCAGCGCACCGGCTCCCCCTGGGCATTAAAACGGATCTCCATCGCCCGATTGCTTCTGGCCTGCGGCACGGCAGGCACAAAGGCCATCTCAATCTCAGAGGTCTCGGCCCCTTCGACGGCAATCGGCCCGCCGATGGAGTTGAGGGCTCCGATTTGAAAGTCGGCCACCAGAACCTCCTGCGCCCGTTCAAAGAGGGTGCCGGTCGGCTTGACCGAGGTGTAGAACATCATCAAAAGGGGCATGAGGGTCAAGACCAGCATGACCGTCAGCACCGAGACCGCCGTGGTAATCAGCATCCGCTCGCGCATCAGGCGTTCTCCTCCACCTTAAAAGCCCTGATCTGCAGCCAGGAGAAGCCCATCGTGATGAAGAAGAGGATGTAGCCGACGGCCGCGGCATGGCCCATGTCAAAGCGGTGGAACCCGGTCTCGTAGAGGTAGTACACCACCGTCGTGGTGGAACCCAGGGGACCGCCCTGGGTCATGGCAAAGATCTCAGGGAAGACCTGGAGGGCCCGGATGGTGTTGATGACCACCGCCAAGAGAAGTATGGGTTTTAACTGCGGCAGGGTGACATAACAGAACTTCTGCCATTCGTTGGCTCCGTCAATGGAGGCGGCCTCGTAGAGCTCGGAGGAGATCGTCTGCAGCCCCGCCAAAAAAAGAATCATGTAATAGCCGAAGCTGGCCCACACATTCATGAACATGATCGCCGGCAGCGCCCACTTCGTGTTGAGCAGCCACGCCGGAGAGGGGCTGGGCAGATGCAGCCACTCCAGAACGCGGTTGATCAGACCGTCCTGCGCGTAGAGATAGGTAAAGATGGTCGCGATGACGATCACCGAGGTGGCCACCGGCAAAAACATCCCGGCCTGGTAGAGGCGCTTAAAGGGAATCTTGGTGTTGATCAAAACCGCCGCAAAGAGGGCCAGCGCCATGGTGGGGGGGATGGTGCCTATCGCAAAGAAGATGGTGTGCCAGAGGGCCTTGAGGAACTCGGGCTCTCTGAGCACCTCCGTGAAGTTGCGCAACCCCACAAAACCGATCTCAGAGGTCAGCAGATTGTAGCGGGAGAAGCTCAACAGAAAAGAGTGCAACAGCGGAATCAAGCTGAATCCCAGGAAGATCGCCAGCCACGGCCCGATAAAGACTGCGCTCGTCCCCAGGCTCCCCAAGCTCCACTCCTTTCCTCGAATCCCCCGGCGGCGCTTCACCACCCAGGCCACCAGGGCCAATCCTGCCAAGAAGAAGAGGAAGGTGCCAAAGGCAATGGCATCGCTGACCCGGTCCTCCACCTCGGGTCGCGCCAAGATCCGGTCGATCTCGGCGGTGGTTCTGCCCAGCACCTCGGCCGGGTCGGCATCCTTGAAGATCACCTCTTCGATTGCCCGGGTGATCCGCTCCTGCATCCGAACCCAGCGGGGATGCGCCGGCGGGGCCACAGCAAAGCGGACCTGCTCAAAGAAAAGCCTCTGCTCGGGGTGGGCCTGGTAATAGGGATCGCGCATGGTCGACTTGGCTGTGGGAACAATATTCTGCTGGGCCTCCACAATGGCCATTGCCTGCTCCGGCTCAGCCAGGAAACGAATGAGTTTGAGTGCTGCTTCTGGGTGGCGGGAGCTTTTGGTGCAGACGAGAACTTCGCCCCCCACAAAAGAGGCAGGGGTGCCCCGGTGCGGCGCAGGCCTGGGCAGCAGTCCCACGCCGTAGTTGAGGGTCGGATTCATCCGGGGAATCACCGCAAAGTTCCAGGAGCCTGAGAGCTGAACTCCCACCTTGCCCTCGGCAAAGAGCTGGTTGACCTGGGGCTGGCGCTCTACCAAGGCAGAGGGCTTGAGGGAATGATAGAACTGCATGGCGTTAACTGCCGGCGGCTGGTCCAGCAGGCACCGGCTCCAATCGTCACTTAAGACCTGGCCGCCGTTGCCCCAGACAAAAGGAAGGAACTGCTGCCAGGGGGCGTAGGCCTCCCCGACATGGAGCCCGATGCCGTAGATGTCCGGCCCTAAGGCGCTCACCGCCTGGGCAGCGCGGCTGAGCTCTCCCCAGGTCGTTGGCGGACGATCCGGATTCAGTCCGGCCTCGGCAAAAAGCTCCCGGTTGTAAAAGAGGAGCCGGATTCCGGCCAACCACGGCATCCCGTAGAGCCTTCCCTCGTAGGTGACCGGATCCCAGAGGAAATACTGCTCTTTGATGGGGGTAAGGGGCTCGGTCAGATCTCGCAGCACCCCGGAGGCGGCAAACTGCGGTACCCAGTCGGTCCCCAGCTCCACAACATCCGGCGCGTTGTCGGCGGCAACGGCGGTAATGATCTTATCCAGCCCATAATCCCAGGAGAGCTGCTGGAAACGGACCCGGATGCCGGGATTCTGCCGCTCAAACTTGTCCAAGAGAGAGCGCATCAGGTCCTCGCCGACCGCCAATTCCCAGAAATTAAGGGTTATGACTTCTTGGCGAGCTGCCTGGATCGGCTGGGCAAGGCACAAAGCACCCACCGCCCCCAGAATCCAAGGAAGGACCCAGGAGCGAAGGCTGGCGAAACGGAAGGGAAATTTAGGTTTCACGGATCAGGTTATTTTTCCGGCCTTCTCACGAAAATCCTAGTCTACCATTGAGTTGAAAAGATTGACAAGGCTTTGAAAAGTCCAGGATAATGTCAGGGATGGAATCTGGCATACTGGTTGCCTGTGACTTTGATGGAACGGTCACTCGGCAAGACACCCTGGTGGAGATCTTAAACCGCTACGGGGCACCAGGCTGGAAAGAGATCCAAGGACGCGTTGTTTCCGGAGCGCTGTCCATTCGGGAGGGTCTCAAGCAGGAGATGGCGACAGTTCGCGCAAACCAAGCAGAGCTTGAGGCGCTGCTCAAGGAAGATGTGCAGCTTGACCCTGCCTTCCCAGCCTTTTTCAAGCGGATGCAGACCAAAGGCATTCCGGTGGTGCTCTTAAGCGGCGGCTTCAATCTCTGCGTGGAGGCGGTCATGCGCGCATCCGGCCTGTGGCCGGTACCGTACCTGGCCAATAAGATTGCGCGCGTCAACGGCACCTGGCAGGTGGAGTTTCCGTATCCGTCTCAAAGTTGCCACGACTGCGGGCACTGCAAGGCCGACCCCATCCGCACCTGGAACAACCAGGGTTATACCACCCTCTTCGTGGGCAACGGCGTCACCGACCGCTGCCCCGCAAAAGCAGCGACCCACACCTTTGCCAAGGATGAGCTGAGCTGTTGGTGTAAGGAGGAGGGCATTACCACCCTTCCCTTTGAAACCTTTGAGGACATTGAGAAAACCATGCAGGCGAAAGGATGGCTATGAAATCATTCATCGTGAACCGTCCCGCACCCATTGTGAAACTCCTGTTGATTGCCGGCATCGCGCTGGGCGCCTGGGGCCTGAGGCCCTGCCCTCAGGAGGCCGAGGCAACCGTTCAGCAGGAGGTGTACATCACCGCCGCGGTGGAATCCTTCGGCGGCTACACCTTCACCGAAGCGGTGGGCTTTACCGTCACAGAGCCGGGCCGCCAGCAGATCGGGGAGATCATCGTGGAGGGGCTCTACAACGGCCCCTATCCCTGGATCATGCGCTGCTACACCGATAACTTGGCCTTTGGCGGCGTCTTGGGGGCCGTCCGGACGCCCAACCCCTCGGGTCTGATCTCAGAGGACGGGCGCTTCTCGATCCCCCTGGAGATCCAATCCCCGAATTTCGGTGTTAATGTCTTCAGGCGAATCCCCGACATCAATGAGCCCGGCTACATCCCGTACCGGCTGAATAACGAAACCCAAGAGGCGGAGTACAGCGATGTGATCCTCATGGGGATTGATCCCAGGAATACTCTCTGGGTTGCCGGCCCGGATGAGGTGCTCTACACCTCGGACGACAATCCGTTGGGGGACATCACGATTGGAACCCCCTTCCCCCTCATCCTTCGCACCGATGTCTCTGAATCGGCTGTCCGGGGGACCTACGACACCGTGCTCTACATCGAGATCATCGCGGCCCCATGAAAAAACCTCTTGCGACCCGCTGGTGCTCTCTCATGGCCGCAGGGACCTGCGGCATTGCCCTGCTCCTCTGCGCCCCGGCAGCTTGGGCGCTCGATGTTGAGCCCGCCCGCCTGGAAGTGGTCCTCGCCCCGGATCAACCGGTCACCGGAACGCTCTCCATCACCAATTCAAAAGATGTTGCCGTCAACGCACGGATCAGGACCGGACCTTACCGCTTTCTGCAAACGGGGATCACCCTGCCCTCGGCAGAAGCGTGGATTGCCTTTGAACCTTCGGACTTCACGCTGGCGCCGGAATCCGCCGCAGAGGTCACCTACACCGTGACCCCGCCGGCCAACATTGCGCGCGACACCGCCGCCGAGTATGTCGCCGCCATCCTGGTGGATGAGCTGCCGATCCAATCGGCCGCAGACAAGAAAGACCGCCCCCAGGGCGTCATCTCCATCGTTCCCCGCTTGGCCCTTCCGGTCTATGTGATGATCGAGGGGCGCCAGCGGATCGAGCTTTCAATCGAGGGGCTCACCGCTCAACACCGAGAACAGGTCGGTGAATTTGACGAGTTCTCCGAAGAGGCCCCCACCCTGCTGTGGCTGACAACCACCCTGCGCAACCGGGGCAGCGTGCACGTCCGCCCCTCCGGGACGGTGGCCCTCTTTGACGCTGAGGGCAATGTCGTGCGGGTGACCGCCCTGGGTAGATCGATGCCGATTCTGCCCAAGGCCGCGCTCCAAATCCCAACCGTGCTGCCCCTGCCCGATGCCGGTCAGTACAAGGCGGTCATCACAGCCGAGGCAGACCAGGCTCAGCTGCTCCAAAAGGAGCTTGTCTTTGAGGTGACCAAGGAGGAAACCGTGGTGGTGACGCCATGAGCCGGTTTCGATCATACTGCTCCCGCTTGCCGGAGATCTTCGCGGCAGCGCTCTGCATCGGACTCTTGGCAACGCCGGCCCTGGCCCAGTTTGACCTGGAGATCGTCTCCTATTCCTATGACCAACATCATCATCCGACCGACACGATCCGCTTTGACGTCACCGTCAGAAACAATGAGTCGACCGCTCAGTTCGCCGAGGTGGACATCACCCTGACCAACATCGACACCGAGGTCGAGAGCACCCTGACCCCGGTTTTGACCGCCACAATCCCGGCCGGTGAAACCCGGGTCCTGACCGACAGCTATGTCGTAGCGGCCGGCAACTATACGGTGACCTTTCCCTTGTATGACGGTAACGGCGATGTCTCAGACCGGCTCTCCGGAGAATACCCCCTGCACATCGGCACCGAAACAGAGAGCTTGAGGGTCTTCCCGGAAGCGCTCAACCTCGGCACCTTACCCCCGGGCCGATTCATGCATCCGACCCCGATTGAAATCCGGTGGAGCTTCTACCGCTTCAACCGGATCAGAACCGATCAGCCCTTTGTCGTGCGCATCTACACCGACAACGCCGCCCGCTTTCATGGTGTTCGGGACGCCCTGCATCGCCTCTCACCGGCAGGCCTGGTTTCTCTGGATGGACGTTTCTTCATCCCCATGAAGCTCTGGATGCTCAACTACGGGCCCGACATCCAGGATACCGGCTGGGACGGCCAGCTGGCCGGCCCCCCTTCGGTGGACGATGATGACTATTGGATCGGCCCCGAGCTCTTGGAGGACAGGCGCAGTGTCATGACCGCCAGCTGGGTCCGCCTGCCGGATCTGGTGGACATGACCGGAGACCCCGTCAGTTGGCGGCGGCTCATCGGGCAAGACTCCACCGACAGCCGCTTTGTGGCCGACGCCAACGTGACCGGCGACTTCACCCTCAACAGCCCCTTCACGGTCTACATGGCCACCGATGCCGGCGCCACCGCCGTGGAGGGCTCTTACTCGGCCAATCTGATCGTGGAGCTGTGGAACCCGTGAAAATCCGGGAGGCAGAAAGCGGCAAGCAGAAAGCAGGAGCGATTGCCTGCCTGCTGCCTGCTGCCTGCTGCCTGCTGCTCCTTTCCTCTTTCACCCTCAACCTTCCGCCTGCTTACGCAAAGCCCCTGACCTCGCAAGAGACCCTTCTCTTGGCGCGGGTGGATCACATGATGCGCAGGGGGCGGTTCGAGCAGGCGCTGGCTGAGCTGGGCAAGCTCTCCAAAGAAACTCAAAGCCAGTCCCTCTTCCAGGAGTACGTGGAGCGTGCCATGGCCGGAGTCCAGAACCCTCAAGAGAGGGAGTTTGTGATTGAGCGCGCTCTGCGCCGCAAGCACCACATCCATGAGCGCCTGAGGGTCCTTCGACAGCGCCGCGACGCCGACAGACAGTCCGACCAAGATTTTGACAGCCATGGCTGGCAGATCAACCAGCGCCTGGAAGCCTTCATGGAGGGCCGCGACGGCATCGACGCGCACATCCGCCTGGACCTGGAGGGCTTTAGGAACGGCCACAACGACCTGCGCTACCGGACCCTCCTGGCCGATTTCTTCGAGAAACCCGGTGAATACGGCGCCGAGGGCGCTTCCCATCTGGGGTTGGGAGATACCGCCACCTTCCCCAGCTATTATTTCTTGAGGAGCTCGCGCCTGAGGGGGATCAACCTGCTCTTGACCGGCGAGCGGCATGACTTCCAGGCCCTCTACGGAGGGTATCCTTACTGGCTGGAGGACCGCGACGAATACATCTACCCCAGGAGCGTCATGGGGGTGCGCAGCCGCTGGAAGATCATTGAAGACCGCGTGCGGCTGGGGGCCAGTGTCGTCAAGACGCGGGACACCGGGAGAATCCATGCGGTCAACATCGCCAATAAGCGCCGCGACAACACCGTCTACAACTTAAACCAGGAGATCACCTTCATCCCCGACACCTGGTTCGTCAAGGCATACGAGAGCTACAGCGAGACCGATGACAACTTGAAGGAAGACCGCTTCGGCAACAACGAGAAACTCAAGGACCTTGCCTTCCTGGTGCAGTCCACCTTCATCCAGCCGTGGATCAAGTGGGACGCCGTCGTTGAGCGCACCGGACCCGACTACCTGCTCCTGGCAGACCTGCCCTCGGGTGCCGTCAACAACGTCAAGGGCTTAAGCGCCGGCCGGCAGTTCACGCACCACAAGTTCAATTTCGCGCCGCTGGGACCCTTTGATCTGGACTTGGCTGCCAGTTGGTACCGCAACGACTTGGACGATGAGGACAACGTAGAGCAGACCCGGCAGGCATGGTATCACGCAGACCTCGGGATCAAGGTGCCCGCCGGCTGGCCAAAACCGCGCATGAGGGCAAGCATGACCGACACCACCTCCTCTCCGGGTCCGGCCACGCGCCCCTCCAAGGTGCGCACCACCAACTTGCGGGCAGAGTTGGCCCATCATCTGGGGCACCTGCAGTGGTCGGCCTTTGGAACGTACTGGTGGGAGCACCCTCTCAAAGAGGAACGGCATGAAAACGGCACCGCCTTCGAGGATGAGATCCGTTGGACCGTCGGCTCCCGCCTGGCCCTGCCCTTATTCAAGCGGGCGCTCCTCTCCGCCCGGTACCGCTATGAATTCTTCGATGAGCTGTTCAATGAGACCCGGCACCACGGCCTGCAGCACGAGGTCAATGCGTCGGGCTCCTTGAGGCTCTGGTCCAACGCCTCTGCCGGGCTTAACTACACCTTTCAGGACGGCAAGCTCATCGACCCGGTCCCGGCCACCGAGAGCAACCTGCGCCATGCCACGGGCCACTCCTTCGGGGCCAACTTCATCTGGCCCTACCGGAAGCTGAGCCGCGACAAGCGCCGGAAGTGGTCGGCCACCCCTTCGGTCTATCTGCACCTGGCTGACTTTGACTCGGACCTGGCCCAGCGCCCCCTGCTGGCAACCCGCTTGAGCTTAGGCTACGACGTCTTTGACGAGTGGCGCCTGGAGCTCAACGGCGAATACCGTTACGACAAGGACCGGGACAACGACCACGTCCGGACCCAAGACTCCCGGATCTGGCTGCTCTGGTCCTCCCACTGGAAATAACCCCTAAACCGGTACCGGGTACACTCAAAAAGGGCATTTGTACCCGGTACCATTGTCAATGAAGGTGCGATAGGCACTCTGACGCTCCTGGGGCACCCTGCCCATACTTGCATAGAGCGGCGAAGCAACTACAATCCAGTCCTTTACGCCATACGCATAAAACCGATAGCTTGACCAAGGATAATTTCCTGGGTCGGCTGTTAGTCCACCTTCTATGGGGTTACGTTCAATATAGCGCCCGCATGCCAAAAAATAGTTTTCATCATTGATGGGGTAGCTTTGGAACCGCCCCTGCCACAATTGTCCGGTTACTTGATCCTGCATCTGGCGATGCCGGGAATATGCACGTTGCACGTCATGCATCATCTGACTAAGCTGCTTCAGGCTCTCAATGCGCAGCGCCAGGTGGATATGATTACTCATTAAACAATAGTGGTAGATCTGTGCGGCATGGCGCCTCCCATATTCCCCTAAGAGATGGCGATACGCCCAGTAATCTTGCTTCTGCCGGAAGACCGCTTTTTGGCTATTGCCGCGCGCGACAACATGGTAGCAGCCAGTCTCGCTTACTATTCGATGTTGCCTTCCCATATCCATAAATTGTATGCTAATAATGCAATCTATGCACTAAAAAAACCGGTACCGGGTACACTCAAAAAGAGCATTTGTACCCGGTACCAGGCTTAGGTGGTTGTTGCTTGTGCGGAGAGGTCTTGAATGATGCCCTCTAGGCGCTGGACCTCCTGCTTGAGGGTGTCGGTGGCCTTTCGGGTTTCCTGGACAAAGCCGTCCTCGGATGCGGGGGGATGCGCCTCGGTGTAATCGGAGATCACTTCAGCGCCCCTGCGGTCGTCCTTTTCCTTGGAGCTTTGCACTTGCTCGGCAATCTTCTCCTGTCGCTCCACCAGATCCATGAGCAGGGTTTTGAGATCCTTGCCAGAGAATTCCTCGGCCAGGATCAACCGCTCATGCTCCCAGCGGGCGCAGTCGCTCTTGCGCTCGAGAATCCCCGGAATCTGGGAAGTCTCACCCTTGTGGACGAATGCCTCCAACTGCCGCTTGAGTCCCAAGAGGGCATAGCAACCGATGTAGAAGGTGTAGGTCTCGATCCCCTTCTGGCGGCTGCGCTCTGACATGTAATTCTTGCCAAGACCAGCAATCTGCTTTCCGGTATACGCCTCTTGGGGCTCTTTGACCTCAAGGCGCTTTCGGGCATCCTTCATCAGATCCACAACCTCGGGGCGGAAAACCTCAAAGACAAACTTGGAGCGGCGGGCCTTGTTGCGCTTCTGATACTTGCCCTCGTTCCTTTTGACCATGTAGATGTTGTCCGAGAGGACCCAGCCCGGCATGATCTCATTGTAGGCCGGAGAGAGCTTAGGCTGCGTCACCGCAGGCGTGTTGATGAGGGAGAAGGGAAACTCCACCTTCTGCGGCAGCATGCTCACCCCGCTGGCGATGATGGTGTAGGGAGATCCTGTCAGGTCCGAGGGGAACTTGATGTTCACCCCCAGCCCGAAGAAGGTTCCCTCCCCGGGCCAGATCTCCTGGTCCGGAGCCTTGGCGGTGTGGTTGGAGCCGATGTTGGCGCCGTAGCCGACGTTGCCCTTGCCCTCAGGCCAGAGAGCCGCAATCAAGAGGGACTGGTGATGGAAACCCACAAAGGGACCCAATAGGGCTGAGGTCACCTCTCCTTCGGCCACACCGGTGTTGGGACCCAAAATCGCATGGGTCACCAACCCCTTGCGCTCCACATGGGAGTGCTCGGTTAAGAGGGAGGAATCCACCAAAGCAGCGGAGGTCACTTCAGAACCCCACTGGAGGATGGAGGACTTCACAATTGCCCCTTGAGAGATCTCGGTCGCCTCTTCCTCGTTGCTTAAGACCGTCACATCCTCCACCTGCTGGGCAGAGTCAATGACAGCGGCCGTTCCCAAGAAGACATCTTGCAGGCGAGGGGTATGAAGCACGCAAGCCCCCTTGCCGATCACATTGAAGGGCAAGGTGACGCTCTTGACGTAGCTGTCCAGCCGTTCCTGGTAACCGGCCAAAAGGGCCTTGTCTGCGCGGGAGCGAGAGAGCACCTCAGCCCCGTCAACGGTCAGCTCCGCAAAGAGGGGAACTTCACGCCCGCCGGTCTCTACGGCAACCAACACCTCCAGGCCGTTGGCAAAGGTATCACGCTTGCCCTTGGTGACCGTCCCCACATCAAAGAGCACTGCCCCCTCCTCAACCACGGTCCGGTTTAAAAGCCGGACATTTTGGATGAGGGCATTCTTGCCCACCACGCAGTGGGAGAGGGTCGCATGGGACAGCCCCCTGGGAAAGGTTACCCCCTCGACCTTGACGGTCCCGGAGGCCGCCTCCAAGAGAACCGGCCCCGCAAAGGATGAGCGCCGAACACGCTTCGGGTCAAAACCGGAGCCGACCCAGATCTCCTTCCAGTCCTGGGCTGCGTTGCCCTGGGCTTTGAGGGTTTTGATCTGGGCTGGGGTCAGGGGTTTAAAGCCTGCCTTGCGTAAAGCGGCCGGCTTGGCGCCTAACAGTGCCGTCCGCTTCTTGGCGGATCTGACGCCACAGACAAGCTCTGAACTGGAGGATGCCTCCTCCAAGGCCTTTACGATGTCAAACTTGGGAAGGCTCATCGCTGATATCCGTTTCGTTTTCTGTCGGGTCGTTTAGTGGAGCACCAGTACGTGCGGCTCTGCGGGATATTCCCGGGTGAGCTTCGTACCGGCAGCCTTGTCCACCACAATGGTCGCCTTGGGATGCAGCTGAACGATGGTCGCCGGAACCATGGCGGTAATCGGGCCCTCGCAGGTCTGGGCGATCGCCTCTGCCTTGCCGGCGCCGTTGGCGAGCAAGATCAACTGACGAGCTTCCATGATGGTGCCGATCCCCATGGTGATGGCATACTTGGGAACCTCGTTGAGGTTGCTGAAGAACCGAGCGTTGTCTTGGCGCGTGCGGTCATCCAGGGTCTTGACGCGAGTGCGGGACCCCAGAGAGGAGCCGGGCTCGTTGAAGGCGATGTGCCCGTTGGAGCCGATGCCCAGAAGCTGCGCGTCCAATCCGCCGGCCTTGACAATCTGCTCCTCGTACTCGCGGCAGAAGCCGGGGACATCCTTGGCGGTTCCATCGGGGATGTGGACATTCTTGGCGTTGACGTTGATGTGCTTGAAGAGGTTATCCCACATGAAGTAGTGGTAGCTCTGGGGATGATCGTGCGTCAAACCGACGTACTCATCGAGGTTGAAGGTAATGACCCGAGAGAAATCGAGCCCTTCCTCTTTGTGGAGCCGGATGAGCTCCTTGTAGGTTCCAACCGGCGTAGATCCGGTAGCCAGCCCCAAGATGGCGCGAGGCTTGCGCCGAATGATGTCGGCAATGATCTCTGCGGACAGCTTTGAAACTTCGTCAATGGTATCTCTGATAACAACTTCCATGCTGAAACACTCCTCCTTATGTTTGCTTTGGAACTCGGTAGGCGCAAAGAAGATGGAACAATCCTTGGCACGCGGAAGGCCCCCTGGCGCTGCATGGGGCCATCAAATAGAATCTACTTTATACCACGGCGGAATACCCCCGTCAAGGGGAGCTACCAGGGCTGGCGGGTCTCCTCCTCGGGGGGCGGGCCGAAGACGCGGTCTACGGTGCCGTCAAAATCCTCATCCACCTTGCCGGAAACCAGCTTCCACCCCCCCTGCCCGTAGTAGAACCAGGCATCGGGGCGGCCGTCGTAGTTCTTGTCCATGATCATCAGGTCCTTGATCCCTTCCTTATAGAAGACCCAGGCATCCAGGGTGCCGTCGAAGTTGAGGTCGGCCTGTTCCCGCTCGGGGCGCCCGTCCTTCATGAAGCGCACCAGGTCCGGGGAGCCGTCGGCATCGCGGTCCACCTCGGAGCGCAGGTGGGTGCCGGCTTCAAAATGGATCCACACCTCGGGCTTGCCGTCGGCGTCGCGGTCCCGCTCAATCCGAACCAGGGCTCGCTTCTTGGTCAGCTCCGGATCTTCATCGGGCACCGGTGTCAGCGGGCCGTAATACCACCATTCATCCGGGGTGCCGTCTTCGTCGCTGTCCCGCCCCTCCCTCTGCAACGCCTCCTGAGCCTGCACCAGGGGGGTAAAAGCCACCCCAACCGCCAGTGCCGCAATGAGTAGTCGCTTCATCGTCACTCCAAAATGCGCAGGGTGTCGGCCAGGTAGTTCACCTTGCGGTGAATCTCCTGCCCCGCTGAAGGGAGCCGCTGAACATCCTGCCGGAGGGCCTGAACCGTCCCCTGAAGGGAGTCGATCAGGCGTTTGCGCTCATGAGAGCGGGGTCCCAGCTTCGAGGTCATTTCGTTGATCAAGTCCGCCACATCCTTGAGCTCATCGAAGCGCCTCAGCACCAAGGGGGCCAAGTCAAACTCCCCTTTGGCCATGAGCCGAAGGTAGCGCTTGATCCTGACCAAGGGCCCCGCCACGGTGTGCGAGAAGAAAAGGGTCAAGAACAAAGCCACCGGAAGCAGGGCCAAGAAACCCAGGGAGAGTCTGAGATAAATCAATCGCAAGATCTCCACCAAGCGCCCCTGCGGGTAAATCTGGGAGAGCTTCTCGACCAAGTGCGACCATCCGGTGACATAGACGACCCCTACGGAGACAGCGAAGAAGGCCGCCAACATCAACAAGGTCAAAACCATATACCGCATCTGTAAAGACTTATCAGTTAAGTAATGGGTTCGTCGGAACTTCTCCGCCATGGCTGTAACCCTCCTTGTATGACATCGATAGAATAATGGAATCCGATTCCTAACGCTGAAGCGTTATATCGCGCTGAATGACCAGTGTCACGCCTGTTTCCTTGGCCTCTGCCATAACCCGCCGGGCCTTGGAGAGGGGCATGTAGCGGGTAGGCTGCTTGTCGAGCCGGACAATGCGATCCCCCAAGCGCAAGCCGGTCAGGGCAGCCATCCCTTTGGGGGTCACCTCCAGAACCGTAAGCCCGGATCGAGACATCCCCATCTGCATGGCCGGCCAGTCCCTCTCAAAGGGCAAAGCAGAGGGGAGCATCACCTCGCGCTGCACGGTGAGCGTAACGGCGGTTCTGGGGGGGCCTAGGATTCTGCGCGCAATCTCCTCGACCGGAAGAAAGCCCAGAGACTCTCCCCAATAACTTATCAAGAGATCCCCAATGCTCAAGCCCGCCCGATCTGCCGGAGAATCTGCGCGGATCATTCGAATCTGGGAAAACTGATCCGTCAACCCCACCGTCATTCCGATTCGGTTGAGCAATACCGGCACAGGTTGGGTAAGGTCAAATTGGGCTGCCAATTTGGCCTCTTGATCCTCAAGGCGGCCGAGGGCATCGTTGGCCTCCTGGAAGTTGGGGTTGAGCCGCAAGGCCTTGCGGAAGAAGCCCTGGGCAAGGCTGAACTCCCCCGCCCCTAAGGCTTGGTTGCCCAGGTAGAGCTGGTTGCGCTCAGGCTCGTCAAAAAAGATCTCCTCGATCGTCTCGCGCAAGATCGTCTGCTCACCCCATTCGGTGCTCACCACGATCCGGTCCCAATGCTCTTCCACCACCAAACCTCGGAGGGTACCCCCCTCCAGGTCATAGATCACATCCGCAAAAACCGGTAAGCAACAAGCAGCGAACAGCAAGCAGCACGCCACAGCCGCCCGGCCCCTTGCCTTCTGCCTTCTGTCTTCTGCCTTCTGCTCACTCATTGGCTGCACAGCTTCCGATAGCTGTCATAATGATGGATGGCAAAGCCCCCGAAACTGGTCCGATCCCGGTAGGCGCTTCGGACCTTCCCCATCTCGCGCTTGAGAACTCGGCAAGAAGTGCCGCCGAAGGTAATGTAGGTGGGGAAAAGGTCTTCCTGGGTCTCCTGTCCCACAAAGACCTTCTTGCCGATCTTATCGCCATAGTCCATCTCAAGGCGCACCAGATGGATGGTGCCGTCCGGGCCCTCGGCAAAATTCCGATAGGCCATGACCGTGACAAAGTCCGAGAAATCCATCACGTGATGCGAGGGAGGCTTAATGCTTCCGTTCCAAAGAATCCGATAGGAGATGTCGTCGTCAAACCAGAAGGGGATATCCACGCCATAGGCGATGGGATGCGGGGCTTCCCACGCCTTGCCGGCGAGCTTGCGGGTCAACTCCAGGTAGCTGCCCAAGAGCACCTCGGGGCGTTCCCGCCAGCTTTTGGAGAGCAGGTACGCCTCAATGTCGGTGTGCAGTCCGTCAAACCGTTCTTCAGGGCGAGCCTTCTGATTGAGGGCGCGAACCGAGTCGGCCCATCTCAAGGGGATGTGATGATATCGGCTCTTGGCCCAGCGGGGATCTCCGGCCAAGGCGTGGACCTCCAACCCGGCCTCATGGGCCCGCCGGTTAAAGGACCGGTAAGCCTTATCCATGGGAGCGCGCAGATCATAGGCAGACAGATACAGGATGCCCACTCCGCCTCGCCTGCAGAAATTGAGCAGGCGATGCTGGGCGCGGGGCTCTGTCACCACACGCGCATCCCACACCCACAGGGCAAGCCGCTCTGCGCCCTGCTCCTTGGAGGCTGTGCCCGCGGCAGAAACCCCAGAAGCTGACAGGGCGGAGGGCAAGAGGAGGCAGCCGGCCAAAACCAGCGCAATTGCCCCCCTCCACCTCCGCCCGCAGCAAGCCCGCCCGAAGGGACGGACAGTCGGTGAGATTGGCTTCACTCAGGACCTATTCAAGTGTGATGTTGTCGATGTAGAGGGTCCCTGCGTGGCCGGTCTCCGGGAAGAGATCTCCCTCGAAGACAACGGAGACGGCCGCCAACTGGGCGTAGTCAATGAAGAACTCGTCCAGCGGCACCACGGCCTTCTGCCACTCGGTGGTGATGCGTCCCTGCGGCAGATACTTGCCGATCTCCTCGGACTTGACGGAATCTCCGATCTTGTCCCAGTGCCGGTCAGACATCCCTAAGACAAAATTCTCATCCCCCTTCTCACCGCGCACCCAGAAGGAAACCTGAGTCAACTCGCTGCCGTCAAGGTACTGTTCTCCCAGGGGTTCGGGATTGGGGTTCTCGTCGGTGGGCGCCACCAAGGCACCCGGGGACTTGAGCAGCGTGTAATAGCCGCACCACCCCCCGCCGTCATACGGACCGCCGGAGTTGCGCTTGTCATAACGAAGCATCAAGACCTGGCTTTCCTGGCCGTTCACCTGCTCCGAGCGACGGCTGACCATCGCCTTGGAGGGCGCCTTGAGGAAAACGTTGGCTCGATTGCCAAGCATATTCTTGATCACTTCTTCCCCCTCAAAATCATCCACCAGCAGCGGAGAAGCCGCCGCCCGGGCAGAGAGGGCAAGCAGCCCGACCGCCAAACCGGCCGCAGCCAGCTTGACGGAGAGGGCGCTCCATCGTTTTAATGCATCGTTCAACCTTCTCATTCGTACACCTCCTAACATTATTCCGCTTATTATTCCAGTGTGAGATCATCCACAAAGAGGGTCCCCTTGCCTGCCCCGGCCGGGAAGACCGAACCCTCAAAACAAAAGGAAACGGAGGAAAGCTCCTGCATGTCGATCATGAAGGTATCCAGGGGAATCACTGCCTTTTGCCAGTCGGCGGTGATTTTGCCTTCGGCCAGATATTTGCCGATCGGCTCGGACTTCACCGAATCGCCCACCTGCTCCCAGTGGCGATCGGCAGCCCCCAGCACGAAATTCTCACCCCCCCTGCTCCCCTTGATCCAGAAGGTCAAAGCCCTGTATTCGGTGGCGTCAAAGTAGCGCGACCCCACCTTCAAGAGGGTATAGTAGCCGCACCACCCCCCCTGGCCATAAGGGCCCCCCTGGTTCTTCTTGTCGTATTTGATCATCAAGGCGCTCTTTCCGGCGTGCGCCTCTTTGTCGGTCTTCATCGCCAACGCCCGGGAAGGGGCGGAGACGTAGGTGTTGGAGCGGCCCCCCAAACGATTGGCAGCACCGGCCTCATAGTCATCAATGAGAAGCGGCTCTGCCGCCAAGGCAAGAGCGCACGAGAGGGCCACTGCGATGGTACACAGGCCGATACCGGCCGCCTGTCTCATCATTCTTCGTCCCATGCTTCCAGAAGATCCTCCTCGCTTTTGCGGATCAAACGCAGATCATCAATGTACAGCTCTCCGGCGCTGGGACGATGGAAGTTAAAGACCACGGAACCCATCTGCGTCCAATCCAATTTGCCGAAATCATCCAGCGGTATGACCGCCTCCTGCCATTGGGTGGTCACCCCCGCAGGGAGGTATTTCTCGATGGCGTCGGCCTTGACGGAATCGCCGATCGTCTGCCAGGATCGATCCGCCATTCCGACCTCGAAGGTCTCGCCGCCCTTGCCCCCGCGCACCTGAAAAGCAACCTCCTTGTAGAGGGTCAGGTCATAGTAGCTGCCGTCAATCTGGTTGAGCAGCGTGTAATAGCCGCACCAACCGGTCGACTTCTTCTCGAAGCTTAAGCGCAAGCTCCGGCCATGGTCCCCTACCCGCGGCGACTCCACCCGATCAAAGCGGCATACCGAGGGCAGCCGCTTGTAGGCATTGGCCTTGCGTCCCAAGAGATTCACATCGGCGTGGTCAAAATTGTCCACGAGGAGATGGCCTTGGCTTAGGATCTCATCCTCCCGGAAGACCAACTGCTCCTCATGAAAGGCGACTTCATCGATCCAGAAGATCCCTTCTCCGGTCTCGTTGAAGTTGAAGACCACGCTGAAGACCCGGCGTAGGTCCGCACCGAAAAAATCCTCCAACGGAATCTTAACCTGCTGCCACTGAGTGGTCACCCCTTGCGGAAGGTACCGATAGATGGAGCCGACCATCACCGCATCCTCCCGCTGGTTGGAGACGACATCATTCATGCCGATCTCAAAGGCCTCCCCGCCTTTGGCCCCCTTGACCCAAAAGGTCATGGTGGCATGGGCAGAGAGATCCCCCGCAATGACCAAATAGGCGCCGCAGAAGGAGGGGTAAGGTTTCTTGCGGTAGCGGACGTAGATCCCTTCCTTGGAACCGGGTCGGTGGTTACGCTCGTCATAGTATACACCATATTTCGACGGCCGCATCGCATATCCCCCGATCCGGCCCCGTTCGGCCACTCGGGCAACCCTGGGAATCAGTTGGGTCCCCTCCGGAAAGGGGGGTATCTCTCCCAATGGAGTGCCCGCAAAAGCCGGGGATTCGGCAGCAGGCACCCCTTCCTCAGCACGGGCTGCTGACCGCTGAGGGCCCGTGACCACAAGGGAAGCTGTTAGTCCCACCCTTAAGATGCATCGTGCGATAGAAAGATTCATCGCAACTCCAAGATATTGAAGGTGGTCGGATCCCCCCACTGCCGTTCCTCTGAGGTGGAGAGGACGCATTTCTGAGGGTGCCGGGCCAGATCCGAATCTGAGCCGTCCACCATGATCCCCATCCGAAACCCTGCCGTAAGCTGATGCGACTGGAGCACCCCCTCCTGCAGGGCGAACATCTCCGGGGTAATCCGTTTAGGCATCTCCGAGTGCACCGGTCCCACCCCTACGCGCTTTCGAACATTCTGAAATAGAAAATCTGTGGGGAGGCGCACCTCTAAGGCATATCCGGCTTCGGTGTTACGGGCAGCCACCTGGATGCCCGCCAAGGCATCGGGATCCACCGACGGAACCCACACATGCGCCTCCGGCGGCAAGGTGCTGAAATTCCCGGGGGAGAGCCCAAGCTGAAAATCGTCGGAGGAGTTGACGGCCTCGGCGTAGTCCCCCTCCAGATCGGTATCCAGCCAAAGCTCAAGGTGGTCCCCCTCCCACATGTCGGCCTTCTGTTTTTCTTGAATGTGGGTGTTGTCGGTCACATCAAAGGCCAGCAGGAGGGCCTCCGGCTCCCAGCCGGCAGCGACCTTGAAGGAATAGTCGTTCGGTCCCTCCCACGCCCCGACGCCATAGACCGCCTGCTTGCGCAAGAAGATGCGCGTCCACTGGGCTTGGTTCCATTCCGAGAGATCCCCGTCAATCTGAGCGGCTAAAGGCAACTCCGCGGCGGTGAATCCGGGGAGCTTACCGGTCCGCTCCCGGGTGGGGACATTTCGCCCCCGCTGAAGAATCTTATAGGCGTAATAACAGTGGATCGCCAACCCGTCAAAGGCGGGGTTACCCGCAAAGGCGTTGGTGACTTCGGCCAGCTCCGCCTCCATATCGTTCCATCCCTCTTCAATGAAGGTGTTGCGGCGCTTGCCCTGCGACATCTGGATCAAATCCTGGGTCTCAATGCCGATCACCATCGCAACGCCCAATTCCCTTGCCATCTCAACATGGGACCAACCGGCATCAATGATATCCCGGGCGGTATCGTAGTAATCCATGAGGGCAGCGTAATCGAGAAAGGCGAGAAGTTTACGCTCCATCTCCGGCTCCCGGTCGTAGAAAAGCGGGATCGCCAACCCCATCACAAAGGGGATTGCTGCCGTCGGCCCCACAGCCCACGGCCGCAGCGCGGCATCTTCCGTCCGCGCTGAGCCTGTCGAGGCGCGAGCGCCGGTGCGTCCATTCTCCTCATCGATCAACTCCCGGCAGGAGGCCATCAGCTCCAAAAACTCTTCTTTAAGCTTCTTCTGATCGCCGGTCTCCCACTCAGAGGTCAGATACGGCTCAATGTCCATGTGCACCCCGTCAATCCATTCCTCGGGGGGGCGCGTCCGGTTGTAAGTCAAGAATCCCCCAATCCACTTCAACACCTTGGAGTGGTGGCGCTTGAGGGCCCAAACGGGGTTGCCCTGAAGGGCCTGGACCTCAATCCCCTGTGCGTGGCACTGCCGGAGGAACTCAGCCAACCCTTGCTGGTAATTTTCAGGCGTCTGGGGAATGGGCTCCTCGCCCAGATAGAGATAGAAGCGCTGGATCGCTGTGCGCTCAGAGAAGGCTAAGAGCTCCTCGCGCACATCCAGATTGTTGATCGGATCATACTTCCAAACCCACATGGCCCGGGGAGAGCGGATATCCAGCTGGGCCCGGGGCATATTCTCCTCCAAGATCCGTTCTATCTCCTCATCAAAGGCAAAGACAAGGTCGTCCACCTCAATCGCCCCCTTGCCTTCGTACCTAAACCAAAGAACCAAAGAGCCCATCCGGGTCAGATTCAACTCCGATCTTAAGGACTGCAGCGGGATCTTGACCTGCTGCCATTGGGTGGTGATGCCCTCCGGCAGAAAAGATTTGATGGATCCGACGTAGACGGCGTCAATCTGCAAATCCTGCATCGTGTCATCGGCCAGGCCGATATCAAAGCGCTCCCCCCCTTCCTCTCCCTTAACCCAGAAGGTCAAGGCATTGTGGCAGGAGATGTCAATGCCGTTTAAGAGGGTGTACCAGCCGCACCAGCCGCCCACCTTGTTGTACTCCAGGCGCAGGGCATTACCCACCGAACCTGGCCGGCTGTCCAGCACCTTGGTGATCACTGTATAGGATGGGCGCCTGGCCCAGGTTCCCTGGAAGGCATCCAGGCGGTTCTTGCGCTGGGCAAAGAGGCCGTGGGTCTGGCCGGTCTCGAAATCATCCACCAGGATCGGATCGGGCAACTCCTTGCCCTTCTCCCTGCAGGGCTCAGGCAGGGAGGGAGCAATGGCTGGTGCCCCTGAGGGCTCAACAAAGGAGGGATGTTTCTCCATGTCTGTATCCGACTGCGGGCCTGAAATCCGCAATCCCAAAAGAACAAGCAGGAGGAGGGCCAGCAGTAAACCGCACCGCTTAAACCCTTTTGCAGGGAGCATAGCCATTATTTTATCGCAACTTCGTCTCTTACGCCGCAACGATGAGCAGGTAGGTGTTGCCGGCTCTGGATTTGAGCTCGAGGACCACGCCGATCACCATGACATCCGGCAGGTTCGGGTCGGTCCAGAGGGTGACGATGGCCTTGACGGTGAGGGTCTGAACGTCTTCTAAGCCGGCCATGATCACTCGGGGGGCTTGGCCCGGAGCAAAGGTGTTGTTTAGGGCGGCGGTGATCTGCGGTTGGGTGAGGTCGTCAGTCTGGGCAACAACCAAATCCCCTTTGCGGACTTCAGGGAGGGCAGAGAGGATGTCGTCTCCTGTGGAGCCCACCGGAATAGTAGCAAAGGGGCTAAAGGCAGTGGTGTTGACTCCTATCAGGTCGGTGTCGGCAAAGATCAGCGCCTCAGGGGCTGAGGTGGGTGCTCCGGCCTGGGTGATGAGGGCAATGGGGGCGCCGAAGAGGCGGCCGGCTTCAGCCGGCGGGAGGACCACGGTGCCGTGGCCGGAGGCCAAGGCGTCGGCAAAGCCGGACTGGTTGATGGTGTCCTCGGCGATGGTGATGAGCTCCTCCAATCTTCCGGTCAATTGCGACAAGCTGAGATGGTTCTTCTGAATGGTGTGGCTGAAACCAACGGCTTCTTCCAAGCCCGAGAGGAGCGCTTCAGAGAGTCGGGCCGAGGTCCCCATCGCCAGAGGCAGATTCCCCATAGAACCGGCCGGCGCCGGCGAGAGAACCTCGGCCAACAAAGTATCCGAGAGAGGCTGCTGGGCAGCGGCCAACGCTGCTGAACCAGGCCCCACTTCAACTGCAGGGCCACGGAAGGTGCTGCGGCTGAGCAAAGGGCTGTTGATCGATGGGTGATGGAAACTCAGTCGATCGGTGGGCGTTACCTGTTTCTCTTCGCTGATCAAAAAGATTTGGACTGCGTGCTGCGCGGTCGCTCGATCGCCCGCCCTCGAAAAATCTTTGAGGAAAGCGTCGAACGCCTCCTCGCTATCAAAGAGGGCAACCGCCCGGCCGCGGATCCCGCCCCCGACAAAGGGAGAACGGGGAACCACGGTCGTGAGGGTGACCTCGCCGCTCGAGCGCACCCGCTTCATCAATTCGCTCTTTCTCATAGAAGGCTGGGGATACCATTGGTCGGTCTTGATGAAGGCGACGGCGAAGAACTGCTTGCCCTTGAGGCGCTCGGGGACTGTAAGCTGGAGTGTCATGTAGGCAGGCTTGAGCTCGAGCACCTTTGCCGACAGCTTGCCAGGGACCGCGGGCACAGCAGGCTCAACCGCGGGCACAGCAGGCTCAACCGCGGGCACAGCAGGCTCAACCGCGGGCTCGCGCATGGGCGTAACCGTCGCAGGAGCTTCGCCGGGCCTGCGCCCCTGGAAGGTGAAGTGATCCGGCGCAGCTGTGCCGATCAGGGCGACCGGCGCCCCCATCAAGCGGGTCGAGACGGTCGCAAAACTCGCCTCCGGCGCCATCGCCTGCAGCGTGCTCATCAGATCCGGAATATAGTTGGTGGCATAGGGCAGCCCCCCGTAGATCTTCCGGATCATGGAGAGGGTCTTGGTGATGAGCTCCGCCCGCCGGAGGGCCGCCTCTCGGCGTTGAGGATCTCGCGTCACGAGCGCCACCCGGATGAGCAGATCCCGAATGCCTTCGTTCGCCTCGGGTTGAACCATCTCGATCAACTTGTGGCGGCGGGCAGCGGGCACCACCACATACGGGTCCTTAAAATTCCAATCAAAGAAGTGGACAGCGGCAATTTCCTCGTCGGCAAGCTGTTGAACCCACCTTCTGCCGGCAGCCGGAACATCCTCCAGCACCAAGTCCCCCAACCGGGTGGCAATCCGTCCATCGCGCCCCTTGGTCCGGAATTCCTCCCAGGCATAGTCGAGCGCTCGCCAGACCCGATCCTCGCTGTACGGCAGAAACACCCCGGCAACCCATGTCTGGTTGTCAAGCGCTACCGAAGTGTTGATGGTTCCATCCGCCTCCATAGCGGTGACAAAGTGGTCCCCGACCCAAGCCTTATCCCACAGGGCATTGAGCAACCGCTCGTGCCGCACCGGCAGCTCGTCCATAAACCCTTTCTGGAATTTCGGAGACTGGAATCGGGCGTCGATCAGGGCGGCTGCGGCATTGACCTTAGCGGCGTTGCGGAGAACATCGGCCAAATCGGCATTGTGTTCAAAGATCACAAACTGACCGGCTCGGTTGGGCTGCCCCTCATAAACGCGGTAACCGGCATCGTCCATGGAAAGACCTGCATCTATCAAGCTGTTGTACACCATGTTCCGGATAAGGCCGTCTCTGGGATCGTCCGGGTCCATCACCTGCATGAAAAAGACCAACCGCTTAACCAGCATGTCGACCCAGACCAACAGCTCCAGCGCCTCCTGTCGATGCGAACGGATGGCCGGATCGTCGGCAGTCAATACAAAACCGATGGCGTCATACAGAGCGTTGATGCCCCACAAGACCCCGCCCATGGGCGCACGAGGGTCAATCCAGCTGTCGCCATCGGTGTTGTAGGAAAAGTGCCAGCCGCCGGAGAATCCAAGGGCCTCCTCGTCCTTGCCCAATTCCACCAAAGCACGGGATGATCGCCAGAGGAGATTAAACCGTTCAAGGGCGTCATCTCTTCGCCCATCGGCCAGGGCTGCCTGCGCGGCTCCCACTTCGGCCTTGATACCCAAGGCTGAATCATAAATCCAAACCCTCCCGAATTTCGCCATCTGAGCAGAGCCTTCCGGCCCTGCCCAGTGTGGGTTATCGGGATCTGATCGGTAACTCCGGTGAAGCCCGTTGAAATTAAACCCGCGAAAATCTCTGCCCCGCACTCGGCGGTACCTCTCTAAGGCCTCGGCCGGAATGTTGATCGGCATCACAGGGGGCTGCCCTGTAATCCGCTGCCTGTCGATGAACCGGACCGAATCCTTGTAATCGTCGGGGTTCAGCATCCGGCGAACGCGCGCTACCAGTGCGGCTTTTTCCGGATCGCGCTCGGCCTGGGCCAGAAGATGCCGGAGAGGGGCCAACCCCAAGCCTGCAGCCCCCATTCCCGCTATTCCCCGTTTTAGAAACTCCCGTCTGTCAAATCCGGAGGGAGCGGTTAATCTCTCTTCCAGTCCTGCCAAAACAGGGTTTTTCCGGCGGGCTTCGGTCTCCTTCTGATCTGCAGACTGAGCAGGTCTGAGTGTAGGGGTCTGACCCCTTCGGGGGGTAAAGGGGTCTGACCCCTTTTGCAAGTCGGTCCCGGCCGCCCAAACCTTTGGCAAAACCTGTGGAAAGAGGGCAAAAGAGAAACCAAGGAATGCCGCTGTCAGCCGTTTCAATTTAATCCCTTTACTGTCATTCCCGCTACTCCTTTTGTCACCCTCGTCAAAGCGAGGATCTGATCCCCGATCAAGTCGGGGATGACGTTACGCCGCAACGATGAGCTGGAAGGTCTCTCCAGCCTGATTCTTGATCTGCACAACAATGCCGATCATCACCACATCCGGCAGGTTCGGGTCGGTCCACAGGGTGACGATGGCCTTGGCGGTGAGGGTCTGAACGTCTTCTAAGCCGGCCATGATGACTCGGGGGGCTTGACCCGGAGCAAAGGTGTTGTTTAGGGCGGTGGTGATCTGCAGTTGGGTGAGGTCGTCAGTCTGGGCAACAACCAAATCCTCTTCGCGGATCTCAGGAAAGACAGCGAGGGTGCCGGTTCCGGTGGGGCCGGTTGAGATCGTGGGGAAGGGGTCAAAGGCATCGGTGTTGACTATCAGGTCGTCGTCGATGAAGACCAGGCCCTCAGGGCCGAAGGAGGTTGTGGTCTCCGAGACTTGGGTGATGAGGGCAATGGGGGCGCCGAAGAGGCGGTTGGCCTCTGCTGTGGGAAGGCGTACGGTGCCGCGGCCGGAGGCCAAGGCGTCGGCAAAGCCGGGCTCGTTGATGGTGTCCTCGGCGATGGTGATGAGCTCCTCCAAACCCGCAGAGGCCTTCTGCTCTGCCGGAGTAGCTTCCTCTTCAACCGGAGCAAAGCTGTCGGCCAACGCCGCCCAGCCAGCACCAATCGAGGGGGTGTAGATAGGCTCGGCTCCCGTCAACCCAGCAACAGGGCTGAGTTCAATGTGCATGCTGGTCGGTTGTTCGGTGGAGGTGTTTATCCATTTCAGCGCCTCCTCGGCCGCCGTGACGATCTCCAGCCGGGCATTGCCCCCGGAAAGGGTCATGCGGCCGGCCCCCAACGCATCTTCGAGCACGAGGGCCGTCATTGCAAGCGCCTCACCGGCTTGCGAGGTGTGTTCGGCATCGTCCAGGCGCACCGCGTCGTTGCTGAAAAACTGGCGCAGCGTTCCGTACAACCCCGTGGAGCGGTTGGGCTTGGTCTGCGAGGGGTCCATGCTGATGACAAGCCGCCCCAACTCATACAGGAGTGTATCCCGGGCAATCCGACCGTCAGGCTCAACGAGATAGATCGCGACACCGGTTCCAAGGGTGGAGGTGACGATGACAATCCTTGGAGCGGGCACGGCGCTGCGGGCTTTGCCCGTAAACGCCGGATGGTAGCTGGCCACCGCCACCCCAAAGGCCTCGGCAAAGGCGTCCCGGTAAGGCAGGAGGATCACTTCTTCCATCTCCGTCTCGTCCAAGGCGCTTCCCAAAGCCGCCATAAAGCGCCCTGCTTCCATCATCTCAAGCTCTGCGCGAAGCCTGCTCTCATCTCCGGAGAGCTCTCCTTGGTTTACCTTGTCAATCAGCCCCGCCAGAAAGGTCTCTATGGAAACCGAGCCCAGGATCTTGGGGGTGCGGACCGGCCCTGGCCAGGACATGCCGATCACCTGGGGCAGCTCTTGAATGTCGGCGTCGCTGAGTCTCTTGCGAATCTGGTCAACCAGGAATCGAGCCAGCCCTACTCTGGCAACCTCGGCCTCCTGGGCACGCCAATCGGCAATAACCTCTCCATGAACCATTCGGCCGCCCTGAAGTATGCTGATCTTGAGGTTTGTGCCGCCCAGATCCACCCCCACAATGGGGACCCCTGCCCTTGGATTGAAACTCTTCCCATTGACCTGGGCATAGGCGACCGGCGTGGTGGCGGCCGTGGTGGTGGCCGGCGGCAGGGCGCCAACAACCTCCACAGAGACCGGGCCATAGAGCATGGTGGGGCTTAAGGATTCAATCAGCCGGGTTTCATTCTTCAGCCAGTCATTGACGCGCTGAGCCCATGCGCCGGAAAGAGAAATCACCGCGTGAGATTTGGCGGTATCCTTCGGCTGCTTCATGGAAAGCCAGGCCGCGTTGTTCAGGATCGCTCCCAGATAGCGCACCGTCATTCCGCGCTCATCGTCATTGAGGCGCTCAGGATGAGGGATGACGACCTCAAGCCGATGCTGGCCCAAACCGTCAGCGCTCTGGTCAATCAGCAGCCCAAAGGAATCAAACAGCTCCGGGCGCTCTGACGCCATCTCGGCAAAACCTTGGAAGGCCTCATTCCAAGCCGCCAGCCAGGGCTCGCTCTCCAGCCTCCGGAACGTCTGATGGATCTCCTCCTGTCCGCCGGGAACCCGGGCTAGGGCAAGCGGGAGAGAGTGATCCAGCTGCTTGCGCAGTTCTGCATCGGTTTTGCGGTCAAACTCGATCAGGTCCACCACTTTGGCGCGCCATTGTCCGGCCTCCTGCCAAACCACCACGTTGGTCGGCTTGGGATCGCTTGCGGCAAAACCCTGCGTATGGGCCCAGATCTGCTCATAGGCGTAGCGCGCAGCCCGAGTAGCATCTGGCAGCAGTTCGTGCTCCCCTCGCTCCACAAGGTAGCCAAGATCCTCCCCCTCCACAAACTCCTCAACGAGTACATGCGGCGTTAAAGCAACGGTATGGATCTCTGGGAACGTCGCCGCCAGTCCTGGCCCAGAGTAGGGAGGATCCTCCTGATACGACACCCCAGGGGCCACGGGGTGCTGATACGCAAGGTACTTTGTGGTCGTCTTTAAAAGCCGGGCCATCCAATCTCCCGCAAGCTCCTGATAGACAAGCCGCTTGGCCTGCCCTGCTTCCAGATCCTCGCGATCCAGATCGGCGAATGTCCCGAAGAAGGTTGGAAAGCGGTCTCGATAGGATCGAATCGGATAGATGATCTTAACCGCCACTGTTGCGGAGGGTGCCCCGGGACTCATGGCAACCTCTGCCCGGTAGGTTCCCGCATTGGCGCCCTGCCGGGGCAGCATCGCAAGAGAGTGCACCGTGATGCCCTCATCCGAAAGAAGCTCCCGAATGAGGGGTTGATCCTGCGCGTCATCCTTCCATGCGAGCCGGAGTGAGGCGTTGCTTACGATCAACTCATACTCCGGCCGTATGACGCCGACAGGGGGCAGCTCCATCGGCTCGGAGGCCAGGGAGGAAAGGAGCCAGAAGGCCGCGTGCCGGTGGAAGCGGCTGAATCCCGGATTGGAAACCGACTCACACAGCAGGGTCAGGAAATCTTCCGTGATCACCTGCGGATGGTCCTTGATGAAGGTGCGCGCCGCTGGAAACCACCAGAAGAAATCAGCCCCTGTAGGCATCGTCTCAAAAAAGGCCTGGTGCCATTGGTTCGAAGTCGGGCTTTCGATCATCGCACGCTCCAGATCCGGATTGCCCAGGGTGCCCTCCTCCAGCCCGCTCTTCTGGGCAAAGTGGCCGCGGACCATCTTATCAATCAACCGAAACTGCGCAGGATCCACTATCGGCAAGGGCAGATTAACGTCTCTCCGGTCCGCGCCGTAGCCCAACCGCATGGGTGATCTCCCCAACCGGAGAAAGGGAAGCTCCAACAGGGTGAGCCCGCGTTTTTGAAGAGCGGTGCTCTGCGATTTGCCGAGAGGGCGCCCCCCGCGAAACTTCCAGCCGGTTGAATTGTCTCCCCAGTCAGACAGCAAAATGCCCAGCAGGAGTTGGCGGACAGGATTCTTGATGCCCGCAACCCCTGAGAGTCGCTTGATCGCTTCCTGAGCTAAATCGGCCCTGTCACCTCCGGTCTCTTGAATGGCTTGATCCGCCGCCTCCAAGGCCTCCGGATAGCTGCCTTCAAGCGCTTCTGCCAATCCTCGCGCTTCGCCAAGCGCGGCTTCGTGCGGCCATTCACTGTTGACCACCATGTAGTCCATGGTTTCGGCCAAGGGCAGGCCGGTGGCCATCTCATGGAAGTCTGCCTCATCGGTCCACTCCATGAAGGCAGTCTCGTTGTTCCAGGTGACATTGCCGAGCCACACCTTCGCCACATCCTCCCGGGCAAGGGCTTCGGCCACTGCCCGAATCATCACCTGCGGAGAGCGGCTGACCACCGCGCTGGAGAAACCGTAGTACACCACACCGCCGGGCTTGAGTTGATTCCGTATCGCCTCCACCAAACCCGGATAGGCGGAAACCGGATCCTTGAAACCGAAGTGTCGGTAGGCGGCCAGCGAACCGTCGACCTTGCGCTTCTTTTCATCCGGAATCAGGGAGATCTCCACCTGCCCATCGGCCCGCAGCCAAGTGCCCGTCTCAGGATCGATGACGTCCCACTCGGCCACCAGGGTTTGAGGATCCACCGTGTTGGGAATCACGCGGCCCGGAAGGCCGAAGGCCCGCTCAAAAAGGTAGAGGCCCGCCTCAAACCGGTCGGGGTCGATCCGCTTGCGGTCAGCATCGTAGGCGCCGGTGGCCGCCATGAGCCCGCTGAACAGCTCGTGCCGGGTGCTGAGCGGTTCGCCGCTGGGAAGGTGGGGCAGGATCCCCGTGTTCGCCGCCTCCGCCAGGTTGAGCAGTTCCACCGCGTAGGAGAGCAGGTCCGGATCGGTCTGTCTCCAGTCGGGATGCTCCCGGATGATCCGGCCAAGCGCCTCTGCCACATGCTGTTTCATGTCGCCCTGGGATGGATCCAAACCCCGGATATTCAACAGCTTCTGCTTGAGGGGCGTTAAGAAACCGATCAAGCCGTTGGTGACGTCCCCAACAGGAAAAGTCCATCCGAAACGGGGCTGGAGCTGTTCGATCCTGTCCTGGGTCACCCCCCCGTTGTCGGAGCCGAGTGTCACGATGAGCACCCGGTAGCCCAAGGCGCCCAGCGCCTGGGCCGCCATCCGGCCGGCTGTGCCGCCGCCGATGACAATGACGTCGTACCGCTCAGCCGCCCGGCGGCGCCACATCCTCTCGATCCCGCCCTGATCCAGAAAATGCCGGATGGCCTCCGGATGCAGGCGGCCCTGAAGAATCTGCCCCCGCGTCCGCCCTGTCCGGTTCTCCTCCTGCCGCAGGAGCGTCTCCATCTCCTCCAGGCCGGCTCCGAAGAGCTGGGAAAGTTGCTGATAAGCCGGGGTGCTTCGGTAATCTTGATCCGCGCGCTGGCGCGCCTCAACAGCCTCAATCAACGAACCCACCGCGACAATCGGGGCTTCCGGATCCTCAGGATCAAACGGCGCAATCGCCTGGTTGGCCACCATCCCCGGCGGCAGATAGGCAGCCACCGCAGGAACCTTCCCTTTGGGCGGCTTCATGCCGGCCACGCGGATGGCGGTCATCCCCTTAATCAGATGCAGAGAGACAAACGGGAAGGTGAGGGGATTGCGGGCAGCGCTGGCGTAGAGATTGCCCTGCCCCTTTCCGATGACCGCCCGCAGGTCCGGCCGCCGGATCTCGTCAAGGAGATCCTCGGAAGCCAGGTGGAGCGGCGTGCCGTAGACATCGGAGCCGGAGGAGATCACCCGCAGCAGCCCCCTTTCTTGAAGAGAGCGCAGCTCCGGGATGGCCTCGACCTGCGCCTCGACTTCCTGCCGGGCGATATCACTGAAGATCAGGCGATCCTTGGCCGCCACCACCACCCGGTGGCCCAACCCTCCCAGAAGCAGCCAGAAGGCCGCGTCTGCCTCGGCCTCCTCGAGATTGTCCGTCCAATAGACGAAGGTTCCCGGAGGCACATCGAGTATTCTGCGCGCGATCTCCCCCCGGTCGTCCACCGCCCATTCGTCGGCAACGGCTCCATGGATCAAATCCATGACCCGACTCATCTTTTTGGTCGCAGACAATCGCTTACGCAGCGCCTTCTGAATTTCATCGATCAGGGTTCGAGCGGTGCCGGACTGATGGTCAAAGATGTTGGCGAGGGTGACAAACTCGAGAAAGTCGTTCAAAAGAGCCCGAAGCTGAGCCCGGTCTCCGTTGGCCTGCTGGATCCGCTCCATCCAGATCCCCGCAAGCCGGCGCATCACCGCCTGCGCCTCGTTCGTCTCGGGCCGGGCAAAGGGATCCCGCCGGCGGCTTTCGAAGCGGACCAAGGCGAAGAGGTAGCGGTAGATCTCGGTGGGATTGAGAACTTGATAGACGGGGTGATGATAAAGCCGCTCCATCTGCTGCAACACTCGCTGGCTCTTTGCCCTACCGAAGCCGGCCAGCCCAGTGAAACGTTCGGTCGTGGGCTTGTAGGCCCCGCGCCAGAATCCCCCCTGCCAGTGGGCAGAAACCTCATAATGACGGACAGACTCAGAGAAGTAATGGCGCGGATCCCGCGTGAGCTGGTGCAGCGCCTCCGCCCGGGCGCGGAGGAGCTGGCCGGTCATCCGTTCGCCCGGAACAACGACCTGGGCATCCAGCACGGCATCCTCAACCTCGGCGCCGGGACCGATCCAGGTGTTCTGGGTGGCGGTCACAGGGCCCGTCAGCTTGGCGCCCGCCAGAACGGTGGTCCCGCTTCTCAAGCTCACCGGCGCCCGCGTGCCGTCTAAGATCACCCCAGGACCAATCCGGACAGAGGGATCCAGCCACACCTCTCCTTGGATCTGGGGCGGCTCCTCCAAGCCGGCTTCAAAGATCTTGGGGAGATCCCGATCGGGATTCAGATCCCCGTCCCGGCTGGTGATGGAAACTTGGCTGCCCTTGGCAACCTGAACCCCAAGCTTCCTTAGGCGCCGAATCATATTGCTGTTTCGCCGGTCAGCGTAACGATGCGCCTCTGCCGGCTTGCCCGCCCCGCCCGGGGCGTTGATCCCCACCGCGATGTTCCGGGTCATCGGCATGGTTTGGGGCAGGTCGGTTACGCGCCTGAGGTACTCTTCATAGGCCATCTTGATCAGGTCGGTCTGATAATAGACAAAGCGTCCCTTGTCGTTTCTGGGATACCGCCGCCTCCACTCCACCAGACGGTCCAAGACCCAGCGCATGTCAAAAACAAATACCCCTCCGTCCAGATGATGGTGCGGTTCGCCGGTCCGGCGGGTCCATTCAAAACCTTCGATGATCTGCCGCTGCTCATTATCCGTGAGCCCGTGATACTCCTTGATGGCCGAGGCCAGCATTTGCTGCGGGGCGCCGGGCTGAGCCGGCATCATCCAAACCGGGCTGCGCCCTTCGTATTTGTCGATGGGGGATTTGCTGGCCACTGTCACCACCGGCAGCTCCAGAATGCGGGAATCCACGACATCGGCTGCAGGATCAAACAGGGGCGCCGAACCGTCGGGTGTCCTGACCTGCATCTGATTGATGGCGGCCAGATATCCTCCCAGGAAAACGTTCGGGTAGTCATCCAAGCCGAATGTCGGCCGATCGGCGAAGATCAGGAAGGTAAACCTGGCCTGATCCTGCAGCCCGCGCCGCTCAACCTCCTCTACGCCGTACCGGAAACCTCCTCCGGGACCTTCCAAGCGGGTCAAGGCCAGAATGGCGTCGTTTCCTACCAGTTCCTCCTGCCGAGCGGAATCAATGAGGGAGCCGAAGACGCCGGTCTCATCCCGGGCCTCCTCGATCCAGTGCCTGACAACCAGGAACCCCGTCTCATCCAGGATGTGCTCCCGCAGGTTCGCCTCGATATTGGGATAGTCCGCATCCAAGCGCAGCCCCAGTTTGACGATGAAGCTCTTCAGGTCGCGGCCGCGGACCACCGGCGCTTGATCCTCCCGGACCACATAGGAAGAGAGAACAGAGCGTGTATGGTGAAGCTCCTCGCGACCTATCTCCATAACAAGATCCAGCAGCTCCTCCAGCTCCACCCTCAGCGCCTGCTGGATGATTTGACCGGCTCCCTCCTGCCGGAGGCGGTTCTCAAAGTTCTGATCATAACCCCCAAGGGCCCAGGCCAGCGACTCCGGAAGCTCCTCGCGCAGGGCCTTGAGGGTCCGGCCCCGTTCCTGCGGAGTAAGCGGCTTTTCTTTGAACATGTGGTAGATCGTCCGGTCGTTGACCACCACCACATCCTGGACCCCCTCAAAGCGGTAACCGGACGCCTCCCGGGCCTGCTTCATCATCGGCACCGTCCCGTCAGGCCGAAACATCTGTTTGGTCACAAAGGGGTCTTCCCCGCCGAAGCGCTTCCCTTTGCCGCCGGCAATCAGGAACCTGCGGATCCCGAAGTTCTTGACGATGAATGCCTTCAGAGTATCTGTGTCGTCAACATCAATCCCGGCGTGGCGCGCTGCCAGAACAATCGTTTGCACCGCACCCTTAGCGCGAGTTCTTGCCTCGGCGGTGGCCTTTGCCCGAAGGGATGGCGCGTTCGGGGAATCCGGCATCACCCGCTTGGACCACCGCTGGGCTGAAACCAGATTCTCAACACCAACAAGCTCCTGAAGGGCGGTCCGAACCGACATCTCTTCAAGTCCGGTCTGAGGCACGTCGGCCGTGAGGATTTCGATGATCTGATCGGCGCGGCTATCCTGCGGGTCAGCCAGCGCAAGCGCCTTCTGGTAATTGGGATAGACCGGATGATCCCTGTCGGCAAACCGCTCTGCCAACCGGTGCGCCTGAGCCACCCGCTCCCGAACCCCGGGATCATGGGCCAGCCGGCGTATGCGCCGCTCAAAAGCCCAGTTGTCCTGGAAGGGGATGGTGACCGGCTCGGGTTCATCTTGCCCCTGCCGGATCACCTCGAGGTGGTCTGTGGTTTCGGTGTCAAACAAAAGAAGCCCATCCGGGGCCAGATATCGCTTGGCGTTCTCCCTCAATCGCGCTACCCGATCCGGATAATCTTGATACTGCACTGCCACGCGGGAGACCAGCACCAGGTCGTACCGGCCGGCATCCGAGGGTGTAAACGGATCGACCATAAGCCCATCGCCCTTACCATCGAGCTTGATCCATCTGACGCCGGTGGTCGGATCGGTCGCCAGGCCCGCCGGACCCAACACAATGCCCGGTTCCTCTCCCTCATAGAAACCCCGGCCGTCAAACCGATGAATCCTCTCCTGAAACCAGATGTCATTCCCGGTCCACTCAAGGGTGAGATCCGAGAGGGGTCCGGCAGACTCCAGAATCTCCCGCAGATAACGAAAACCGGAGTTTCTGGGATCAGCCTTCTCTGCCACCCCCACCACCAGGATCCGAAAACGGTCTTTGTCCGGCCGGGCCAGCGGCGGCTGTTCAGGCAGAGCCGTCACCCCTTCGCCGAACCAGGGGTGTTGGGCCAAGGTCTCATTCCCTTCAAAGAGGGTTGAGGGCAGCTCTGCCAGGATCTGCCGGTCATTGAGCGGACGGACGGCGAGGTAGTTGGCCATCACCAGTGCGGCAGGGGTGACCCGGTTGCGGAAGGTGTGCCCCACCGGATAGCTCCGGAGAAAGTGGATGAAATCTTCCCGCGTATCGTCCTGCCGGTAGATCCACCGGAGAATCTGCTGGGCCCGCTGGCTGCGCTCTCGCGTCGCCTGGGAGGTGTTCTCCCTCAGGGCCGGTTGTCCGGTATAGTCAAGGGCCGCCTCCTCGATCTGCCAGGAGAGGTGCTCGGCATAACCGCGGGCCCGGGCATAAGTGGTGCGCACCTCCTCCGCAGTCTGCAGGTAAAGCATAAGCTTCGGGTCGATGACCAACCTGCCGGGCTGGAAGGTCAGCGGAATGCCGAAGAAGCTGGACCAGTTGGATCCCTCCAATGTCTGGCGGGTCTGAGCCGTGGTCAGTTGATCCGGCACTCCAGCCAGCAACTGGACCAGCCGGTCCAGGGCCGGGCGCTTGACAGTGGTACGTTCCTCTTTGCTCAGCCCGTAGACAGAGAAGACAAAGCTGGAGATCTGCCCCTGCTCGAACGGCTCCTGCCGGGTAGAGAGCGCCACATGGGCAAAGAGGCGGAGGAGCTTCACAAAGCTTCTGTAGGTGGGGTCTGCGGCGGCCAGATCATGGACGTAGCTGGGGGCGACGTCCAGCCGGAGGAGGCGGTTGATCGCCTCATCAAACTGAGGCCGCTCCTCAGGCGAGACCAGCGCATCGACCGCCTGGAAGAGGGCCTGCCCCTCGAGGGGGGTAAGGGGCACCTGCATCTTGGGGCGGCCCATCTGCCGGAGCCGGTATGGACCGTACTGCCCCTCCTCATCCATCTGACGGAGGGTATCGGGGTTGCTGAACTGGGCATACCGGTCCAGCCAGTAAGGGGTCAGGTGGTTGGCCTCCTGCCAGCCGGCCAGATCGGCTGCGACCGACAAACGCAGGAGGGCTAAGTACAACTGCCGCTGAGCTGCCGGAATGCCTTCGATCTGCCCCAGGAGGTCAGCAGGGGTCAGCTCGCCCAGGGTGACCTCACCGATGTCATGGTGGGTACCGGCGGCCTCCTTGACGGCATGGATCAAATCCCGGCGAAGGTTGGCCCGCCGAAGCAGCGGCCCGATCAGATTGGCGCTGTGGAGATGGTGGTCAACGAGGGTCTCGGCCGTGCCGATATCATGCAGAATCACCAGGAGCCATACGGCCTGACGTTCCTCGGCCTCAAGGCCGAAGTAGAGGCTGCGGACGGCCTCAACCCTGGAGGTGTAACTTTCCAGGTCGACCGTCTTGGCCGCCGTCGGAATGTCCTGGTAGAGGGCCTCCATGTTGCCGGCCGTCAACTGTGCAAAGCGGTGGATTGCCCGGAAGATATGGTTTAAGCGGTCTGAATCCTCTTCTTTCTTCGTCTCCTTCAGCTCCGGAAAGAGCGTGAGAACCCGATCCTGCATCCCAGCAGACAGGATGTTCCCTGTGGCCGTTTCGCCATACGCCTCCAGGTCGGCTATAAGCTGAGAAGCCTCCGGGACCACCCCCTCAGCAGATCTCTCTTTGGAAACCGTCAGTTGAGCCAGAATCTGCTCAACCACGCTTTCGGAGGAGCGGTCGTCGGTTTTAATCTGCTCAGGGGGCGGAATCCCAAAGCGGGGTTTCGGGACATAGACTGCATCCCATTCATCCCGGGCCTTGAGGATCTGCTCGTCAGCGGCTGGTACCTCTACAGCGCCGGAGGCGGCGGCCTCGCGGAGAGCCTGTCGCTGTGCCCGCTGGCTCACGGGAGCCGTCAGGTTGACCCGGGCGTCGGCATCGGCTGCCACAACGGTCGTTGCAATCCTCCCATCCACCACGACTGAGTGACCCGCTCGGGTCTCTTCCAGCAGGGTCTGCCGGGCCAACGCCAGCATCGGTTCGTGGATCCAACGGGAGATCTTGTGAACTTCAGCGTCCACGCGGCCCCGATCCAGCTCCTTGGGTTGGATCGGTTGAGCCGGGGCGCCGGACGCCGGCTGGTACTGCACCTGCATCTGGCCGTCCAGCCACCCAATTCGGACTCTGCGGGCGAGGAGGTTGAGCTCCTCATGGTCCCAGTACAGAGTGGGATCAAGCCCGTACTCAATGGCAAGCCAAGTGACCGCGCGGTAGAGGGTTCCCAAAGAGAGGTGCCGGGCCTCCAGGCGTTCGGCCAACAGCCGGGCAGTTGTGCTCTTGCCGCTTCCTGCCATCCCGTCCAGAGCCACCACAACCGGCCATTCCTCTTGCCCGGTGGCGGTCAGAGCTCGCCCGAGATCCTTTCGGACCGTGGCCTCCTCCTGGCCGGCATTGAGCACACGAAGGGCGTCAGGGGCAGAACGCCCCTCTTCAGCAAAGCTGGAAGATAGACCCGAAGGCAGAGCAGTCGTAATAGTAAAGAGGAAGGCAACACAACCAGCAACGGCTCTCTGGAATGACATCCGGCGAGTCCTCCTGATTTGGTGCAGTATTAACACTAACTTAGGTTCAACATTATGATTATAACGCCTTTTTATAAATACTGAGAGAAACATCTTACGCCTCCAGAAGTATCTTAACCGCCTCAACGATCTTATCCAGATTCACATAGCGCCGGAACTGCTTAAGTTCCACCCCCATTAGGTTGGCAAAGATTTTCTCCAGAATGCCCCGAATCCCTGTCCTGCCTGAGTCATCCCGGGCCAACCTAACGGTCATCGACGCCCCCAACAGAAGCACCGCCTCCTCCAAACCGGAGCGCTCTTCAGAGGTGGCATAATAGTTCAAGGTCGCCTCTGTCAGGCCGGCCTTCAGTCGGTCCACCACCACGATCGGATCGCTGCTGGCGTTGAGCCCGAGCGCGGAAAGCTGATGGCCTCTGGAAGCATCCGGGGCGACAACAAAGAACCGTCCTTTGACCGCCTCCGGCAGAAAACCGCTCACCCGCCCCAGTTGGACCAAGGCCTCCCAGTGGCGCTCGGCTTCGGCCGGACCGATCCCAACTGCCGTGTCGGTATCGGTCAGCATCGGTACAAGTCTTTCAAACCCTGCCCTGAGACTCTCCTGGGCTTCAAGCCGGCGGCTCGCCCGCACCTGTGGCGCCTCCCGTGAGGCCACCAGGGGTGCAGAGGCAACCGGAGCGGATCTTGAGGGTATGACTTGCGGCACTGCAACCTGGAGCACTTCACTGACGGGCATCTGGGGCTGCGGTGATGTGTCCACAAATGAAACATCCCTCTCCTCTACGGATGACGGTGGTGTGTCCCTAAATGGACCGTCCCCTTCTTCGAGGCCGGTGGGGGCCGGGGCGCGGTTGATCTCGGACAGGCGGCGCTCGGTCGGGGAAACACCCCCTACCGGAAAGGCTATTATGGACTTGGCCTGCTCCAGGACCGCCTGGCTGGGCAAGATGATGCCGGTCTTGCCTTCCCGGGACAAGATGTCATTGACCTTCTGAAGCGGGAGCACATCGTTGGTTGGCTTCATAATATACCGGCCGGAGCCCTTCTCCGAGAGGAGCCGGACGGAGATACCTGTGATATCGACCGTCTGCCCTGCCCCTGACATCGGCTCAAAATCCTCTACCGCCTCTGAAAGCCACTGCCCGTACCGGCTGTCCGAGAACTCCTTAAGCACCGCCTCAGCATGGGCGGCCTCGTCATCATCCGTGCGCGTACCGTCCACGTGCTTGCCGTAGAGCCCGCCCCAATTCGCCCCATGCCGGGGCCCCTGCTTGAGCTCCTTGAGATCCTCTGAGGCCTGGAAGGCGGCTGCCGCTAGAACCTCTTCGGGGTCTTCATCGGTGCGCCCCTCTTTAGCCAAGTACTCACGAACCTGATCCATCATGGCGCCGTGTATCTGCGCCTTGACCGCTCCCATGGCGCCTCGCGGATCGATCGCCGAACCCCTCACCAGTTGATCCTGCACCTCAAGATCAGAGAGTCGGTTCCCTGCTAAGGCCGCACCGGTAAGTCGGTTGCCGTCCTGCTCCTGGTTCATCTTGAAGATCTGCTTTGTCAGGGCCCCATCCCATATCTCGTCAACCACCTCATAGATCTGAAAGACCAGCAGCGCCTCCAACTGCCCGGGGGCAAAGATCTGGGCCAGCTTGCTGTAGAGGGGGTGCAGGGTGAGATCGGTGAAGAGGTAGGAGGGCAGCCCTGCTCCCTTGCGGTCATCCGAGGCTACCTCATCATGCTCAAAGGCCTTCATGACCGCAAGCTGGCTGGCGTAAAGCGTAAGCCGCTCCTCTGCTGAGAGCGCTCGGATCCTTGTCAGATCCTCCTTTACCTCGGCCAGAACCTCCTCGTCCATGTCAGCCAGAAGATCGTCCTCTACCACGTCGGCCACATCCTCCTTCGCGTCGGCCAGCCTGTCTGCCGCCGGCTCCAGCCGGGTCAGCGCACGGTTGAGATCCATCCCGTAGATGAACTGCAGCGCCCCCTGAAGGCCGTCCTGCTCATCCCGGATCTCCTCCCAGCGGAAAAGGAGATAGGACTTCCTTAAGAGTGTCTGCGCAGGGGTCAGGGGCTGTTTCTTGATGGCAGTCAACCGCTTGGGTGAAAGATGGAAGGCCATCATCCAACCGAACACGGTGTCCTCAGCCAAGGCCAGCAGAAGATCCCAAGCCAGGGAGGGGAGGTAATTAAAAGCGCTCAAGACCCGCCAAGCCGGGTGCTGTTTCCTGAGCCACTCGGTCGCAATGAAGGGAATCGGGTAAGCCTCGCCACGGCCGGCCACCTTGCTGGCGACCTTCTTCCTGAGCAGGGCGCTTCCGGGAGCATAACCGGTGCCCACCAGAAGGGGAACGGCCATATGATGGACATAGCCGAGGAAGGCCTCTGACGGCAGGCCTGCGAGTTTCTGAAGAATCGCCATGTCTGTGTGAAGGGGTATCTGCTCCAAAAGCGAGATTGGAATCACTGGAGCAATGTTCGGCGCCATCCTCACCCCGCCCCCCACGTAAACAGAGTTGTGGCGGAGCCAGGTCCATCCCTGTTTCAGCAGGAACAGAAGCGGCACCTGGAATGCCCGGCCAGGGACTGAGGCGATCGCCCGGATCCCCTCTCCGTCTGTGAGCCACTGTGGAATGAGCCCCGGCTCAGGCCAGCCCACCACCCACTGGTCCCACCGCTGGCCAAAGAGGGCCTGTTGGATTCCCTTGATTCCAGCGTAGCCACCTATGACTCCACCTGCAACAGCAGCCACTGTTCCGGAGAGGGGAAGTCCAGCCAACCCTGCCAGCCCAAGAAAGATGGCCTTCCACCCTAAAGCAACCCCTACCCCGGCCGCGGCAGAGCCGAGCACTCCAAGAACTCGGTTAAGCCCACGGGTGAAACACCAGCCCCAGCCGGGCCTCTCCGGCTGGTCCAGGAGCTTGGCCCCCTCATAAAGGACCCTGTCCAACACAACCAGGCGGTTGGGGATGATCCCGGGCTGAATCATCCCGGCATTCCGGGCCGTTGGGCTTAAGAGCAAGCGCCCGCCTCCCAGCCGTTCGGCGATGACATCGGCCCCGTCCCAAGCGGCGGTTCTGCGCGTATCGTCAACGCTCGGGTGGCCGTAATACCCTTCCATGAACTGAGCCACCGGGTCGCTCTCTTCCAAACCGGTCTGAGTGGCTGTCTCCCCGTCAACTTTGTCCTCAGGTATGGTGATTGCCGGGGGTGTCGGCAGGTCTTCGGGCGGGAGCATTAAGGGATCGGCGTCTATGGCCGGCCCGGTATTTCCGGTGCGCCAGGAACGGAAGGTTCTTTCAAGATTCACCTTGCCGCCGGTGAGCTGATGAACATATGCCACAAACGACCGCAGCGGGACGCTCTGGCGCATCTCGCCGCCGAACTCATACTGAACCTCGGCGTGGTCAACATTTGGATCCGAGGTGCCGGCATGCAGGTCGCCTGCGCGCCGGTTGCCCCGAGCGATGCCGTATATCTTGATCAGATCGATCAGCGCCTCTTGGACCGCCAGAAACTCCCCGGAGCCGGGCCGGATGCCGGCCTTGCGCAGCCCCTTGCGAAGGGTCCGGGCATGGGTCTGGGTCCATCCCTCTGCCCACCGAAACGGCTGCAGCCCGATGGGCAGCCAGTCCAGAAACCGATGGTCCGGCACGTCAAAATCCCCGGGCTTGGCTTCGTTTTGCTCGAGGTCTTCAACAGAGCGGGCTCCGGCAAGGCGGTTGGCTCTCTCCCACAGCCCGTGATGGTCCAGAAGTCCTCTTCCCAGCTCCACCAGGCGTTGGTGCCCTGCGGCGCTCCTGGGGTGAAGTGTCTCCCCCAAGACCGTCACCTCCTCAGCCAAGGTGGGAGAAAGGCGCCGGCCGGTTCCCATCTTAACCAGCCGCAGGGCTCCTCTTGCGGTAAAGTTAAGCTGGATCGCGGTGAGCGCGGCGGTCTTGCGCTCTCGCCACATGGCGGCCGGGTTGGGCAAACGAAGGAGCTCCTCGATCAGCTTCCGGTTGGTTGCCAGAAGCCCGGCGATCACAAAGACCGTCCACCAGGGAAAGGTAAACCCCGCCAGCCAGAGAACGATTAAAGTGACACCCGTTAAGAAGGTGGGGGAGAGGGTGGTTCCGTAGAGAGCCTGCGCTACTCGCTTCGCTGCCCTGACAATCATTCCGTCCTCCGGATCAGTGCAGGTCCACCTGCGCAGGGTAAGGATATCCACAAACCGGATCATGGGCCTGAGCCACCGCCGGGCATAGGCGCTGGCATACCGGTCGGCCCCCAGCGAGATCGGACCCACCAACCGCAATCCAGAGGCCTGACTCGGAAGTCGATGCCCCCGGTAGATGCGTCCGTCTGAATACATCATCGGGCTCTTGTAGAGATGGATCTTTGTTGCGCGAGGGCGTTTCCCGTGGTCCCTGGCAACTGCTATCTCCCGCGCGGCATCGACCTCAAGGAAATGCTCCTGCTCCGGCGAACTGGCCAGAAAGTCAAGGCGGACCTCCGGACCCCCGGCGCTGGAAGACTCTTCCTCAAGCTCCTCAAGGTCGGTGGCGCGGCGCGCAAAAGGAACCACCGACTGCGCCTGGATGGCCAGGGTAAAGAAGGTGCCCAGATCAAAAGCCTTAGTAGGCAAGGAAAGTTCCGGGCTCCAGCCCGACGGGTTGAAGTGCAGGGCAAACTTGCCGGGTTCGCCGGCTGAGACAATCCTGCCCCCCTCAACCCTGTAAGACCAGGGGGTGTAGACCAGCGTCCAGTCGTAATGAAGACCCTGGCGAACCCCCCAAATCCTCGGGCCAAAGGTATCCGGACCAAAGGCGTCGCTGTCCCGGGCTGGTAGCTCCCGGTGATCGACGCCGTCGTCCCATCGTCTCCGGATCATATACTCAAATCTGGGGCCCATGCCGGTGCCGTAGAAGCGGTTCCTTGGAAGGGCCATGGGTGCTGCGGCAGTGTAGGCGGCGGCCCGGCCAACCCGTGTGCCCTGATGGAGGCGGGCCAGGATCAGATCCCTGACCCCGCCGCCGAAGATCCCCTGGTCATACGCGGCGATCCAGGCCGCCAGCGGGTCCCGGTGAAAGGTCTTGCCCATGTAGACATAGCGGGTTACCCCCTTGTGCCCCTCCCCCCACCGGGTCAACTGATGCAGCAGAAAGGTCCAGAGGGACTGCTCCGCGCCTGACTCCATTCGCCCGGCCCAGAGGGAAAGGACATTGGTGCCCCAACCCCCCTGTACTCGGTAGCCGGCGGCAATCGGGTACTGGATGCCCTGAGAGAACTGGCCGGCATAACCGACCGGTTCCGGCACATGGATCTTTTTCTTCTTTTTCCCTATTTTCACCGACCCTATGAGGTCGCCCCGCCAAGCTTTTGGCTGAATCCGAATCTGAAAGGTCGCTGCATCCTTGCCGGGGCGCAACTTCATCGCCTCGATCGCCTCCCGGAAGGTCCACATGTCAATCCCGCGCTCGATCCTTCCGGCGCGGTCCAAGTGGACAATAAACTCCGGCCAATCCCGCCGGAAGGCAAAGTAATTGACCATCTCCTCGGCCGTCTCAGCTCCGTCAAAGGGCGCCGGGTAACCGCCGACCCTGAATCTGCGCTGGGTATCAGCCATCAACCGGCTCAGATGGGGATGGGGACCGCTGCCTGAGGGAGTAATTCCAAAGACAGAGGCGTTCTTGCGGAGATACCGCTCGGTATCAACGGTTGCCTGGATTCTGATCCGCTCTTCATCCATGGCATCGGCCTCATCTCGGGTCAAGCGGAACTCCTCCAAACCAGCAGGAGGGGCCGAAAGGCCCACCACCCGCCGCAGGGCTTGGATCAGTTTTGACCCTCTGCCCGGCTTTATCTTGCCGGCGGCAACAGCCGCCTGAGCGGCCTGTTGGTCCTGCTGCTCAACCACCCACCGCTCCATGGCCTGGATAACCGGTTCTGCCCGGGTCGGATGGGTTGCCATCGCCTGCTGGAGCTCGGCAATGGTGGCAAAGCCGGCCGAATCGAGGGCATCCTTGCCTTCGGTCGTATGGTTAAAGAAGAGATCGGCATCTGCTGCCTGACTGCCGGTGGGATAGCCCGCAATGGCGGCCTCTACCTGGGGCCGGACGTTCCGGTTGACCCAATCCGGCGCGGTCGGATTAGGGCTTTGAATGAGGTGCTCTGCGCTCTGTCCGGGAAGCATCTCTGCGGATTTGCGAAAGATCGGCTTGATCACCCGGCGCCAGAAGGCGGTACCCCACCTCACCAGCGCGTATAAGCCAAGCACTTTGATCGCCCCGGACTTGATACTAAAGTCGGTCACAAAGTTGATGACCTTCCACGCGGAGGTCTCCCCGATGAGCCAGTTGAGCGCTGCCGGGACAGCAGCGGTCAATCCTCCGATCAAAAGCCCCAGCAGGGTGAAGCCGACCACCGGTGAGAGAGACGCCAGCACAGTCCGTCTGGCTGGTGGAGCATTCTCCCGGAATTGGTAGGTGAAGAAATCCCCTATAAAGGTGCCGACCATAAGCAAGAGGAGCACCTTCATCGCCCCCAACAGCGTGGCGGGCAGAGTAACCAAGCCAAGGGCAGCCAAGGCCGCCACCATCCCCAGGCCCACAGCGGTCCGAAGAAGCGGCAGCACCAGGCCGTTGAGCAACCTTGTGCCAGGAGAGCTCGCTTTTGTCTGCTCCTGCCACTCCTTGTGCCGGGTCTGGTGCCGGTACCAGAGTGCGGCAAGCATCCCCAGCACGGCCGTCAGAACAGCCGCCCCCTTGGCAGAGGAGAGCTTCCAGGTGAGCGCCTTGTTGTAATACCCCCAGAGCCCAGGGGTCCCTGCCTCCAGGGCCGGGGTCAGCTTGGTAAGCCAGGCCAGCGCCGGCACCCAACTGGCCACCTTGCCCAACAGCCAGGCCGAATGCGGCCCGCCAACCGCCACATAGACAAGGCCGATCCAGCTTAAAACAGAGCCCCAATCTCGAAGCCGCAGGACCGCGCCAAAGAGAAAGTCAACCGGCACCCCTGCAGGTCCCAGGGCCCGGAGGGCCTGTCGGCTCAACCGGGGAACCAGCGCCCCCACACCGTCCACCAGAAGATAGCAGACCAGAGCCGCCGCCACAAACCATGCGGCCGCCGTTCCGATGAGCCCAATAAGACCAGCCCCTCCAAAGAGGAAGGCGCCCAAAAAGGGCGCGAAGGCAACCGCCCCGGCACACGCCAACCCCAGGGTCTTGAGCACTTGCCAGAGCCCGCCCTTGACGCTAACCGGCGTGATCGTCTTGTCGGTTTCGGCGCCGGATTGCCGCGCCCTGTAGTCAGACAGCGCCTTGCGTCCCCGCGTAGTGGCTTGTGACCATGTCCTGGCGCACTTGACCGCAACAGCCGTCGGGATCCCAACCCGCACCAGCACCCAAGCAAGCCGCTTCCAGGGTTCGGCCGAAGGGGTAACTGTCTCGCCTGAGGGATCCAGAACCTCGGTGTCCTTGTCGTACCGGAACGTGCCGGACGCGTTGGGGTCGTCGCCCGGCGGCTTCACCCCCAGCTCCTGGGTTTGGTCGTTCTTCTTGATCGAGAAGGCGTCATCGCTCGTGGCGAAGGCCCTCTGATGGCCGATCTCCCAGATCTGAATGCTGTGCTCTCCCACCCAGACCCTGACCGCCCCGTATTCCCAATCCAGATCCAGCGCCACATCCGCCCCGCCAAAGAGCTTCAAGTCCAAAAGGGCCTCGGAGACCTTTCCTTCTGCCCTGGGCTTTAGAAGGTTGGGCTGGGTCGGCCGGGCCTGGCCTTCGACCCAGTAGGTGAAGTCGCCGTTGGCATCCCGGGCAAGGTGCAGCTTCCTGCCCCGGATCTCCACCACCCGGTGCTGTCCTGTCTCATCGAGCGCGACACGCACCAGCTCATGCTTTCCGGCGGCAAGGGGCAGGGCAATTTTTGCGGCGACCGGTTCTCCGGGGTCGCCCCGGTGCTTCTTGGTCCTTCCGGTGTTGAGCGGGTGGCGCCGAACCACCGAAGAGGCAGTGGTGGAGCTGGTTGGAGGGGGAGTGTGGCCGTCCACAATGGCCATCGGCACCACATTCGTCCGATCCTCCCCGGGCGGCGTCCTTCCCCAGGTGGGGCTTCTCAGCTCGGTCAGGGACATGTAGTTGCCCGGAATCATGTTGGTTAAGCCGACGGAGACGCCGGCATGGCGGAGTCTCTCAAGGAGTTCCTCGAGCTGCTTTCTTTCCTTGCCGGTAAGGGTCTTGTTGGACTTCAGCTCCTCAAGAACTCGGCGCTGCTCCTCATCATCGAAAAGGGTCCTCAGATCCGACTGCCCGGGAATAAGGAGGTTGCCCTCGCTCTTGCGCAGCACCGCCTGGAGCGGATCATCGGTGTCGAGGCCGCGCAGCCGGACCGTCAAGGAGCCGACCCAATCCTCCCGGGGCCTCCAGTATTGGGCGAGGGGATGGACAAGCCCTGTGAAGATGGGGGCCACACGCCTCAGGCCCAAAAACTTGGTAGCGATCCGGTGGGGCTGGGTGGTGTAGAGGAGCGGCTGAGAGATGATCCTGGCCAGCCAGCCGGGATCGGCCGCGGCTGACTGGATCTGCGCGGTCATCTCCTTGGGATCGGCCTTCTTCCTGCCGGCTTCGTCCAGCTGATCCATGGAGAGCAGGGCCGGTCCGGGCCGGCGGTGGGTAGCGGCGGCCTGCTGGCGATCCTGCTTGAGCCCTTTAAGCAGATCCGGAACCGCTACTGGGGTCTTGCCATCCGCCTGGGTCCGGCCGTCGTAGATCAAGGGGACCTGCATCCGGCCGACTGCAACCGGCTGGGTGGTGGGGGCGCCGCTTTCGCTCACAAAGAAAAGGGGCACCTCGCCGTCTAAGAGCATCTCGGCCACCCGGAGCCGGGCCTGATCGCGAAGAGCCTCGGGACGCTCAATGGCGATGGCGCTGGCGGTGTCCAACCCAAAGGCGGCCACCTCGATTAAGATCGAGAGGACCCTGAAGTAATCCTCCTGGAGGTCGGCATCCAGCGTCTCCCACCGGGCGGCATCCACCATGAAGGTCACCAGAAACCCGTGCCTGCGGGCCTCGGTCAGCAAGGCGCGGATCTGCGCAAGGTCTGCTGCGAATTCCGGGTTCCGGAGGATCTGCCTGATCAGCGTCTGGAAGATCTCCTTGGTCAGGATTTTGCCCCGGTGGGTCCGCTGAATCGGAAAGCCCTCAATCAGAGAGGTCAAGGCATCCATCTGGCAGCAGAGATGGGTGATCCCGTGCTGATGGCGGAGATCCCCGGCGCCGTTGTTCTTCGCGTTGGTGATCTTTGCGACAGGATCCTCCCCCCGGGCGAGTTGCAGATGAGCGTAGAGATCCCGGTGAACCATCTCCGGGGCCAGGATGCTGATCTCGTGCTTTGCGATCTGCGCGGCGGCCTCGGCCTCCAGCGGCGCTTCGGACTCTTCGCTGCGCAGCGTGCCGCTTAAGACATCCATCTGATAGCCGGACACCCCCGCCGCATCCACGATGACATGCTCCTGCCGCGTGCCGCGGGTTGTGCTTAAGAACGCCCCCGCTACCTCCACCCTGCAGAGGGAATGGATCCATCCGGGCCGCTTTTCAGGGTCGGCCTCCTCCCGGGCCTGAGGATCAACCACCTTTCCGGTATCGTCGTAGCCGACCCTCAAGCGCATCGTGGCTGTCCGGCTCTGGCCGGGCATAACCACCAACGGCTCTGACTCGACGTGGACCGGCTCTCCGGTGCCGTCATAAACCCCCACCCGGCCAAAGCCGGCCATCTTCTCGCCCCCGGCTTCCTCTTTCGGGACCTTAACATCCATCAGGAAGTACAGGTCGTACCCGGCCGAAGGCAGGGTGATGGCGTTGAGATCCCCGGTTTCATTGCCCGGATCCTTCTCTTCCTCATCCTCCTCGTAGACGAGCAGCTCGTTGGGCAGGGGGAACTCCCTTCCCTCCACCTCTCTGATGACGCGCCCGGCATGGTCGGTCAGCTGGGTCGTCTCCCCCTTGACAGAGGGATCCACCGCCACAAGACGGAAGGAGGTGATCTTCAGCTCCCTTCCGAAACGGCTGGCCCAATGCTCCAGCCACAGGGCATAGAAGAGCCCCAGATCAGGTCCCAGGATCGGCAGGTCGCGGTCCAGCACGAAGGAGAATCTGCCGTAGGCGACGCTGGAGCGCAAGGTAACAAGGGGTGTCTTCACCAGGGCCCGGCCGAATCCGCCGGCAAAGGCGCCGCTGACCACTCGCTGGAAGAGCGCCTTGGCGGTCTCGACCGCCTCCTCCTCGGGCATCATCCTCGCCAGAGGAATCTGCCCCACAAAGACCGAGCGCTTGCCGTCGTGGAGAAGCCGCTCCCCCACGAACCACCGGATCGTATCCTCAAGCTTCTCATCCAGCTTGAGCTCCTTGCCCCGGTAGAGGGCCCGGGTGGCCTCATCGGGCACCCCGGTCTTAAGCCAGGCCTCCATCAGGAGCCGGTCCGGAAAGTGCAGGATGTATTCGTGATTAAAGGCTGAGTCACTGCCTACAGCGGTCTCGATCGCCTCACCCACCTTAGGAAGGAGGTGTTCACGCTCATAGAG
>CAZQXN010000002.1:46247-70238 GCA_964597545.1 uncultured Planctomycetia bacterium | reverse complement strand
CTGGCCAAACCAGTAGGGCACAAAGACGGTCACCTCCACATCCCCGCGCTCGGTCTGGGTGGCCTGCTTGAGCAGGGTGGAGAGCTCCTTTTGGATCCTAAGGGCCGCCCCGGGGCTGTTCTCATCCGCCCTGAAGATGTTCTGCCAGTAGCCGGCCAGCTTCTCAGCCGCCTGCTTCATCCCTGCTTGATCGCCGTTGTCCTTCGCCTTATCGAATGCTTCGACCGCCTCCTGATAGCCCGCCAAGCGGTGCGGCTCGATGTCGAGCGCTATCCGGACTACACCGTCATCGTCCGGGGTGATGATCTGATTCTTCCATGCCTGCCGGATGAGCTGAATGGACGATTCGCTTGCCCCGGCGCTCTCAGCCCAGAGGGGGCTCCCATAGATTGAAACCAACAGGCCGCCGTGCCGCTTCAGCGCCTCGCGCCGCGCAAGCCACGCCTCAACAGTATCGGGCTGACGGTCTCCCATCAGCCCAAAGGCATTGGCGTAGAACCGGAATGTTCCTGCCGGCGCCTTTTGACCGGCGGGAATGCCGGCCACCTTCTCCTTCATGTTCCGCCCCATGGCATCCCACACCACCTGAGCTGTCTCCTTAACCGCCTGATCCCACTCCCACGGCTTCCAGATGATGCCCCCGTAGCTCACCTCTTGACGCTGCGCAGGATCCATTGCCTGAAGTTGAGCGTCCGTCGGCCCGAACCGCAGAGGGGTCCCGTTGACCAGCTCAGCGGCCAGCTCCTTGGGACTCTTGCGGTATCCCAGCCGCCCCTCAAGATCCCGGTAAAAAGAGGTCCACTCCTCTTGGAGCGCCTCCATCAGCGATGCCGGCCGCTTGCGCGCTTGGGGGCGGTACACCTTCCGGGGCCAGGATTGGTAACGCTTGCCGGTTCCGACATCAAAGAGAATCCGGTTGGGGGTTTTAAGGTAGTGGCTCGCCGGCACAGAGGTGGGGGGGGCGGCAGGGGCGGCTGTCGGCGGCGGTTGCGCGGCAGGGGGATCTGCTGCCTGGGCCTTGCCGGTACTCAGCGCCATGGCCGTTGCCGCTGCAGCTCCCGCAGCAGCAGCTCCAAGAAATCCCCTTCGATTGAGACGGTAGTCAGGCGGCTCTTCCTCCTGGCCGGCCCGCTTTTCCCAGATGGTCTGCCCTGGGGCAGAAACAGCGGGAGGTGGAAGAGGGTCTGGCGGGGCCGCGGCAGCCAGTTCTGTCGACGGAACTTGCGCAATTCCAAGGGCAGAGGCTGCAAGCAGGCTGATCGCAGCGGGTTCATCCGGTTGCGTCTCGTCTTTGCGCAGCGCCTCCTCAAGACCGACTTGGACATCCGGTGACTGCTCTCCCTGAAGACCCCTGAGGGCATCGGTTCGGCGGCGGCTGGCGGCATAGCTGGCCGGTACGACAGCGGTAATGGTGAAGATGAAGGCGGTGACTCCGGCGATCGCCTTTAAGATCGGACGAAAGCGCGGGGTCTGAGAGGGCAGAAGGGCTCCGGAGGGGGGTGCCTCTTTAAGCGGCGAATGACCTGGCGTCAAACCAGGCCCTTGGCCCCCTTCTTCTGGTACCGGTTCTTTATCCGGCCCGTATTGAGAGCGTCGAAATAGTCTCACTGGATTGTCGACCCCCTGCCCTTCGGTACCGGGTACAATGTACCCGGTACAATGTACCCGGTACCGGTGTTATTGACTGAATAAATGGATGGTAATCGGACTTATAATCAGCAAAAGAAGAAGGTAAAAAAGAACCCTCAGAGGGAGGGTTATCCCCTCCCTTCAGGGTAAGCTGCGCCTGCTTAACCGTCCGATACCGCTTCATGGGGAATCTTTGCCTCTCTATTTAAGTATACCTTCCAGAACAGGTTACAACAGGAAAAATTACTGGCTTTATATTAACATTAATCATTACAACTGCCTCCGCTCAACGTCCAGGAAGCGCCGGACCAAGGCGTCAAGCTGCTCCTGAACCATCCCCTGCGGAACACCCAGAGCCTGGCCCAACCTGAGGAAGAATGCTCTCAATCCCCTCCGGAGCGGGAAGGGCAGGATGTTGAGGCTCAGGTGCCGGGCTGCCGCCACCCGCGCTTTCAAGGTCTTCAAGAGCGGTGCCCCCTCCCCTGTTCCCAGAATCCGGACCGTAGCGCCCTTGGGAAGCTCTTCGAGCCCGGCCATAAGGGCGCTGACGTCGTCGCTCGGAATCACCCTCAAGTGGCGGTTGCGCGCCTGCAAGCCTTCCCAGCGGGAACCAAAGAAGATCATCCGGTTGACCAATGCCGGCTGGCGCATCCGGACAAAGATCTCCTCGGCCTGATCCGGAAGCTGGGCAGTGCCGGGCACCACAAGGAAGGTCGTAGCAGAAGTTCCCACCGCCAGGGCCCACGGCGCAAACCCGTCATCCAGGTTGAATATGTCTTGGGTAAGCAGCTTGTTCTCGGCCGCCATCGGCCTTAATCCTCTGCCGGTGGGTGGCAGCAGAGCAGCCGGCGGCACCAGCGTAGGCACATACTCCCTCTGGAGCATGTCTTTAAGCAGAGCTTCGGTATCGGCGTTAAGCCGCTGGAGACCTAAGGCCTCCAGGGTACCGCCCACCTGCGCAATAGCATCCTCCAATCCGGCAGTGGCCAAGGCCTCCTGCAGCTCTGTTTTGAGACCACCCTTCGAGGTCATGGCCCTGACCGGAACCTTCACTTTATACAGGGCGCGATCCACAACCTTATTTTTGCCTTCGGGATCTGCGACACGGCGCACCAAGGCGGTCAAAACCATCTGCTTGCCCTCTGGGCCGAGCGCGGGAGAGACCACCTGCTCCTCCATACCCGCCAAGGTGTATTCGGCACCGCCGCCCCTGATTGGCTTGAAGGAGGCGGGCCGCAGCTTGGAGAGGCCGACGAAATTCTTGCGCAACTTGACCAACTGCTGGGCCTCATGTATCGGGATGTATTGCTGCGGCACAATCGCGCCGGTCTCCTCAAGCCCCACCGCGGTGATCGGCTTGGTGCCGGGCACGAAGCTTAAGTGCAGGCGCTCTCCCCCATGCTCTAAGCCGGCCACCACATCATTGGACCAGAGGTCGTTGTAGCCGGCCAGCATCTGCGGCTTGGCGCCGTACTCCTCCAATCCTGCCATCGCCGCGAAGGTCAGCTCAAAGCAGTCGGCTGCCGCCTCCGAGCGGCCGTTGGGCATATACAGGAACAGATCTCCTGTTTCGGTCGGCCGAATCTGGCTCTCTTCCATGCCGGCCAATGCGCTCCAACCATAGAATTCTGCAGCCAGATCCTGGATTGCCCGGACATACTCCTCTAAACCGACACGGGTGATACCGCTGGAGAGATAGGTGTCGGCCAGCTGGCCGACAGTAGGCACGATGAAGTTGGTTGGCCCGTAGGCCCCGAGTTCACCTGGGGCTGCCTGAACGGCTTCAACCTCCTCTGCCGGCTCCTCCATCGCAGCCACACTCACCTGCTCCAGCACCCCAACCAAACCTGCACCCTCCACCAGATCAACAAGGGTTTCTCCCTCAAGGAGGGCGCTAATCGAGGGGGCCTCCTCCAGTGCTGCCCGCAAAATCTCATATCCGGCGGCATTAACCTTCTGGATCACAGCGAGCAGACCATCCTCGCTTGAGAACTGGGCGTAGAGCCGGGCTGCCTCGTTGTTGTCCTCCAAGCCGGCCTGGCTGAGCATTGCGCTAAAGGCGGTCAGTTCCTTCGGGAGGACCAGTGGTTTGCCGGTGGCAAGCCATTGGCTCTGATCATACTGGAACCGCTGCTGCAGACGGTTCCACTTCTCGCTTTCCCGCTTCTGCTTCTTCTTGGGTTTCCTACCGGTGAAGTAGGCATTCCAGCTCTTGCCGGGAAGGGCCGCACGTTCTCTCGGGGAAACCGGAACAGCAATCGGAGCGGCCGAAGCTACGGCCTGGGCTTCAGCAACCGACATTGCCTGAGTGAAGACCGGCGGCCCCTGGGCCTGCAGTTTGGAAAGATGCTGGCGAGAAACAGTATAAGCCACACCCTGGCGCTCAAGGAGATCTGCCTGGGCTGCGCCCACCAGGAAGTAGCCGCTCTGAAGCCGATCGTACACCGGCCGCGCCACCTCCACCTGCTGATCGTCGGATTCGATGACAGTCACCGCCTGCGGCGCAATCCCCTCAGGCGTAGTCTTGACGGTCACCGCTGCGTGGCCATACCCTGCTCCGCGCACATGAGCAATGACGTGAGTGCCGATCTTGTTTAAGCTCTCGGCCGAGGTCAGCCCGGCCCCTGCCAGACGGTAGCCATACAGGTCGCGCACCACCGGCGGGATGATCGACATGGGCACTGACACCGGAGGTCTGGATTCAAAGAGGCGCAACAGCAGGGTCCGCTGATCGGCCCCCTCCGCTTGCGAGCCCAACAGCTCGGCCGCCACAGCCTGAACGATTCTTTGGGTTTCTGTTCTGCCGACTGTGCGGCCCCCCTCGGTAAGCCCCACCCAGCTGCGGATGGCTGCAACGCAGCAGTTCACATTCTCTAAGGTCACTGGGTTCGTCAGGTTCTCAATGACCGGCTTAAACTGGCCGGGCTGAGTCCAGCCAGCCGAACGGACTGCCGGCAGCTGGGCCAGGAAGGTCTGAAGTAAGACCCTGGCGATGGGCTTAAGCTCAGGATCAACGGCGCGCAGTGCCTCTGTCGCCATGCGATAGGCCTTGGTCTGAAGGACTGCAAGCGGCATGGGGGCAGCTGCTGGAGTGGACCCGGTGCCGGCAATCAGCCGGGTCGTCCGATCGTCAAAACGGCGCATTTCAAGCTCAGCAAGGTTCAGCCCTTGCTGAACCATTTGCCTGACCGAATCGGACGAGGCCCGAACCACCCGGCCATGGAAGGTATTAAGTGTGCTCCACTGCCGGTTGAGCCGGCCAGCGGTTTGACCGGTAAAGCGACTGAGGGTTGCCTCGGAAGCGCCGTGGAGGGCAACGGACTCAACCGCCCGCCCAGCCAGGGCAGTAAAGGAAGCATGGATAGCGCTGACATCGCGCAAGAGCCGGGCGGCCCCTGCCCCTTCTACGCGGATGATCAAACCAGAGGCGTTGAGCACTTGATCATAGAGATCGGCAACGCCGCTCACCATCTCTTCTACCCCTGCGCTGTAGGCCTCGATTGAAAGCCGGCCGAGGCGAGCCGGTTGGATAGAGGGTCCGACCTCCTGGATGAGTGCCAGCAGCAGATCCAGCGCTCTCTGGAGCGCCTGCGTGTTGGGAGCTGCCTCCAATTCGGCGACGGCCTGGTCTGCCTGCTGCTGTGTCTGGGCAAATTCAGGGGCCGGCGCGGCAGGCACAAGTTCAAGCTCACCGGCAACCAGCGCGGAGGCCCTTCCTCTGAAGTGAGCGGTTTTAAACCAGGCAACTGTTAATCCGTCCCGGGCAGCCTGCCTGATGGGATCCGGCAAGGTCTGGATGACGCTGTTATAGAGGGTGTTCAGCGCGCTCCACTGCCGGTTGAGCCGTTCAGCGGCCTGCCTGCTAAAGCGGCGGATGACCGCTTCGGAAGCACCGTGGAGGGCGAGGGATTTGGCCGACCGGCCGGCCAGATCAGCGAAGGCGGTGTGGGTGGCGCTGACATCGCCTAAGAGCTGGGCGGCGTCCGCTTCCTCTGCGTCCATGATGACACTGGAGGCGTCCAGCAACCGGTCATGGGCATCGGCAATGTCGCCGGTCAGTTGCGTGATCACCGCGCTGTGGTCCTCGGGCGGCACTTGGCCGGGGCGCGGCGGTTCGAGAGCGGAGTGGGCCTGCCGGATAAACACACTCAGGGAATCCAACGCAGTCCTGAGGGTCTCGGGTGCAGGCGCCCGCTCCAGCGCCTCCAGGGCCTCAGCCACCTGGGTGCCTCTTTCCTCCAGTCCGGTCGCCTGGATGATCGGTGAAGGCTCCTGCGGCAGAACAGCCGACACCGGTGCTTGACCCTGTTGAGCCCCAAGAGCATCGGTCACCTGCTCAGAGAGTTTGACCGGCCGATCCTCAGAAACAGCGGTGGAGGGGGTCCAGCGGATCCGGATGCGGTTGCGCAGCTCAGCCGGAATCAGGCGGGTCAGGCCCTGGTTGACCTGCTCGATCTGCTCGGCCGACTCAACCGGGAGCACGCCCAAAACAACGACCGTTTTGTCTTGAGGAGGGCTTAGGCGGTAACTGGAGAGGAGCCGCTGCAGAACACCGCTTTCTCCGGAAAGGGCAGGCAGTTTTGAGGCATCCAACAGCTGTTGGATATCGAAGACATCGACCTGGTGCAGCCGGAAGGCACCCTCAGGGCGAATCTCCTCTGCGCGGAAGGTATCGGCATCCCGCCTCAATCCCTCCACCGGCCCGGAGGGAACCAGCGTAATAACGTCGGTTGGGCGCTGCGGCGCTGAGACACCCTGGTCCGGCTCAACGCCAACAGCCGCTTTGAGCATCTCCACCGTCTCAGATTGAATTTGACCCATCGGTGTCTCAGTGGCCGCTCCAAAGAAGATCCCCTCTTCATCCGTATGGGCCCACTGCACAAGACCCCAATCGAAGTGGTCGTCGCTCGTCCATGCGGCTCCAAAATAGCCGTTGAGCACCTGGGCCCGCGGATTGAATCCATCCGGCAGCCGGCCTCTCCCTGCTGCTCTGGCCAGGATCATGCCCTGCCGGGCCGCAACCTTCAGATCCAGGAAGGTGCGGGCAAGCCACTCATGCTTGCTCTTCATCTCGCCCCTGGAGCGGGCGGTCCCCAGATCCACCCAGTACCACTGACCATTGACCTCCACAAGGTTATCCAGGTGGGCGGAGCCGTGCGTAAAGCTGGCGTCATGAACCTGGCGCAGCATTGCGCCATATCGTTGAAGATCCTCGGTCATCACCTGAACCAGTTGATCAGGGTCGGTCCGGGCCACCTCATCCCATCTGGACTGCAGGGCATCCCCTACCCGCTGATCCTCGGTCTCTGGGATGCCAAGGATCGACACACCCGATGGCTGCCCATCAAAGGTGAGCCGTTCATCGGTAATGGTCATGTGGCCCAGTGAGGGCAGCACCGGCAACCCGGCTTCCTGCCAGGCATCGGTCATGTGATCCTCCCGGTGGGCCTCCTCTCCGGGCACCACCCCCTGATGAAACTCCAGGTGGTTAGTTTGAACCCGTCCATCGCCATCCTCGGGGAACATCATCTCGATGGGGATGTTGCCGGAGGAGACAAACTGCTCCCGGTTGGCCCGCTGGATGCGGTCGCTCCCATCCTCAGCCCGCTCCCAGACACCGGCCCCCACCAACTTGACGGCGGTGATCAGGACGCCGTTATGCTCAAACTGCTCCTCTTCGAGTAGGGGCACAATGACGCCCCGGCCGCCGGATTTTAAGATCCCTTCTGCCCGCTCCACCGCGGCAACTAGACGTTCCAGCTGCTCGCGTCGCTCTGGGGTGAGGTGCTGGGCAGCCTGCGACCACTCCGGCGTAACCTCCAGCGGAAGCTCGCCAACCACCAGGTGGCCGCTCCCCTCAAACCAGAGATCGATCTCTCCGGGTGAGAAGACAGCGCCATTCAGGCGTTCCACCGCTATTTTTAACTCCGCCAGGGTAGAAACGCCTATCAGCGCCGAGAAGTCCACCCCCGCCTCAGGGGCCAAACGCTGGGTCGCCACCAGCGTCGCCTGCCAGGCCGGCCGAAGGGCCTCTGGGAAAGAGCTCTCCCAGGCTTCGGTCCGGGCCTGTTCCCGCTCTGCCTCGGTCTCAAGGGTCTGGTCCTGCGCCCGGACGCTCATCGTCGCCTGCTCAGCCAAGGGCTTCAACGCCGTCTCCGCCAGGGCGCTCAAGTCTTGGCTCGCGGCGGCGGCCTCCTCGACCCCGCTTGCCGCATCGGCCACCCGCTGATCCATCAGATCGCCCCAGGCCTGGAGGGTCCGGAAGTTGGCGTCAAAGGTTTCTCCGGCCAACTCTCTCAGGGCCCTTTCGGGATCGCTCCCTTGCAAGCGCGCGATAAATTGATCCTCACCGCCGGCCTGCTGAGACATCATCCACATAGCGATCGCAAAGGCGGTGCCGTAGATGTGGGGCTCGGCCGCAACCGACTCAGCCACCACTCTCAGGTGACCCAACAGGTCGCTGGAGGCGATGTTGTCGGCATCCTCCTCTTTCCACCGGGCGAAGATCGCCTCGAGCTCTGGGATGAAGTTGCCCGACGCCTCCAGCGCCTTGGCAATCCCCTGCTCCTGGGCCGCTTCGCTCGTCTCCCCCGCAAAGAGCTGACCCAGCAGTCTGGCCAGGTGGGCCCCATCCGGCCGATCAGCGCTGCGGTGAATCCGGACAAAGGGCCGTTCATCTCCCCGCCGAGCCAGTATCTCCTCCATCCGCTGCTGGAAGTGGTGAATCCGCTCCTCCACCTGAACCCTGGCCTGGTGGGCATGCAGCGCATCCAAGAAATTCTGCTCGCCGGCCTGGCTGACGTCGCCGACCGCCTTAATTGTCCGCTCCAGAAATGCCACCATTCCCTCCGGCATCGGCAGCCCCAACTGCCTGAACAACTGGGGCAGTCGATCCAGAAACTCCCTGGTCTGGCGCTTGAGCCATTCGGCATCCTGGATCATGTATCGGGTGTTGTAGACCATGGTCTCGGAACCGGGCATGTAGAGCCAGGCCTCGGCCCGGCCGGAGGTGGAGCGCCGATAGGTGCCCAAATCCCGCTTAAGGAGGAAGGTCTCCAGCGGCTTGCCCTCTTTATCATGCTCAATCACCCAGAGGGCCGCCTCAGCCGCCACAAATTCGCCGGAAGGCTGGATCTGCAGAAGAATCCCGAGCGGCTTTAAGACGTCGTGGAGACGCCCGCCGAGTTTCTGGTTGTCGGTGACAAGGTCGGCGTAGGTGATGGGGTTGCCCTCAACCGTCTTGCCCTCCTGCCGGAGCTGCTCCAGATCCTGGCTTAAGGCTGTCCGCAGCTCGACATCGGCCAACGGCATCACATCCTCAATGAGATCCCCCAACAGCGCCACGTGGCCTTCAGAAAGTTCCGTCCCGGAAACCTCAGCCATGGTCTGCTGCACAACGGCGTTGACATAGTGCTCTTGGGTTCGCTCATCCAACCCCCACCGCTGCGCCCGGGCCAAGGCGCCCCTCTGCGCCTGCGTCACCCTTTGTCGGGCCGGCTCCATGATCTGCCGCATCTCAGGGGCAAACCGCTCCTCCATCAGGCGAATGCCGCGCACCCGGTTGCCGGCCGGCGTATCCATAAAGTCCAGCGCCAAACCGCTGAGGTCTGGCTCCTCCGCCTCAAAGAGGGCCCGGTGGGACTGATACCAAGCGTAGTTGGCCTGCAGGAACTCAAAGAGCCTCTGATCCTGCGAATCTGCGGAGTTGGAAAGCTCGTCCAGGCGGTCCGTTGCCCGGGCCTCGCCCTGCGGCCCCTGCGCGCTCCAGGCAATCATCCGGCCCAACTCCGTCCGGTAGGTCCGCGTTGTCTCCAGGGCGGTTTCAATCCGGCGTATGGTGTCAAAGGCCTTGGCATCCTCGATGGGCGTAAGCCCCAGCTCCTGTGAGGGCAAGGGGGTGCCGGTCTGCAGGATGACCTGATCGCCGATATCCAGCGCTCTCGGAGATCGGGCCAGATCGTCGTGCCCCTCGGTCAAGCCGGCAAAGTCCGCCAGGAGGTTGAGCCGGTCCAGCAGCGCCTGATCATCGGCCCAGCGGAAGCGGCGGTCCTGCGTCTTTTCCGCCTCTTCCCTGCGGTCCAGGACGGCCCGGCGCATCAGGAAGACGGCGCTTCGGAAGTAGGGGTACAGTATGACAGAGCTGGTATCGACCCCTTGGGCTGCCCGATGAGCGTCATCCCAAGCGGTGAATCCTGTCGGATCCAGGGAGGCGGATCGCGCAAAATGCCGGAAGGCGCCCGCCGAATCCCCTCTGTTGAGCGCCTCAACACCTGCGCGCTGCTCCACAACCGACCGGCCCACATCCTGGTGGCTCTCCCCGAAGGCCAGGTTCGGATCCAGCAGGAGCGCTCCGGTGCTTAGGTCATCGGTGCTGAGATTCATCCAGTTTACAGCGTCATGCCGGAGGAATTGGCCGGGTTGATCCATGCCGTTTCTCAGGGAGACAAAGTGGATCTGCCCGTCATCGCCGGCATAGTCGTCAAGGATATTCCCGGCGGTGTGATCGGCTTGCGCCCGAACACGAGCCAGCGCGGCGTTGTAAATTTCCGGCGTGTCATGGACCGCCTGCACAAGCCCATCGGCCAACATTGCCGAGAGATTCTCCCGCACGCGATCCACCTCGCTCGAACCGACTCCAGAGAAGTTAAGGTGACCCGTGAGAACGGTCAGCGCCCGGATCAAGAGCTCCTGCCACCGGGCCTCTGCCTCGGTTGATCCCTGAAGGGTGTCGGGCAGGTTGTCCGGTTTCTGGGTGTTGTGAATCAGCGCCGCTGTGACCGCCCTGCGCTCCTCGGCGGGAACCTGCGCCCCTCTGAGGTCATCTCTAACCGCCACAAGGACCTGGCGGTCGTTCTCATCCGTGGGATCCAGCGTGATGATCGGGGTCTCCCCTGCCTCTGGGAAGATCAGCGCATGGGCAATCAGCGGCTCCATGAATTGGTTCATCCCCTGGTCCTCATTCACCAGTCTGGTCAGTGCCTGTTGGAGATCATCCGGCCGCTCGCCCAAGACAACCTCCAGGGCAGAGCGGTCTGGCTGCAAATCCGCCATGCCCAACTCCTCCGCTCTCTCGAGGCGGCCCAGGACCAGCCGTTCAGCGACCCCGACCAACCGGGCCTCCCGGGTGTAGCCCTGCATCTGGAGGAAGGAAGAGGCAGAAATGCCTATCCCCTGCGAAGCCAGGGCGACCGCCTGGTCGATGGCCCCCTGATCCACATCATCCCCCACCATCGCCATCTGAAGGGATGCTGTCTGCTTGAGGAGCCGCCCTCCCAATTCCTGGCGCTGAGCGTCGTCGAGCTGAACCTGCCTGGCTGAATCGGCCAGCGCCACAGGCAAGGCCTGATAGAAGGAGAGGGACTGCTGCAGCGTGTCAGTCGTCCGGTGAAGGTCTGTCCCTGCCGGCGCATGCTGAGCCACCAACCCAACGAGGGCTGTCCGGTCCTTCCCTTGACTGGTGGTGGAGGCAACCGCCTCCGCCACCTCGGAAAGGGGCACGCTGCCGGCCAGGGTCGGAGCCGTCCGCTGCAGGGCCTGGGAAGCGGCAAAGAGGTTCCAGTAGAGGGTGGTCAGCTTGGCCTTGGGCGACTGCCCTTCCATATCATGGGCTGCTCCGGAGAGGGTCGGCTCAAGGGTCAGCAGCAACAGCGCCCCCTGGTTGGTCAGCAGCTGGCCCTCCCGCTGCGAGGTGGTCAAGCTCACCCCCTGCTCCCAAGCGACGTCGCGCAGGGTATCCACCTGGATCACGCCGGAACCGGAGCGAGCCTCGGTTGTCGCCAGGATCGAGGCGTTCTGCAGGCGAGCCGCCACATCATCGGCCGGCTCGAAGGGATCGGCAAAGTTGTCGCCGACGTAATGCGCCTGCGTCGGATCAAAGGGTTGATCCATCCGTGCGGCCGCTGTCGCCAGCTCCGGCCCATCCGGACGCAAGATCCGAACCGCGACACGCATTCGGTCGGTCGGCGAGAGGTGGCTCAAATGCGTATCGGCAATCTCCTGGAGTTTTTCCTGGGTGAGGACCCGGTTCTCCTCTTCCGGATCGGTCAGGACCGCGTGGATCGCCTGGGCGGCTGCCTTGACCTGCTCATCCTGGGTGGTTCTGGCCACCAGATCAACCCAGGCAGCCGGATCCTTGGCCCACTGGCGCACCGCCAACAGGGAAACCGAACCCAGCTCACTGCGGACCGCCGGCATATCAAGCGCCAACCCCTGCGTAGAAACCATCCCTCCATAGGCGCGGTAGCTGCGAACAAGCTCCTCATCGCTCAAGGTCGGAGCAGCCACCTTCAGGATCGCCACCGCCTGCCCCTCGGTCAACGCTCCGGCAACGGCCAGTCTGCCGAAGTCGAGGTTGACCCCTTCACCCACCGGGCCGGACAGCATGGCCTGAGCATCAGCCGCCTCCTGCCGCCAGAAGTCAATCTCCTTCTCGGTTGACTCCCACACCCCGGGGTCGGTCTCATGCTCCATGGAAAGCTCAAGTGAGGCCGCCTGCTGTTCTGCCTCAAGCAGCTGTCCGCTCCAGCGAGTTCCCTCAGCTATGTTGGTGAGGGCTTCGCGCTTGTCTTGGTCGCTTATGCCCTGAGCGATGTTGGCCAGAAGTGAAGCCCCTGCTCGCTCGGCCTCAAGGGCAGCGGAGAAGCTCCCTGATGACAACCGCGTCGGCTGGCTATCCGCAAGATCAATGTAGCCGTTGGAGTCGGACGCTGCCCAGGCATCGGCCATCTGATACAGTTGAGCCAGCCCTGTGTTCTCACTGCTCAAGGAAAGGAAGCCGTTCTCAGCCGCCAAGGCAACGACATTCCAGGCCTGCGCCTGCGCATCGGCCGTCTCGGGCAGTGAAACCCCGTCCACTCGATCCAGCAAATTGACAACCCGGCCGCGGAGGTCGTTGTCCTGGGAGAGGGCTATCCACTCGGTCAACCCCAACTGCACCTCCACCGGAAGTTCTCCGGAGAACTGCTGCTCCAGGTCGGCCCAGCCAGGCAGATAGCTGGCAACCTCCTCACCGAGGTTGTCCAGGGCAATCTCATAGCTTATTTGATCCTGTTCGGCCGCGGCCGTAATCAACTGCTGCTCCTGGGCAGCCGGAACCGCCACAGCTCGACCCGCAACCGTCTGAGTCGCATTGACCGCCCGGCATGTCGGCCTCAACAGAAGTTCAGCGGCGTGAGCCCGAGCCGTGGGGACGGCTCCGTGCCCCAGGGTTCCAACAACAGTGGCCTCAGCCGCCGAAGCGGTCCGGACTGAGCCGCTCAGCCCCAGGGTGCGACCCCGCTTGGCTATCGCCTGCGCCATGCGAGGGGTCACATCCCCCTCTCCGTGGCTGGGCAGCATCACCTGGGCCAGCCCCTTGGCAACCGAAACCAACTCAGCAAAGCTGGAGGCGGTCACAAAGGAGAGGGACCGGCCGCCGGTCGCAGTCGCGCCTGGGGCTAAATCAACCGTCTCCACCAAGTCATACTGGGTCCCTCTCCGGAACTGCCTGGACTCGGCCAGCGGCTCCTCAAAATGGCTGGCAATCCTGCGCGCCTCAGGAGAGCTCAGATCCTCGAGCTGACGGACCGTATCGCTTAATACCCGGACGCGCTCATTGGCCGACGCCTGAACAGTGGAGCGCAGCCACGCATCCCCGGAAACCGCCTCCTTGCTGTAGGTCAGGCCCGCGACCCGGTCCTGGCCGCGCTGAAGCTCCAGGTTGGCGTTTTCCAGAACCGCGTAGATCCCCCTCCAAGCTCCGTCTCGGCTGCGGACATTGGCCATCGACTCCTGGATCATCCCCTTGAGATCTCCGAAGAGAACTTCGTTCAGGGTATGGCGGATGGAGGAACTCTCCTCGGCTGCCGCCAGGAACCGGGCGCTCAAGGCCACCCGCTCGCCGGGGTTAAGGGTCTCTCCTCTTCGGAACCTGAGGTAGAGCTTGAGCTCATCCGCCCGCACCTCAGCAGGCACAAAGGGATTATTCAGGTTGCGCCTGAAGGCGGCCTTTGCTTCCGGATCTTCGAGTCTATCCAGATTGCGCTGAACCACCTGATCGGTCACGTACAAGACCCTAGCGGAAGAGCCGGTCCGGCTGCCGACCTCTGTTCTTCCGGTCAACTGCGCAATCAGCTCTCCGTGGAGCCCGTCCACCACCGCGTGGAGATCGGCCCGGGCCAGCGTTCCGGAAGCACCCTGGGTGGCCTTGTAGCTGACGCCAACTCTCGCCCGATCATTGATGAACATGATCCGGTTCTGCGCAGGGGTTCGAAGCGCCCGGGCAATGGCCGGCAGGTCTGTCACCCCTTCCTCGCCCAACTCATGGTTGATCTCAACAAAGTTCCTCGCCTCTCCATCCAGGTAACCCCGAACCGTCTCCTCGCCCTCCATCCCCCGGAGCTGCTCGGTATCGGCCGGCCGGTACTCAAACCTCTGGGCGAACTCTTGAGTGGTGGCAGCGGAGCGGCGGATTGCCATCTGCCGCGTCAGCTCGCCCCTGAAACCCTCCACGTATTCAGGAGGCAGATAGACCAGGACACCGTTACCCTTCTCGTAGGAGTTGAGGACATTCCTCACAAAGTTCTCCATGAAGAGCTGGTCTCCGACCCGGGTCTCGTCAAAGACAAGAATGAGGCCGTGGCGAGCCTGCTCAGGGGTCCCGTTCCGAAGCGCCAAGACCTGTTCTTGAGCAATGGTATCCGCGATGCCATTCACCTGGTCAAAGTCGGCGATGCCGTTACCACTTAGAATATGGAACCGGCTCGGATCAAACCGGGAGGCCTCAATCTCCACGGCGTTCAACCCCAGATAGGCCCTGAGCAGCCGGGTTCCGGTCTGGAAGGTGGCTGAACCGCCCACGATCCGCATCTCAGGATTGCCGGTAAAGATCTCCCTTAGGATCGTCCGCTGGATCGTCTGGTTGATCCGAATCCGGCCGGTGGAAAGCCCCGCTGACTGAGATCCCCCTTCCTCGATCGTCCGGATGGTCAGAGCTGCCGCATACGGCAGATCCTCAAAGACTCGGTCCGGCTGCGGCGCCCCCTCCTGCATGGGATAAACACCGCGCTCCGGATCAGCCATGTAATCAGAGCCATAGCGGTCCTGGGTCGCCTTGAGTACACCCCGGATCTCATAGAGGGAGACCTCTGCGGCCCGCTTCTGGCCTTCGGCGCCGGCCCCTGCCTCCTCCAGAATCGTGCCCATCCGGTTGCGGATGAGCCGGATCGCCTTGGGGTTGAGGAATATCTGATTCCGCTCGGTGGAGCCGCCATCGCGCGGATAGTAACCGGCTGCCTCGGTCTGGCTTGTCCGAAGCCCAAGCCACGTTTCTCGCTGGGCACTATCATAAATCGTGAGTTCCTGCTTCAAGCTCTCGATGGCCTGGTAGAGGGGCCGGATGACTCCCTCGATGTGGGTGGAGCTGGCAAACTCACCGTCCCGGGCGCCGCCTAAGATATAGCTGGTCGGGTCCAAGATGAACTTGTCCACCTCATCAATCATGAGGAAGTTGGTGGATCTGAGTGCCGCCCTCAGCGGCTCATTGAACCGGCCGTGAATGGTGGCGAAGTTGCGCTGGTTGTAGCTGAAGACCACCAGGGTCCTGGGATTCTCCAGGGCGGTTACCAATTCCTGATAAGGGTTCTCCAATCCCGCCGCATCCCGCTCCTGCCCGGCCTCCAGAAGCTCATCGCCGTTGGCAATGTCGAGCCGGAACTCGCCCTTGCCCATCCGGTAGAGCCCGGACTCTTTGGCCTCGCCCAGCATCTTCGCTATCGCGTCCGGATTCTCCACCAACAGCATCCCCTGGACCTTTGACCTTCCGGGCCGCCCGAAGTTCGCCTCGGCCGCAAAGAGCATCAGGAAGATCAAGGTTTTCCCGCCGCCGGTCCTTAAGATGGCAGCGGTGTTTTTCTGGCCAAAGAGGGTCCTGAGCGTTTCAAATTGCCTGGCCGTTTGGTTGGCCGGGACACGCTCTCCACCTTCTATGCGATACCTCCGAATCTCAAACCTTCTCCCTATTGGATTGTTCTTCCTGTTGGTTGCCAGCATCCGGGCCATCACAACCCTAGCGGCTCTTTCCCCTGCTTCTTCAAGCTTGCCAGCTTCGTGCAGTTGGTTAATCTCTTGGATGAGATCGGCAAATTCCTCCTCAAAGGCCTGGTCCATCGCGGCAGATGCCTCGGCCACCGCCAGCGCCTCGGCTACGTCGTCGCCCCGCTCAATTCGTTCAATCGCCGGGATCAGCTCGTTGACCACCGGCAGAAGCTCTTTGGCGGTCTGGGTATCGCGCTTGCCCTGCAGCTCAGCCCGCAACTCCTGCAAGGCCTGCTTGACCGCCTCAAGGGCTGGCCTGGAGCGGGCCCCATCTGCCTCCTCGCGGACAAATTGGCCGGTTTGATGAATCAAGGCCAGCATCCGGCCGCGGCCGCCGCCGCTCAAACGGCCCCAATTCCCCTCCTCCAGGAAGAGCCGTCTCGCCTGACGCGCCACACCAACGGCCTGTGTTTCGTCGGCCATCAAGGTTGCTACCGCGAACTCCGAAACTGCGCGGTCTGCTGCGGTCTGCTGCTCGGCCTCCGGCAATCTGGAATTCTGCGCCTCTTGAGCCCGCGCCTCTGCGCGGTTGACCGCTCGAGTGACCAAATCATGGCGCGCCCCCGGCGTAACAGGGTCTGCGGTGCCGCGCTGTTCGAACAACAGGTCAAAGGCCTGGCCTGCTGCTTGGTAGGCGGACGAACGCGCTCTGCCGGCACCGACCGCGGCTGTGGCAGCCGCCGTCTGCCGCGCCAATCCCTCGGCAAGGCCTGTCCTGGTGTTGGCAGAGACAGAGGCCAGCGCCGCGGTGGAATCCATGAGCGCAACCAGGGCTGAGGTTACCACCACCGCTGTTTCAGCCCCTTGGCTATCCTGGGCCTCAAATTGATCGCTCTCAAGGAGTGATCCTAAGGTGCTCAAGGTCGCCTCGGCACTATCCACCTCATCGGCGGAGACCTCACGCCCGATCATCCCTCCCAGCGCCTGAACCACCAACACCCGCGCCCTCGCCTGGAATTGCCCTGCCTGCTGGGCGGTCAGGACGCCGTGATCAACCAGGGTCTGAACCGCCAGGATGACCCGGCCAGCCCCTTGGGCCAGGGAGGACATCTCTGCCCTGGAAAGCCGCCCTGATGCCTGAAGCGCCTGCGCCTCGGTCAACCAGGCGCTTCCTGTGCTCAAAATCGCTTGGCCGGCTTGCTGCACCTCGGTTCGATCGGCCCGCACCAGCCCATGATGCACGAGATTGACCAGCAGCTCTGCAGCGTGCTGCAGGCCGGCGCCAACCTCAATGCCGCGCTCCACTCCCTCTGCCCAGAGCTCAGGCATCCTGCGAGCTGCCTCGCCGTTGAGCAACCCAACCGTCACAACCAGCTCGAGTGCCGCCCGCTCCAAAACCTCGGGGTTGGCTGCCCCCTTGAGATTCACCAGGGCCCGGGCTATCTGATTCAGGAGCCCCGCCGCCTCGGTCTGGCTTGCAGGATCGGCCTCCATCCAGCGGATAGCCTGGGGACCGATATGATCTCTAGCCAGCGTTTCAAGGGTGGCCGCGAGCTGGGTCGCCAACGCCTCCACGCGTCCCTTGAGTCCCTTCATACCCGGCGCGTCCAGCGCGCTCCGAAGCTGCCGGATGCCCGAAGAAAGCCTGAAGATCAAACCGACCGCTTCACCGGCGCTCTGGGGGTCGGTCAAAAGCGGCGCCAACGCCTCCGGTCGAATGGCGCGGCTTACCGCCTGGGTCATCTCTGCCACCGCCTCCTCTTGTCCGCCCGAGCGGTTGAGAACCGCCGCGGCGCGGAGCGCGGTCTCGGCAAATTGTAGCCGGGCGGTCGCCGCTGCCCGTTCGGCGCTCGGGGTCGCGGCGCTCTCCGAGAGTTCGGTCAAGCGGCTCGACACCGATTCAAGGGCTTCACCCAGGGCCTCACCGACACGCTCTGAGCGCTCCGGCGCTGCCTTCTCCAGAACCGTCTGGGTCTGCTCCACAGACTCTGTCAGGGCATCGGCCGCAGGAAGCACTTCCCTGCTCATGCGCGTTGCATCCGACTCCCTGGCCGAATCCCGGACTCTGGAGGCAAGTGCTTCTTCAACATCGGCGGTCACTTCAGCGCTCTCCCGGGAAGTGGTCTCGGTGGAGCGTTCCACCGTCCGCAGAGAGCGCCCAACCGTTCGGGTGAGTTCCCCGGCCTCGGTCACCGTGCTCCGGGAAGGATCGCTCACCAGCTCCACCGCCTCAGCCCCGGCAGCCTGCTGAAGCAGCTCCATCTGGGGCTTGACTGACCGGCGCGCCCTGCTCCCCTGGGGCGTTCCCTCCACTGCCTCTGCGAGGGCTTCGATGGTACTTGTGGAAGTGCGCACAAACCCCTGCCGCTCCCTGGCGGTCTCTCCCCTGGAAAGCCCCAGAACCGGCTGGGCAATGTCGATGGCCAACTGCGCAACCGCCTCTCCCTGGGCCTCTCCCAAGCTCTCTTCGTAGAGCTCCCTGTTCTCAGAGCGCAGGGCCGTCTCCATCTCTGCCCGCCCCTTTTCCGGAATCAACTCGTAGCCGGCCCGCTCGTTGATCCCCTTCACCTCTGCATTCATGCGCTCAACCCGGGCATCGATGCTCTCGGTTTTAGCCAGGCGGTCATACTGAAGCTCGCTCTTGGAACCGCCGACCGATCTGGCCACCCCTGAAGCTGTTGTGGAGCGCCGCATCCCAACCGATCCCCTCAGCCGGCTCTGGCTGGCCACCATCGGCACCAGGAAGAAGGCGATCTGGGAGATCGCAGCTCCCGCTTCGGTCCGCGGCTCCTCTGAGGCAGCATCCCGCGCAAGATCCGCGGCACCCGAGAAGATCTCTGAAGACTCCCTGTCGCCCCAGGCCCAGTCCCACGCGCCGGAGAGGAGCCCCGCGGTGTATCCGATGGCAAGGCTCCAAAGCGGCATGAAGATCGCCATGGTGACAGCGATGTCGGCCACATGCACCAGATAGGCCCCGCTGGCCGCAAAGAGGTTGCCGATTCCCTTTCCGGCCAGCAAGGCCTGCCGGCTGGTGGCGGAGATCACCGCAAAGTTCCTGCCGCTTATAGCCCCGATCACCCCGCCAAAGTGGGCAATCCGCTCGGCCCTGGCCCCAAGCCAGCTAAAGTAGCGAGTGCCATAACCAAAAACAATGGTGGGGGCGCTGAAGACGCTTAGAAGCGGTCCGATCACGACACCGTGGCGGGCCATCTGCAGGGTGGAGAGGAGATACTCCCTGCCATTAAAGTTCCATTTTCCTGTCCATATGAAGGTGATGGCCTGGCGGGCCGGATAGAGGACCAGGTTCATCGCGCCAAAGCCGATCGCGCTGTGGATCTGCATCCTGGCCAGGTTAACGTAGAAACCATGCGCCCCCAGGGCCGGACGGGAAACCAATGCTCCGGCCTCATTGACATAGGAGAAAAGATCTGTGGCGCCGATGACGATCCTTTTGCCGATTCCGATCGGCTTGGCCAGGCTCTCAAGCCGCTCCCCTGCGTTGGCGATCCTGGTCAGGGCCATATCGATCCTGGCGGCCGCATCATCAACCGTTCCTGCGCCCCTCAGGGCGGCTGTTTCGGCAGTTCCTGAAGTCTTAGTGGCGGCAGCCCCGGCCCGAAGCTGCGCAGAAGCAATCCGGGACGCTGCGCCCTCCAGCCGGGCGGCGATATGCTCCAGCCGCGCAGCCACATTGTGGAGTTGGGCCAAATCTCCGCCCCGGGCTGCCCGAACAGCCGCCTGCACCTCACCCTGAAGGCCCGCGGCGGCCCGGGTGACACCGGGCAGTCTTGCCGCGCTCGCCTCAATCCAACCGGCCAGCGCTTCGGTCTCTGCAAGAACACTCTCCAGCCCCCTTGCTCCTGCGGCCGCCTCAGGCATCCCGGCCCCACCCCTTCCTGCTGCTTTCTGGAGGGTGCTGCCGACTGTCCGGAGTTGAGCATTGGTCTGTGCCGCCGCTTTGGTAGTTGCCTCCGCCGCTGCTTCAAGCCGGACCGACTCAGGAACAGCAAGCTTGCCCGGGGCGGCTGTCGGCGGCTTGGCTCCGGCGCCTGCTGCTGTATCGGCTGCCGCTGCTTGAGCAGATGTTGTTGGTGTCGTGGGTGCTGGTGGTGGCTTGGCTGCTGTCGGCGTCTTGGCTCCGGACGGCACCTTGACTCCAACCTTGGCAGCTGCACTCTCAGCAGGAGGAGCAAGGGTCGCGGTTGCCGTGGTAGCTCCGGATTCAACGGTTGAGCCTCCTCCTTCAACTAAAGCGGCCGTACCTTTTTCTGCGCGTGTGGCGGTCCCGATCGCATCCGCAGTTTCAGAGCCGGCGGCGGCCCCGCTCTCAAGCGAAGTGATAGCCACCCGGGAGACTGTGGCTTCCAGCCTGGCGGCGGCCTGCTCCAACTTCGAGGCAACCTTGCCAAGCTGCGCCCAATTGCCGCTCTCGGCTGCCCGGACCGCTGCCCCAACCTGACCCTGCAAGTCCGCAAGCGCTCCGCGAGCAGCCGCTCCCTGCATCCCCGGAACCCTTGCCGCGTTCGCCTCAACCCAGCCAACCAAGGCCTTGGTCTCTTGAATGGCAGCCTGAACTCCTTTTGCACCCTCAACTGCAGTGCCTGAAGCTTCCAGAGAAGTAGCTGCGGCAGGAGGAGGTACGGCAGCGGTTCCGGCAGCTTTCTGGAGGGTGGTGCCGGCTGCCCTTAACTGAGTGTTGGCCTGCTGCACTGCTTGGGTGGTCCGAGCAAGGGCGGCCCCGCCTTCTGGAGCAGTGCTTCCGACCGTTGTTGCGCCGGTTACTACGTCAGCGGTTGGCGCAGCACCCTTCAAGGTCGTCGCGGCCGCTGCCCCGCTAGTGCTAGCGCTGCTTGTTGCGGGAACGCTGGTGGGGACAGAAGCAAGGGTACGACCCCCAACACTCACACTGCCTTCGGCGACCGAAGCTCCGCTCGCTTCAGCCAGAGATGGGGCAGCTCCTCGAGCAACTGCCTGGCCCGCTTCGACTCCACCCCCTGCAGCAGCCGGCGTGCTGGCTGGAACAGCTGGAGGCGGCTCTGAAATAGTTGGAGGTGGTTTCGGCGCCGACTTAGGCACAGGAGAAGTTGCCTCACCTGGAACTCCCATCTTGCCAGCTCCGCGTGTCGCCTGCCCGGCCACATCCTCTCCGATGCTGCCGCTCACTCGACCCGCCCTGGTGGCAGGAGCTGCGGTGCGCAACCCAACTGCCCGCCTTGACCACTGGGTCATCTGCTGAACGAAACCGAGCTTGCGCAATCTCGGAAGATTGGTCACTGCCAATTTGCCCAATGCCCAACCGTTTCTTGCAACGCTGATAACCCCCTGGAAGCCGACCATGTCCATCCCGAAACCAATTATCATCTCATTCAACATCAGGGTCCAGGTGGTACTCTCCAGGAAGGTCTGGAATTCCTTTGGATTGTAGACCGGATCATTATGGAAGCTGCTCCATGACATCACCTCTCCCAGCTCCTCGGTGGCCAATCGCATGCCGATGGGCCCTGAGCTGTACATCCGCTGCATCCGGCCGAAGAAGGCATCTCCCTGGCCGGTGACGTGGGTCACCTCGCGCTCTGAGCCCAACTCATCGGAGATATTCCGGCGCAGGCCGGTATGGTAGGGCTTACCCAGAAGGGGGATCCAGATGCTCCAATGCTCAGCCCCCTCATTCAACTGCTCCATAAAGGCTGCCCGGCCGGCCAGGTGGGCATACCGGGTCTGCGCGGTAAAGCCAAACTTGCCGACTGCGTCAGAGAGCCCTTGGGCCAGGAGCATCGTGGCACTGTCGGTCAACACCTTGTCCTGCCGGCCGCCTTCCAGCGCCGCGTTCCAGGCCTCGAGCCGACCCTCAAGCTCCCCGTGAATCTGGCGGAAGTCAGCCACTGCCCTGACGTTGTCCGCGTTGGAATAGGCCTGGCTGTGGAGCCATTTGGCGTTGATGCGCCTGTGGTCCTCTTCCAAATCAAGCGCTATATTCCGCTCGGTCTTGCCTGCGGCCTTCTCCTGCTTTGTCCAGTCGGCAAGGCGTGCAGCGTCATCGGCCTGAACCTTCTCCTCCAGCTTTTCGATCTGGTGCTCCAACCTGACCACCTGGACCTCCAGGAAGTCCCGTCCTGCCTCGCCGGCGATCTCCCAGAGGGCCTCCAGATTTTGATCGGTGCGATTCGCATCAAAGGCAGAGAGCCGGCTCAGAGCCACCTCAAACCTGGTCTCCAGGCGCTCCCACTCAGCCCCCTCAGGCCTGAGGGCCTCATCCGCCTCTATGCTGTTCTCCAGCATGTTGACAACCACTTCCAGATCACGCGGCATGTCGGCGAGAATCTGTTTGACATCGGCCACCGCGGTATCCAGCTCTGCCTGCGTGAGGAGATGGCCCCCTTCAACCTTCCGGACAAGCCCCTTGACATACCGCTTGGCTTCGAGGAAAGTAAGGCTGTCCTCGGGTCCATCAAGGTTGTCTCCTACCGCGCTAAGGGCGAGGACTGTGTAGCGCCTGCTGAGATCGCTGACCACCGCCTCCAGCGCCTCCATCTGCGGCGGGCCGTTCACCAGATTGCTCAGATCGCCCTGGAAACCGGCCTCTGCCACCTGCCCGATGACTGTGCAGGCGATATGCGCCTTTTCGTCCCGCTGGATCTCGACCACCACCGTTCTAAGAAGACGCTTCTCCTCATCGGTGTCGATGGATCCCGGATCTATGTCGGCCAGCTTCTGGTAATTGGCTGTGAGCCGGCGCAGGGCGTTGATATCGGCGTCCAGCGTGCTTCTGCGCTTGGAGAGAGCGTTTCGGGTGGCAACCAGCTTGTCGCGATCCCCCTGGCGCAGCATCGAGGCGCGGAACTCGCTCGATGACAAACCGGGCCGCTTCATGTCGTAAAGCACCTTGTTGTAGGCGCGGTGCGCTTTCCGGAATGCTTCTGGGGTTCCGCGAATGGTCCGGCCGAGGCCCGACCGCGGCGACCACCCTTCGAGAGCCCGGGTGGCGATAACCAGACCGCCCAGCTGAGTCGCCACATGATCGTGGCGGGATTCCAGTTGGGCCAAGGTCATTCCGTACTTGGCCGCAGAGGCCAGTTGGCTTACGCGCGAGGGGGCATTTTCCTTCCCCTCTTGAAGGGTGATCAACGCCTGATCGAGCTGGCGGCTTGCCTGTTTGAAGGGCATCCGTTCAACCGATTCGAGATGAGAGTGCCACTTGGCCTCAAGCTCATCCAGATGGTTCTGAGCCTTCAGCGACTTATCTTTCGCCAACCTTAAACCGGACGGAGCATGCCTGCCTCCGGAGCGGAAGTGCATGTTCTTTTGAGCCTCAGTCATACCAGCCATCTCGACCCCCACCGCGGCGGTCGCCTGCGAGAAGGACTCTTTCGCCGCCTGAAGTGTCCTGACGGCATAGAGCGTCCCTTCCCGGCGGTCCAGCTGAATCGAGAGCTGAACCATGGCACCCAACCCGGCGGTGGTGGCAGTCAGCAGATCTTTCGGAGCCAGGTCAAGCCGCCAGACCAGGCCGGTCATCCGGTGGCGATCCAGCAGGGCATTCACCCGATCCTGCAGCGGCTTCGGCATCTCCTGGCCAGAGGCAGATTCGCGGGCCAGCCAGACCAGGACCGATTTGACCTCATCCGGCTCCTGGGCAAAGGCCGACGCCAAGGTGGCCGCCGGAATCCCGTGCTGTTCGGCCAGCCCGGCCAGTTCCACCGGATCGTGGCTGAGCTCTTTGACGTCGGGGTCGATGCGCGGCGCCCCTTTCTCGCCTGCGGCGGCCATCCACGCTTTGAGGGCCGTGATAATCGCATCCCGCTCAACCGCAAGCTTGCCGGCCAGCTGTTCCAACTGCTGGCCATCCCACATCTGGATCGGCTTGCCCGGCGCTGAGGCAAAGACCGGTCGGCGCTCGCCGTCTATGATGACCAGGACGCCGAAGAGGCGCAGGGTGCTCTCAGCCGGGGAGGTGGCGGCCCAGGCATCCAGTTGGGCCAGGATGCCGTGGCCGATCGCCACCGCCGCCCGCTCCAACTGCTCCGACCGAGCTTGAAGCTTGTCGTGGGTGACCTGGAGTTTTCCGATCCGCTCTTGAAGATCAAAGTAGGTCTTGGCCAAGCCGGCGGCCCCCTCCCGTGTCTCCTGGGGCTGCCGAAGGAGGTCGGCCACCGCCAAAAGGATCGGGTTTACCTGCTGCAACCTGGAAATATCCTCTTTGAGGGTGATCAGATCCTGGGTGAGCGGGAGCTGTTTGTCCTTGGAGGCATTGCGCAGGGCGCCGATTCCGGTAAAGATGGCAAGGGCCGGGCTTGCCTGCTGCAACCTGGAAATATCCTCTTTGAGGGTGATCAGATCCTGGGTGAGCGG
>CAZQXN010000002.1:0-46147 GCA_964597545.1 uncultured Planctomycetia bacterium | reverse complement strand
GGGTGATCAGATCCTGGGTGAGCGGGAGCTGTTTGTCCTTGGAGGCATTGCGCAGATCCGCCAGGACACCGACCAGCTCCAGGAGGGGATGGTTCCTCTGCAGCGCCTGGATCTCCTGGCCCAGGGCCATGATCGCCTCGGAAAGCGGCAGGCGGATGATCGCTGCCGCCGCCAACACACTCCCGTAGCTCAGCAGCAGGTGGCGTTCTGACTCCATGAAGGCCGCCAGCTCGCTCTTGGCGAAGTCAGCCCTCCAGGTGTCATGCTGTTCGCAGAGCGTCTGGAAGCGTTCGTTCACCTCCTCCTTAAAGGAGCCGCCGGTGGCTGGATTGGTGACATCGACCGTGCCGGGGTGATCATAGGTTTGCATGACCTCCATCTTGAGCCGCGCAAAGCCGGCGCCGATCTTGATGATCTGGGGCCTAAACTCATTGATCTGCGCTTGGACCAGTTCATCCCAGATGGTCTGCGGCCGTCCGGGAACCTGCTCGCTCAAGAGATCAATCTCAGCCTGAATAGTCTCCTTAAGGGCCTCAAGCGCTGTAATCAGCTCGTTGCGGTCAACCGGCCGGCCTGCCTTGGCGTCGGCCAGGAGTCTCTGGGTCTTTGCGGCCAGGGCCTTGCGCCTCTGGTGAAGGGCCCTCGGCTTAGCCATCTCCGGCCGGCTCAGGGCATCTAACTCCAGCTTCTTCGGGGCTCTCCCCTCCATGTCGGGGATCTCCATGATAGACTGGCGCAGTGTATCGGCCGCATTGATCAGCCGCTGAAGGTCCTCCAACTGACCCAGGCTTGTCTCGTTGCGTTTCTCCAGAAGCCCGCTCACCTCTGCCGTAAGCCGGCTGATCTTCATATCCTGCCGGACCTGCGCAAAGGCCGCCGGATCTTCCTTCTGAAGGGCCGTCAACTCCGCGTGGACCCCCTCCAGGCGCTGGAGCAGCCCGCTCTCAGCCAGGGTATCCCGCAAGAGCGCAATATCCTCGGACAGCTCCTCTTGGGCATAGCCCTCCGCGGCGCCGGCCAGCTCGCTGGCGGCTTCACTCTCAACAAACTGCTCCCAGGCCACGGCAACCTCGCGCATCTGGTCCTGCGAGATCTCCTGGCCTTTGGGCAAAGTGGGCAGCTTGCCCTTGGCCTCTACGTAAGCAGCCAAAGCCGTGACCAAGCGCTTCATCTTCACAGAGAGGTTGGGGTTGTCCAGCAGCGCCTGGAGCTTTGCCTCAAGTGATCTGGCCGCCTGCTTGGCGCCCGGGTCTAAGAGCTGGCTAAGTGTGTTCCACTTCTGGAGAATCACGAGGGCCTCCATCAGGACACCGCGCTCATCAGGGGTGAGCTTGCTCCAGAGGAGTGACTGTTCCAAGCGCTCAACAATAAGCTGGGCGCTGATCACCCGGATCTGGTCAGGGCTGGCTCCCTCGAGTTGCTCAAGGACGCGCTCGGAGCGGGCTAAGAGGTCAAAGGATTCTCCGGTGGTGACCAGGGTCTTCTTTTCGTTGAGGAGCGGTTTGAGGGCGTCGACCGCCTTGCCCAGCTCATCCGCTGAGACGGCACCGACCATGCCGGCAAGGCCGAGGGAGGCTTCGCCGCCAAGGAAGGCCTGCCACTTGCCCGCCGCTTCGGTCAGCTGTTCAGGTGAGGCATCGGCACCCGGGGAGGGGAGGTTGGACTTCTCTGCGGTGTAGGCGGCCATGGCATAGATGAGGGCCTGCAGTTCAGGGGTGGACTGGCTTAAATCAATGCCTGAGAGGGCTGCTAGATCGGCGCCAGAGAGGGGGAGCTTCTGGCCTGCTTTATACCAGTTGGCCAGGATGGGCAGTATTTTCTCTGTGAGGAGATCCTGCCGTTCAGGGGTGAGCTTGCTGAAGAGTGTGAGGTAATGTCCCTGCTCTCTGCTGTCGACCATAAGCTGAACAGTAATCAGGGCGATCTGCTCTTCGCTGGCTCCCTCGAGTTGCTCAAGGACGCGCTCGGAGCGGGCTAAGAGGTCAAAGGATTCTCCGGTGGTGACCAGGGTCTTCTTTTCGTTGAGGAGCGGTTTGAGGGCGTCGACCGCCTTGCCCAGCTCATCCGCTGAGACGGCACCGACCATGCCGGCAAGGCCGAGGGAGGCTTCGCCGCCAAGGAAGGCCTGCCACTTGCCCGCCGCTTCGGTCAGCTGTTCAGGTGAGGCATCGGCACCCGGGGAGGGGAGGTTGGACTTCTCTGCGGTGTAGGCTGCCAGGGCGTTAAAGAGGGCCTGTAGCTCAGGGGTGAACTGGCTTAAGTCAATGCCTGAGAGGACTGCCAGATCGGCGTCAGAGAGGGGGAACTTCTGGCCTGCCTTATACCAGTTGGCCAGGATAGTCAGCGCCTTCTGGAGAACAATACGCTGTTCAGGGGTGAGCTTGCTCCAAAGCTTGAGGTTGAGTTCCTGCTCGAAGCGGTAGAGGGCGAGGCGGACCTTGAAGAAGGCCTGCGCTTGCGGACCGGCCCGGTTGAACTGAGCGCGGAAGCTCTTCAGCTCGCGGGTGAGCACTGTGATCTCCGCCTCGAACGCCTGGTACGCCTTACCCAGAACCTTCATCTCCTGCTCCAGCGTAGCCAGCAGCTCCGGAAGCTGGCTCTCCAGTAGATTCAGCTCCGGTTCCAGCTCATGGAACTTTCCGGGATCGGCCCGGAGGGTTTTGGTCAGCTTCTCTGCCTTCTTCTGGAAGGCCTCAGCCTTGACCAGGAGGGCATCGGCCGAGGAGACGGCCTCATCTGCCTTCCTGACCTCCTCCCCGCCGGGCATCAGCTGCGAAGATTCCTCAGGGGTCAACCTCAATGCCTTGGAGAGATTCTTGGCCTCCCCCTGAAAGTCGGCCAAAACATCCTGAAGGTGGACCTTCTGCTCTATCAAGGCTTCTCGAAGCGACCGGAACTTTCTGGCCTGAACCTCCAGGTGCCGCAGCTCAAGGGTGCTCAACTTCACCTTCACGGTTTTCTCCCCTTCAGCGTAATAGAGGAACTTTCGATTGCCTCCCACCTCTTCAAGAATCACGAGGCCGGTGGCCTGACCGGTTCGGCTGTCTTGGCCCTCCCCGGCAGGCTGCATCTGACCCAGCGTCAGCTTCCCAAAGAGCATCTGCTCCACCTGCAGCCGGCTCAAGCCGGCGGTCGAAAGGACCGTCTCCTTCCCTGAGGCCGGGTTCACGCTGATCTTGACGGCCGCCTGCAGCGGAACAAGTCGGGATGGACCATCGAGCTGTCTCATTGCCTCCGGCCTAACCAGGCGAACCGTGACCACTTCTCCCTTGCCGTAATGAAGCTCACCCTCCATGACAGCGATCTCGCCGTGGGGCGACGCCAGAATCCGGGTGCTCTGGAATTGGCTCCGAACCTCCGAGGGCATCATCAGCAGATCGCCCGACGGGGTCGCTTCATCTGGAGTGCGACCAAGGGCTGCGGTAGTCAACGTAATCGCCCTGCCGACGGGGCCGGGTCCGCCCAGCATCACAGGTCCAGCGGCAGGCGGGGTCACGGCCGAGGGCTGATCTGCCGGCAGAGGCACCACTGCGGCGCCATCGCTGGGCGCCGGAGCCGGAGCCGCAGCTTCGGGTTGCCGCCTCGGGCGGGTGCCATCGCGCGGAATATGCCCCTGGATGGATGAGCCGCCCTGCGCATTCTTCGCCTCCGGGAAGATGAGCAGGTAGCTGCTCTTCTCCCCCTTCTGCAGTTGAAGCGTAGGCAGATAGCGAACCGCTCGGTTGATTGGATCCAGTTCGCTGCCGGCTCCTCGGAAGACGGAGCTGGTGAGCACCGTAGGGGTGAGAGCATCCAGCGGATAGAAGGCCTGCGGGGCGTCTGCCTTGTCCGGGTTAGGCAGGGCAGGACTTAAGGCCAACCCCTTGGGGGTGAGCCGGGCCGGGCGGGCCGGCCACCCGGAGACCGTTACCTTGCCTCCTTGATCCGGCAGAATACCGAAGACATCCCGGTAGTAAATCCTTCTCTCTTTGGCGGCGCCCTTCGGCTGGGCTGTGCCCAGCGGCTCAGAGAAGATGATGTTTAACTCGCCTAGCGTGCCTTGTCCACTCATGACATCGCCCTTTTTCGGAGTGGTCCTGAGAACAAACTCATCTCCGGCCTTAATCCTCTCCAGATCGCCCTGGTTGAGAATGAGCGGCGCCTGCTCCTCTGAGATGAAGGCGGCCTTGCCGGAAACCCGCCCCACCGAACTGAAGGCGCCGGAGGAATCCCTTTGGAAGAGCTCCGCATCCGGCGAGACCTCAACTGCCAGATAGATGCCATCCCAGGGAGACTTTGCCACCGTGCCCTCAAAGAGGTAGGTGACCGGGGCGAGATTGCCTGAGGCATCCGCTTCAACTCCCCTGAGGGTGATCACCGTGGGGTCACCCATGGCGGCCGCGAAGAGATCTCCCTCCGGTGTCAGCGACACCATGGCCTTTTTGCCGGTCGAATCCAATGTCAGGGTGGAGGAGACCTTGCCCTTGCCGGCTTCAACCACCTGGACAACCACCTCTTCGCCTCCGGTCACAACCTCCCCATCCCGGCCAATGTAAGCCCCTCTGGGCATCTTCTCGGCAAACTTGGCCTCCACCACCCGGTCAGGCTCAAAGGTCTCCTGCGGGACAAGCAGAGGATCCAATCCTTTTCTTTCATTTAAGATCTGGCCGAATTCCGGATCTTTACCCAGATCCCGGTCCGGTTTGAAGTCGGTCTCGTTCAAGCCGTGGTAATGGTCCTCGTCGCGATCAATCCTCATGTTGGCGAGGTTCCCGTCCCGGCCATAGACCCCCTTGACGGTCCCCGCCTGGGCCACCCAGACCGACTGCTCGGCCACCCGCCCGCCCTTGTCCATGATCCGCATCCGGAAGGTCCGGATCGCCTTGCCCTTTTCATAGGCGGCGTACATCTTCCGGCCGCCCGGCGGGAAGACAAAGCCCAGAACCGACTTGACCGGATTGCCGTCGGAATCCACCGTCGTCATCCGGGCTTCAATCTGACCCTCGCCGACGGTGACCAACATAGCGACATCCTCGAGCCGGCCGCCGGTGATCTCCAAGGTGCGCTCATCCACGTCAACGCCGGCCGTCGCCTTGCCGCGGAAGGGATCCAGGGGCCGGCGCCTGCCCCAGACGATCTCCGCGGGGACAATCAAGCCGTTGATCGAACGCCCGTCCGGAACAGCCAATTGGCCCGGCTCTCCGAGGCTCCGGACCGCGATGAGTTTGCCCTCCTCGTTGAATCCGCCCAGGTAGAAGTTCGGATCCCTTAAGCCCACTCTTCCGGCCTGCACCGCAACTGTCCCCTCCTGGACGACCAGCGCCCTGCGCGCCTCCAGGGTGCCGTCTGTCTTCTCAAAGACCACATACATCTCCTCCACCATGATGCCCCGCTTGTCCTCCTCAAAACCGTACACCCTGCGGGTGGGAGGATCTGTATGCGGCAGCACCTTGGTGTGCGGCGCCTGAGCCAGCGTCATCTGGCGGTCCACCTCGCCGACAGCCGGAACCGTGAAGGTGGCGTGGACCTGCGCGGACCTGTCTGGCTGGATCGGCAGGGGAATTCCGATTGCGGAAGCCAACTCCTTCGTCATCGTGGCGCTGATCACTTCGCCCAGGATGGCCATCTTGCCGGTGAAGTCTGTCAGTGCGGCGGCAGTCCTGGCCTCGGACTCCACCGGAATCATTCCGAGCGTCCGGACGGCCTGCTGAAGCATATTCTCCTTCTTGTCGGTGCGGTATTGGGGCGCATCCTGCGGAAGCCGCAGCCGGCCCCGCTCCCTGACCACCTCGCCGATGGCGCTGACCCGGCTTTTCTCAGTCTCGTAGACCAAAACGCCTTCCGGGGTCAAGACCTCGGCGCCGCCGCGCTTGAGGGGTCTCATAGCAATGTGCTGGTCCTCCTGGTGCAGGGCAATCTCATGCTCGGCCGCTGCCAGGGCCCGGGCGCTGTCTCCCACACGGTAGACAAAGAATTCCTCCTGCGCCCCTTTCTCTGCGAAGGTGGCGGCTTGAACGTCGTTGCCGCGGTGAAGGGTGACGGCGGTCACGACCGGAAGATCGGTCATCTCCTGGCCCTGAGCATCCCGGACAATCTCAACCTCGATCGGCATATTCTCCCCATGCTGAGCGATCTGGGCGCGGTCCACGCGGCCCTCAACACCCAAGCTCACCTGCTGGGTGAAGCTCTTCTGCACCAGCTCATCGCTTAAGAAGATGGAGCGCAGCCTTGTCTCCAAGTTGGGAACAGGATCACCCAGCTCATGGAGGAGTTTTTCAAGCTTGCCCTCATCGCCGGTCAAATAGGTCGCAGCATCCGTAACCAACCGCATGGTGCCGTCCTTGCGGGCAGTGGCCTTACCGATGAAGGAGATGACCACCTTCTCCATCTTGAAGAGCGGGACATCCCGGCCTCCGACTGTCTTAAGGATGGGATTGCCGTCTGCATCCAGCATTGGAACCGCGCGGTAATGCTCGGCCCGGTAGAGGGCCATCTTCTTATCTGCGGTGCCGAACGCCTGGCCCTCGCTGCCGGCATAGACCAGCAGGGTCGCATTCTCATCGTCCGCCCGGGAGGTGATGACGCGGGAGACCTCGTCATTCTCTAAGACCATGACCGTCACAACCTTAGCACCCTGCTCAACAGTCTTAAACTCGGGGACCTCGCCGAGGGCGTGCTTGCTCACCTCGGTCTGCTCCACTGCGCCGCGGAAGCCAAGTTTGGCATTTGTGACATCGGCCCGGATATAGAAGGGCTTTAGTTGGCCATTGCCATCCTCGGGCTCAGGCACCGTAGCCCGCTCCAAGACGCGGTCGGTGAGGTCGCCGCTTTGAGGATCGGTCAGGAAGGCGCGGCTCTTGCCGAGCTCAGGATCAAGGCGCGGGATACCGTCCTCAAGCACCGCCGGTCCACCGTGAGCGATCGTGTCATTGGCCATGGTCTGAAGATGATACTGGTCCCCGCGGACTGTGATCATCTCCGGCTGGCCGCCCTTAAGGTTCGGCTCAGCGTAATACTCCCGGTCCAGAGTGATGGCCCACTCCCCCTTCTCCGGGGCCGCCCCCAGCGCCTTCTGCTCCGCCCCCTGGTAAACAAAGAGCTTGGTGTGGGGAGCCGCCTGGGTGTAGGTGAGGACCTTGTCCACCTTGTGATCCCTGATGGAGACCACCGTCATCACCGGAACTTGGCTTCTGTCGGGGAGAGTGCCGCCGAGGGCATCCTTGATGAGGGCTGCGGGATTGGCGCCCGATTGGAACTGCGCTCCATCCACCCCGACCCAGTCCAGAGCGCCCTCGAAGGCCATATCCGCCTTCTTGAGATCGGTCTTGGTGACGAGGGGATAGACCTTGCCGTCCTTGCTAACCACCAGATGGCCCTGTTCATGCAGCCGCTGTTTTCCGGCGTGCTTGACCCCGTCCACCATCTCCACCTGGAAGATCTCAGCGTCGGATGCCAGATGGGGCATGCCGTTGGGAAGGATGACCACCTCGCCCTGGGCCACCGCGTCGGCGAAGATCGTCTCATGAACCGGAACGGTCCTGCCGTCCGGCGTCGTGATGTCACGGATTTTCTCACCGGCCATAACCACTTTAAACTCAATCTGAGCAACATCTCCTTTGGCGGTGCCGACCGCCCTGGGGACAACTGGAATGGTCTTGCCTGCTATCGGCTGTCCGTCCGGGCCCAGCTGGCCCGTCCGAACCCTGAGAATGTTCCAAAGGATCGGAGTCTTCTTGGGGTCATTGCTCCGGTAGACCCACGCCTTGTGCGGATGGACGGCCTTGCCGTCCTTGATGGGGGCCTCTACGGTCACCTCCATGCTTGGAAGCTTGCCGCTTAAGATCGGCTTGTTCTCTTGGATCTTCTGCACCACTTGGGGCATGGTCATTGTGCCGGTGTATTGAAGAAGCCCGGTGGTCCCCTTTGTTACAAGAATCTCACCGCCGACCCCTACGCCGGTTGGAATCTCGAACCGGTCGGTGACGAGCGCGCCGGGGGTTGGCTTGCCGTTGACCTGAACGAGCTCGCGCAGCTCGCCGTTGCCGCCCAAATCGCTTGGGAAATTTACGCCGCGCGTGGTGATCTCGACCTTGCCCTTGGTCCAGACGTACTGAACATGCTGCGGGGTCATGGCGAGGATGCCGGTGGGCTTGCCGGTGGCAGGATCAATCTTGGGCTTCATCCCATAGCCGAATTCCAAGGCGCCGGCAAGGGAGTCTCCGGAGGTCAAGATTTTAGGAACACCTGTCTTGGAATCAATCAAGGAGATCCCTACCCCGCCGGAACGGACAAAGGCCTCGCCATAGGGCACAACGCCTCCTGTCTCAGGGTCCCGCGGAGGCTCTGCCAGGTATACCAAGTTCTGGGTCCATCCGGCCTCGGTGAGCACCCCCCTATCCACCCTGGGAACACCGGGGGTAATCTCTGTGACCTGAGCCGCCCAGAAACCGTCCGGCCTGCCCGGAGCTTCGATCAGCCCGGTTCCGCCGGCGCCCAGGAGTTGGCTTAATGCATAGGCCTGGCTGCGTCCCAGCCGTCTGTCGCCGAACGGCATTGTGGACCCCAGGATCCCGACATCAGAGCGGATGATCCGAGCAATCGGTTCGCCCCACTGATCCCGGAGGGAGGCGTACTGCGAAAGCTTGCCGGTAGCCGAATTCCGCCCCTCATAGACCTTGAACCTCTGGTTTCCGCCGGTCCCGATCCGGTACTCAACCCGGTACTGGTCAGAGCCGAAGTAGGCGCCTCGGGTGTGCGCCTGCTGCTGGTCCGGGTTCGGCGGCATGGAGAGGAAGATGTTGAGGCGGTCCTTCTCAGTCTCTGGCATGACGTAGATCTTCTGGCCGTCCGGCAGCTTGTTCCACCCCAGATTCCTGCGCACAACGGGATTCACTCGACTCAAATCCCCGGTCATGAGGCTCCCGCGGCCTTGCACCGGACTGAGGCCCGTCAGATCAACAGCCATCTCCTTGGCCGGTTCCACCGCGGTAAAGGTATAGTCGTGGAGCTGTGCCTGCCAGTAGCCGGTCTCGATGTCACCCTGCAGGACCACCGGGCTCTTGCCTGCCGGCTCCGTACCATCGTGGGCAAAGCGATAATCCTGGCGCAGCGCGCTTTGAAGCTGAGGCGGCAGATCATCAACGGTCAGGGGCCTCAATACCTCCTGGCCGTCGTCTTGCATCTGCCGAATCATGGTGAAGTTGATGGTGTACCGATCCCGGATCTGGCTGCCCGCAGGCGTCAAGTCCCTCAGCACCGAGACCGGACCGAGTCTCGCCAGGAAGGCCTCCTGCTCTGTTTCGGATTCCCCGCCGAGCTTGGCCAGGGCCTTCAACACCACCCCGAACCGGGTGGTGTTCTTTAAGAGCTCCTTTGCGTTGTCGACGGAAATGCCCCTGTAGGCAAGCCCGGTATCCTTATCGGTCGCCGCCTCCACCACCACCTTCACTCCGGTCGCGCCGGAGAGTCCGAACCGCCCTGCGGCCGCCTGGAAACGGCCCTGGAGCGTCTTGGCTGCCGCCTGATCCAGATTGAGCATGGTCGGATCCACCGTCAGGGTGGCCTGAAGGCGGCTGGCACTGCCAAAGAGATCCTTGACCACCGCTGACATCCCGGAGATTCCGGCATTCTTAAGAACCTCAGCAAGATCATCTGCTTTCTGGGCAGTCTGAATCTGAGTGAGGTCCACCTTGAAGATCTTGGATGTGTTAAGCCGCTGAATAACATCCTGCAGCGCATTGCCGCCATCCAGCTTGTTCATCTGGAATAAAGCCCCGGCGGTGGAGCGCTCGTTGAGGGTCACAAACTGGAGGCCGAACTGGGTCTGAAGCTTATTGAGGTCATTGGCCTGCCGGGTAACGGTCAGCACCAGAGAAACCTGCTGCGCCTCCCGGGCAAGCTGAAGCACGGGATTGTTCTTGTCGATGAGCATCTGGGCCAGCTTGCTGTTGGGATTGTTAGGATCGAGATCAAGCTGGACCTGGGCTGAGACCATCTTGCCCTGGTTGTCCAGAACCACATTCACCCGGGCCTCACCCTTGAATAGGCCGGAATCGGCCATCCCCTTCAGGAAGGCCTGAAGTGTGGCAACAGGGAGCTTGCCTTGAACCAATTGCTTAATGAAATCGACGGTCTGGGCCTGGTTGTAATCTTGAAACTGGCCGCCGAGCCCCTTCAGGAAGTCTTTAAACTGAGTGATGAGACTTCTCTGCGTGTCGGTCCTATCGGCCTTATCCATCTTGGCCGCCGCCGCCAACTGCTTAAGATCAAAGAGGAGGTTAACAACCCCCTTGGCCAAGCTCTGCAGTTGAGCCTGCTGAGCCTGCTGGGATTGATCGGTGACATCCGAGAAGCTCACCACAAACTTGGCGAACTCAGAGAAGAAGTTGGTGTCCACCTTCCGGGTGAAGGAAACGGTGGCGGTATCGGGCTCGTCCGGATTGAAGACAACCTTGGCGTGGGTGATGCCGAACGACTTAAGTGCTGCAATCTGCCGGTCGGAGGTCTCTTTATCCGCGGAGAGCTGCAGGGCCTCTATTTTGACCACTGCGGTCACCACGCGGCGGCCGTCAATCTGCTCCACCTTGACTGAAGCGGCTGCCTCCAGGAAGCGGTCTGATTTGAAGAACCGGGCAAAGGCCCGCTTCTGGGCGTCGGTTAAGCGCACCCCATGAAGCTCAAGGTTGTTCTCGAGGAGCTGTTCGGCCATTCTCTGCACCTTGGCGCCCACGGTCTTGACCAGCGCTTTGCGGTCGGCCTCGCTCTCCTCCTTCAAATCCTTGGGGCGAATCGCATCAGGTTTCTCTTCGCGCGCAACAGGTACCGTGACCGGCTTGACCTCTGTCTGGGTGCCGGGGTGCGCGGCCTCTCCGGCATCCACCTCTCCTGCGCCCAGCATGGCAAGGGCATCCAGCGGGGCTTCAACCGGCTCTGGAATCCCAGCCTCCGGCTGCTCTACGGTAAAGGGATCCTCCGGCTGGAACGAAACCTCCTCCGCGAGCTCCTGCTCCGGCTGTGCCGGCTCGATTTCCGTGGTGCTGGTTGCAGCTGTAGCGGTTGTAGTGGTGTCGGAGAGTAACGCCCTTGCTTCGGTGGTGGTAAGGTCGGGCTCCAGCTCGGTCTCCGCCTCAACATCTGGAGTGGCTGGGGTCAGCTTGACAACGCTGATCCTTGTATCCGCTTTCTCAACATCAACCGCCTGCGCCGGAGGAGCCCTTGGTTGGACGAGGTCTGCGTCCGGAGTATCTGTGCCAACCTCTATGTCAAGCCCAAGGGTTTCGTCGGGGGTGTCCTGCCCTCCGACAACCGGCTGAACCTCGATATCGATGTCCGGGCGAACCTCTGCCAGCTCCTCGCTGTCCTCATCATCTAAAAGCTCAATGGCAACCGGGACGGTTTCTGTGCTCAGCTGATCGTCAAGGGTCCCGGGAGGCTCAACCGGCTCAACAACAAGCTCCTGATCCGTCCCCTCCGGCGCCTCTAACATGGGAGCAGGTAGGATCTCGACTGCCGGCTCCACAGCGGGTTTCTCCGCGGCCGCTTCTCTGGCCTGGGCCAAAAGCTCGGCCAAAGCGTTGGGGTCGGCTGCCTGGAGAAGCTCAACGGCCTTTCCGAGGGCCGGATCGATCTTCAATTCGGGTGCTGCATCCGGGATCATCTGCGCGACGACATCCGCCAATAGCTCCGGCTCAACCTCCTCAAGCAGATCAACGGCCGCGGTCACCCAATCGCTATCGGGCGGCTCCACCAAAACAGGCTGAGTCGCCCCGGCATCCGCCAACGTGTCGGGAGCCGCCTCCTGAAGCGCTTCGGCAGCAAGGAGCGCGGCGGCGCTGAGCAGACTGGCCAAGAGCCCGGAGAGGTCCGAGCCGTCAAGTTGCGTTGCCAGCATGGACTGGAGATTCTTTAAGAACTCTGCCTGCGCCAACTGGCCCAGCGCCGCCTCCTCCAGCAAACCGGCTAAGAAATCGGTTACCTTAATGGAATCGCCGGTCAGCTCCAGGATGGGAATGGGCTTGAGCGCCTGGCCGTCCACCTCAAGCTCTATGAATATGGTGAGTGTTTTCTCGATGAACTCAAGATCCACCCCCTTAAGCTCGCCCTCGTCCAGCATCGCCGCCAGGGCCGCGAGCACGGAGTTGAGCTTTGTCTTGACGGCAGGCTTAACCTTTGCTTCCAATTCATTCACCAGCTCTGCCAGGCTAATCGCCTTTCCGCCCAACTTGAGACCCAAGCCCTCCTGGTAAAGCAGTTCCGAATCAATGCCGGGAAGGGCCTCCAAGACGCTTTGCGTGATGGCATCGAGCAGCTCGGAGGAATCTATCTTCTCCAGCAAAACCTGGGCATCAGCTGTCTGCTCGAGTCGGTAGAGATGCTCATCCATGCCCTTGAGCCGTTGATACGGAACCTGTACGGTCTCCTTTCCGGGTTCCGCAATGACCCGGACAAATTCACCGGGTGCCAGATCTATGTGCTGGCCGTTCAAGGAGATGCTGCTGGCCTCGAAGTCCAACGCCAGCTGTGTTGTGTTGCGGTGGGTCAGCTCGGTGACATGCTCACCGGTGGAACGGTTGGGCTCAAGCTTAAAGGGCAGCTCGGTCTGCTTGGTGGTAATGGCCTTGAGCAGATTCTGCGCGTTCTGAGTTCTCAGAAGCACGTGGGCAAAACCGGCAACCGAAAACTTTTTTGTTTCTCGGTCATAGCCTCCCAAGACAAGCATGGAGACCCTGTCAACGGGCTGGCCGCCCCGCACCTGACCTTTCAATGCGAACTGAACCTTGGTGGCACCCGAGTTGATCTGCCTGGTGACATAGGCCTTGTAGGTACCGTTTATGAACATCTCCCGGAACTTCTCCGGGCCCAGGTTCCGGAAGTCTGTTCCGAAGAGATGCGCGAAAGCGATCTTCAGGTCCGAATCGTTGTAGACCTGTCTGATGGCGGCCTCGAGCCGCTCCACTCGCTCATCCCAGTACCTGCCCATATCCAAATCCCCGTTGGCCTTGGCCTCAATCTGGCCCGCCAATGCCGTCTCATAATCCGCGTTCTCCTTGGTAAACTGCTCCCAGATCGCCGCCTCGTTGGCGCCGCCGCCACCGCCGCCGAGGAAGAGGGCCGAGAAGATCTTCCAGATGATCCCTAAGATCCCCTCGGCAATGGCGAAGATCAAGGCCGCCAGGTAGGCGTTGCCCTCCTCCTCTGCCTTGCTGGCCAAGAGGGCCGCCAACCCTAAGAACATGCCGGCGAAGATGTTGAAGAGCAGGATCAGCGGATTGAAGGAGCCCGAGAAGGCCATGTCCACCAGGGAGGAGAGAAAGACCGCCAGGAACATCCCTAAGAACTTCTTGCCGGGTGAGTCCTCCCCCTGGGCAAAGAGGAGCAGGATGCTCTGGTAGACGGCCGAGCGGATGATGTACTTGGCGATCTCGACCAAGTTGATGTTCAAAACCAACTGGCCGTTGATCACCTTGCTGACCGCCGCGATGGCCCCGGAGGGGCCGAAGGCAGAGCCAAAGGCGCCGCTCATGGCCCCGGCAAGCCCGAAGAGCTGGCCGATCAAGGCCCCGATCAGGGAGAAGAAGAAGCCGACAAAGACGCCGATCAACCCCATCAGCGGATCCTGCCCCATGATGAGGCTGGTTAAGAGGTTGGCGATCACGCTGGCGATCAAGATCTGCAGGATCAGCGGCAGGAAGGAAAAGAGCGCCTGAACGATCGCCACCGCGATGATGGCCGCGATCAAGGAGACGATGATCCCGGTGAAGGTGAAGGTGAAACCTCCCACAATTCTCTTGTGCTTGTGCTTCTCGATCATCTTTCCGCCGGCGTCGTAGATCGAGATCGTGGTCTGCTGGGTGGTCGGCGCCGAGGAGCCTTTCCCTTTGGCCTCGTTGTAGTCATAGGAGGCGGTCTGCCGGCGGCCGGCCGCATCGTACTTGGTGCCGCTCATCCGCCACTCCACGCGGTCGATTGAGTTGTGGGGCCCGGCGATCCGGCCGTTGGCCTGGAGCGGATTGCCGAAGGCATCGTACGGGATGTTCCGAATGCCGCTGGGGTTGCCGTGGTTGCCCCCGTAGTTGTAGCGGAAGGCCCCCTGCCAGCCCATGGTCTTGTCCTTCCAGGGGTTGCCGGCAATGTTCGGGGTGCGGCTGCGGCCCCACTCTCTCGTGGAGTACTGGGCCAATTGACCTGCTGAGTTGTAGAGGGGCGCCGAACGGGCATTGGGCCCTTCTGTCCCCACCCCCTGAGTGGTGATCCGCCGCATCCCGGCAAAAGCCTGGGTGACGCCGAAGAGAACCGTGGAGGCCCTGGCATCCTCACCCGGCCAGGGATCGGCATCCTCCCGGTAGAAGAGCTCCAGATCGGTCAGGCCCATGCGCTCAATCAAATACCGGTGGGTGTTGCGGGCCTCATCGCGCTGGCCCTTGGGCCCGCCCTTCTCCCGGTCGTTATCCCCGGTCCAATAATAGGTGCGGTGTTCGGTGACATCCTGATCGATCACCCGGCCGTGCGCGTCGTTGCGCATGACGGCGGTGCGGATGGTCTGGTAATCCTGGTAGAGGGACGGATCGAAATCAGAATCCTCAGTCACCCTGTCCTGGTTGGCGATAATGCCGCCGTGGGCATCGTATTGGGTGCCCTCCCGCACCACGGTGGTGTGATGGATGTGCGGGGTGCCGTCGCGGTTGACATCGTGCCGGGTGACGCCGTTGAAGATCTCGGTCCGCCAGGTGTTCGGATCGTCCTTGGGCCGGATGAAGTAGGGCCGGCCGTTGACCAGGAAGTAATGCTCATCGGTTGTCAAGATAAAGGTGTCCCTAAACCCGCGCGGGGTGTAGCGGATCTCATCAAAGGTTTGGTCCGTCCAGATCCCGGGGCGGTCCGAGGTGTAGAGCCATTCGCGGGTCGACTCCTGGCGGCCCACCTCATTGGGGTGGATGTCGTTGGTGAGGTCACCATCCAGCCAGCGGCTGTCAAACTCATCCCAGGTGTAGTAATCGGTATCCTCGACCAGCTGGATGCGCAGCATGTCGACGTCGGCAAAGGCGCCGGGGTTGGCGCTGTTGCCGTAGTCGGGCCGCGAGAAGGTTGACTCCACGCGGGAGGCCTGCATGAAGCCGGTGGTCTGCTCGCCGGCTCCGACGTACGCCCGCTCATCCAGCCGGACAACCTCCATCGTGTCGGTGTCGACCGTGGTGGGCCCGGCCATCCAGTCGATGGTGGTTTTTCGGGTGGAGTTGCCCTGATCAATCGTCGTGGAGCGCGAATCAACCGTCGGATCATAGACCTCGTTGATCACCATGTGGAAGGCCAGCTGCCGTCCTCTGGCGTCATACGCCGTCAGCCATGAATTGAGCCCCATCTGCTCTGCCGGGGTCTGCTGCCCGGCGCCGCTGCGGGCGTCAATGGCCTCGATGTTGCCCAAAAGCTCCTCTGAGCTGGTGATGGCTCCCAGGTTCTCCTCGTGGCTGACCTCGCCTGAAAGCCCCAGCAGGTTCTCTCCGGCCGGGCCGTAACCTGCCGTCCACTCAATGGTCATCACCTTGATCTCGCCAGTGGCGGTGTTCTCGGAGATCCGCTCCTGAACCGCCTGGCCCAACAGCTCGCGCCCGTCCCGGATGAAGAAGATTTCCCGGAAGATGGTTCCGGTCAGGATCTCGCCCATGTTGTTGTTGGAGCCGATGCCGTCTAAGTTGATGTCGCCGATGGTCCCGTAACCGGTCACCCCGATCAAGAGCCCCGAGCGGAAGCGTCCCTCCTCATCCAGGAACTGTGGATCGATGGCGGCAAAATCAGGCGTCAGATACCCCAGGGCCAGCAGCTCCAGGAGCTCCTCGGCGCTCTCGCCTCCATCGGAGTAGACATAGCGCAGGTTGACCCGCGTCTCCTCATGGGCGCTGTCCGGGTTGTCGGTGATGGAGTCGACCACTGACATCTCCGGGCGGGCCTGCCCGTTGACGCTGATCAGGGTCTGAACGTTGGCGCTCTCCTTGCGCTTTCCGTCAAAATGGGTCTCCAGGGTCTGGGTTTCGGAGGTGCCGGCATCCGCCATCAGTTGGCCGCGGGGATCCGGGTGGGAGGGGTCCTCAAAATCGTAGTTGTAGCGGATGATGGAATCGGTCTCCACCTTGGCGGAATCGGCCGGCCGGTCATAGGCGTCGGAGAGGGTGGCGCTGGTCACCTGATCGACAAAGGCGGTCCCGCGGAAGATCTCGTACTCCCGCATGCCGGCATACTGATGGTGGACGTTGCCCCGGGTGTCCAAGGTCGCCCCCTGGGTTTGGGTGGGCTGGTGGGCCATCACCAGGGTCATGACAGAATCTGTCGGCAGGTTCACCCAGCCCACATGCTCGACCTCGACCGGTGTCGTGGTCTCGGTGACCTCTCTCATCTGGAAGCGGGCGTCTCGGATTTCAAGATTGCTCTTGGCGGTCACATTGCCCTGGTCGTCGGTTTGGGCTTCGGGGTTGACCCAAACCAGCCGGACATCATGCTCCCCTTGAGAGATCTCCTCCAGTGTGATGGTGCTGCTCTGCTCCAGGTCGCTGCGCGCCGGAACGAGGAGCGTACCCTGAGACTGGCCGTCCACAAAGATCTCAATCACAAAGTTCTCGTAGCCGTCAGGCAGCGGCAGGTCCTCAGAGTCGGAGCCGGGATAGATGTCGTCCGCGGTCACCAGCTTGGCGTGGTTGACGGCGGCAATCTCCAGGGTGTAATCCCCGGCCTCCGGTGCGATCAACCGATAGGTGAGGGCCCGCTCGCCGCTTTCCTCATCCTCTGATACGCTGAAGAGGCTGGTGAAGGGGGTGCCGCCCCACGTTCCCTCAAGCTCCTCCAAGGAGACTTCAGGCTCAACGACCCGGGTGGTGGTTCCGGCAACCTCGATGGTGCTCGAACCCTCGCCGGTGGGCACCAAGGCATAGGTGTCCTCCCGATCGTAGGCCTCCACGCTCAGCGTGCCGTCCTCGCTCACCCTGGCGTCGAGCGAGCGGAAGGTGACCGCCTTGATCTGGCCGGCCAAGACCGCCTGCTTGTTCTGGATGACAGCCACAGTGCGGTTGCCGAAGGCGTCCTCGGCAAAGGTGACCGCCCCCTCCCTGCCCAGGAACCGCTCGGGATTAATCACAAAGGTCTCATCGGCAACGCCGGGGATGTTCATGAAGCCCGGCCCCTGGTACTCCATGGAGGCAAATATCTCTTCCTGAATCTCCAAGAGGGTCGTCTCGGAGCTTACGAATTCCGCGATCTCCGCCGGGGTGCCCTCTCGCTCAAAGAAGCCGAGGAACATCTCGCGGACCGTTGCCTCGCGGTACTCGCTGCTCTGAACGATGGCGGCGACAACCTGCGGCATCTTGAGGGCTGCAGCTTGATCGGGATTATCCGCTGTTGGCGGCGGGGGCACCGCGAATGCCTCCAGCTCCCCGACATAGGCATGGTGCCAGAAGGGGTGCCGGACGTGGGCGCTCAAGGCATAGTGGCTTTTGATGTCGTGGACCTTGAGGTACCGGACCTGGGTAGGCTCAATTTCGAACTCAAAGAGTTGATCCGAGCCTTGAGCCAGACCTGCCTGCTCCACCAGCGGGAACCAGTTCTCCCCATCGAGGGACCCTGAAATCGTGAAGCTCTCCTGCCAAATCGACCCTAAGTAATTGGGATCATAGCGGGTATCGTAATTGATCCTGTCGATGGTCTGGGGCCCTCCCAAATCAACCTTGAACCACTGGTCAGATCCGTCCGCGGGAGCGCCCACCCATCCCATCCGGTTGTTTCCGTAGATGCCGTCGGTGGCCTGAGCCGCGTTGCGGTTGGCGTCGTAATGCGAGGAGACGGTCGGGGTGAGGCCGGCAACCAAGTTGCCATCTGCCGCAACGGACGGAACCGGCGGGGCGCTCACCAGCTGCTCGGCGTCAGCCAGCTCTTGAGCCGTGGGGTCCCGACCCAGCAGGGCCTGGTAGAGCTGAGTGAAGATCTGAGCGCGCGCCTCGGCAGTGGTCCCGAAACCGGCCTCCACCCGCTCCTGGAACTCAGGGAGGTTGCCGATCTCAAGGGCAATCACGGCTCCATCCAAGCTGCTGTCCGCAAAGCGGGCTGCCTCTTCGTCGCTGGCCGGCCTGCCCAGGAGCGCCTCGTAGACACCGTCCACCATCTCATGGCGCCAGAATGAGGGGGCCTCGGCGATGGCATGGGAGAAGTCCTCCTCCAGCCAGTCAATCTCATCCTGTGTCAGCGCCAAGTCCTGCGCATGCCAAACCACACCGGCATACATTTCGCCGGTCACCGGATTGATCAGGCCCGGCTTGATTTGATATTGATCGAGCGTGCCGGGCTGATTCTCCACAAGCCACAAGGCCCGATCCGAGTAGTAATGCTCAATGGTATGCTCCATCTCCTGGAGGATCGACTCAAAGCGGCCCGCTGCGAGATCTTCCTGGCTGATCTGGCCGGTCAAGGCCTGGATCTCCAGCAGCATGCCTGCCCGCTCCACCAGCAAGGCACTCTTGGCTCCCTGCAGATCCAGCTCCTGCCCTCGATCCACGCCGCCACCGCCGCAGCCGCCACCATCGCTCGGCTTCATCTCATACAGCGCAGAGTTGATGCTGGTAAGCTCCTGGTCGACCTCTCCCAGTCGAGCCTCAAGTTGTGCCAAGCGAATTTCTTCCATCTCTGCAGCAGCGATCTCACCGGTCAAGAGCTGGCGCTCAAAGAGCAGGTTGGAGTACTCCAAGCGCAGACTACCCTGGTAGCCCTGCATGTCTGCCATGTTCCAAGAGCCTGCATCGCCGTTGCCGCCGCAGCCGCCGCCGCTGCCGCCGGGAGCCGGGGCATTGTCAACCCTGCCCATCTCCTGTTCGAGCACGGCCAACCGGGCGTTGATCTGGGCGAGCCGCTCCTGTTTATTCACCCCTGTTGTCGTGGGACGATTCAGGATATCCCGCAGGTAGTTCCGGGTGAGGTAGGAGGTGTCGATCTCCAGCCGATCCATGTACTGAGCCACCAGGGGATGTTCAATATCCAATCCGGTCAGCGGCGGGTCCTCCGTGCCGGCAGTTCCGGTATAGGAGAAACCCACCCGGTTGACCGAGGTGCTGAAGGTGCCGTTGGCCTGGCGCTGGCGGTTCTCGACGCTCGAGACCAAGGTCTTCAACTGACCGGCCACCACGCCGTACTGGTTATGGGCGATGGTCTGCGTGCGGGTGCCGTTGCGGTCGATCGATAGGGTGATCGCCCCGGCCGACCCGGAGAAGGTCTCCAAGAGTCGCTGGCCCTCTGAGATCCGGCGGTCGTAACCCTCCTTCTCGACCCTGCGGGAATCAACCAGGTTGACCAGCCGATCCCGTTCAGCAACCCAAACAGAAAGGTCTTGGGCAATGCCGTCGCGCTGGCCCTCCAGCACGGCCCTCTGGGCTGCCAGGGTCGGGGCGTCGTTGCGCAGGCGGAGATCGCGGATCTCAACGTTGGCGTCGCCCTTGCCGCTGTAGTCGTAGCTGTCGTTGCGCCAGACGATGTAGATTTCGTGGTGGCCGGGTGAGAGCTCCAGGGGCAGCAGGCCGGTATTGACTTGAACGTCGCTTGCGGCTATCTGCCAGTCGTGCGCCACGCGGTTGCTCCACCAGCTGTCCACGTAGACATCAAACTCAAAGTGGGTATAATCCGCCGGAAGCCGCCACTCCTCGCTCTCATTGTGGTTGATCACGGACAGCTCCAGAGTGTAGGTGCCGGCCTCATCCACCACCACATCCTGGCGAATCCGGCTGCCCCAGGAGGCGTACCAGCCCCCTTGATCGCTCTGGTGCCAGCCGTGACTGGTCCCCTCTGGGTCGCCCAGATCGATCCAGCCGAAGGTGTTGAGCTGCTGATTGAGGGTATTGAGCTCGGCAGTCAACCGTGCCACCTCAGCCTCGGCGTGAGTAAGCTCTTCCTCCAAGCCGGTGAGCTCCTGCTGAAGTCGATCCCGCTCCTCCAAAAGAGGCGCCAGGTCGATTCCGATGGTGCCGTTTCCGTCCATGTCAAAATCAAGGGCAACCTCCATATCTTGGGCGCCCCGGATCAAGGTGGTGACATCGTCATAAAGGAGGTTCTGGCCTGAACGGCTCATGGAGGTCAGTGTCAGCGGCGTATGATCCAACACTTGATTCAGGCCCGCCAGATCCTGGGCCAGCTCGGCATCGGTGGGCAGCCGCCCCAGCACCCTGTCGTAGAAACGGATGATCGACTCGGCCCGCTCGCCGCCCTGGGCCTGGTACTCGCTGCCCTGGCGAATCTCGCGGCCGATCTCATCGAGGGCCTGCTGATGGAGGGTCACGTGGAGATTGTCCATGGCTTCATAGACCGCTTGCTGTCGGTCGGGGACCGTCTCTAGATTGGCCTCGTGCTGTTCCTTTGCCGCCTGCCACAGGCCCCGCTCTGTCACGCGGGTAGTGATCTCATCCATGAGCCCGGCGTTGGCCGGATGGGTCGTGGGGTCCTCGTAATACAGCCGGACCCCCTGAATCTTGACGTTGGAGTCTCCGCCGCCCCACCACTTGTCGTTCTCCCATCGGAAGTAGATCGAGTGCGTCCCGGCCGTGAGGTTCAGGGTCAAGGTGCCGGTCTGGGTCTCCGTATCGCTCGCAGGCACTGCGAAGTTGTCCGCCACCCGGTTGCTGTTGTTCAGGCGATCCACGAAGATGTCGAATTCAAAGTTGGGGTAACCACTCGGGAGACCCCCTTCGTTGATGGCGGAAAGCTCAATCGTGTAAACGCCGTCCACCGGGACGGTGACATCCTGCCTGAACCATTTCCCGCCCCAATGGGTGTGGTAGGAGCCATCGGCATTGACGGTCCACCCGCTGGAGGCCTGCTCGTAACCGCCCAGATCAACCCAGGCGTTCTCCTGCACCTCAAGGCCCAGATCCACAATCTCCCCTTCCAGCCGGGCAATCTCCTGATCGGCCTCAACCACCCCTGCCCGCCAACTGTTCTCATCCTCGGCAATGGCATCGAGCTGAGCCTGGAGCTCCTCCATGGCCGCCCCGGGATCGATGCTGCCCAAGAGGGCAAGGCCGGCATCAAGCTCGGCCTGGGTGGGATCGCGCCCTAAGGTCAGGCGGTAGATTTCGGTGACGGCGTGTACCTGGCCGAAGGCCCCTGTCCGGTACTCCTCGCTCTCCTGAATCTGCGCCCTCAAGCCCGCGACCGACAGCCCGCCGCTCTCTAAGGCATAGGTGCCCTCTGCCAGCTCGTCACTTGCCACCACCATCTCCTCTGCGAACTGGGCCTCATAGACCTCCAGCTCGCTGACATAGGCGTAATGCCACTCGGCATCATCGGTGTGGTGAGTGCGGATGTTGTGGACCTTGAGGTACCGGACCTCGGTCGGATCGATCTCAAACTCAAACAGATCCATCTGACCCTGCTGCAGACCGCTTCTTTCCACCAAAACAAACCAGTTCTCTCCGTCGAGGGAGCCAGAGATCGTGAAAGCCTCCTGCCAGGTGGTCTGGGCATGGGCGGAGTTGTATCGCGTGTCGTAATTGATCTTGCTGACGGTCGTGACCTCCCCCAAATCCAGCTGGAGCCACTCGTCGGCGCCGCTCTTGCTTGCCCCGAGCCAACCCACCTGCTGGTTTCCGTAGCGGCCGTCAACCGCCTGCGAAGCGTAGTACCGGTGCTCTGAGCCGGATGCCGGCGGCAAAACCGAGCTGGAGGTAAGCCCCGCTGCGCCGGCCAGGTTGGGCCCATAGGAGACAGGCAGGGAGGCCAGCTCATAGGTTTGGACGGGCTCCCGGCCCAGAAGCTCCCGGTACAGCTCATAAACCGTCCGGGTGCTCCAAGCGCTAAGGGCCCCGCTTGAGAGCTGGGCCTGGCGCGCCTGATACTCAGAGCTCTGTGTCAAAGCGTCCAAGATCTCAGAGAGGGTTGAGGTGCCGCTGGAGAGGGCCGCGGAGTGCTGCTGAAGTTCCGTGGAGGTGGGTTGACGATTGAGCACGCCGGTATAGAGGTCTGTCACCTGGGAGAGAGCAAGATCACCGCTGTGGGCCTGAACATAGGCCTCTCCCTCAAGGATGGCGACGGTGAACTCATCCAGGGACATATCGCCCCGGGAGACCCTCTGGGCATAGGGGAGCAGCTCATTCTCACTGGGTGCCGAGCCCACCAGGGCTTGATAGATCTGATCGAGTCGATCCTGGATCGGAATGCCGGTGATCTCAAGCAGCTGCGCGCCGGCTCCCAGGACCTTCAGGTTGGTGTCATGGTAGGTGCCCCAGAAGAGATACATGCCTTGACTTGTCCCCTGGCGGACATCATTGGTCCAGACCAGCTTCACTTCATGAGCGCCGGGTTCAACCTCCTCCAGATCAAAGGTTCCGGTCTGCGCAACCGCGCCTGAGGCGGGCAGCAGCAGCACCCCCTGGAATTCCCCGTCCAGGTAGACATCGAGGGCAAAGTCGGTATAGCCGCTGGGCAGCGCCGTAGTAAGAGTGCCGAAGCTGGGATCGCCGGCATTCACTCCGGAGATGGAGATCCGGTAGCGCCCGTACTCCGGAGCATCCAGCGTATAGGTGAGGGAGCTGTCGTCTGTTGTGGCCAGGTAGGCCCCTGCCCCTGCGGGGTTGAAACCGCTGGACCCTGCAAAGGTCAGATCCGTCTCAACGGGAGCGCCGATGATCGGCGCAAAGGGGGCCTCGGGTGCTGTGGAGGCAAGCTGGCGGATGACCGGGTGGTTCAGCATCGCCTCCTCCAGCTCGTAAGGAGCGATCTCGCCTGCCGCTACCCGCTCGCTCCAGAAGCTCGGGTACAAAGCCTCCAGATCCTGTTCGCTTGAGATCCCCTCCAGTTGATACCCGAAGAGACCGTCCGCATCCCCTGCAGCATCGTAGTGGTACCGGTATTCGACCTCAGGCAAGGCGTCGATCCGCTGACCGGAGAAGGCATAGACCTCCAGCTCGCTCACATAGGCGTAATGCCAACCGCCGTCGCTGGTGTAGCGGCTGTCGATGTTGTGCACCTTGAGGTAGCGGACCTCGGTCGGATCGATCTCGAACTCGAAGAGCTGGCTCTGGTTGTGGCCGCTCTCATCCACCAGGGTGAACCAGTTCTCTCCGTCGAGGGACCCCGAGATCGTGAAGCTCTCCTGCCAGATGGTGCTCAGATGGTTGGGGTTATAGCGGGTGTCGTAAACAATCCGGTCAAGGAGCTGCGCCTCACCCAGATCCAAGGTCAACTCGTCGCCGCCGCTCCGGGAAGCCCCAAGCCAACCGACCTGCTGGGCCCCATAGAGACCGTCAACCGCCTGCGAAGCAAAGTAGGTGATTCCGGAAGCGGACGTCGCCAGAGAGGAGGTGGCTTCAGGAACAAGCCCCGCTGCCAGGTTAGCGCTGTAGATCTGCTCTATGTCATGCTGGTAGACGCTCTCGAGCCGGCCGGCGTCATCGTAGACATACCGGTATTGCCGCTCGGCAAAGGCGGTCGCTGCCAGCTCATCCGGAGCCCCTCCCGCGTATTCGATCGCTTGGGTCACCCGCCCGGCATCATCATACGCATAGCCGAAGGTGCGCACCGGCTCGCGGACTTCAACATCACCCAAGTACTCATACGCCTCCAGCTCCGCGACATAAGCGTAATGCCAACCGCCGTCGCTGGCGTAGCGGCTGTCGATGTTGTGCACCTTGAGGTAGCGGACCTCGGTCGGATCGATCTCGAACTCAAAGAGCTGGCTCTGGTTGTGGCCGCTCTCATCCACCAAGGTGAACCAGTTTTCTCCATCAAGGGAGCCTGAGATCGTGAAACCCCTCTGCCAGAGATCGTTGAGCCGATGCGGGTGGTAGCGAGTGTCATAGGCAAGCTTGCCGATGGTCTTGGTCTCACCCAGATCAATGATGAGCTCGTCGTTGATGCCATTCCTGTTGTTGCCTACCCAACCTCTCTCTTGAGAGCCGTAGATGCCGTCAACAGCGCGTGAAGCAGAGTATCCCTTATTCGTGGTGCTGGCGCTTGCCTGAGCGCCCAGAGCAAGGTTGGTGGTGCCGATCACCGGCTCCATCCGGGGCTGAACCTCGGTCAGCCAGATGACCCGGCCCTGATCATCCCTCTGGATGTCATAGGTGGTGCCCGTGGCCGCCGTAAAATCAAGGAATACCGGGCTCTCTGAAGAGACGGCCTCGGCCCCCAGCAGGAGATTGAGAAGCTCCTCCGCCTCGCCGGCCACCGCCTGCCGGAACTCGGGACGCTCCAGCAGGGTTTCTGAATACTCAGCCCAGAGGTCCGGCTGATCAAAGAAACCGTAGGTCCGCGCGGTGGTGACCGCTTGGCCCACCTTCCAGGTGTAGGGATGGCGGTCAAAGTTGGTGTACTCGTTCTCGGTCCAGGCGTGGACAATGTCTCCACCCTCCCAGTTGAGGGAGAGGGCCCCCACGCGGTCATCCTGGAACCACTCCTCATCTGTGGCGATGTCAAAGGTACTGAAAGATTCACCTGAATCATCGGTATCGCCGTCGTCGTTGAGGTCATAGGCCACAGAAAGGGTCGGCACCTGCTGACCGTTTTCATCCACCCGCCACTTCAGGGGATCCTGCGTATCGGTGGGAAGCCCTGTCGGCAGCCCGGTCCGCTCATCCAGATCCTCATAGAGGGTCTCCACCCCCCGGGCGGAGACCTGAATAGAACCGGTCAGCGTGATGCTGGTGGCCTGGCTCAGGGAGAGTGGCGTTTTCACCCGGTTGGCGATCACCGCGTAGGTGTTGCGCAGAACCGTGTGCGTAAAGCCAAGGTTATCACCGAAGGTGGGCGAGGCCGGATCGCTCGCTAAGAGGCGCTCAAAGAGGCCCTGAGAGATCGAGACCGAGGCGGCGTTATCGGCGCTTACGGTCTCATGCTCATCCAAGGTGTCCCCGTCGCCGTTTAGGTCGAGGCTTACAGTCAAGGTCTGGGGAGTTTCGACCATCTCGCCTATTGCTGCGTCCAGAGCAAAATCCGTGTTGTGGACGCCGGTCAAGTGTGTGAGTTTTCCGGGATCGGTCTCGTTGTAGGTGTAGCGAATGAAGCCTGCCGATCGGTTGATCTGGCCGTCCCCAAAGAGTCCGGCCGCGGTGGTTACGACCCGGATTGGGAGCGGGCGGCCGCGCAGGGTGGTGTATTGGCTCTGGCTGACCGTCACATTGACCGAGCCGTAGGCATCCCGCCAGAGAATGACCGAGCCGCCGGCGGCCTCCAAGGGATCTAAGAAGTCGCCGTCGCCGTTAAGATCCTCAGCCGTTACCGGAGAGCCCAGGATCGAATCAGAACTTAAGGGGGTATCCACCCCCACCCGGTTGATCGCACTGACGATCTCAAGCATGTCGAGTGAAGTAACGCCGTCTTCGCCGTTGATGTCGGCTCCGGGAACCACCGCCGCCCCGCTCATAGCGCTTTCGACAAGTTCCACATCGGTAAGGGTCACCATGCCGTCGCCGTTGACGTCGTACCGGTCCAGCTGATCCTGCGAGTAGAGGGACTGGAACCGGCGGTCGAGGTCAAAACCGAGGAGCGCTTCGCTGACCGGGATGGCGTCGCCCGGCAGCATATGCGCTGAGGTGTCCAGGGAAACCGGAAGATCCCGGACCGCCGTCAAGTGGTTGGTCGCCGGGTCAAAGGTGTATTCAAGCCGCCCCTGCGTGACCGTATGGACCAGATCCACCGCATCGGCCACAGAGAGGGTGGCGGTTTGAATGGCCAGCGGCCGGTTATTCCAAATGCCCCACCGCTCGGTGATGACGGTGTTGCTGGTCAGCGTCAGGAACGGATCCGTCCCCACGGTCACCGCGCCCACTCCGGTGTGGGAGAAGTCCTGAGTGCGCCAACCCTCTGTCTCGGGGCTGTTGACGTAGTTGGTGATCGCTGAGGGGTCGTCATCGTCAAAGGTGCCGTCCTCATTGACGTCCACCGTGTCTATCTGGTCGGGGACAATCCCGGCAGTGAGCATGTCGGTGAGCATCTGCGCGTCATCGGTCGTCACCAAGCCGTCGCCGTTGGCGTCGTAGCGCCTCAGCTGCTCGCCGGTCAAGCGCTCAATCCCCAATTGCGCGCTCACCTCCTGCTCCTCAACTTCCCTAAGAAAGGTGGGGGCAAGGGTGTTGGTGAGCGTATTGACGAGTTTTCGCCGCTCGGCCTCGGCCGCTGCCGGCGAGAGACCGGCTCCCACCATCGGCAGAAGCTCCTCCAGCTCCCGCGCCTCGACGCCCCCCAAACCATCCAGATCGGCCGACACCTGCTTGGTATGGCGGAAAAGGAGGTCGTGCGCTGTCATGCTCAAGGTCCCATCGATCCCAAAGAAACGGGTCTGGGTGGCAGAACGCCGGGTCAGCGCCTTGCCCCGCTGGACCTCATGGGTGGAGGCAGACTGAACAAGCGTCCGGTTGCCGAAGGCATCCTGCCCGATCGAAAGGGCCGAAGCCCCCCGCGCAGTCAGCCCAAAGGCGCTGAAGGTGTGGGTATCCTCCTCCACCCCGATCAACAACCCCAAGGCCAATCGATTGGGATCAGACCAGCTGATATACCGTTCCCAATCGTCCGGATCCACCCCCGCCAGAACCTCTTCCAGGCGCTCGGGGGTATCGACCAGATCCCCGTCGGCATGGCGGTATCTGAGGTGGTTCTCGCTCGCCGTCACCGATCCATCAAACTCGTAGCTCAGGGTGCGGGTTCTGCCGGCGGTGATGACGGCCCGGTTGCCGATGACGCTCAAATCGGTCTGGGTAGCGGTATAGGTGACGTTGTCATCGATATCGCCGAATTGGCCGTTGTAGGTATCGAGGCTGATGATCAAGGTGGCGGACACCTCTGTGGTCAGCCGGCCGTCACCGTCCAAGTCCCAGCCCTCCAGGCCCGCGGTGTGCCGGTCCACATCCAAGTCAGCCTCGCTCATGATCCGGCTGCCGTCAGAGCGCCGGAACAGCTCCGCCAGGGCCACAGGATCCTCTGTTGCGCTCACCAAGTGTGTGGTTTGATCATCATAGGTGTAGGAGACTTTCTGAAGTGTTCCAACCTGTGCTAAATCAAAGGTGCGGGAGAAGCCCCTGGTCAAAACCTCCTTTTGGAGGGAGCGGTTCTTGGAAACCTCGTATTGGGTCTGAACCAGGTTCATGGTGATCTCGCCCAGGGCGCTCACTGAGAGGGTGCGAGCCCCGATGCTGTTCACGAAATCGATCCCTCCGAACATTGCAGAAAACTGGTCTCGTGCCTCAGCAGAGTTCCACAGGTTCATCAAGGCTTGAGCCGGCAAATCGTCAGGGCGGGTTGGGAAGGTCGGCACCCCTTCGGTCACCGCCAACAGATGGGTGGTATCCGGATGATATTCATAGTGCAGCTCATTGAAAGCGAAACTCTCGTTCAGATCAAACCCATGAACACGGTTTTGAATCGAAGCGGCCCGTGCAAAGGCCCGGCTCTTTATGACCTGGAACTCTTGGGTCCGAGTGCTGTTAAAGGTCAGGGTCCCAAATGCATCCAGGGTCGCCGAGAGGGAGGCCGCCCGGGTGAGGGTGTCGTCTGCAGATCCGTTGCCGTCCAAGTCCCAGGGCCGGCCCGGGGTCAAGGTGGTCAAGGCCGCCTCATCCAGCGAAACCTCGCCTTCATCAAAGGACTTCAGGAGGCCCGGATAGAGGCGCAGGGTATGGGGATTAAGGTACATCCGGCGCAGGCGCTCTGTCTCTTGAGCTTCAAGGCCGGCGCCAACCTGCGGCAGAAGCTGCGCCAGCTCATCAGCGGTAACCACTCCATCCGGATTCTGACCCAGATCGGCCAGTTCCCCGGCGGTGAACTGGTTGATCGTCCGGTTGAGCGCCACGGTGAGGGAACGGTCATAGCCGAAGCTCAGCGACATGTTGGTGAGCACCCCGGTCAAAGCCCGGCCGACCAAGACCAGGTAATCGGTCTGGGTAAGGGCATAGGTTTCGTTACCGAACGGATCCCTGGTCCGGCTGCGGGCACCCGCCGGCTCCGGAGCGAGCCCGGGGAAGGCCTGCGCGAATTCTGAGGGCAGCTGGACCGCGGGGCTTTCGGGTGCCATCTCCACCGCCTCCTTCATAAAGGTGGGAATGAGTCTTAAGGTCCTGGGATCCACATAGGGGCGCCGATGCCCGGGGTCAACGTGCGGCAGAAGCTCGGCCAGCTCCTCGTCGGTGACCACGCCGTCAACCGGATTGATGTCGGTCGGCTCACCGTCCGAGATGATCACCACATCCGAAACATCGCTGGTCTGACCAACGTAGCGATAGATGAGCCGGTTGACCGTCTCGGTCACCGACTCGTCGAATTGATACCGCATGATGTGAAGCGAAACGGCTTGGGCCAGGGTCCGGTTGTTCATGATGAGGTAGTCTGTCAGGGTGTGGGTAAGGGAGACGGATCCAAAGGCATCCAGCGTGGTGCTCACCGCCCCGACCCACTCCACAGCATCCTCTGTATCCCCGTCGTCGTTGAGATCCCAGGCCCGCCCGGAAGATGCGGTGAGCGCAGCCTCGTTCAAGGCAACCGGAGCATCCTCGGGCTCAAAGGCCCGGATCATGTGGGCGGTGGCCGGGTCGTAGGCATGCTGGATACGGCTGATGCCGACGGTCAACGCCTGATCAAACCCTAAGGAATTGGACCGGGAGGTGACGACCTCGGCCAGCGGACGGTTCTTGAGCACCAGGTAGTCTGTCTGCACCAAGGACAAGGTGAGCCCCCCGAAGACATCCCGGGTAATGGAGCGAGCGCCCACAGTCGGATCAAAACCCGGAACAGCCGGGAAGGCCAAATCAAAGCGCTCCATCTCCGGCGGGATGAGGCTGGAGCGTTCTGCCATGCGGTGCGTGTATTCGCCGCGGCCCTCGGCCAATTGCTGCACTTTGGTCGCCGGCAAATTCACCCCAAGGCCGACGATCAAACGCTGAATCGTATCCCGGGCTTCTGTGAGAGGACTGGCCCCGAAACCGTTCAAGAAATTGACAATGACCAGCACGTCCCCGGGGGAGAGCCCGTCGCCATTGATGTCGCCGGAGTTGGGGCCGGTACGGGCGGTGTCACCGGCATTGAGAAGATCCATAATGGCTTCGACATCGTCCCCGTCGATAAAGCCGTCACCCGTGACATCGGCCCGTATCAGAACCCCAATCGCCTCCACCAAATCCTTGAATGTGCCCTCAGAGCAGCATTGCTGGGAAAGGAGATCCAGCTCCGCTTCGCTCAAGTTGAGTGTCAGCGGAAAGAGTTCGAGGCAGCGGTAGATAAAGCTGTTGGCATACTGAGCGACTAAGAGCAGGTCCAGCGGGCTGACAGATCCATCGCCGTTGACATCAAACCGCGGCGGACGATCCAATCCGCTGAGGGCATCCATGATGGCCTGAACATCGGCGCCCGTCACCAAACCGTCGCCGGTCACATCGTAAGCCGTGAGCCGCGGCCCCTCTGCCTGAATCATGTTAAAGAGGTTCCGGGCAGCCGGGATTCCGCCAAAAAGGGCCATCTGCTCCAAGCCCGCCCGGTGGGCATCGCTCTGGAGAGTATCTATGAGCGCTTGGTTCTCTGCCATTTCATCTTCTGCGGCGCCAATGGCGCTGGCGATGCCGTCCAACCGCCTCTCAACAGCGCTCAACTGGGTGTTGATCTGGGCAATCTCGCCGTTGAGGCCGTCGATAAGCCCCTGAATGCGCGTCTGCTCCTGCGCATAGGGGGCGATGAGGGCCTGCTGATCGTCGATCTGCCCCTGCAGGGTTGGAATGGTCGTATCATTGAGCGTTGCGATTTGATCGTTCTTATCCGAAAGATCCGCCCGGTAACCGTCCAGATCCTGCTCAAGGCCGGCGATCTCGTTGGTCCGGGTCGCGATTAGGGCCGTCTTGCCTGCCCGTTCGGTTTCAAGGGCTTGGCGCGCTGCGACAGCGTCTGCAGAATCGTTGCGCAGGCGGGCACTTACAATTTCAACGTTGGCGTCGGCGCCGTTCTCCCACGGTTTGTAGGAATCGTTCTTCCAGCGGATGATGATGTGATGCTCCCCCTCGGCCAACCCCGTCAAGGTCAAGGTGGCGGTCTGGACATCGGTGCTGCTGGCGGCAATCTGCCAGTTGTCCGCCACCCGGTTGCCCCAGCCGTCCACAAAGATGTCAAAGATGAAGTGGGTGTAGCCGCTCGGCAGAACCAATCCATCGTGGTTGACCACCGAAAGCTCCAGGGTGTAATCCCCAGCTTCTCCGGCGGCAACCGTGAAGTTCTGCCGCATCCACTGATAGCCCCAGTAGGTGCACCAGCCCCCGGTAGCCTCATTCTTGTACCAAGCGCTCTTCTGCTCGGGGTCCCCCAAATCCGTCCACCCCATCCCAGGCAGCAGGGCGTCAATCGCGTCGATCCGGTCCTGGGCATCGGTGATCTCCTGGGCCTTCTGGGCAATCAGCTCCTCTGCATCTGCAATCTCAATCAGCAGGGCATCCCGCGCCGCAACGAGGGTGTCCCGATCCTCGATCGCTGTGGCCAGTTGATTTTCCAACTCGGCCAGGCGCAGCAGCAGCGGGGCCAGATGCTCCTCAACCACCGTCAGCTCTGCTTCGCGGTCGCCGAGTGTCCCCTCCAGGGAGCTTCTCTCAGCCAGAAGGTCATCCCGCTGAGCCTCGGCATCGGCCTGATCCTGAAGCAACTGATCAATCCGGGCTGAAAGAGCAGCCTGCTCCGCCTCAAGGACACCGATGAGCGCTGCGATCTCATCTGTGATTTCGGCCTGCTCGCCCAGGAAGAAGTCGTACTCCTCAATCCAGGCATCGATCCATGCAATCCGCTGCTCCAGTCCTTCCTTGCGCCGCAGGGAGAATTGGTCTACGACGCTTCCGATACCGGCCAATTGATCGGCCAGCTCCGCCCGCTCCTCCTGAAGTAGGGCGATCTCCCCTTCCATGAAGGCTTGAATCTGCTGAACCGTCGCCTCGGGATGAGCCGTATAGTAGACCCGCATGGCCTCCAGGAAAGCCAGGCGCCCGTCAATGCCGGCCAGCTCCAACTTCTGATTGGCGGACAACAGGTTCGGCCAGGCGGTCGGCCCCTCCCGCACAGCGATAAGATGCGTGGTAAGCGGATTGTAGGTGTAGAGGAGGTTGTTCTCTGTAAAGGTCTCGGCCCCCTCAAAGGAACGGGCCTGAGTTATGGTAATCACCTGGTCTGCCAAAGCCCGGTTGGCCATGATGCGGTGATGGGTCCCTGAGCGCATCCAGGTGGTGCCTCCAAAGACATTGCGGGTAGCCGACATGGAGCCGACTTCGGTAAAGGCATCCGTGGTCTCGCCGTTGCCGTCAAGATCCCAGGGGATCTGGTTGGGGGTCGCCGCCGCCAACTCCGCCTCGGTCATGATCACCGGCAGATCCGCCGCCGCAACCATATGGGTGGTCGTTGGATCATAGAGGTAGCGGATGCCGCTGACGGTGATGGTCTGGGCCAGGTCGAAGGCCAGAGCCGCGGAGCGGCTCATCGCCTCCTCGACAAAGGAGCGGCCGCGGATGACTCGGTAGTCGTTCCGGGTGACGGTCATCGTCACCTCGCCAAAGGGACCGCTCGACCGAACCAGGGTGCCCCCAATGAAGTTGTCCGTGGTATCCCCATCCCCATTGAAATCAAAGGGCTGGGTCCCGTTGAAAGCGCCGTAGAGATCAGCCTCGGTGATTCCAAAGAAGTCCTGAAGGGAAACACCGAGGTTCACCGGCAGCATGCCCTCGACAACCGGCGGCGGAGCCGAAATGTCACCTGCTCCCTCAGAGACAAACTTGAGGAAGGTGGGATAGAGCCTCAGGGTGGCATCGTTGAGGTACAGTTGGCGGGTGGTGGGGTCGACCTGCGGCAGTACATGCGCCAATTCCTCAGCGCTGACGACACCGTTCGGCGTCTCACCGGGCAAGCTGCCGTCCAACACCTCAAGCCCTGTGGTGTAAGCCTGCTCCAGGACCTGCACGGAGGTGGTCCGGCCACCGTCAAAAAGCTCTGCAAGCGTCCTGCTGAAGGAACGGATGGTGAGCGCCCGGTTGTACATGACCTGATGGAAGGTGGTGGACACGCTGTAGGTCACCGTGCCGAAGAAGTCGGCGGTGCGGCTCAAGTTTCCAAGAGCAACGGTGTTGGGGGTCAGCTGACCGTCTCCGTTAAAGTCAAAGTTGAGCTCAATCTCGTCGTTGCCTTCCCCGAAGATCCCTGTGATCTCGTGCGAGACATCCCACACATTCTTTAAGAGACCCGGATAAAGCTTAGGATTTGCCGGATCAGTGACATCATCCACCAGCATCCGCCGGATGGCTTCACCCTGAGCCCCGGGCAAATCCAACCCCACCTGCGGGATGACCCATGCCAGCTCCTCGAGTGTCACCGTGTCATCGCCGTTGAGATCCACCACCTCGGTCCCGTTGGTGTAGAGGCTGCGGGTGTGGACCTGGCCGGTGGTGACTGAGAGATCCAGGCTGTAGGCCTTGTTGCGGGTCAGGACGTCGGAGGCCAGGTGCCTGCCCCGGAGAATCGTGAAGTCTGTCTGGGCAACGCTGTAGGTGGTCGAGCCGAAGGCGTCATCCGTCCGGGTAAGATTTCCGGTAATCTCGGTTTCGGGATCCCCGGTGATTCCGACATCGATGGTGTCGCCGTCGGCATTGAAGTCGAAGGGCTCATCCTGCGGAAGATCTTGCCGGACCGTTGACTCATCAAAACCAAAGAAGGAGCGCATGTCCACCGCGCCTTCGCGAACAGACTTAAGCAGCGTCACATAGGCGCGCCCTGTGACGGGATTGATGTAGAAGGTGCGGGAGGTCTGCTCCACATCGGTCAGATCCCCCTCCTGCTCAGTGCCGTCGGTATAGGAGTAGACCAATAACCCTGTGGTATGGGTGCGTGCTTCATCAAAACCGACCGCCTGGCTTCTGGAGGAAGCTGATTCCAAGAGGAGCCGGTTGTAGGAGGCATCATACCTGTTGCGGGTGGCAATCCGGGTTGTGGTCCCCAGGATATCGGTGATCAAGGTGAGCGTGGCCGGAAGCGCGGCATCCTCTGCTGATCCATTGCCGTCAAGGTCAAAGTCCAGGGTCGCCTCGGTGAGGCCGGTCCCAAAGATATCCTCCATGGAGACGTCAAGCTCGGTGGCGCCGCTCAAGTGCCCGGTCACCAGGTCATAGTGATACTGGAGGTCCTGGAGGCTGCGGGTCTGGCCTCCGTCAAAGGCCAGAGCCAGGGAACGGTTGGAGGCGACATCTGCGAGGCTGCGTCCTCTGCGGATGAAGTAGGTGCTTTGGCTGGCACTGAAGGTTGCCGAACCAAAGAGATCCACCGAATAGGTCAGTGCCCCATCCATGGCGGTATCATCGGTATCCCCATCACCGTTAAAATCAAATCCAAGGGTCGCCTCGGTCTGACCTGCCCCAAAGATTTCTGACATTGCAATCGGCAGCTCCTCCACCCCTTTAAGGAGTGTGGCGTAGGCCAAGCCGGTGTCGGGATTGATGTAACGGGGTTGCTCTTCGGTTAAGATCTGTGTCGCTTCCAGATCCACCGCTGTCTCGCTGCCGTCGGTGTAGGTGTAGCTTAAGAGGTTGCCGCTGGCGGTCACCACCCCATCCAGCGCTCGGGAGCTGGTGCGATTGGAAGCCTGAGTCAGCACATAGCGGTTGAACAAAACACCGTAGTCGTTTTGGATGATGGTTTCGGTACGGTTGCCGAAGGGTCCCACCGAGAGGCTGATGCTGCCGGTCGCTGTGACAGCCGGCAAGGCAGGCAGGCCCAGATCGCTCCAATCAAGGGTCACCGATTGTTCGGTCAAGGAGGTGTTGAGCCCCTTGAAGAGATGTTGGGTGGCCTCATTGAGGTAGAGGCGCCGGCTCCCCCCTGCGACGTCCGGCAGCAGGGCTTCCAGCTCTTGATCGGAGACACCCGGCGTGCCGTCGGTATCGGCCAGTTCCCCTTCGGTATAGCCGTAAAGGAGGCTGGTGACATTGACCTGCCCGGTCCCGTCAAATACCCGGCTGTAGGAGCGGTTGACGCTGGTGCCGGTAAAGGGCCGGTTGATCCGGATAAACTGGGTAATCTCATTGATGCTGGCGCTCACGGTGCCGAAGTAATCCCGGGAAAGGGTTAAGGAGGCATCCGCGCCGGCAGGAGCGTCCATCCGGGTGGTTGTCTCGATCGTGCCATCGCGGTCGATGTCAAAACGCAGCGCCTGCTCAGTGATCCCAAGATCCGCTAAGCCGGCCACCGACTCATCCAGGAAGACCGGAAGGGTCTGGGCCCGCTTGAGGATCCCTAAGAAGACCGTGTCTTTGACGCCGTCGGCATCGGTATCCCGAAGCAGATTCTCCTTGATCCGGTAGGTCCCGCCGCCCTCAGGCTCCACCAAATCGGTCAGGGTCAGCGGATCGTCGGCGGCAATCCCGGTGATCGCCTCGGTGCCGTCTGTGTAGTGGAAGCGGGTTTTCGAGGCCACAACACTCTGGGTCAGATCAAAGCTTTTGGATTTCTGGATGGTGTCGGAAAGATCCGAGAGGATCCGCCCGTTGACAATCTGGTAGTCGTTGCCGGTCTGGATCAGGGTTTCGGAGCCGAAGATATCCACCGAGTAAGAGAGGTTCCCCGCGAAGGATACCGGGTCATCGGTCCAAGGATCGATGAAGTCAAAGCGCGTGGCGGCGCCGGTGGCCGGGTCGCTGTAGATCGCATGATCCACCGCCAGATCCACTGCCCTAAAGAGTAAGCCCTCCAGGATTTTGAGGTCTCCGTTGGGATCCTGCGTCAAGAATTGGGTTTTAACCCGGAAGAGGCCTGGAGCGTTGGGATCGGCCTCAAGCAGGTTGGTTCTAAAAAGGGCCTCAACCACCGCCTGAACCTCCGGGTCCGGGTCGGTGCTCGCCGGATCCAGTGCCTCGATCGGAACCTGATTGGCCTCAAACGAGTAGGCGGTTGTGCTGTAGGCGTCGGTGGTGTGGCCGCTCTCCACATGCCCCACTGAAATGACCCATGTCCCGTCTAAGTTGGTGGTCGTGCTGGTGGTCAGCGATTCGATGAGCCGCGCTTGGAGCTTACCGATTAAGTAGCGCTGATCCACATCGCTTACCGTCTCGTTGCCGAAGGGATCGCGGGAGATGGTCTGAGAACCGTGCGAGGTCGCCTTCTTCAAGAGACCCCTTAAGATCTGGCCGGGCGGATCGGCAAAAGCATCAATGAAGTCCAAACGGATTGTGCCATTCTCAATGTAGTCGGTTCCGGTAAGATCAGCGGCGCTCTCTGTGCCGTCCGTGTAGGCGTAGGTCAGCCTGGAGTGGGATGTCACCACGGTGCCGTCGGCAGTCAGGGTGTCGGTATTCTGAATGTTCTCGGCCAGGCGCGCCTGATTGTGGATCACCACGAAGTTCTGCGTGATGGTCCCCTCGGTCACCGTGCCGAAGGGATCCTCCTCGCGGCTCGTTCCGTGCGTCTCGGCGTGCAGCAGCAGCCCCACAAAATCAATCTTGCCGTCGTCACCATCCAGCCAGAGTCCGGCGGGATCCGATTGCTGGGTATCCAGCTCAGGATCCCGGAAATGATAAATCGGAGTGCCGCCTTCGTAACGATTCACCACCACCCAATCCAAGTCATCCTCCCGGTTGCCCATCGCTTGGTCGAATTCACCCAGCTGCTGAGCGGTGTACTGGTTGGGCGCTGTGGTGTACCACAGTGTCCAGCTGTCCGGATCCATGGGATCGTCGTTGGGATCATGGAAGTACTGGGTCATCTTCTGTTCGCTCACGGTCCCATCAATGGTGATAATCCGGCTTTGCGTAATCATCTCGCCGACCCTCGGCAGGGTCCGGCCGATCACCACCCAGCGGTTGAGGATCCTGGAGAAGGTCACAGAGCCATAGGCATCGATCGCCGCGGTATAACCGCCCTCTGTGGTGTCGATAACTCCGTCGCCATCCAAGTCAAACTGGGCCTCTAGCGAATCGTCGAAGTCGCCGTCGCCGTTGATATCGAAGAGCCAGGTGACTGGATTGCCCCGGGCGTCAACGCCCAGCGTTTGGGTCTCGGAAGCAGCCACTTCTAGGTCGCGCGCCGTGAGCAGATGCAGGAAGCCATCGGCAGGGTCAATTCCATAGTCGAAGAGGGAAGCGCCCACCCCGAGGCTTCGGGTCCCGTCAAAGGTAACGGTGAAGCTCTGCTGATGCTGTTCGGTCTCATCCAGAAGACCGGTTTCAAAGATGTACCTTGAAATGGTGGTGGTCTGGTTGAAGATCCGGCTGCCGTCCAAGGAGGTGACGGTCCGCATGTGAGCCTCTGCCACCTCAGATTTGGTCTGGTTGTTGTAGACGCGGTACTGCGTTCGGGTCAAGACCTCACGGGTTTCGCCGAAGGGTGTGGTGAGGGTGCCGTAGGCGCCGGTGGGATCGGTCTCCTTGGGATCCAAAGAATCAATAACGCCGTCGTTGTTCCAGTCGAAGGTCGACACGACCGAAAGGTCTTCGGTCTTGTACAGCAAACCGCTGTAGATCTGACCTGTTCCGGGATCAATGAGGTGTGCCCGGATCTGGTGGGTCACGGGATCCACGAAGTTGCTGCTGGCCTCCAGCACCGCCGCGGTTTCGCTGCCGGCGGTAAAGTGATTGAGCACCCGTCCCTGTGTGATGGTCCGGGTCCCGTCAATCTCCTGCCGTCCGCTCCGGGTGGCGACCTCAAGGGCCTTGGCCTGGTTGTGGATGATCTGGTAGCGCTCTGTAGTGCTCAGGGTTACCGAATGCGCGCCGGTCACATCGAAGCTCACCGTATAGGCGCCTTGGTGGAGAATGCCGGCTTCTCCGGGGTCGTCCGTATCCCCATCAAAGTTCCAGTCAATGGCATCAACGACTGAGCCTTCCTGCACCCCCTTCAAGAGCCCCACCCAGAGCTTGTTTTGAGCATTCAGATAGAAGCGGCGGTCCTGGGGACGAACTTGCGGCAGAACGGCCGCCAGCTCCGCGTCGCTCACGGTGCCGTCGCCGTCGGTATCCAAGATCTCGGTGCCGTCGGTATAGAAATAACTCACATCGCTCTGGGTGGTGGAGCGAGAACCGTCCAAGCTCCGAGAGGTCACGGTGTCTCCGACATGCGCCAGCAGTGGCTGGAACCGCCGAATCAAGAAGGTCTGCTGCGGCGCCGAAACCGACTCGGTCCCCAGCGGATCCAAGGAGCGGGTCTGCCCGGAGGAAACCATGCTTCTGAGCAGCCCCCGGAAGATCCCTTGCGTTTCCGGATCGATGAATTCCTCCTTCACCCGGTACTTGCCGGGATGATTCGGGTCTGCCTCAACATAGTCTGTCGCCGGATTCGTCAGATCCGACACCAGGAGGCTGGCGGCATCGAGGTTGTCCACAGGCTCAGCGCTCATGGCATCATCGGTGTAGAAATAATCCTGAATGGAGCTGGACCGGGTCAAGGTGGAATCGAGCGCCAAACCGACCGTTTCACTGATTTGGCGATGGAGCTTTGCGGTGTTGTGGGAGATCAGGAAGCTTTGCGTGAAGGCATTCTCCGGCCGGGTGGCGACATCGGTCCAGAGCTCACCCCGCGTCACATTGCCGAAGACATCCTGGTCCAAAATCCCGACCGGCTGATTCTCCTCGGCATTGAGAAAATCCCACTGGGGAGCAAAGCGCCATGTGTCGTCCGCCATCTTCACTACCAACCGAATGTCGTCATCTCGGGTCGGATCGATGGCGGCGATGCTCTCGGCGGTGATCTCGTTGCCGGTGCTCTCGGCATGGAGGATGAGGCCCTTAAAGTTGATGATGCCGTCGTTGTCGTAGTCCAGGAAGTCGTGGCGGAAGACCCAGTGGGTGCCGTCAAAGACCACCAGATCCAGGTCATCATCCCGGTCGGGGTCTATGGCGGCCAGCTCGGCGGCGGTCTCGGTTCCGGTGGAGTACCAGAGATCGGCCGGATTGTCCGGATTCCGGAAGGTCTGGGTGAGGGAGCGGATGGAGAGGGAGCCCTCGATGGTCCGGCTGACGGTCTGGGTGGAGGCCTGGGCCACTCTGGGCAGCAGTTTGGCGATGGTCACCCAGGTGTTGGTGGTGCGGGTGAAGCTTATGTTGCCGAAGGCATCCCGGCTGGTGGCGAGGACCTCGCCGGCAGCACCTGGGATGATATCGTCGGTGATGCCGTTGCCGTTGACATCCCAAGTGAAGGCGGTGCCTGCCCAGCTGATGAGGTCTGCCTCATTGAGGAAGACCGGGAGGTTCTCGGCCGAGGTTAAGATCAAGCGGCGGCCGGTGGGGTCATCCGGATCATCGGCATAGAGGAAGCGGGTGTGGCTCTGGGTGATCGAGTGGGTGCCGTCCGGATTGGTGGTGCCGCTGGTCTGCTCCTGCTCGGTGTGGCTCAAGCGGCCTCGGTCATAGTCATAGGTGGTGGTGGTACGTGCCTCGGTGTAAGTCCGGGAGCCGTCGATCGAGCTCAAGGTCCGGGTGTGGGCGAGGGCTTGGGTGGTGCGGGACTGGCCGTTGTAGATCCGGTTGGTGCTTCGGGTCAGGGTCTCGGTGATCTCACCGAAGGGTGATCTGCTCACCCGGTAGAAGCCGACTTGGGGGTTGTCCAGGGCGTCGATTGTGCCGTCGTCATTCCAGTCAAAGGGCTGGATGGTTTCACCGGCTGCGATGGTTCCGTCGTTGTTCAGGTCAAAGGGGGTGCCCACGACAGAGTGGTCCCGGGCCTCAATCAGGAGGCCGCTGAAGAGTTTTCCGGTCTCCGGGTTGATGAGGTTGGGGCGAAGGTTGGTGGTGTTTTCTATCAGGTAGTTGGTGGTGTTCTGGTAGTCGGCCAGGACCGTGTCGTCGTTGGAGTAGAGGAACTCGGTCACCCCATGGCCCACAGAGCGGCTGCCGTCGAGGTTTAAGGTCTGGTTGAAGGTTTGGGTCAGCCGGTTCTTGGCCTGGTTGTGGACAATCTGGTACTCGGTCTTGATCCGGGCGCGGGTGCGGACCCCGGTGGCATCCAGGGTCAAGGCCCAGTTGCCGGCCCCGTCAATGGCCTCTACCCCTGACCAGTTGAAGAAGTCGGGGAGGCGATTGGGGGCAGTGGGGGTCTCTCCCGGATCGATGACGCCGTTGCCGTTCATATCAAAGACCGGGGTGACGCTGGGCTCGTCGACCTGCTTCAACAGCCCCACCCAGAGGGTGTTCTGAGCATTCAGGTAGCTGCGGCGGTCATAGGAGCGAACCTGGGGAAGCACTGCTTCCAGTTCCGCGTCGGTCACGGTGCCGTCGTTATCGGCATCCACCACCTCGGTGCCGTCGGTGTAGGTGTAATCCTGATGGGTGTGGGTGGTGGAGAGGGTGCCGTCGAGGCCGCGGCTGGAGTTGACATTGTCCACGGACTTCAAGAGCGGCTTAAACCGCCGAACCAGATACTCCTGAACCGGTTTGGAGATGGACTCGGTGCCGATCGGATCCACAGTCTGGGTGCTGCTCTCAGAGGAAAGACCCGTCATCAGCCCCCGGAAGATTCCTTGCGTTGTCGGATCGAGGAATTCCTCCTTCACCCGGTACTTGCCCGGATGATTGGGGTCCGGCTCAACGTAATCGGTGGCGAGATTCGCGAAGTCCCGAACCAAGGGGCTCTCTTCACCCAGGTCATCTGTCGCCTCATTCCCCTCGGTGTAACCATAGATCTGTGTTGACTCCACGCGCGTCCGGGTGCCATCCAAGCTCTCCCCTTCTGTCAAGACATCCTGGGTCAACAGCTTGGCTGTGTTGTTGAAGATCCTGAAGCTCTGTGTGATCGGATTCCGTTCATCTGCCGCAGGAACATCCCGCCAATCTTCGCCCCAGGTGACATTGCCGAAGACATCCTGGTCCAAAATCCCGACCGGCTGATTCTCCTCGGCATTGAGAAAATCCCACTGGGGAGCAAAGCGCCATGTGTCGTCCGCCATCTTCACTACCAACCGAATGTCGTCATCTCGGGTCGGATCGATGGCGGCGATGCTCTCGGCGGTGATCTCGTTGCCGGTGCTCTCGGCATGGAGGATGAGGCCCTTAAAGTTGATGATGCCGTCGTTGTCGTAGTCCAGGAAGTCGTGGCGGAAGACCCAGTGGGTGCCGTCAAAGACCACCAGATCCAGGTCATCATCCCGGTCGGGGTCTATGGCGGCCAGCTCGGCGGCGGTCTCGGTTCCGGTGGAGTACCAGAGATCGGCCGGATTGTCCGGATTCCGGAAGGTCTGGGTGAGGGAGCGGATGGAGAGGGAGCCCTCGATGGTCCGGCTGACGGTCTGGGTGGAGGCCTGGGCCACTCTGGGCAGCAGTTTGGCGATGGTCACCCAGGTGTTGGTGGTGCGGGTGAAGCTTATGTTGCCGAAGGCATCCCGGCTGGTGGCGAGGACCTCGCCGGCAGCACCTGGGATGATATCGTCGGTGATGCCGTTGCCGTTGACATCCCAAGTGAAGGCGGTGCCTGCCCAGCTGATGAGGTCTGCCTCATTGAGGAAGACCGGGAGGTTCTCGGCCGAGGTTAAGATCAAGCGGCGGCCGGTGGGGTCATCCGGATCATCGGCATAGAGGAAGCGGGTGTGGCTCTGGGTGATCGAGTGGGTGCCGTCCGGATTGGTGGTGCCGCTGGTCTGCTCCTGCTCGGTGTGGCTCAAGCGGCCTCGGTCATAGTCATAGGTGGTGGTGGTACGTGCCTCGGTGTAAGTCCGGGAGCCGTCGATCGAGCTCAAGGTCCGGGTGTGGGCGAGGGCTTGGGTGGTGCGGGACTGGCCGTTGTAGATCCGGTTGGTGCTTCGGGTCAGGGTCTCGGTGATCTCACCGAAGGGTGATCTGCTCACCCGGTAGAAGCCGACTTGGGGGTTGTCCAGGGCGTCGATTGTGCCGTCGTCATTCCAGTCAAAGGGCTGGATGGTTTCACCGGCTGCGATGGTTCCGTCGTTGTTCAGGTCAAAGGGGGTGCCCACGACAGAGTGGTCCCGGGCCTCAATCAGGAGGCCGCTGAAGAGTTTTCCGGTCTCCGGGTTGATGAGGTTGGGGCGAAGGTTGGTGGTGTTTTCTATCAGGTAGTTGGTGGTGTTCTGGTAGTCGGCCAGGACCGTGTCGTCGTTGGAGTAGAGGAACTCGGTCACCCCATGGCCCACAGAGCGGCTGCCGTCGAGGTTTAAGGTCTGGTTGAAGGTTTGGGTCAGCCGGTTCTTGGCCTGGTTGTGGACAATCTGGTACTCGGTCTTGATCCGGGCGCGGGTGCGGACCCCGGTGGCATCCAGGGTCAAGGCCCAGTTGCCGGCCCCGTCAATGGCCTCTACCCCTGACCAGTTGAAGAAGTCGGGGAGGCGATTGGGGGCAGTGGGGGTCTCTCCCGGATCGATGACGCCGTTGCCGTTCATATCAAAGACCGGGGTGACGCTGGGCTCGTCGACCTGCTTCAACAGCCCCACCCAGAGGGTGTTCTGAGCATTCAGGTAGCTGCGGCGGTCATAGGAGCGAACCTGGGGAAGCACTGCTTCCAGTTCCGCGTCGGTCACGGTGCCGTCGTTATCGGCATCCACCACCTCGGTGCCGTCGGTGTAGGTGTAATCCTGATGGGTGTGGGTGGTGGAGAGGGTGCCGTCGAGGCCGCGCACCGAGTTTAAGACGTCGCTGGAGGCAAGCAGTGGCGCCGAGCGTCGAATCAAAAAGATCTGAACCGGGGTGGAGGTGGTAATGCTCCCCATAGGATCAATGGTTTGGGTTTGCCCTGAGGAAGTCATCCCCTTCAACAGTCCTCGGAAGATCTTATGGGTACCCGGATCCTCGAATCCGGCGATCAGCTGGCCGCCGACGTAGTAGTCGGTCCGATGAAGCATATCATCCGGGTCGGTGAGCACAGCCGGTTCTGTGCCTGTGGTGTAGTGGTAGGTCTGCTCAACGGTCGAGGTGCCGGAGGTTCCATCCAAATGCTCTGAGGTAACGTTGGAAGTCTGAGTGCTCAAGCGGGCCGTGTTGTGGATCACCCGATAGGCCTGAGTGATGTCGCTTTGGGTGGTATTGCCAAAGGCATCTGTTTCTTGAGAGGTCCCGGTGCCTGCCGAGCCGATCAGCGCACCCGCGAAACGGAAGCGCCGGGTGACGCCATCCAGGTAGGTCTGATCGAGGTTTCGGAAGGCCCAGCTGCCCCCCTGCGCTACCACCCAATCGGTGCCAGCCAAATCCTCTGCGGTGGGCAGGGGCAGTTCAAAACCGCCGGAACCCTCGTTGAAGCCGGCATAATCAAAGGTTTGGGTGAGGGTCTGGCTGGAGCGGCCTCCCTCCACTGTCAACCCCTCGGTTAGGGCCGTGGTTCGGCCGGGCTTTAAGATCCCGTTCGGGGTGAGGTAATCGGTCTGAACCCTGATCACCCGGCGGGATCCAAAGAGGTCGCAAGTCGCTGAAAGGGTACCGGTAAAGACAAGCTTTCCGTCACCGGCCGTTCCGTCAAATGTGTCAAAATGATCCAGGACCCCTGCATTCCACCCCATGGCAGCCAGTTCCGCCAAGGTGATCTCCACCTCCAGACCCTGCCCGGAGAGGGCCCCCCACCGGGAGATCGTCTCGCCATCCAGAGCAACGTCACGTTCGCCGTACTGGGTCTCAACCCCGTTCTTGGAGAGGGTGCGGGCGCCGTCGTGGGCCGTGCTGCTGGTGATCTGCTGCTGCGTGGAGCGCAGGATCCGTCCCGTGGCCTCTTCATAGGCATAGGTTGTCAGCGTTTCGCCGTGGGCCGAGAGCCCGGACGGTCCCCGGGAATCTGAGATCGCCAAGAGCTCGCCGGTGTGGGCCTGGCCGTTGCGCACCAGGTAGGTGGTGGCGGAGAGGATCCGAGTTCTATCCAGGAAGCCGTTGACGCTGAAGCCCACCGATCCGACATGGGATTGGATCCCGCCATCCAAGAGATCCTCATAGGTAACCTGGCCTTCCTCAACCTCCTTTAAGAGCCCGACCACCATGCCGCCGGCGAGTCTCGAGCGGAAAGCATCCTTCACCCGGAAACCGGCACCGTCTGCTTCCACATAGTTGGTGGCCAAACTGTCGGGATCACTGCCGACCAAGGGATCCCCGAGTGCCAAGCCATCCAGGGCTTCGGATCCATCGGCGTAGTGGTAGATCAGCTTGTTGCGCGTGAAGATCTTGGTGGAATCCATGGCAAGGGAGTGCGTTCGGTTGAGCACCTCCATGGCCTTGGCTGCGCCAAGGATCACGCCGTAGGTGGTCTGAACCAGGGTGGTGACCCGCGTCCCGACCAGATCCTCTGTTTGAGTGAAGGTGCCGGTGGGATTGGCTTCCGGCGCGCCGTCACCATCCAAATCAAACTGGGACACCACCGAAAGCTCTTCTGCGCTCTTCAAAAGCCCCACAACCATCCGGCCGGTGAAGGGATCCACAAAGGCGTCTTTGATCTTTAAGAGCGACGCAGGGTCTGTCGGATCGATGGGCTCCACGTAATCGGTGCGGGCCAGGATGTGGTCAAGCGGAATATCGGTGAGCGGCTCTGCGCCATTGGTGAAGTGGTTCCGGATTCGGGCCTCGGTGGCGCCGATGGTGCCGTCCACGTTAATGAACTGTGTGTGGGTAGTGCTTTCCACCGCCCGCAGAAGCCCTGCCAAAGAGCCGTCGGCGTGGGTAAGCACCTCATAGGTATTCTGAACGACTGAGAGGCTGCGGTTGCCGGCAGCATCCACGGTGGTGGTCACTGTTCCGCTCACCGACTGCGGGGTACCGTCAATGAGGTCGTTGTAAGCCACCGATTGATCCGCTGCCCCGATTAAGATGCCCGTGGCGGTATCGTAGGAGTTGCGAATCACGCTCCGGCTTGTGGTGGTGGAGCCGTCGACATTCTCGGTGAAGCTGTAAGTGGCAGCCTCCATCATGCGCAGCTGGCCGGTTGAGGTGCCGTCCGGCCGCTCCAGAACCTCATAGGTATTGGAAACCAGCGTCTGCGTTTGATTGCCGAAAGCATCCGTGCGCTCGGTTACCGTGCCGGCAAAGACGTATCCCAACACATCATCCAGGCGCACGCCTGGAACAGTGCTCACCTCATCCCGCAATGGCGTAAAGGCCACCTCCTGCTCCTGCGCCCCTTGCACCTCAGCGGTCTCGGGATCATAGCGGTAAAGCAGGTGCGAACGGCTGGCGGAGGTGGCGTTGTCCAACCCCTCAGAGAAGATGCGGGTTTGGGACTCGGCTACCCGAAGCTGGCCGGTAAAGGTGCCCTCAGCCCGTTGAATCACCTCATAGCGGCTGGAAACCAGCGTCTGCGTCTGGTTGCCGAAGATGTCGGTGGTATCGGTTACCGCCCCTCTGAAGTGATCCAGCGCCAAGGTGACCGGCTGCCCGCTCGCCAGCCGTTCCAGATCGACATATTCCACTTCCTGCTCTTCGGCGCCGGTCACGCGCGCGGCGGCATCGTAGGCGTACTGGAGCACGCTCTGGCTTCTTGAATGGGAGCCGTCAATGCTAAAGACCTCGGCCTCGTTAACTGCCTGGTGGACACGCAGCTGGCCGTTCAAAACCACATAATCGTTCCTGACCACAGAGGCAGTGCGGTTGCCGAAGGGATCCAGGCTAATGCTTAAGGTTCCGGCAATCGCAGCGCCATTGTCATCCAGCGTCAAGCCGTGGGCAGTCAGCGTGATCGGAAGCTCATGCGCATCCAGCAGCCTGGCGGTAACATGATCATACACATACTGCAACTGCTGCTTGGTGGTGGTCAGGCCCCCATCATCCCGCACCGTCTCGGTCACGGACTCCGCGGTCTGAACCCGAAGCTGACCGGTCGAAAGGGGCAGCCCCGCTGCGACAGCGGCCGGAGCGCGCTCAACAGGCGCCTGCGCCTCAGTCGCCTGAGTGACTGATCGAGTGAATTGGAATGCATCCTCGGACACCGCGGTTGAGGTGCCGGTGGCCGATTGGATCCGGGCTTTCGAATCGTACTGGTACTGGATCTGCGCCGAAGCAACCGCATCCAAATCATCCGGAACAGCCGGGAAATCCCAGGTAACCGCATCCAGTGTTGCATCCCCGGTGGTCACGGATCGAGAGCCGTCATCGCCCTGAGAGACGGTCCAGCGCCGCGACTCGCCAACCCGCAGCTGCCCGGTGGCGGCCCTGACAGAGGCGCTGTAGGTGTCTTGGGCAATGGTCTTAAAGATCGTAAAGCCGAACGGCCCATGCCCGAGGGTCAGACTCTTTCCGAAGGTGGAACCGCTTAATCGTGCGGTCGCGACATCGTAGGCGTAGTCAATCCGGCTGGCCATCCCGGCAGGCACCAAGGCCCGCACGTCGGCGATGGTCAAGGCATCGAAGACCTGCTGATTTGCCGGGTCAAGCTCGGCAATGCCCAGAGCACCCGCCCCCACGGTGATGGTCCTGGAATCATCCACGCTGTCTGTCACGGTCCAACTGGCGGCAACGCGCACCCGGGCCTGGCCGGTCTGCCCGATGACTTCATAGTCATTCTGGGTGACGGTCCTAAAGTGCGAGAAACCAAAGGCGTCGTGGCCGGCGGTGCCGGATTCCCCTGCGGTCACATCGATCAACCGGCCGGCCGAGTCATGGTCATAATCCACAAAAACCGCCTGGGAAACCGGGACGAGGGCCCTCAGTTCGGGAAGGGTCATCTGATCAAAGTCAGGATTGACGCCGGGGTCGGGATTAAGCTCCGGCAGTGCCAGCGCATCGGCTCCCACCGTGACGGTTCTGGCGCCATCGGCGCTCTGGCTGATCGTCCAGCTGCGAGAGATGTCCACCCTGCCCTGCCCTATGCTCTGAGCCAAAGTCTGATTGTAGGTGTCCTCTGTGAAGGTCATAAAGGAGGTGAAGGCAAAGGCATCGTGCCCCAAGGTCAAGGAACCCACCGGATCCACAATGCCGTTCATCCGGGCCTCGGCATCGTAGTTGTAATCCAGCACCACCGGAATAATGCTGTCATCATCCGCAAGCTGGGTTACCGTCAATTGATCAAAGACAACTGCATCAGCGGGATCCAGAAGGCCCACGCCCAGAGAGTCCTGACCCACCGTAACAGACCGTGAACCATCGATTCCTTGGCTCAGCGTCCAGGAGCCGGAGGTGTCTACGCGAGCCTGGCCCAAGGTATCAATCAAGCCTTGGTCATAGAGATTCTCGGAGATCGTCTTGAAGGTGTTGAAGGCAAAGGCGCCATGGCCCACGGTGGCGGAGTGGGCTGCAGCCACGCCGATCAAGCGGGCTTGGGC
>CAZQXN010000001.1:0-208633 GCA_964597545.1 uncultured Planctomycetia bacterium | reverse complement strand
GTGGTGGACAACTCCATTGATGAAGCCGTAGCCGGCCACGGCAGCGCCATTGGCGTCACCGTTCACTCGGACAACTCTGTTACCGTCTTAGATAACGGCCGCGGCATCCCGGTGGACATGCACAAGACCGAGAAGCGCCCAGCCGTTGAGGTCGTCATGACCACCCTCCACGCCGGAGGAAAGTTTGACCACCGAGCCTACAAGGTCTCGGGGGGCCTGCATGGCGTGGGGGTCAGTGTTGTCAACGCCCTTTCCGAATGGCTCGAGGTTGAGGTCCGAAGAGACGGCAAGGCCTACCGACAACGGTACGAGCGGGGCAGAACCAAAACCAAACTAACCCCCACCGGAAAGGCCTCCACCTCAGGAACCACCATTACCTTCAAGGCCGACCGAGAGATCTTCGGCCAGAAGATCAACTACGCCTACGAGACCCTGGCCAACCGCCTGCGCGAGCTGGCCTTCTTGAATAAGGGCCTTAAGATCACCATTACCGACGAGCGCAGCGACAAAGAAGAGTCGTTTCGGTACGAGGGGGGCGTAGCCTCCTTCGTAGAGCACCTCAACCGCGGCAAGACCCCCCTGCACAAAAAGGTTGTTGCCTTCTCTCGAGATCGGGAGGGGGTGACGGTCGACATTGCCCTGCAGTACAACGATGGCTTTGCCGAGATCATCTTCTCCTTTGCCAACAACATCAATACCATTGAGGGGGGCAGCCACTTAAGTGGTTTTAAGTCGGCGCTGACCCGGGTCCTCAACAACCACTGCCGCAAGAAAGGAACCCTTAAAGAAGCAGACGCTGCGCTCTCGGGCGAGGATTCTCGCGAGGGACTGACCGCCATCATCAGCGTTAAGGTGGCCAACCCGCAGTTTGAGGGCCAGACCAAGACCAAGCTTGGCAACTCCGAGGTTGAGGGGATGACCGCCTCGGCAGTCAACGACGGCCTCACCGCCTTCTTTGAAGAGAATCCGTCGGTGGGCAACAAGATCGCAGAAAAAGCGATCCTTGCTTCCCGGGCCCGGGAGGCCGCCAGAAAAGCTCGGGAGCTTACCCGCCGCAAAGGGCTTCTGGAGATGGACTCTCTCCCCGGCAAGCTTGCCGACTGCTCCGAGCGAGACCCCAACCTGTGTGAGCTCTTTGTTGTGGAGGGCGACAGCGCCGGAGGATGTTTTTCTGGCGAGACAAAGGTGGCGCTTGCCGACGGAAGGGCACTATCATTCAAGGAGCTCGTTGATGAAGAGCGGGCTGGCAAACAGAACTTCTGTTACACCATTCTCCCCAATAGCAACGTGGGGATCGAGCGCATCTTACACCCCCGGAGGACTAAGCGTAATACCAGGGTTGTTGAGGTTAGGCTTGATAACAAAGAGCGCATTACCTGCACACCCAACCACCTATTCATGCTGCGGGACGGAACCTATAAGCGAGCAGAGGACCTTCGAACAGGAGACTCGCTTATGCCGCTCTACAGGAAACACTCCAAGCTTGGTGGGCGCATTACCATTAAGGATTACGAAATGGTTTTCGATCCAAGCCGGCGGCACTATGTTTTTACGCATCTTTTGGCGGACGAACACAACCTGCGAAGCGGAATCTATCACCAGAGCGACAGATCCCACAAGCATCACATGGATTTTAATAAGCGCAACAATAACCCAACCAACATCCGGCGCCTTTCCAAAGCAGATCATATGAGGCTCCACAGCCTTCACGCTCACCGCACACTCAACCGGCCACAGGTAAGACAGAAACTCAAAGCAATACGCTCAACCCCGGAATTCCGGGAGCGCATTCGCCGGGCAATGCTGCAACCCCACATGCGAGAAGCGCTTCGGAAGCGCGCCCAGCAGCAGTGGGAAGATGTCTCTTATAAAGAGTACATGCTCGGGAAATTTATGGAATTTTATAGCAACTCCCCAGCGTACCGAGCGAGCTCCCGCGAGCGCCTAACCAAAGCGCAGAGAATTTATTGGGGCAGCGAGGAAAACAGGAAACGCCAAGCTCAGCGGGTGCGCAACTACTTTTGCGAACACCCCGAATTGCGAACCGCGTATTCTGAAAAATCCAAAACCCAATGGAACGATCCTCAGCTCATCCAATGGCGCCGACAGCGCACCCGAGCGCAGTGGACGCCAGCTTTTCGCGAGAAGAGAAGGCGGGCCTACGACCAAACCCATCTCGAGCATTCGCTGGGTTTCATGAAGGGGATCATCGAGCGCTATGGCACACCAGATCGGTACGACGAGGTTCGCACGCAACACAGAAACACCAATCTCCTCAGGAGAGAGACGCTGCTTAAGCGTTTCTTTGATGGCAATGAGGGGCGGATGCTGGAGGCGGCCAGGAGCCACAACCACCGCGTTATGGGGGTGCGGTGCCTCAATGCGCGCGCGGATGTCTATGACATAGAGGTTCCCCAGACCCACAACTTTGCTCTTGCTTCCGGCGTTTTCGTGCACAACAGCGCGAAGATGGGTCGGGACCGCCGCTTCCAAGCGATCCTTCCCATAAAAGGGAAAATCATCAACGTGGAGAAGGCCAGGCTTGAAAAGGTTTTAACCAACGAAGAGGTTCGAACCATCATTACTGCCTTGGGCGCTGGAGTGGGGCAGGACTTTTCTGTTGAGAAGCTGCGCTACCACAAGATTGTCTTCATGGCCGATGCCGACGTTGATGGATCGCACATCCGTACCCTGCTGCTTACCCTGTTCTACCGGCAACTGACTGAGCTTGTCAAACAGGGGCATGTCTACATTGCCCAACCCCCCCTCTACAAGGTCAAGCGGGGCAAGCGAGAGGAATACATCTACTCTGAGGGCGCCCTCAATGAGCACCTTTTTGACCTGGGGCTGGATGGGGTAGAGCTCCTCCACATCAAGCGCAAGAAGGCGTTTACCGAGACCCAAGCTAAGGAGCTTTTGAGGACCATTGCCGAGGTTGAGCACCTCGGCAAGTCCCTACAGCGAAAGGGAGTGGATTTCTCAAAATACCTTGAAATGAGGCATCCAAAGACCAAAAAACTACCTATTTTTAGGGTCAAAATGGAGGGAGATGCCCATTTCCTCTATTCCGACCAGGAGCTGGCCAAGCTTACCAAGGGCAAGGAGGAGCCAGACACCCTAGAGATCTACCAGGCCACTGAGCTCGATGAGCTGGCCAAGAAGCTGGAAAAACTTGGAGCAGACATCCAGGATTTCAGGGCTCCAGAGGAAGAGGAGGAGGGGCCCCTGGTGCGCGGAGCCCGCTCAAAGGCCAAGAAGGGCAAGAAACAGGCCAAGCCCAAGAAGGGGCTGTCCAGCCCAGCCCTGTTTGAGCTGATCAACCAAAACGAAAAGACCCCAATCCCATCCCTCTCTGAGCTGATTGAGGCGGTGCGGATCAATGCCCGCCGCGGGATGCAGGTCCAGCGCTACAAGGGCTTGGGAGAGATGAACCCCACCCAGCTTTGGGAGACCACCATGGATCCTGAGCAGCGCACCCTCCAGCAGGTCAGCCTCGAGGATGCGGTGGACGCAGAGACCATGTTCACCACCCTCATGGGGGATGAGGTGGCTCAGCGCCGCGAATTTATTGAGGAACACGCACGGGAAGTGCGTTTCTTGGACGTCTGATGTACAGCCGAAACGAAAAGATCGTCTCTATTCCGATTGAACAGGAGATGAAGGATTCCTACATCTCCTATGCCATGTCGGTTATCGTCGGCCGCGCCCTGCCCGATGCCCGGGATGGACTTAAGCCCGTTCAGCGGCGGATCCTGTATGGAATGAAGGAGTTGGGCTTGGACCCTGGCAAGCCGTACAAGAAGTCGGCCCGCATCGTCGGGGAAGTTCTCGGAAAATTCCATCCACACGGCGATATGGCGGTGTATGACGCCATGGTTCGAATGGCCCAAGAGTTCTCCCTCCGCTACCCCCTTGTCGACGGACAGGGCAACTGGGGCAGCGTTGACGGAGATTCCGCTGCCGCCATGCGGTACTGTGTTACCGGGGACACCCTTGTTGTCACTGACGGGGGGCTTGTCCCCATCAAGAATCTTTCCGAAGGGGGGTCGGAGAACATCACTCTTTCGGTGCTATCTCGCGACCAAAAGATCCACTCGGCAAGCAAATGGTTTGATAGCGGGGAGCACCCCACCCTTAAAGTAACCACCGGCAGAGGGTTTTCCCTCCAAGGATCTTACAACCACCCCATCCTGACATGGACAAAGAATGCGGTGTCAGGGCAACCCGAGTTCCAATGGAAACTTTTAAGTCAGCTTCGCGAGGGAGACACCACTGTTATCGATCGCACCTTTAACCTGCTCTGGCCAACCAACTACGTTTCAGTTGTCGACCAATGGCCAGATCCGGGTTCCCGCCGCTTTGAAATCAAGCAGCTTCCCCCGCAACTCAACGGAGACCTGGCGTTTATTTTAGGAGCCCTTGTAGCAGAGGGGACGGTGAAAGAAAATGAAATCGAATTCTGCAACAGCGACGAAGAATTTTTGCAGGAATTTGACCGGAGGTGGACAAGAATATTTCCGGACACGCGTTTGCATCGATTTACAAGGAAGCCGAACTCCTACGGAAAGAAGCCCTACCAGACACGCGAAATTCATTCTCGCTACGTTGTTGAATTCTTGAGGAAAATAGGCTTGGAGCCCCTTCGGTCACGGCGAAAAACCATTCCTTCGCGAGTGCTCCAATCTCCACGTGATGTGGTAGCCGCCTTTTTGAGGGCCTATTTTGAGGGTGATGGCAGTATCGGTTCCAGCCTTCCAAAAATGTTCGAGCTTTCCTGTGCGTCAACCAGCAAAACACTTGTTGATCAACTCCAAATTGCGCTCCTAAGATTTGGCATTGCTGCGACAAAGCGCTTTGACAGATGGAGAGAAAACTACAAGCTCTACCTCAGGGGCCTGGAGGATCACCGACTTTTTAAGGAGCGGATCGGCTTTGTTTCAAGGCGGAAGAATGAAAAACTAAACCAAACCATTGCTCAGCGCCACAAGACTTGCTCCGCCACCGACTTCGTTCCATTTATAGGTGATTTCGCCCGTTCTCATTTAGACTCAAACCGCCCGCGGAGGAATGGGCGGGATTTTACCTTAAAGCACAACTTCGATCGCTATAACACCATGCAGGAGCGCTATGCAGAAGTTGTAACCACCCTAGAACCAGAAACCCAAGCTGAAGTCCTGACCCTTTTTGAACGGCTTCTCGAGACACAATACCTTTTTGACCCTGTCGTCAAGATCGAGACAACTGGAATGGCGCGGGTCTATTCGCTCAAGGTGGAGAGCGCTTGTCACTCATTCGTAGCGGGTGGATTTGTTAACCATAATACCGAGGCGCGGATGGCTCCGGTCACCCAGACCCTGCTCGCCGACATCGACAAAGAAACCGTCAACTTTGTTCCAAACTTTGACGAGTCTCTGACCGAACCCATCATTTTGCCGGCGCAACTTCCCACCCTGCTTGCCAACGGTGCCAGCGGCATTGCCGTGGGCATGGCCACCAACATCCCGCCGCAGAACTTGACCGAGCTTACCGAGGGGATCATTGCTCAGATTGACGACCCCGAGATCGACGTCAAGGGGCTGATGAAGCACATCAAGGGGCCGGACTTTCCGACCGGGGGCATGATTGCAGGCCGGCAGGGAATCATCAACGCCTACTCCACCGGACGGGGCCACGTTAAGGTTCGGGCCAAGGCCTACATTGAGTCCGGCAAGGGGGGCAGGGAGTCGATCATCATCCGGGAAATTCCCTACCAGGTCAACAAGACAACCCTCTTGGAGTCAATTGCCGCCCTTGCTCGGGACAAGAAACTCGAGGGGATTGCGGACCTTAGAGACGAGTCAGACAAGGATGGCTTGCGGGTTGTGGTGGATTTAAAGCGCGATGCCAACTCCCAAATCATCCTGAACAAGCTTTTCAGGCAGACCCAGCTGGAGACCACCTTCGGGGTCATTCTCCTGGCCTTAGTCGAGAATCGGCCCAAGGTCTGCACCCTCAAGCAGCTCATTCAGGTCTTCCTGGATCACCGCAAAGAGGTGATTCTGCGCCGCACCCGGTTTGAGTTGGCCCGCGCCAAAGAGCGGGCCCATATCCTAGAGGGGCTTAAAATCGCCATTGCCCACCTGGATGCGATCATCAAACTCATTCGCCGCTCCAAGAATGAGCAGGAGGCCAAGGTGGCCCTGGTTAAGACCTACAAACTCTCAGAGATTCAGGCCCAAGCCATTTTGGATATGCCCCTTAAGAAGCTCACCGCCCTGGAGCGCTCCAAGATTGAAGAGGAGTATCTGGCACTCATCAAGCGGATCAGCGAGCTGGAAGCCATCATCGCCTCCGAGGCCAAGGTCTTGACCATCATCAAAGAGGAGCTGCGCGAGATTGCCAAGCGCTTTGGAGACGACCGCCGCACTCAGATCACCGGCGAGATCCAGGAAATGGCGGTGGAGGATTTGATCGCCGAAGAGGATGTGGTGGTCACGATCTCCCACTCCGGCTACATCAAGCGTCTGCCGGTCTCTGCTTACCGCCGCCAGGGGCGCGGCGGCAAGGGGGTGACCGGGGCAGACTTAAGAGAAGAGGACTTTATCGAGCACCTCTTTGTTGCCTCTACCCACGATTATCTCCTTTGCTTCAGCGACAAGGGGAGGGTCTATTGGCTGAGGGTTTATGACATTCCCCAGGCCAGCCGAACCTCTAAGGGGCGATCCATTGCCAACTTGATCGAGCTTACGCCCGGCGACCGGATGGCCGCCTTTGTGCCGGTGCGTGAGTTCAAAGAGGATCAATACCTGATCCTAGCCACCTCCCAGGGGCTGATTAAGAAAACGTCCCTTTCGGCCTACAGCCATCCCAGGCGAGGCGGCATTGTGGGAATGGGCCTTGAGTCTGGCGATCACTTGATTCGCGTAGTCCACAGCGATGGCCAGCAAGAGGTTTTGCTCGCTACCGCTTCAGGCAAGGCGATCCGTTTTCCTGAGTCTCAGGTTCGAGAGATGGGGCGGGGCGCCAAAGGGGTGCGCGCCATCCGGCTTGCCAAGAAGGATCTGGTAGTGGGGATGGCGCTGTGCAGAAAAGGGGCTAAGGTGCTCACAGTCACTGCGGCCGGTTTTGGCAAGCGCACCTCCATCGAGGAGTACCGCACCCAATCTCGAGGCGGCAAGGGAATCACCAATCTTAAGGTCACACAGAAAAACGGTGAGGCCCTCACCCTGCTCACCGTTGCAGATCAGGACGAGGTCATGTTGATCACCCAGCAGGGCCAGCTCATCCGCTCTGCAGTTAAAGACATCCGGGCGACTGGCCGGGCCACCCAGGGGGTACGACTGATGCGCTTGGGGGCCAAGGACTCCCTGGCCTCCGTGACCACGGTTGTTCCGGAAGAGAAAAACGGCGAGTAGCCAGGCCCCTTGAATCCCTCTTTTGTCCCCGTCGTCTAGCCTGGTCTAGGACACGGGCCTTTCGAGCCCATGGCGCGGGTTCAAATCCCGCCGGGGACACAACTTTATGTAACCCGCTGTGTTTAAAATGGTTGCGGATCTACTCAAGAAACTGGCCGTGCCACGCTTCTCCACTTAGCTCACCAGACATGGTAGAATAATGTCTACCACTAGGAGGTGAGCCATGTACCAGAGACACGATTTGATGATGATCCAGCGTCGATTTCATACAGAGTTGGCTTGCCGCAAGCATCTGGAGAGCCAGCGCTGGCCCAAGGGCTTCAGGTGCCCCGTTTGTGGACATGATAAGGTTGGGCGTATCCAGACCCGCAGCCTGTACCGATGCCTCCGCTGTCGCAAGCAGATCTCCCTGACAGCCGGCACCATCTTCCACAAGACCCGGGTTCCCCTGAAGAAGTGGTTCTGGCTGATCCTGATGATGAGCCAGAACAAACATGGGGTTTCGATCCTGGAGGCCCAGAGGCTCTTGGGGATCGGCTCCTACGAGACCGTCTGGTCCATGAGTCACAAGATTCGTACCGCCATGGCTCATCGGGATCGTCGTTATAAGTTGGCTGGCCTTACCGAGTTGGATGAAAGCTTCTTCGGAGGCTACCAGAAGGTAAAGCGACCGGTCTTTGTCGCTGTGAGCACTTCACACAGAGGAGGTCCAGCTTTTGCCAAGATGCAGGCAGTTCCCTGTGCTGACCTGGTCCGAGCCCGACAGGTGGCCAGAGAGGGTATTGACAGCTCTGCCACCCTCAGGACGGATGGCAGAAGAACCTACCTTGCCTTGACCGAAGAAGGTTACACCCATCAACCAGAGGTCATCGGGGAAGACCGCAAGCGGGCTGGAGAGGTCCTGCGCTGGATGCATATCCTGGCCTCCAACGCTAAGCGGTTCATGCAAGGCACCCATCACCGGGAGGCGCCAAAACATCTCCAGAGATTCTTGGATGAATTTACCTACCGATTTAACAGAAGATGGTTTAAGGGCCAGCTCTTTGATCGCCTCTTAACCGCTTGCACTTCATCACCATCTGTCAGTTTTGGTGAGTTACGGAGATAAGCGCATGGCCGTGCTGACGCTAGTGGAATTATAGTTAGATATTTTCCCTACAGAAGCACCTTCCATCAGGTATGCTTTTAGCATAACCCCAATACAACTAAAATGAGCCGATTACCACTCAGAATATCAGCGCTTTTGCTAAGTTTCACTCTGGGATTGCCAGGGTCTGCCTCGGCATTGCGCATGCGGGGTGCAGATGCCCCACATGTGCAAAGAGCATTGCTGGCAGGCTTGGAGGAGAATCCACTTCTGCAATTTCCCTTTGTTAACCTCATCACAACCCCCACGGAGTTTGGCTACGATGTTAACGCGCTTTATCTCTTGTCCGAACCGATTGCAGGAGGCGAATTGGTAGAACTGTTACAGATGCAGAGAGAAAATAATTATTTCGGTTTTTATGTAGGCGGGAAGCCGCAGTTAGGCCTCCAGGCAGGCGATGATGAGTCGGTAGAAACCTATTCGCTCATGAAAAATCTAAAACCCGTAGAGGGCAAGATAGGTTTTCCATTTTCAGCACACACGCACGACGAACCGCTTCCTTGGCCGTCACCCAACGACTACGGAAATGACGGGACAACGTTCATCGGCATTGCGCTCCCTCACCCAAGCGAGATGCTCAACGCAGAACGGGAGTTTATCATCAGCCGGTCAACAGGCCTTGTGATTGAAATGGGCCGCGGGAAACCCATAAAGCAACTACCTTTTCAGAGGCAGGGTGACGATCCTGATCAAGCTCGACTACTTATTTGGAGAGAAGGTGTTACAACACCAGCTGTAGAGGTTCTACCCGTGAAGGGCCACTTCGCGTTCTATAAAAGCGATGGCCGCGTCAAACAGATCCATAGATTCTACAAAACGTTCGCCGAATCCGATGTCGTTTGGGTCATGATGGTGGACCAGCATGGACACTGGGTAAGGGTGCACAAGGATGTGACGGTGGAAGCTGTTTTTCGTGACTGGCTTGAACCTGATGATGCAGGCGCCATTCTATTGGCAGGTCAAGGGTCGGTACAAGCATTGCCAGAGGGGGTTGGAACACTGATTGCAACCCAAGCGGAATCAAGCGGGCAGGCGGGAACGGATATTCAAAATCTAACACCCGCATCCCAATTTTTAGTCGAAGGAGGAACATCTTTCAGTGGAGATTCTTTCCGTTGGGTCGGTCCGAACTGGGAAGTTCCTTCCGCCTACGCCTACACCTCACAAACGTTCAATCCTCGGTCTGGGGTTACGTGGCAATTAGAGTTTATATTCCGCACCGTAGACACTGAGGGGATACCAGTGCAAGTGATTCTCTCCTCTAATCAGCCGTTTCAGCCGGGGGATATTGAGGGTCTCAGGCAAGCACTTCGAGTTTCCGTTCACCGACTTGATACCAATCAAATTGTTCCGCTTAGCCAGTGGACCTCGGTAGAAGGGGTGGTTGGAAGTGAACATGGCTACAGCGCTGTCAGGGCCGAAGCATATTTGAAGGGAATGAAAGGTTTTGCCTCAGAGAGTAGAATCCGCTTTGTTGTCGAAATGGGTCAAGCTGCTGACAGGAACGTCACTCTGGACTCGGCCGCTACGCCTGTAGATGGGACACTTTCAGTAGCTTCTCAACGGAAAGCATTACCCCCTCCGGATAACGCCGGTTTAGAGGAGAATGTCGCGATTGCTGCATCAGAGCAAATAACATCCCAGGAGATTGTTCTCGAACGAGTGGCAAAACAGCAATTTTCCAGTCGATTCGGTCAGGATTCTCGCTTTCCAACGAATATGAGTGGAGCTTGGTTAGTACCGGCGGATGCGGGCACGACGGCTGTCTATGTCCATATCGTGCATGAGACGTTACTTTCCTCCGTTTCCCAATGGATTCAGGAGGAGGTGGACGCCCTTCCAGAGGGATTCGAAGTCCATACGCACCTCCTCAGGCCGGATGGGTCCATACCGCTTGAAACACCAGGTGTAGCCGTCAAAGACAGATTTCTTGAGCTACCGGAGTTTTGGAGAGACACACTCTCTAAGATCATGCCAGTATTGGAGCATCAACTTGGTCAGCGGCTCCCCTCCCTTGCTGAGGTGGTCCTCTATGCCATCCAGGGAGCGGATGGCCGCATGGAGAAGGTTTTGGGGGTCATGCGGCTTGAGGATTCCAGGGGGCGAGCTGTCTACGCTTTCTTTGTGTAGGTCCTACCGGTAGAGCAACGCTTCGCCCACCCTCCTGGCCTCCTCCGAGGTACACCAGGCCCTAAAACCGGCCAGGAAAGTGCTAAAATCGGCTTCTGGGAACCCCTGAGGAGTTCGAACATCGTCCCGCTGGGGACACCAGTATTTACAAGGGGTTACGACAATTGGCTGTAGACCTGAAGCCCCAACCAGCAAGGGCGGGGCGGAATGCCGAGCACAAGGGCACTCGGCAGTTTCGTCTGTGCCCAAACCGCACTACCGAGCCAAACCCAACTAGGGTATACTCACAGTAACCAAGAGCAAGACTCTCGACACAGCACCGTCGAAAGTAGCAAGATACAGCAACCACCTTACACCAAATGAATCTTGACAGCATTATATTCGAATTAAGCGCTATCGTAGTGGGGGCCGCTTTGCTAGGGACATTCTTTCTCTACGCAAAACAGCCCATTCTTATAGCCTATATTGCAATCGGGATTGCCCTTGGACCAAACGGGCTTGGCTTAATTCGCAGAACCGACCACATTGAACAAATAGCTCATTTCGGTGTAATACTCCTACTCTTTCTCATTGGCCTCAACTTAGATCCAAGAAGGCTGATCAAGCTTTTCCGCAGGACTTCGCTCCTTACCCTTGGCACATCACTGCTGTTCGGAGGAATAGCTTGCCTTTTTTTCTTATTGCTCGGATTTGATATACACAGCTCGTTGATTTCTGGTGCAGCAATGATGTTTTCAAGCACGGTCGTTGGATTAAAGTTGATTCCAACGAAGACGCTTCACTATAAACCGATGGGCGAAACAATGACGAGCATCCTGCTTTTTCAGGACATGTTGGCCATCCTTGTCATCTTATTCATTGCTGGGGAAAAGAGTGAGTATGTTTTAGCCACATTCGGAATGCTTGTAGGGAAGTTTGCATTGCTCTGCTTCTTATCATTTTTAGGTGTACAGTTTGTTTTGAGACCGCTACTGAAAAACTTTGCTGTGATTCAGGAGTATGCTTTTCTTGCAACATTAGCTTGGTGTTTGTTGTGGGCAGAAACCGCTCATTATTTGGGCCTTTCCTATGAGATGGGCGCTTTTGTCGCAGGATTATCGATCGCTTCCTGTACGGTCGCACTTGCCATTGCCGAACACCTCAAGCCATTACGCGAGTTCTTTCTGATTCTTTTTTTCTTCGCGGTAGGGGCGGAATTGAATTTGTTCCTTGAGCGCAGACTTCTTCTGTCAGCAATCATATTTGGCGCGATTCTAGTGCCATTGAAAGCTTACGTATTTGGTTTTGCATTTCGAAGAGCAGGAGAATCGCCGCAATGGTCTAAAGAGCTGTCGGTCCGCTTGGCACAATCAAGCGAATTCTCCCTCCTCGTCGCATTTTCAGCTTTGTCGATTGGGGTTTTGTCAGCTGCAGGAGCGATGGTGATTCAGGTCGCAACGATTGTGACGTTTATCATATCGACTTATTGGGTCGTTTTAAAGTTACCGACCCCGATTTCAAAAAACCCTAAACTCCGACAAGACTGATGGGGACACTTCCTCTGCACCTTTGAACCCGGCGCCGTAGGAAATGGTACCCAATCTGCTACAATCAGCATAGGGCTATCTCAGCCAACTTACGAGCCTCTTGCCCCCTACAAAAAGCTCTAAAGTCGTCCAGGAAGCTACATAATTTCCTGTAACTGTTTTTCCTGCAAAGGATTACGCTTGAATATCAACCAGAACGTAAGATCGACCATCCTCTGCGGTAAAAGGTCGGATGTCAGCGTGTAGGATAGGGCCGATGTTACGGGAAAGTTCCGCAAGGAACAGGAGAGTCCCCAAGGCAAGACGCTCTTGGGGGGTAGAGCCGAGCACAGCGAATGGTGTGCTGAGGGGGAGTGAAGCAAGCACCTCTGTTGGGGTTACAAGCTTCATGTTGACCAAGACGACGTCATTTCGCCCCAGTTGATGTTCCCGATAGAAAGCGATCATCTCCGAGGCTGAACCAGCTTCCATGCGAACCATCGCGTTCTCTGGAACTCCATCCGGCTCCTCAAGCCCTGCATGTAGAGTGAGTCGCCCAATGGATCCTTGGAGTCTAGCGGGATTCACAACGTAACGACCCTCTCCAAGGGAAGCCCATCCAGCAGCTTTGAGACCGGCTTGCACCTCCGGAGATGTCACTATTTGCCCCACCTCCTCCAGTCCAGCGGTATCCTTTAGCTGGTCGATGAGGGACGCATCAGCGGAAAGATGCTCCACGCCTTTGTCTGTCAGCGAAAGATACCGCGCCTCAACCAGCTCTTGCAATTTTACCGGCATTTCCAGGAGGGAAAGCTGTTTGCCTACTTCCTCCTGCAGGAAAACCGGGTTGCGTTCTTTGGCGAGCGTTTGGATCAACAGCGCTTCATAAGCTGTTTGTTCATTTGGGCGGGCCTTCCAGAGCTCCCCCACATGGAAGTACCAAATCGCGCGAACTGCTTCCTCCTGAGAGCCTGCAAGAGAGGCCATCACGGAGTCCCAATCCCAACGGGTTTCAACCGCCTCTCTCCGCCTGGCCCACAAAGGTTTTAATTCTTCCAGCCACGTCGCCCCATCCTCATTCAGGACCTTTTCTCGGCTTTCCTCGAGAAGCCGGATTGCCTCCTCGGCCCGGAACAACAGCATGAAAAGCTCCTCAACCGCCAAAGGGGTTTCAGGTAGCAGTTTCGCCTCCCATATCTGAAGAGAAATGGGGAGGGAAAACACGTATGCATCCAGCTCGTTCAGCAGGTCTCTGGCCGAAGGCCTGACATCCGGGCACCAGCGGTGATCGAAGCGAGTCGGAATCGCACCCTCGTGTTCTACAATCCGCGCCCAACGCGCGCCGGCATAGATCGCATTGTGCCGATCTTCATGGGCTAGCGTATTCACAACTTCCAAAACAGGAAGGCCTTCAGTTCGAACCCATAGCTCTCCTGGGCGATCAGAAGAAGCCAACCCTCCAATGCCCGAACGCTTTCCGTGCGCAGAGATCTCGGTGGTGTGCTGGAATGATTCCGGATGGCGGTCAAACCACCCGATTTCTGAGAATAACCTAGCCGCTTCACCCAACTTCTGGTCAACCGCCTGTATTTCTGCCGGGTTCTCGAACGAGAAAGCGGCCGTTCGAACCGGAATAGCTTTTCGGTTAATCGCCAGCGGCCGATTCTCCTCCAGCCCAGCGGCAGTAATTCCAAAAGCAGCTGCCAACCCACCTGGGGTTTCATCCTCGATGGAATCTCGTAGTCCCCAGGCAGGGTTGGGCAGGACAAGCTTGGCCACCAGGACAACCATCACGATCTTTAGAGCGGTTCTACGCATTTTCATTGGATTGGGACTTAATACAATAAGTATAGCTGACCCAAGAGCAAAATGAAAGGGGACGAGCTAACTACAATTAAGGCTAACAGGGTCGGTGTCCGCTCGGGTCGATAGGGTATGGAGTGCCACAATAAGGCGCGGGTTATTTCGGCCAACTTGCCGGATGCTTCCCGGCCCCTACAGAAAGTTCTAAAGTCGTCCAGGAAGCTACACCACTCCAAAAACAGTCTTTTTGCCCCAAAGGTGCTACAATAGCCTTACTGCGATCCCCGGGGGATGATTACCCTCCCACGGGGATATTTCGTTACAGCAGATTTTAAGATGAAGACATTACTACTTACCCAACCCAAGATCCGACGGCTGGCGATCTATCTGATCAAGCCCTCGCAGTATGACGATGACGGCTATGTCATCCGTTACTGGCGCGGACTTCTGCCCAGCAACACCTTGGCCTGCCTGCACGGCCTCACCGAAGATGTCCGCCAGAGAGAAGCCCTGGGGCCTCTCCAGTGGAAGGTCACACTGATCGACGAGACACTGGAGCGGGTTAGCCTCCAAAAGATCTTCCGTGCCGCTCGCGACCCACACACCAACGTTGTCACTTGCTTGGTTGGAGTGCAGTCATGCCAATTTGCCCGGGCCTCAGACTTGGCGCTCCAGCTTCGCGCAGGCGGAGTCGATGTCTTAATCGGCGGTTTCCATGTGAGTGGTTCGATCGCCATGCTGCCTCAAATCCCAACCGAGATCCAGCGCTTGATCGATGCCGGGGTTACGGTGGTTGCCGGCGAGATCGAGGGCCGCTGGGAGGGTATCCTGCGGGATGTGCTGGAGGGCAAGCGACAGCAGGTATACAACTTTTTGGGCTCCCCACCCGACTTAAAAAGCGCCCCCATGCCTAAGGTGGGCGAGCGGTACAGAAAACGCTTCTTAGCTCCCAATCTCGGCACCCTAGACTGCGGCCGGGGTTGCCCCTTTGCCTGCTCCTTCTGCACCGTGATCAATGTTCAGGGGCGCAAGATGCGATTCAGAGAGGTGGAGCGATTAGTGGAGCTGATTCGAGACAATTACCACCGGCGCAAGATTTCTTATTACTTCTTCTCAGATGACAACTTCTTCAGAAACAGACACTGGGAGGCGATCTTTGATGCCTTGATCCGCCTGCACAAGGAGGAGGGGATTAAACTTTCCTTCATGATTCAGGTGGATACCCAGTCGTACAAATCCCCCCGGTTTATCGAGAAGGCCAAAGCGGCCGGCTGCACCCAGGTTTTCTTAGGGGTGGAGAGCCTAAACTCCGACAACCTCGTGGCCGCCGAGAAGCGGCAGAATCGGACCGAAAAGTTTGGCGAGGCCATCCGCACCTACCGTGCGGGAGGGATCAACACGCACGTGGCCTACATCATCGGTTTCCCGTTCGACACCAGAGAGTCGGTGCGCCGGGACATCGAGACCCTAAAAACCACCCTGGCACCCGACCAGGTCTCTTTCTTTATGCTGACCCCCTTACCCGGCTCCAAGGACCATGCCGACTTGATCCGCCGCGGGGTAGCCCTGGATCCGGACCTCAACCGTTATAACACCTGCCATGCCACCGTTGAGCACCCCCGGATGACCCAAGAAGAATGGAGGGGGGCCTATGCCGAGGCCAGGGTCTCTTTCTATGACATGGAGAACATGAAGGCGATACTCCGGCGGGTTTCAGCTGAGAATTACTGGAAGGTTTTTGCCAACCTCCTCTGGCACAAGAACGCCATTGTGGTCGAGCAGGGTCACCCCATGATCCACGGCCTCTTTAAGCTTCGGCACCGGCTTGAGCGCAGGCCGGGCTGGCCGATAGAAGGACGTTGGCAATATTTCAAGCGGCGCCTTAGGGATTGCCGGACCTTCGCAAGGCGCTGGTTAGACCTACTCTTTGAGCTCGAGGAGCTTTGGCTGCAGACCCACCCCCGCAGCGATGTGGAGCGGTTGGTGGTGGAGCACCTCCGCAAGCGCCACGCCGATGTGTTGCAATGGCGCCAGCTGCGCCAGCGCCAGCTTCAGTGGGCCTATCAGCGGGCCGTTGCCTTTGCCCGCCGCCGGAAGGCCTGCGCACAGCACATGGTGCGCCGCAGTCAGCGCGTTCCTTCCCGCCTTTGGCTATGGATCCGGCAGCACAACCCCTTCAGCACCTCTTTGACCTGGTCGCGCAAACCTATTGAGCGCTTTTGGAAGGAGGCAGGAGCCAGTCTCCGGAGGGGGCGGCTCGATCGCTTAAACCCTCTGAAACTCATCTGGCGGTTGGCAGAAGAGAGCTATCTCTTTGCGACCTTTGTATTCGCGTGCACCTGCCAGCTGACCACCCATCTCTTTGGCCGGGCAGCAGAATCCTACCGGGGCTCGGTATAGTCTTTACACCTGGATTTGGATGACGAGGTAGGTCCGCCCGTCTTGGGCGGTATAGCGGGTGGTTTTCCAGCTAAAAATCGGTCCCACCCGGCGAGAGATAACCGCAAGTAGTTTGGTCTCCGCGGCATTCGGCTCAGCCCCGCTCAAGGCCCCGATCACTGCATGCGGGTCATCGGTAACCGGCAAAGAGGCCCAGACCTCCTCCGGGGTAACCAGAGTCATGTTGACCAGCGACACATCCCTTCCGGAGAGCTTCTGCTCATCATAAAAGACAAGCATTTCCGGGACGCTGTCCGCGCGCATCCGAACCACCGGCGTATTGGGAGAGAGCCCCTTTGGTCTATTGAGTCCTGCGTGCAGAAAGAGCCACCCGATTGGCGCTCTCAGCTGGGTTGGGTCCCCAACAAAGACAGTTGGCCCCAGCGCTTTCGTTTGGGCCCAGCCCTTGTCCTCCAGGCCCGCTTGCACCTCAGGGTCGGACAAAGCCTGCGCTAGTGCGCTTTCCTCCTGGCCGGCGGTATAGTTTTGGTCACGAAGCCGCTGCACCGCTGCGGCCACTTGAGGATCCCGATCTGCTTCGTGATCCGAAATGAACGTGCCAGCATAGTCGTTAAGGCTCCTAAAAATATTGATCCCCGCTTGCACTTGCATTCCCAATTCGCTACGGTTCGTTCCCGGTGTTACGCTAGGCAACGAGGCTGTGTAGCTGTAGAAATTTGCCGGCCCTCCCCATTCATCTGCAAACTGCAGCTCGAAAAATCGCAGAGCGATGGTTGCCGCCAGTGGGTCAGAGACCAGAAGAATGTTCGGGGAATCGGGAAGCCCTTTGGGTTTCAGCAGTCGGGCGCTGTTTCGAGCATTGTCCCCCGTATGCCTCGCAGCTGCATCTTCGATGAGATCCTTAATGCCGTGCTGGGACAGCACGTTCTTAAACTGAGGTGTTTCTTCGGCTGTGCCTGTTATCACAACGAAGCTTGGTTTAAACTGATGGATCGCTTCGGCCGCCGCCGCCCCATTTTGCTGAGGATTCGGATTACCAAGGACCACGACCGCATCGAACGTTTCGGGCATCTGCCGCTGATCTACCGGGTTGGCCAGATGCTGGAAAAGCAGATTAATATCGGCCGCATCCCGCTGGGAAACCTGCTCCTCCAGCCCGGCGGCAACGCTCAAAGCTGCACCACGAAGCCCTCGTTCTCGGCCATCCAACGGAGAGAGACAAATGGTAATTCTTTGTCCACGACGGGATTCATGGAGCTCCTGATCGGCTGAAGCCCGAATTTGTTCAACAAACGGCTCACCCATTCCTTCAACCACACCGCCACCGAGGATCCAAAGAAACTCCTGCTCTTTTGTTACGGCCTCCGTAATCTTGACGAGAGCCTCTCCTATCGACTCAGCTGCTTTCCGAATAAGTTTTTTGGCAGTTTCATGGCTCGCCTGCGCCTGCTCCCAAACCTGTTGTGTTGTCCCAACAGTGGCTGAGGGCATTCCCTGTTCTACTGCCCGATGTGGTAGGTGCATTCCTCCGGCACGCATGGAGACTTCCCTGATCCACGATCTGATCAAATCAATTGAGTCTAACTTAACTATTTCTCCCTTATCGGATAAAAAAGCCCCATTGGCGGAGGTTCCCACCGAGAAATATCCGACCGAGCCGGCCCGGCGCCCTTGACCCGCGCCATAGTGCATCTCAGCTCGAAGTCCAGCCCTTACGTCATTTGAAAGAACAATGGCTTGCGGAGGAACATTAAACCGGTGCGATAGGAGCGCAGCAAGATTCTGTCCTGAAAAGGGGAGGTTTGCTTGAAAACGAACAACCCCCTCCCCTTCCCTCAGGCTGCCGGCAATACTCACTGCGACACCTCCAATCTCAGCGAAAGAATCCAACCCTATATCTGACAATAAGGCTTGAGCAGCTGTTAGAATCTGATGGAGGATCACCTCGGCATTCCGACCAGAGGCATGCGATGTGCCCGGAAGGAATTCGAGGGGATGCGCGCGCAACGTTCCAGGAAACAGTTCTCCTGTCCGCTTATTGACCAAACCGATCCGAAGGTTAGTTCCGCCTAGATCCATTGCTAAAATTCTAGCCTCTACTGCAACCTGTGCTATCTCCTCCTGACCGGCGGCGTCGGCTCCCGGTTGAGTCGGCTTGGCATTGGCTTGGACCGCCTGGAGGCCTAAGCGGAAGAGCCGTATCACCTCTTGATTCGTAAAAACCTGACGATCCGGGCTGATCGGAAGCTCTCTTCGGCTAAAGCGCAGTTCTTCTGTTCCGGGTCGCACCCGCACCTTTTGCTGTCCGGAAACGCCGTCGTATCCCACTTGCTGCACAGGGATCCTGCGATCCATGAAAGCCTTTACAACTGGGATCAGCAGACGATCCCAGTCAGGAACGGCTCGGTCACCGGAGACCTCCTCTAAGGCCTTGCCGCTTCCAAACCTGAAGAAGACGCCGCGCTCCGCCAGACGGGCGATATTCTCCAGCCGCTCCCCCTTAAATTCCTGCCCCTGCTTTCCGTGCTGCTGCGCATCAAACGTGTCCAGTGAGGCCATCAACGTGCTGTCGACATCAAAGATAAGATGCAATCTTTTAGGATTAAGGGCTTTATCCTGGAAGTCCCCTGGCAGTTGCTCTCCAAAGGATTCCACCTCCTGGTACTGCCCGCCCCGCTCGATTACCCGAAGCAGATCTGTCAGCAGGGCATCCACACCGTCGCCGCCCTTCTTGGCGAGAACGACCTCTTCAGCGTGAGGCGGCAAGACGGCCTCCTTTCCCTGAACCAATATCTGGAGGGATGCTGTGGGGAACCGCTCTTGCTGTTCCAGAGAGAGAAAGTCCAGGCCCAGGGAATCGCCCACAATGACAGTGAGCCACTCTGAGAGGTCACCCGGAAGCTCTTCGCGCGCAACACGTTCCATCCCCCAAGGCTTCCGCGGCAGCAGGACAGCAACATAGTTCTCGCTGCCGCCGGCTACGATGCGCACATCTGGATGATCCGTGGCCTGCCTGAGCGCTTGCTGCACATGTTGCGCGGCACCCCGCACATCCGCTCGCCCTCTGTCGAACCCAATGCTGACAAGAGAGACATTGCCGTCCTTTTGATATCTTCCATCCGGATCGACGCCGTGCCAATGCAGGTCCAACTTGAATGGCCGACCCTCTTCTTGAAGAGCGGCCGCCTCGGCCGCAATATCCTCCTCCAGGCCGGAGGCCCAGGACAGATACTTGACTACCCCCTCAGGATCAATCCGGTCATAGGTCTGGCTTAAATCGAACTCAGCGTAGCGGCCGATCAGTTGACGATCCCTCTGGAAGGCGTGGTCTGGTGAGCGATAATCGGTGGACTGAAGCGTTAAGACGGTCCCATCGTAGAACACTTGATCGTGAGGGGCCCAGGAGTCGTGTCCCCGAACCAAAACCTTCCCCCCAATCGAATCCAGGAACCCAAAATGGCTGTTCCGCGAGATCCAGAAGCCGGGGTGCATTCCCCGCTCGCTGGTTCTAGAGCTGAGCGCGATCACCTCATCAACCTCAGGCATGGAACGAGCCAGGTGGGATCCCCACAGGAAGTTAAACGACATCTGGTCCTGGATGATGGGATTCTCAATGCCCAACAGGCCCGCTTCGGGGCTGAAGGTGGTGCGGAATTGCTCTGGAAGCCCAGGTGGCGGAGGATTTGCCAGAGAGGGCCCCCCTCCATGCACAACGACGATCCCGTTGGGGAAAGCGATCAGGACCGGAAGTGCGCGCCCAAGACCATTCCAATCCCCGTAGATCGACATTCCCTCCTCCGGCCCCAACAGGTCAGCCAGCTCTTTGGACAAGAAGGTGAAATGAGGATACTTCGAGATGATCGGTGAATCCCACAGAACCAATTCCTGGTCGTGGTTGCCCCCTGCGAAGATGACGTGATTCGGATCCTTCAGCTTGATTTCCCCCAGCCGATTGGCCAGCTTGATGTTCTGCCTACCCCCCTCCGCAAGGTCCCCAGCCATCACCAGGTGCGCTTGAAGTTCGGGCGGAAGCGTTGGATTGATCTCGGGGTCGTACCCCACTTGGTCAAGGATCTTCTCAAACATGACCAGATCTCCGTGGAGATCCCCAAGGACAATCAATCGGCCTTGGCGAGCAGGCACATAGGCCACCCCTCCCTGGATAAAGGGTTGGTCGCTTTGAATCTCGCCGATCGTCCTGCGCAGACGGCCGACACCGATCTGTTCCTCCGCCTGGAGCTGAGCCCGCAGCCGAGGGATTACCCAATCCCTCAGATGCCGAGCCAGCGCTCGTTTCTCCTCCTGGCCGGCGGGGACCTGAGGCTGGCGCCACCAGTCCAAATGGCGGGCCACCCCATCCTCAAAAGAGGTAAGCTCTCCCTGCATGCCCAAAAGGGCCAAGCCCGAATTTGCTGCCAGCGGCTGCTGTCGAAGGATCGGATCCCCCACAGCAATGTTCAGATCGATTCCGACCTGTTGGGCAATAGTTTCGGCCATCGCCTGATTGGTCATCCACGGGGCGCTTAGTTGGAGGACTGCGGAACCTGGAGTGTCCGAATCTTTTTCCAACACAGAGGCGCGCAGGATCATCTCCACGACATCATCAATATAAACAGGGGCCACAAAGTCGTTGTAGATGGTCTGCTCGTTCTTGCTTTGAAAGAAATCCTGCCCCGTTTTCCAGGGCTCAAATTGCCCGTTGCGAATCGCTTCAAAAATCGCCATGAACCATTGTGGACGCCTGGCTGCTTTCCGCCGCTCGCGCTCCGGATGCCAGAACTCCTTCCCTAAACCTTGGCCTGGGCCGTATACATCTGAGATCCTGAGCACCCAGATGTCTTTCTCTGGATCCTCCGATACAATTTCTAATATTCGCTCCCCCAGCCGCTTGGAGTAAGGATAGCTGAATGCCTTTGCAAAGACCGCTGCCGCTTGATTAGGGCCTTTTTCAAAAGTTTGCGGTTGAAACTCAGCTAAATCCTGTCGGACGAAATCACCCCACGCTTCTTGAGAGGGAAGGCCCTTGGAGAATTGAACGTAGCGCCGGGCGCGCTCGTCGATTTCTTTCAGGAGCACAGCTTGTTCATGAGTGCGCAATCGAGCCAACATGTAATCGGCCGCGTTGCTGGAGGTCCAGACGAGGCGCTGATAGGAACCCAGCAGTTGTCCGATCAGCGCCGCGCTGGCTGCATTCTGGAGCAGCTCCTCTTCCAAGGTGGCGGGCTTGCCCCCGGATTTGTGTTGCCAAGCAAGACCGGCAGTATCTAGGATGACTTTGGAGTCCCCAATGAACCGGCGAACGCTTTCGGCATTGCGGTGATCTCCTTGGATTGGAGCCAGCTTCGGGTAGGCGGGGAAATCGGAGAACCGAGTGGCGAGATTTTCAGAAGCTTTCGTGGTGGTTCCCTTGACCGTCCGGACCAGCGCTCCGTAGGAGCCCAAAAGACGCTGCATGATTCGGCTGCCGATAAAGCCCACGCCTAAAACGGTCACTTGAGCATCGGTATAACCGGCTTGGATTTTTAATTCCCAAGTTTCCTCCTGGCCGGAGAGGGTGGGGGTGAGGGGGATAATCAGCGATACGACAGCGCCCCCTGTGCCATCGCGGTTGGCGAAACTGAGCTGCCAATTTTCTGCTGCAGCCAAGCGCGCAGCAATGAACGCCCCGCGCCCCTGCCGCCCAAAAGACCCCAGTTCGTCCGCCTTGTCGTTTTCGATGAGTTCTTGACCCAGCACACCAAGGGCATCCGGGGCGATTCCAGAGCCTGTATCCAAAATCTGAATCCGGATTTCCTGCCCCCGCACAGACCATAGGACGGCAATCTCGGCATCCTCGAAAACCGGATAGGACGCTCGCACCAAGGCATCAACGGCATTGGCCAATGGGTGTCTTAAGATGGAGAACAGGTGATCGACGATTCCCTGCTCTATATATTTTGGACCGAGCGCGCCCACATCGATCTCTTTGCGGAACTGTCTCCAATAAGCGGAGTGCCGCAGCACTCGCTCCCACAGTTCGTTGAGCGCACCCTTAAGCGCCTTTTCGCTCAACTCCCAAACCACCTCTCTGGCGTCGGTTCGCGTAATGTCGTCTCGCTGAAGCGGTTTTGAGGAGGGCGCGCCAGAGTGAATTGCTGGGTTGGTCCGCCCCTCCCTGAGCAGCTCGGCGAAGCGCCTTGCTATGAGGTGGCCATCAACGTGCGCTTCCCCTTCCTTCCGGCCGGAGAGGGCCTCTTCGAGCCCAGTGGCTGCAGTAGTCTCTATGGGTTCTTGACTGCGCAGGGCCCAAGCAGGACTTGGCAGGGCAAGGCTTAGCGCCAGCAAAAGGGTAAAGATTCTGGTGAAAGATTTCCCCATAACTGTTTTATCCTGTATGCATTAAGTCTACCCGATTTAAGGGTGAAAATGCAAGCAGCGCTAACAAACACTAGATCACCATTAACCCATCTTGCAGGGGTTTGGTGTGGAGCGTTGTGAATCCTGATACAATACAACCGCATCTCAAAGAAAAAGGAGGATGTGACGATGACACAAGAAACAGGATGTCCGGGTTGTAAGCTGGCGCCCATTTTGGTGATTATCGGGGCGATCAACTGGGGGTTGGTTGGGATCTTCCAGATCGATTTGGTGGCCGGGTTGCTCGGGCCGATGAGCACTGCTTCCCGCGTGGTCTACGCGGTGATTGGCTTGGCAGGAGTGATCAGCCTGGTCTCGCTTTTTAAGCTGTGCCCCTCCTGCAAGATCGAACCGAAAAGCTGACCATTTCCACTGAACCAATCCTTGTAGGCTGGAGCGGAGGTAAGGACAGCGCCCTGGCGCTGGAGGTTTTGCTTAAGGAGCCCGCCCTTCGGGTCAAGGGGTTGATCACCACCGTGACCGAGGGTTATGAGCGAATCAGCATGCATGGAGTTCGGTGCCGTCTTTTGGAGCAGCAGGCTGCCTCGCTTGAGCTGTCCCTGGAGCAGGTTCGTATTCCACCCCAGGCCTCTAATGAGGCGTATGAAGAGGCGATGCGCAACCTCCTCGCGCGCCACCAGGCCAAGGGGATTAAGCGAGTGGGATTCGGGGATCTGTTCTTAGAGGATATCCGAAGCTATCGGGAGAAGAACTTAAGCCGGGTCGATATGCAAGGGATCTTTCCCTTGTGGCAGAAGGAGACCCGAAGCCTTGCCCGGTATTTTATTGAGGCCGGTTTTAAGGCGGTAGTGGTTTGCGTGGATCCCAAGCAGGTAGACCCCTCTTTTTGTGGGCGGGAGTATGACCAGCGATTCCTTGACGATCTTCCGGAGGGGGTTGACCCCTGCGGAGAGAATGGAGAGTTTCATACCTTTGTCTATGACGGACCGATCTTTCGCCGGCCCATTCAGATCAACCGAGGAGAGGTGGTTGAGCGCGATGGTTTTTGGTTCTGTGATTTGACCTGATGAGCGCAGGCACGCTGTATCTGGTGGGTACCCCGATCGGCAACCTTGAGGACGTTACCTTAAGGGCTCTCAAGGTGCTTAAGGAGGTTTCTCTGGTGGCGGCCGAGGATACGCGCCGGACCAAGCAACTCTTTATGCGGCATGGGGTTACAACAGCACTTACCTCGCTCCATGAGCACAACGAGCGCGCCAAAGGGGCCCAATTGCTTGAGAGGCTTAAGGCCGGTGAATCGATTGCCTTGGTGACCGATGCCGGGATGCCGACGGTTTCTGACCCAGGGGCGGATCTGGTTACCCAGACACATGCTGCTGGAGTCCGCGTAGAGGTGATCCCCGGCCCCTCAGCCGTCACCACGGCGCTGGCCCTCTCTGGTTTTCGGGGGGAGCGGTTTCAATTTGAAGGTTTCCCCCCAAAGAAGTCGGCTGCCATGGAGCGGTGGCTTCGCGGCCTGGCCGAGGAAGAAGACCCTGTTGTCTGCTTTGAATCCCCTTATCGGGTGGTCAAAACCCTCCAGACGATCCAGAAGGTGCTAGGCGAAATCCCAGTGGCGGTTGCTCGGGAGCTGACCAAGATGCACGAGGAGCTGACGCGCGGCTCGACAAGCGAGGTTCTGGCACGGTATACTACTCGCGCTCCAAAAGGGGAGTGCACGATTATCTTCATTCCGGTACCATACCAAAGGAACCAAAGGGGTCAGACCCCTAAAACCCAGAAAGGGGTCAGACCCCTTTGAGCACCGTCGATATCCACCCCACAGCGGTTATTGATCCTGCGGCAGAGATTGCTCCTGGCGTTGAAATTGGCCCCTATGCCGTGATTGAGGGACCGGTCCGCGTGGGGGCCGGCACCAAGATTTGGTCGCACGCATATCTCGCGGCCCCCTTGGAGATTGGGGAGGAGTGTCAGATTCATGTGGGGGCGGTCGTCGGCCATCTCCATCAGGCTCTTCGGGAGCCGCAGGCCGGCGGCGTTCGGATTGGGGATAGAACGGTGCTCAGGGAGTACACCTCAATCCACAAGGCCTCCCAGCCTGGGGCTTGGACCAGCCTGGGCTCAGACTGCTTCTTGATGGGTTTTTCCCACGTGGCCCACGACTGCCACGTTGGTAACCGGGTGATTCTTGCCAACGGAGCGCTCTTGGCCGGCCATGTCACCGTCGAGGATCGGGCGATCCTCTCCGGACATGTCGCGGTTCACCAATTTGTCCGGGTGGGAACCCTTGCCATGGTGGCGGGGCTGGCCCGGGTCAACAAGGACATTCCACCCTACCTGCTGGTGAAGGGGGATTCCGAAGTTTGGTCGATCAACACGGTGGGTTTGAGGCGGGCCAAGGTCGCACCCCAGGTCTTGCAAAAGATCCGGGAAGCTTATCGCCTCCTGTATCGAGCGGGCTTGAACACCACCCAGGCTCTTAACTCCATCCGAGCCCTTCAGGATCTTCCTCCGGAAGTGGAGCATTTGGTGGAGTTTGTGCAGAAAAGTGAGCGGGGAATCTGCCGCCACCACCTCAAAAATCCCACCGAGACCCTGCTCGACCTTGACACCGACGGGGAGGATGTGGTTTAATCTTACATGAGGATCCTCGCTTGTCGCGGGGATACAGGCAAATAACCTTTTAAACTGGTCCTGAGAGGCCAGAAAAGGGAGGTCAAAGTGGTTTCTGTTGAGCGAACCATGGTTCATCTGCGCCTAGAGTCAGGCGGGGGTGAGCCATTTTTTTGTGCCCTTTCATGAGTGCCAAGACCCGCACTAAAACCCAAGCCCTGGATGCCGATGGGATCCAGCGGGTACTCACCCGCATTGCCCACGAAATCCTTGAGAAGGATCACGATTCAGAGGGCATCTGTTTGATCGGCATCCGATCTCGAGGCGAAGTGCTGGCACAGCGTTTGGACAAACTCCTTCGTCAAATCAGCGAACGCACCGTTGCCCTGGGAACTCTGGACATCACCCTCTATCGGGATGACCTCAACCACAGCGGGTCCAATCCTGTGGTGCATGGGACTGAGATTCCCTACGATGTGACCGGGCGCCGGGTGGTGATTGTAGATGATGTCCTCTTTACGGGCCGGACGATTCGCGCGGCAATGGATGCCCTGACCGACTTAGGAAGGCCCGAGGTGATTGAGTTGGCTGTGCTGGTGGATCGGGGACATCGAGAGCTGCCGATACGGGCGGATTACGTCGGAAAGAACTTGCCAACCGCCAAGCAGGAGCTTGTTCAGGTTCGCCTGACTGAGGTAGACAGCTTGGACGAGGTTGTGATTGAGGAGGTGGTGACATGACCCGCTGGACTCGGAAGGACCTGCTGGGATTAGAGGAGTTAAGCAAAGAGGAGCTGACACTCCTGCTTCAGCAGGCCAAAGCGTTCAAGGAGGTCTCAGGCAGGGCCATCAAGAAGGTTCCGGCCCTTCGGGGCAGGACCGTAGCCCTTTGCTTCTTGGAGCCCTCTACCCGCACACGGGCCTCCTTCGAGCTGGCAGCCAAGCGGCTCTCCGCCGATATCCTGCAAGTGCAAGGCTCCTCCTCGAGTTTGGTCAAGGGAGAAAGCGTCGTAGACACCGCTCGGAATCTCGAGGCGATGCGGGTGGATGTGGTGGTGGTGCGCCACAGCGCCAGCGGTGTCCCGGCCTCAGTGGCGCGCGCAATCCGATCCAACGTGATCAATGCCGGCGACGGCGCCCACGAACACCCCACCCAGGGGCTGTTGGATCTGTTCACCATTCAAGAAAAGAAGGGACGGATTGAGGGGCTCAAAGTGGTGATCGTCGGGGATATCCTGCATTCACGCGTGGCCCGCTCAGATCTGTGGGGTCTGACCAAGCTGGGCGCCGACGTCACCGTCTGCGGCCCGCCCACCCTGGTCCCCCCCACCATAGAAGCCTTGGGGGTCAAGGTCAGCTACGATCTGGACAAGCCCCTAGCCCAAGCCGATGTGGTCATGGCCCTTCGGCTGCAGCTGGAGCGGCAGAAGGAGCGCCACATCCCCTCCTTTAGGGAGTACACCCGGCTTTATGGATTGACCCAGAAGAAGCTGGCTCGGGCCAAACCGGATCTGATTGTCATGCACCCCGGACCGGTCAATCGGGGCATCGAGATCGCCCCGGATGTGGCCGACGGACCTCAATCGGTAATCTTGGAGCAGGTCACCAACGGCATTGCGGTACGGATGGCGGTGCTGTACCTGGTGGCTGGAGTGACCGCCGAGGAAGAGTCCGGAGCGGATGCCCCCGCACCCCAGCAGGTGCGCCCATGAGCAAGTCGTTGTTGATCAAAGGGGGCCGCCTCATCGATCCGGCGCAAGGGGTCGATGAAACAACCGACCTGCTCATTGAGAAGGGCAAGGTCTCCAAGGTCGGCAAAAATCTAAAGGCCAACGGCGCCGAGATCTTAGATGCCAAGGGCAAGGTGGTCAGCCCCGGCTTCATTGATTTGCACGTGCACTTTCGCTCTCCAGGCCAAGAGCACAAAGAGACCATTCAAACCGGATCCCTGGCTGCCCTTCAAGGGGGTTTCACCACGGTCTGCACCATGGCCAACACCGATCCGGTGGTGGACTCGGCAACGGTGGTGGAATACGTCAGAAATGAATCAACCAAGGTGGGACTTATCCAGGTGCTGCCGATTGCGGCGGTGACCATGGGACTGCAGGGAGAGACCCTAACTCAGATGTCAGAGCTCCAGGCGGCTGGGGCGGTCGGTTTTTCTGATGACGGGATGCCGGTTCAAAATGCGGGGCTGATGCGGCGGGCACTGGAGTACAGCCGGATGACAGGCCTTGCCATCATCGATCACTGCGAAGACCATACCCTCTCCGGTCAGGGGGTGGTGCATGAGGGGGTGACGTCCACGCGCTTAGGGTTGGTTGGCATCCCCGCTGAATCTGAGACCATCATGATTGCGCGAGACATCCTTCTGGCAGAGGCCGTCGGCGGAAAGCTTCGCATTGCGCATGTGAGCACCGCAGCCGGTGTCGAAATGATTCGCGCCGCCAAGGCCAGAGGAGTTCAGGTCACAGCCGAGGTGACTCCGCACCACCTAACCCTGACCGAAGAGGCGCTGAGCACCTATGATGCCCGCTTTAAGATGAAGCCGCCGCTGAGGTCCCAGAAGGATCAAGAAGCCCTGCGCAGGGGATTGGCCGACGGCACCTTGGATGTGGTGGCCACCGACCATGCGCCGCATGCGCAGGCAGAAAAAGAGTTGGGGTTGTCCCATGCCCCGTTCGGAGCGATGGGGCTGGAGACCGCCCTCGGGGCGCTCTTGACGGAGTTGGTGCATCGCAAGCAGCTTACCCTTTCCAGGATGGTTGAGGCGCTTGCCGCGCGGCCGGCCGAGCTGCTCGGCATCGACCGGGGGACACTCAACGCGGGCGCTGTTGCAGATATAGCGGTTTTTGACCCCAAGGCAGATTGGACAGTGGAGGCCGGCAACTTTGCTTCAAGGGGCACCAACTCTCCCTTCTTGGGCTGGCGCATGAAAGGGCAAGTGACAGAGGTGTTGGTGGCCGGCAGGCAGAGGGTCAGTGGCGGCCGGCTCATGGAAGGGGTGGTGACATGAAGCGCGATCTGGCTTATAGGACATTGTGTGTGGTGTTGCTGGTTATGGGCGTTGCCCTTGCTGCCTGGGCTCAAAGCCCAGCCCTTCCAGAGGAGGCCGAGGCACTTCAAGCCAAGGTCGATGCCCTCACGAGCTACAAAGCTCGATTCTCTCTGGAGGTCAAGGAGGAGGGGGAGGAGCCCATCGAGCTGGAGGGGAAGCTCTTTTACCAACGGCCTAACCTCAGGCGCCTGGAGATCCGATATGCAGGCGAGGTCGAGAACAGCCAGCTGTTGGTGGACGACGGCAAGGTAGAGTGGCAGCATGGGATTGAAGACAACACCATTTACAAAATCACCAATCCACCGCTCCCCCCTGGGCCGCACCAGCCCTTTGCGGATCTTCAATTAGATACCCTTCGGTTTATCGAACGGATTGAGGCTGAAGGTCAGACCCTCCTGCGTTTTGAGGCCGATCCGCTCGATGCGGTGAACGAAACCGCCCCAGTTAAGATCAAGACCGTTCGGGTTGATGTGGCAGAGGGGGATGGTTTAACGCGTCGCACCGCACTGCTGACCTCAGAGGACAAAGAGATTTTGATCCATCGATTTTACGATATCGAAGTGAATGCCCCGATCCCTCCTGAGTCCTTTGTCTTTACTGTGCCGGACGGGGTCATAGTGGAAGAGCTTACGTTCAGAGAGTGAGATAAAGGAGAAGCCATGCGCTTGCTGATGCTGGGATTGCTGTTAAGCGTCTTGCTGATGGGAAGCGGCGCCTCAACGGAGGGGATCCACGAGGCCCGGAAGTTGCAGCACCAGGCAGACGTCGCTCTGTCAAAGCAGCAGATGGAAATCGCCTATCACTTCTACAGCCTGCTGGCCGAAACCTTTCCTGGAACTCGGCACGGCCGGCTGGCCAAGAAGCGGGTGCGCTCCATCGCTCGATACCTTGCCCGGCCGTCCCGGTCGCCGGCATCCGAGGACCCGGCGTCACACACCACCGAGCTCCTCGATTTCCTGACCTGGCCGTAAGCTAAGATTTTTAAAGCGGTCTGCAGACAGGCCATTCTGCCCCTAGAAGTTCCCACGGAGGCTTGAGATGAGACTCGTTGCCGATTTTCACCTGCACTCCAGGTACTCGCGCGCCACCAGTACCCGGCTGGATCTGGACCTGTTGGCCCAGTGGGCCCGGTACAAAGGGGTCCATTTGCTTGGAACCGGAGACTGTACGCATCCCCTCTGGATGCTGGAGCTTAAAACCAAACTCAAAGTCACCCCGGGTGGTTTCTATGAGTACTGCGGGGTGCATTTTGTACCGACCGCCGAGGTGAACAACCAATTCTTGGTCGGCGGAAAGAACAAGCGTATCCATACGGTCCTCATCTTCCCGAGCCTAGAGATTGCCGAGGCGGCTAACAAGCAGCTGGCCCGCTACGGTGACTTAAACTCAGATGGACGGCCGCTCCTGCGCCTCTCTGCTCGGGACATGGTGAAGCTCGTTTTGGACATCTCCAGCGAAATCCTCATTGTGCCTGCTCATGCCTGGACGCCATGGTTCTCCATCTTCGGCTCTTACTCAGGCTTTGACACGGTAGAAGAGTGTTTCGGAGACCAGGCGCGCGAGATCCACTGCTTAGAGACCGGGCTTTCCTCAGACCCTGAGATGAATTGGCGCTTGAGCGGCCTTGACCGCTATACGCTCATCTCCAATTCAGACTCTCATTCCGTCAGCCGCATCGGTCGGGAGGCCAACGTCTTTGACTGCAAGATGGAGTACCGCGAGGTCGCAAAGATCTTGAAGACCAAGGATGCCAAGCGCTTCCTGTATACGGTGGAGTTCTTCCCTGAAGAGGGGAAGTATCACTTTGACGGCCACCGCCCCTGCAAGGTTCGGGTTTCACCCGAGGAGACGGCCCGGCAGGGCACTCGATGCCCGGCCTGCGGTAAGAAGATCACCGTCGGAGTCATGAACCGGGTGCAGGCTTTGGCCGACCGCCCCGCAGGACAGACCCCGGAAGGGGCAATCCCCTTTAAGCGCATGGTGCCGCTGGATCAGATCATCTCTGAGGCGCGCGAGGTAGGGGTACAGTCCAAAAGGGTGCAGCAGGAATATCTGGATTTGGTTGGGCGGGTCGGCACCGAGTTTGAGATCCTAATCGATTTGCCGGCCGAGGAGCTGCGCAAACAGCTTCCCCAGAAGCTGGCTGAAGGGATCCTTCGGGTGCGCAAGGGGGAGGTGGAGATTTTGCCCGGCTACGACGGGGAGTATGGCGAGGTTAACATCTTCAAGTTCAAGGGAAAGGAATCGGGGGCGCCGGAAAAGGAAAAACAGCTGACCCTCTTCTAAAGTTCTAAAGGGGACGGTCCATTTTGGGACACACCAGGCCGTTTCTGGTAAACATGGCGGGATAGACAGAATGATGCTTGGATCAATAGCGGGTTTTACTCGACAGAGGACATCTCAGCTCCTGGTGTGTCCCAAAATGGACCGTCCCCTATGAAGAAAACAATGCTGGCCCTGGAGGATGGAACCGTCTTCTGCGGCGAGGGGTTTGGCGCCTCGGGCGAGGTGTCCGGGGAGGTGATCTTTAACACCGCCATGACCGGCTACCAGGAAATCTTAACCGACCCTTCTTACCGCGGGCAGATCGTGGTGATGACCTATCCTCTTATCGGCAATTATGGGATCAATTCTAGCGACACAGAGTCGGCAAAGCCACAAGCAGAGGGATTTGCTGTGCGCGCCTTAAGCCCGATTGCCTCCAACTGGCAGCAAGAGGGGGCCTTGGAGGAGTGGCTGAGCCATCAGGGGACAGTTGCCATTCAGGGGATCGACACCCGGAGGCTCACCCTTCTCTTGAGAGAGAAAGGGGCTCTCAAGGGGGTGCTCTCCACAGAGGATGGCGATGCCAAGCGGTTGGTGCAGAAGGCCCAAGCTTTGCCTGGACTGGTGGGCCGGGATTTGGTTAAGGAGGTCACCTGCCAGCAAGTTTACGAGTGGTCAGAGAAAACCCCAAAGGGGTCAGACCCCTTTCACCTCAAAAAAGAGGTCAGACCCCGCGTGGTGGCGATCGACTGCGGCATGAAAGACCACATCCCCCGCATGATGACCCAAAAGGGCTGTCGAGTGACGGTGGCTCCGGCAACAGCCTCAACGCAAGAGATCTTGGCACTCAAACCAGACGGGCTGTTCCTCTCCAATGGTCCGGGTGACCCCGAAGGGGTGCCGTACTTAATCTCCACCGTGCGGGAGTGCATCGGTAAAATTCCGATCTTTGGTATTTGTCTGGGCCACCAGGTACTGGGATTGGCCCTGGGGGGTAAGACCTTTAAGCTGAAGTTCGGGCATCACGGGGCCAACCACCCAGTCATGGATCTGGGCACCCGCAAAGTGGAGATTACCGCACAGAACCACGGTTTTTGTGTGCGCCCTGACTCCATTCCCGGAAGGGATGTGGAGATGACGCACATCAACCTCAATGACAAAACCTGCGAGGGGATCCGGCACAAAAAACTTCCCCTTTTTTCGGTTCAATATCACCCTGAGGCTTCCCCGGGTCCGCACGATTCCCAGTATCTGTTTGACCGTTTTGTAAAGCTCATGCAGGAGGGCAAGAGGCAATGAAGAAGATCGCAATCGGCATTTTGCTGACTGTGGGAGTGATCGCTGCGGTGGTGGTGTTGCGGCATGCCTCGACCCCGTTGCCCGAGCCACAGGAAGAGGCGGTTCTTGAACCCCTTGAGTTTGGTGCCCGGCGGGCCAGACCGGCTACGCAGCCGGCACCGGCCCAAGAGATGTCGGCTGAGACACCCTCTCCGGCTCCGACGGTTGAGACAGCCCCATCGCCCATCCGAGTGCGCTTTGAGGCGCCGGAGCGGAAGCTGGAACCCGGAGAGGTCGCTTTGGTCAAGCTTGTGGTAGAAAGCGTCCCAGAACAGTGGGAGCCGTCAGAGGAGCCGGACGCCCAACTGCACCTGCTGCTTCGACTGCCGGTCGGCGTCAAGCTGCACACCGCAGGATGGACTCAGACAGAGGAGAAGCCTGACCAGGCGCCCGATGCCAGCGGCCCCTGGTTTCTGTACAGCAAGGAGCTGCGCCTCACACTGCCCGAAGGCTCGCCTCCGGAGCGGCTATTCGCAGAGGAGATCGCACTGGCCATTGTGCAGACAGGGACCAATTGGATCATTACTGCTCGGGCCCGCCTGACCCGGAGCGAGTCGGCCTGGCAGACCTTTGCACCCCTCTTTGCCACCTACCGGGCAGGCCAGGGAAAATTTCATACCATGCCGGTGTTGGAGTTTGATCTGCCGGTAAGCCCGGCCATGCGGAGACCAGACCATTCCCAAGCGGACTGACCTCAAAAAGATTCTGATCATCGGCTCGGGTCCGATCATCATCTCCCAAGCCTGCGAGTTCGACTATTCCGGGACGCAAGCCTGCAAGGCTTTGAGAGAAGAGGGCTATTCGGTGGTTCTGGTCAACTCCAACCCCGCCACCATCATGACCGATCCGGAATTTGCGGATCGAACCTACATTGAACCCATTACCCCTGAAGCGATCGAGAAGGTCATCGCTCGGGAGCGCCCGGATGCCCTGCTGCCTACCCTGGGCGGACAAACCGGCTTAAATGTCGCCATGCAGTTAGCCCAGAGTGGGGCGCTCAAGCGCTACAACGTAGAGATGATCGGCGCCGACCAGCAGGCCATTCAGAAGGCTGAGGATCGTGACGATTTTAAGCGGGCCATGCAGGAGGCCGGGTTGGATGTACCTCGCAGCGGTGTTGCCCACACTCTGCAGGAGGCCAAGGTAGTGGCTGAAGCCATCGGTTTACCGGTGGTGATCCGGCCGGCCTACACCTTGGGCGGAACCGGCGGAGGCATAGCCTACAACTGGGAAGAGTTTCAGGCCACGACCGAGGCGGGGTTGAGCCTGAGCATGGTCTCTGAAGTGCTCATTGAAGAATCGGTAGCGGGGTGGAAAGAATTTGAGTTGGAGGTCATGCGGGATAAGAACGACAACGTCGTGATCATCTGCTCGATTGAGAACTTGGACCCCATGGGGGTGCACACCGGCGACTCCATCACCGTGGCCCCGGCCCAGACCTTGACCGACAAGGAATATCAGGCGATGCGCAATGAAGCCATTACCTGCATTCGGGCGATCGGGGTTGAGACCGGGGGTTCCAACATTCAGTTTGCGGTGGACCCTGCAACCGGGCGCCGCGTGGTGATCGAGATGAACCCAAGGGTCTCGCGCTCCTCAGCCCTGGCCTCCAAGGCAACCGGTTTTCCCATTGCCAAGATTGCGGCCAAGCTTGCAGTGGGCTACACCCTAGATGAGCTTCCCAACGATATCACGCGTCAGACCCCAGCCTCTTTTGAACCCACCCTGGATTACTGTGTTGTCAAGATTCCGCGTTTTGCCTTTGAGAAGTTTCCAGCGGCGGATCCCACCCTAACGGTCCAGATGAAGTCGGTTGGAGAGGCCATGGCCATTGGCAGGACCTTTAAGGAAGCGCTGCAGAAAGGGTTACGGTCCTTAGAGACCGGTCACTTCGGGTTGGGGGCAGGGGGGAAGGAGTCCTCACCGCTAGGGGCTGAGGCGCTCAAAGAGAGGCTCCGCATCCCTCATGCAGAACGAATTTTTCGAATCCGACAAGCCATGCTGGATGGTTTTTCGGACGAAACGTTGACTGCGCTCACCCAAATCGACCCCTGGTTCATCCGGGAGATTCGGCAGATTGTGGAGATGGAACGCCAGCTCCAGGGGGCCAAGCCCACCCCGGAGTTGATATGGACGGCCAAGCAATACGGCTTCAGTGATCGGCAGCTGGGTTTTCTCTGGGGTGAGTCTGAGATGGAGATCCGGGCCTTGAGGCTTCAGCACAACATCCGGCCCTTCTTCTATATGGTGGATACCTGCGCTGCGGAGTTCGCAGCTTTTACCCCCTATTACTACTCGACCTATGAGCGCCCAGCGGTGGCGGCTGCCCTCGAAAGCGCAGCGACTCCTGAGCGTACAGCCCCCACACCGCGTGACGCTCAAGCCCAGAAGAAGATCATGATCTTAGGCGGCGGCCCCAACCGGATCGGACAGGGGATTGAATTTGACTACTGCTGTGTCCGGGCAGTCTTTGCCTTGAGGGAGGCCGGCTATCGCACCATCATGGTCAACTCCAACCCTGAAACGGTTTCCACCGATTACGATACCGCTGATGACCTCTACTTCGAACCGTTGACCCTGGAGGATGTCCTCAACATTGTTGAGGCTGAGCGACCGGCCGGGGTCATTGTTCAGCTTGGGGGTCAAACCCCCCTCAACCTCGCCCTGGCGTTAAGCCAAGCCGGGGTCCCCATCATCGGAACCGCCCCAGAGGAGATTGACCGGGCCGAGGACCGGGAGAAGTTCAGCGAGATGATCCATCGCCTCAAGCTCAAGCAGCCCCCCAACGGAACTGCCCGGACTCCGGGCGAGGCCCTAGAAATTGCCAAGCAGCTCACCTACCCGGTCCTGGTGCGCCCCTCCTATGTGTTGGGTGGGCGGGCCATGGAGATTGTCTACGACGAGACCGATTTGCGCGCCTACATGGCATCGGCGGTCCAGGCCCCTCCGGAGCGCCCGGTCTTGGTGGACAAGTTCCTGGAGGATGCCGTCGAGGTGGATGTCGACATGATTGCAGACGGGAAAACTTCTCTGGTAGGTGGAATTTTGGAACATGTCGAAGCCGCGGGTGTACACTCAGGAGATGCGGCGATGGCCCTGCCGCCCCACACCTTAGCACCCAAGGTGGTGGAGGAGATTCGGGCAGCCAGCCGCCGCTTGGCCCAGGAGCTCAATGTCCGGGGGCTGATGAACATCCAGTTTGCGGTCAAGGGGGCCGAGGTGTATGTTCTTGAGGTCAACCCTCGGGCTTCCCGAACGGTTCCCTTTATTGCCAAGGCCATCGGCATGCCGATGGTCAAGATTGCCACCAAGATCATGGCAGGGGATACCTTGGCCGGGCAGGGGGCGACAAAGGAGATTACCCCGCCCTTTACCGCTGTTAAGGAATCGGTTTTTCCTTTTTCCCGCTTCTTTGGTGTTGATATCATCTTAGGGCCTGAGATGCGTTCCACCGGCGAGGTCATGGGCATTGATGCCAGCTTCGGATTGGCCTTTGCCAAGTCGCAGATGGCCGCTTATCAGCAGGTGCCTTTATCCGGGACGGTCTTTTTGAGCGTCAAAGATCAGGATAAACCGCTCATCGCGGGATTTACCCGGCAGTTGGTGACGATGGGTTTTAAGATTGTGACGACACAGGGGACTGCCGATTACTTAAAGCGGCACCATGTGGAGACCCAAGTGGTAAAGAAGATCTATGAAGGACGGCCGCACGTGCTGGATTTCCTAAGGGATGAAAAGGTGGATCTGATCATCAATACCCCCTCCGGCAAGGCTACCAAGGTCGATGAAACCCGGATCCGCTCCCTGGCGGTTTCCCGAGGAATTCCCTGTGTCACTACGATCCCCGGAGCGGATGCCTTAGCCGCAGGGATTTACGCGCTGCGCTCCAAGGGGTTTGAGGTTTGCTCCGTACAGGAGTGGCACAAGAAGATCAAAATAAGCAGCAGCCGGCCCCGCAAGCCCCGGCGCCGGGCGGCGGCCCACAAATGACCGCGGCGCACGATACCCCGCAATTTCCTCAAGACCATTTCCGGGGCAAGAAGCTCTTGATCCTCGGGGGGTTAGGTTTTGTCGGCAGCAATGTCATTGCGCGCCTGGCCGGGCTCAATGCCGCCATCACAGTGCTGGACTCCCTGGATCCCCGGTATGGAGGCAACCCCGCCAATGTCGCCCCATTCCAACACACCCTGCGCGTGGTGCGAGGAGACATCCGAGATGAGGCGCTCGTAAAAGATCTGGTGGTCGGGCAGGACTTCATCATCAACCTCACCGGACAGATCAGCTATATCGACAGCGGCAAGATCCCCTTTGAAGACTTGGATGTTAACTGCCGGGGGCCCTTGGTGGTGTTGGAGGCCTGCCGAAAATACAATGCCGATGCGAAGGTGCTTTTTGCCAGCTCCCGGATGGTGCTGGGCAAGATCCTGCATAACCCCGTTACCGAGGAGCACCCCACCAATCCCTTGACCCTGTATGGCATCCACAAGTTGACCACAGAGAAATACCACCTCTTTTATCATCGGGATTATGGCATCCGGACCGTTGTGCTGCGGCTGACCAACCCCTACGGAGAGCGCCAGCAGATCAAACACAACAAGTACTCCCTGCCCGGGTGGTTCATGCGCTGCGCCATGGAGGACAAGGAGATTACAATCTTTGGTGACGGCAGTCAGCGCAGGGATTACCTCTATGCGACCGACCTTGCCGACGCTATCTTGGCTGCCCTGGCCTCTGATCAGACGACCGGGGAGGTTGTAAACTGCGGTCACGGCCAATCCCGCACCTTCCGGGAGATGGTGGAAGCGGTGGTCAAGGCGGTGGGCTCGGGCAAAATCATCCATACCCCCTGGCCCAAAGATTACGAGCAGATCGAGACAGGGGATTTCACCATCGATACAGGGAAGCTCAAAGCCGCGACCGGGTGGTCTGCCTGTGTTGGGTTGGAGGAGGGGGTAGCTCGGATGGTTGCCTTCTACAAGAAATACGCCAAGGCGTATCTGGAGGGGGTCTGAGGAGATGGCGGGGCGCACACTCCCGTCCGGCATGATCCAGGAGAAGGCCCCGGTCCTGCTCCAGCGCAAGATTGCTCGCAATCATTACTGGGTGCGCTTAAAGTCACCCCGGGCGGCCAAGCGGGCTCGGCCCGGACAGTTCATCCATGTGCTGTGCCCCAGCGCAAAAGCAGAACCGGCCCCGTTTCTGAGAAGGCCTTTCAGCCTGCTGGATGCCGATCCCAAGAAGGGGACCCTTGATTTTGTCTACAAAGTGGTGGGAATGGGCACAACAGCCCTTACCCACGTATTGGCAGGGTCCAAGATCGACTTCTTGGGTCCCCTGGGGCGGCCCTTTGCGGTTCCGCCGGGCACCAAAACAGCGTATCTTGTCGGGGGAGGGGTTGGCATTCCACCCCTTTACATGCTGGCCAAGCAGCTTGCCCGAGGCAGGCGAAGCGTCACTGCCTTCTTGGGTGCTAAGACCAAAGGCTGGGTCATTGGGGCGGCGCAGTTTAGCAAGCTTGGGGTTTCGGTTCAGATCGCGACAGATGACGGCACGTTGGGGCACCGGGGCACAGTGGTGGGTCTGCTCCGGCAGGCCTTGCGGCCGGCGGATGGTGATCGGCAGTCAACCCAACTGTACATTTGTGGTCCCACCCCGATGATGAGAGCCGCAGCAGCACTGGCCAGAGAGCGAAGGGTGAGCGCTCAGGTCTCTCTGGAGGAACGGATGGGATGCGGCATGGGCTGCTGCTGGGGATGTACGGTGGAGATGGCAGATGAGCCGGCCGGATCGCACGCACGCTTTCAACGCGTATGCACAGAGGGCCCGGTCTTTCCGGCAGAGAAGATTGCATGGCCCTAACCCTTGTACAAAAGGGCAGCATGTACAAAAGGGTCAGACCCTTTCGTACAGAACGATGCGGCGCGCATGTACAAAAGGGTCAAACCCTGCGGAGGTGAGCCGTGGATAGCCCAAGGCAGATGTGGTTGAAGCGCCGGGGAAAGGTCAGTTTTGAGCTGATCGCCCTAAGCCTTGCCGGCAACTCTTTGATGGGTCTTGTGATAGGCATTGTCGCCTCCGATGCCTTACGGCCCTGGGGATGGGGTTTGATCGGCGCCGGGTTGGTGATTGATGGGTTGGCCAAGTGGCGCTACCTTGGGGGGTTCCCCAAAAAGGGCATTAAAACCATTTGGTTGGAGCGCCGCGGGAACTTAAACTATGGATTGCTGTTTGCCTTGATGACAGGCAAGACCATCTTCTTTATCGGGGTGGGGGTCTTTACAGCGCAGTGGTTGGCTCCTTACTTAAGCGGCATCTTTACCACAGCCCTCGTCATCGGCACTGTGGTTGCAATGCAGTTCTTTAAGATTAAGGAGTAGGGGAAATGGCAGTTGATCTGAGTATCCGCATAGGCAAGCTGAAACTCCAGAACCCGGTCATGGTTGCCTCCGGCACCTTTGGTTATGGTCCGGAGTACCACCGCCTCTACAACGTCGATCGCTTAGGGGGGTTGGTGACCAAGGCGATCTCACTTCGAGCCCGTCCAGGCAACCCTTCCCCCCGGATCTTTGAGACCGCTTCCGGGATGCTCAATGCGATTGGGCTGCAGAATGTGGGATTGGAGCGGTTCCTTTCCGAGAAACTTCCCTTTTTGCGCCGTCTCAAAAAGGCCAAGGTCATCGTCAATCTGGCCGGGGAATCGGTGGCCGAGTATGCTGCCTTGGCGCGGCGGTTGGGTCAGGCAAAGGGGATTGCGGGGCTGGAGCTCAACATCTCCTGCCCCAACTGCGAGCGGGGCGGCATCGAGTTCGGCATAGACCCCAAGCTCACCTACCAGGTGGTGAAGCGTGTGCGCAAGGCGACGCGGCTGCCGCTCATCGTAAAGCTCTCCCCCAATGTGACCGACATTACCTCCACCGCCCGCGCAGCCGTGGAGGCCGGTGCAGACGCCCTTTCGCTGATCAACACCCTATTGGCGACGGCTGTGGACGCCAAGAGCTGGCGGCCCCGCATTGCCACGGTGACCGGTGGCTTGTCCGGTCCGGCCATCAAGCCGGTTGCGCTGCGCATGGTTTGGCAAGTCCATCGCGCCTTCCCTAAAGTGCCGCTGGTTGGAATCGGTGGTATCATGACGGCCGAGGATGCAGTTGAATTCATGCTGTGCGGCGCTTCAGCCGTTGAGGTGGGCACCGCCAATTACATTAATCCCGCGGCGCCCCTGGAGATCCTGGAGGGGTTGAAGCGATACCTCACTTCCCGCAGGCTCACCTCTGCCAGAGAGCTCATCGGGAAACTTAAGACGCCCGAGCGGCTTTTAGGTATACCTCAAGCTGCGTTGGGCCAGAAACAGCGGAGAACCAAGCGTGTCACCTGAGAAGCCAAAGCCCCAAGAGCGTTTGATCGTTGCCCTGGATGTGCCGGGGGTTGACGAAGCCACACGGCTGGTAAAAAGCTTAACACCGCTTGGAATTACCCATTACAAGATCGGCCTTTCCCTTTTTACGCTGGCAGGGCCGGCCGCTGTGGAGGCGGTTTGCGCCTGTGGCGGGAAGATCTTTCTGGATCTCAAATTCCACGATATCCCCTCTACAGTGGCCCGAGCAACCCGAGCAGCCATGCAGCTTGGGGTCTGGATGACCAACCTGCATATCCAAGGGGGGTCTGCCATGATGCGCAAGACCGTAGAGGCCGTCAAGGAGGAGGCCAGCCGCAAAGGGGGCAAACCACCCCTTGTCATTGGCGTGACGGTTCTGACCTCCATGGCCAGCAAGGATTTGGCGGATTTGAGAATGCGCAAGACCCTGAAAGATCAAGTGCTCTATCTGGCCAAGCTTGCCAAATCAGCGGGCCTAAACGGCATTGTGGCCTCTGCCCAGGAAGCGCAGGCAGTGCGGTGGACCTGCGGAGACGACTTTATCATTGTGACACCAGGCATTCGGCTTCAAGCTCCAGACCCCTTTTCCGCAGCTGCGCGTAAAGAGACATCAGGTGCCGCGCCGAAAAAGAAGGATGACCAGCAGCGGACTGCCAGCCCCTCCGCGGCTATTCAGGCGGGTGCCGACTATCTGGTGGTGGGCCGGCCCATCCTAGAGGCTCCGGATCCTGTCAAGGCAGCGCAGGAAATTCTGCAGGAATGCAAGGGGAGCCAGTAGAATGGGGAAGTCGATCGAAGGCCGCCCCTTGGGCAGCATCTTAATCGTGGACGACGAGGCGACAGTCACCCTTTCTTTAGAAGCGTTCTTCAAGAATAAAGGGTATGAGGTCAGCCGCGCTTTCTACGGAGACCAGGCCCTTAAGCGCATTGAGCAAAAACCGCCAGACCTATTGATGTTGGATCTTCAGATGCCCGGCATTGACGGCATTGAGGTTTTCCGGGAGATCCGCGAGAAGCATCCAGAGATTAAGGTCCTGGTGGTTACCGGACACTCCGAGCGCTACCAGCAGGAGTTGGACCATTTCAAGCCTGAAGCTGTCATGGTCAAGCCGGTCACCCTAGAGATTTTGACCCAGACCGTCAGCACCCTCTTGGAAGGGACCAAGCCGGCTTCTTCTGCCAAGAAAAGCGCTGCTGCCTCCGGAAAAGTCCGATTGCTTTTTGTAGAGGGATCTCAGAAGATGTACGAGAATTTTCTTAAGCCCTTTTTCGAGAGCGCGCAGCGCCAGGAACAGTATGAACTTGCCTTGGCTTGCACTCCGGAAGGGGCCTTTGAATTGCTGAGCACCTTTAAGCCGCACTTGGTGGTTTTAGACGGCACGCGGCTGCCCCTGGGAGTGGCTGCGGGCAAGCTGGCCGCTGATTTGGGCACAGCCTCCGGCGAGCCCAAGGAGGTCATCCTCCATGCCATTCCCTCGCTGGGTCCGGGAAGATGGAATGTTTCCGAACAGCAGATGCAGAAGCTTGAAGCTGCCATCCAGCGGGCAGCCGAGGGCCGGGGGCTTAAGATCATCTCAGAGGGAGCGTAACCCCATGCGACCGAGCGAAGCCATGCGACTCTTTCAGGCCTGCAGCGCCTGGAAGGAGGGGCACTTTGTCCTCTCCAGCGGCCTCCACAGCGCCGAGTATCTCCAGTGCAGCGGCATCCTTCAACATCCCACCATAGCCGCTCGCGTTTGCGAAGCGCTGGCGGAGCGCTTTGCCGGTGACGAGGTGACCTGCGTTGCCGCGCCGGCATTGGGGGGTATTGTCGTGGGGTATGAGACCGCCCGACAGCTGGGGGTTCGTTCTGTTTTTGCCGAACGGGAGGAGGGGGCGCTTAAGTTCAGGCGCGGTTTCCAGGTAGGCCCCCAAGACCGGGTCCTTGTGGTCGAGGATGTCGTTACCACAGGGGGCTCAGTGGAGGAGCTCATTCGACTCACCCGGGATACCGGAGCCGTTGTGGTAGGGGTCGGGGCCTTGGTGGACCGCTCCGGGGGATGGGCCTCTTTTGATGTGAAGTGTCACGCCCTGATGAGCTTAAGCGTCAAGACCTTCTCTCCGGCCGACTGCCCCCTGTGCAAGGAGGGGGTGCCCCTCGTCAAGCCGGGGAGCCGCGCCCTCTAGCCTGAGAGCCCCCTTAAGAGTACTTTGACCTGCCCCTCAATCTGATCGCGGATTTCCCGCACCCGTTTAACCGATTGGTTTTTGGGGTCTGGAATATCCCAAGCGATTACCTTGCCGGCCCGCTGCGCCGGGCAAGCATCTTCGCAGCCCATCCCGACAACAATATCAAATACACCTTCCGGAAGGTCCTTCAGTCCCTTAGGTGTCTTGCTGCCAAGATCGATTCCGCGCTCCAGCATGACCTGGACAACCTGAGGATGTACTTGATCGGCAGGTTTGGATCCGGCGCTGAAGGCTTCCACAACACCTCCCCCCAACACGCCGGCAAAGGCCTCAGCCATTTGGGATCGACCGGCATTCTGAGTGCAGACAAAGAGGATTCTAGGTATAGGCATTAGAGGTGACGCTTCATCCAAGGGATGGTGCCGAGGGACGGAGTTGAACCGCCGACGCCGGCCTTTTCAGGGCCGCGCTCTACCACCTGAGCTACCTCGGCACGATGTTTTATTCTATCACTTCGTAGCGGATTTACAGATGAGGACCCGGCAGGGGGCATTGCGCACCACATACTCGGTGGTTGACCCCATCCAGGCCGAAGCACCCCGCCGATAGGAGGTCCCCACGGCGATCACCTCGAACTTCTTCTCCTTGGCAAGGGCCACAATCGCTTGCCCTGCGGAGCGAGCCTGCGTTAAGTGGGTGGCGACTTGGAGGCCGAACTCCCGGCCGACCGCCATGGCCCGCTTCAAGGCAGCGTCGGTCACCGCAAGCTTCTCCGGCAAGAAGGTGTCCAGCGGCAGGGTAGAGGGAACCTCGATGACACACAGAGCCGTCACATGCGCTCCCTCATGCTCCTTGGCCAGTTGGCAGGCAAAGTGAAGATTCTCTCCCAGGGGGCCTGCTGTAATGGGGACCAAGATCGACTTGATCTCCATCGCTTGGTACTCAGGCAGATCTACATTCTCGATCTCCACCGTTTCCATAACAGGCAGTTGTGAGCGCTTGCGGTACCAGGCGTAGAGGAGGACACCCACCCCCATCCAGATAAAACCGAGATTGCGCCCATGGACATGGGTAAAGACCACAATCAACCACACCGTAAAGGTCGCACAGAAGCCGAGAATTGCCGTGATCGGGATTTCTCTGCCGGCGATTTTCAGATGGGGCCTGAGCTTAAAGGGGCGCGCGAGCTTAGGTTCCTTACACCGCAGCCCGATCAGGGAGAGATGCGCCATCGAGAAGGCGAGCATGGCTCCGAAGTTGTACAGGTCGGCCAACACCTTGAGGTGCCGGGCGGCCAGAACAATGATGATGCCGATTATCGTGAAGGTGGCAATCGCGAGATACGGTGTTTTTGACTTGGGGTGGAGCCGACCAAAGAAGGGCGGCAGCTGATAGCTGTTGGCCATGGAGTAGGCCAAGCGGGATGCGCCAATGACCCCGGCGTTGGCAGCAATCGTCAGGATCGCAGCGCCCAGCACAGCAATCCAGGGGGATAAATAGGGCCCCAGCACCGGTGTGTTCGCGGCAATGCCGGCCATCGGATCATTCACCCAGCGGGTTCCCAGCTCCTCCGGCGTCATGGCAGACAGCGCGATGACAGAGATCCCTAGATACATGACGAGCACCGTCACCAGGGTCGAGAGCATTGCTCGAGGCACCTTGCGGCCGGGGTCGACCGCCTCCCCCGAGAGTTGCGACACCGCCTCAATGCCGGTATAGGCGACCATGGCAATGGAGATACCGTAGATCAAATTGCTCCACGTGGGGGCAACGCCCCACTGAATCTGGCTGATCAGCTTGGGCAGGTTGAAGACCACGAAGAACCCTACAATAACAATGGCCCCCTGCGTGATGATCCCCATGATCGCGAGTCCAAGGCTGACTCGGGTGGATTCTCGAACTCCGGCAATGTTCAAGACCCCCAAGGCGAACAGGAGCAGTGCCGTAAACATCAAGTGGCCCGGGACGGTTTTAAGAACCGGCCAGAAATAACCCAGATAGGGCGCTACCGCATAGGCGGAGATGGCGGCGGTCAGGACATAGTCCAGCAACAGGGCCCATCCAGCGATGAAGGAAGCCACATCTCCGAAGGCCCGCCGGGCAAAGACCTGCGCTCCTCCTGATTCCGGTATAGAGGCGGACAGCTCCGCATAGGTGAGGACCGTAAAAATAAAGAAGATTCCGGCGATCAGGATTGCGATGGGGGCTGCCCCTAAGGCAAAGGCAGCGGTGACCCCCAGGGCGTAGTAGATGGAGGAACCCACATCCCCGTAGCCGATGGCAAAGAGGGAGGTGGCACCCAGCAGACGGCGCAACGCCCCCTTCTTGCGGGTGACGACGTGCCGCCGGCTTAAGCTCTCATCCGAGAGGTCTATTTCCCGTTCAGGAGGCATCTGTGTTCAGTAGCGGAAAAACCCTCCGGAACACTCCGAAGGGTTAAGGTCATTCTACGCGAGAGCCCGATCGTCAGTCAAGGGGCCCCGCAGCCCTTGTCTCACGGCAGGTAGATGACGGCGATGCAGACAGCCAACCACGCCAGAATGTTTAACTGGAGCGTTCGGTCTGAGAGCAAAACCTGAGTGGGGTCTCCGGGCCCGCGCCTTTCGTGGATGAGGTAGAGGTACCGAAAGATTCCGTAGTACACAAAAGGAATGCTGTAAATCAGACGGCTGGATCCCACGCGAACCACAGTTGCTTCGTCAACCGTATAGAGCATGTAAACGATGACAATGGAAGCTGTGATGGCGCCAATCAGCTGGTCGATGAAATAGGCGGAATAGCGTCGCAGGACTTTCCGGTGTTGCACCGATTTTTCACCCAGATGCACCAGTTCCTGACGGCGCTTGTTGAACCCCAAAAACAGCGCCAACAGCCCCGCCGAGAAGAGAATCCAGTGAGAAAGGGCAACCTGAGCCACTGCCCCGCCTGCTAGGATTCTCAACATGAAGAAACCCCCAATGCAGAAGACATCAAGGATCACCACTTCCTTGAGCCGTGCGCTATAGAGGAGGTTGAGGCTCCAATAAGCAATGATGATCCATCCGAAAGCAGCGTTCAGCGCAAATGCCCCAATGGCACACAACGCTCCGAGAATGAGTGCTGCCACTGCTGCCTGCACAGGCGTAATCTTGCCAGACGCCACGGGCCGGATACGCTTGGCCGGATCAGATCGGTCCCGCTCCAGATCCATTAAGTCATTGATCAGGTAGACGACGCCAGAAGCGATGGAGAAAAGGAAGACAGCCGCTGCTGCGGTGAGGTTGGCCGGGTAAGACAATAGCTTCCCGCCAAAGATAAGCGGAAGAAGGACGAACAGGTTCTTAATCCATTGCTGCGGCCGCAGAGATATCAGAAGGTTTTTCATGAGCCCATCACTGCCTTGTATTGTACCCCACGGATGCTCGTTGCAAGGTATGGAACCCCTTCTCGTTTTGTTGAGCGTTCCCGAATAAATTGGGATAGGCATCCATAACGGACTGAGCGACGATGCGATGCCCACACTCGGTCCAATGGATGTCCTTCTGGAAGTACAACGACTTGCCCTCTTCCGCAGCTTCCCAGAAGAGCTCCACAAGATTCAAGAAGGGGATCGCCCGCTCCTTGGCCCATTTTTTCCACCGGTCAGAGAATTCAGGCGTGCCCAGATAGCGAGTTCCTCTCTCTAGTCGGTACTTGGACGGAACGGCTGCCAGGATGAATTCACCCCCTGAGGCTCGGACCGCTTTATACAGCTTCATGACGTAAGCGGTTGTTCGCTCTGTAATGTCGAGATTCTCCTCGACGTAATCCCCGGCGACAGGTTGAGGGTCTCGGTGGCGATTTTTAAACCACCACGCCAGCTTCACACAGACCTTCTTGCCAAAGCGAAAAAGGTGGGATTTCCTCAGGAGGATTTTCCACCAGGTCGAACCTGGGCCTGGCACGGCGATCGGATCGCCGGCCTCGTTGAATTGAGCGATGGAAGCCAATTCTGCATCCTGTACGACGTCATACACGTGCAGGAGAAGGAGTACGTGCGTTGGCCGGTACCGGCTGACCCACGTTTTCCATTGCAGGCAGTAGAGAATCGGGCTGTAAGTGCTGCAACCATAGTTTCTTATCTCCACTCCCTCTTTTGCGGCGCGGCCCAAGATCCCGGCGAAAGACATTTCATAAGGCACTTGAGCCGCTTCGACAAAGCTGTCGCCCATCAAAGCAATCCGGATGTCCGGTGCCCTGGATGGGCCGTCGCGTCCCCCCTCCGGATTCACCACCAGCCCCTCTTGATCGTATCGAACCCTATGGCCTCCGAATTCTCCTGACGGATCGTATACAACAAACTCATAATTGGACTGGTGGACGTGATGTAAAGTAGGGTCAGAGACGATAACGGCGCTGCCATAACCGGCCCTAACACCGACCATTCTGACGAAGGCTTCGCTTAGCAACAAGCCCAAAGCAAGTCCGAAACCAACAATCAGCGCAATGCGCCCGAACGCGTCATAATGGATGCGCACGCGTACCCTAACCCCCTCTCTCCGCCCAAGGAACATCAGGTTTTGGACCCTCGGCATGTTTGGTTGCCACTGTCACCATGCTGTTCCATAGGAAGGGGACCCTCCCAACGCCATTTTGCTTGATGAGGCGCAAGCCATGCTTTTCGTGCACCGCTCGCAACGTGGCAGGCGAGTAGTATCGAATGTGACTAGAGCGGGGGTCGTGGTAATGCTTATCCATCTTGCCGCTCAGCAGGATGGCTAAGTCTTTGAGGAAACCATGGTAGGGACACGACAGCAGCAGTCGGCCACAGGGGCGCAGGAGGCGACGGAATTCTTTAAACAGCCCATCAGCGTCAAATATGTGTTCGATAACTTCTGAGGCAACAATGGCATCGTAGGATTCGTCTGGGAACGGAACAGTTCCGTTGCGACTGGTACAGGAGAACTTGAGTTCGGGGAATCGGGCAGAAGCTTTTCGAATCGCATTCTCCGCGATGTCGACTCCACAGGACTCTGCATGAATGTTGCCCTGCCTGCTCAAGCTGGCCAACAATACCCCCTCTCCGCAGCCATAATCCAACACCCTTGCTTCAGGGGGGATGTTCTTAAGAAACCATGCTAATCTTTGGGAGAAGGTAGCCTCATTTTCGGGGGTGTAGGCAGAGGAGGGATTGTCCCGATTGTACCATTCGTAGTATTGTTTGGCGTCCACTTGAGTTAATATCCCATGAGGAGCTGATGGTCAAATTCCCTGAAGCCGATTTTAACATATCTGCGAGACGGAAAGAGGACTCCCTTGTTTGACGGCGCGCGTGCAAAAAGGATTCTCCGGAGACCGCTGAGGAAGAATATCGCACTGCTCAAGCTTCGCTTCATTGTGCAGTGGTGCCGTTGGTTTCCACAGATTTCCCTGCCTATTCGACTGCCCTATAAGTGCTGGTGGTTCACGGAAGCAGATTGGGTAAGCATGGCGCTCTTCATGGGGGAGTTTGAGGAAGAGGAGCGCCGCTTCCTGGGGCGCTTCCTGAAGCCCAACATGGTTGTGCTCAATGGTGGTGCCCATCACGGCCTTTACGCCATGCTTGCCTCAAGGCGGGTAGGTCCCAAAGGGCGGGTGATTGCTTTTGAGCCTTCTCCTCGGGAGCGGACGAAGCTGCTTTGGCACATACGCTTGAATCGCTGCCATAATGTGACCGTTGAACCCTTTGCCCTTGGGGCAGAAGAGGCGGAGGCAAGGCTGCACGTCGTCTTGGGTCACCAGAAGGGGTTAAACAGTTTGCGGCCGCCGGTGATTGAGGCAACGACACAGATTGTGCCTGTACAGGTGACCACTCTCGATCGCTACCTGGAGCAGCACTCCATTGGTCACGTGGACGTCGTCATATTGGACGTAGAAGGAGCGGAGAAGGGGGTGCTGCAGGGAGCCAGCCAATTGCTTAGCCGCAAAAGGCGGCCTATTTTCATGGTTGAAATGGAGGATATGCGCACGCAGCCCTGGGGCTATCAGGCGAAGGAGCTTTACGAGTTTTTGCAGAGCAAGCGCTACACGTGGTATGCGGCGACACCCCAAGGGCAAATCCTTCTCGCTCCCATGAAGAGGCATTACGAGACGAATCACAACCTCATTGCAGTGCCCCAAGAAAAGCTGGAGCAGGTGAGGCCCTTGATTCGGCAGGAATCTTAAGTGGGACGGTTTTCATGAAAATATTTGTTTGTACCGGAACCGAAACGCCAAATACGTGGACGCGCAATTTGGTGCTTCCCTTGCGGGATATGGGCCATGAGGTTCATCTTGCCCAAGGGATCGGGCTCAACGAGTCGTTCTATCGCCTCAATGCCAGGGCCTGGTCGTTTAAGTGGCGAAGAAAGTTGGGGTTGCGTTTATTGGAAGAGGTGCGGCGCGTTCACAGCAGCCGAGGGCTGGATCTGTTCCTAATCCATTTGTTTCCCTTTCAATTTGATCCCTCCATCTTCAAAGCGATCGAAGCCCTGGGGATTCCTACCGTCTGTTTTTTTCCTGATAATCTTCAAACAAGGTCTGTGCTCGATGCGTTTGCCCCCTACTTTACGCTGAATTGGGTCCCTGAGCTGGGGGCTGTGCCGATGTACAAAGCGCGCCGATACAACTTCATCTATTTGCCCATGGCGGCAAATCCGGCTTTGCACAGGCCGCACAAGAACGAAGAGAGCAAGGATCTGGTTTTTATTGGCACCAAAACCCCCTACCGGAGGTGGCTCTTGGGCTCCCTTTTGGGCAGGGGATTTCCGCTCGAGATCTACGGACCATCTTGGCATGAGCGCTCTGCTTATTACGGGTTGGACGACCCCGGTGCGGAGACACAGAGAGCCTACCCGAAGCTGTCTCTCCTTGAGCAAGCGGTGAATATTCTGGAGATGAAACGGGGAGGGATAAAGTCGCTCCTGGCCTACGGCCTTCGCCCCAAGCGCATGCAGAAGACGATAGGGGAGATGGGCAAGGAGTTTGAGGCGTTGGTTGCCGGGCACGCAAGCCAATCTCCGCTCAGCAATGATGAGGTTTTGAGTCTGTACGGACGCAGCAAAGTCACCTTGGGCATTAATCATTACATCCACCCAAGCTGCAGAGACTTATGGAACCAGACGTATTCCAAGCTAAGAGATTTTGAAGCACCCATGAGCGGAGCATGCTACCTCACCCAGCACACAGAGGAGCTGGATCGCTTTTATCCAGAGGAGGGGATCATCGAGACCTACCGCTCCCTGGACGAGCTTTGCGAAAAAGCAAAAGCGCTATCGGCAGATAAACCCCTTCGGGACCGCATGAGACGCAAGGCAAGAGAATACTGCATCCAGTACCACACTTGGCAGCATCGATTTGAACGGCTCTTCAAACGCCTTGGATTGGCCTAAACAGAATTCCGCACCGCGCCCCCAGCTTTGCTATACTGATCTTGAGGAACAGATTCAGCCAAGACAAACAGAAACTACTTCCCAAGATCAACTTGCGGAGTGAGCCACTTGCACATTGTTTGTCATCGAGGCCTCTGGGGAAACCCAAGCGAACAGAATTCCCTTGCTGCATTCAAGCGTGCGTTAACGGCAGGCTTTGGCCTTGAGGCGGATATTCGCGATCGGTCCGGGGAGGTAGTGATTTCGCACGAAATGGCCAACCGAATGAGCCCCTCCCTGAAACAACTGCTTCGCCTCTATCGATCCCTCAGGAGCACCTCTCTTTTAGCGCTCAACATCAAAGCAGACGGCTTAGAGCGGGCGGTGAACACACTGCTCAAGCAGCATGCCATCACCCGTTACTTTGCCTTTGACATGTCCATACCCACCGCTTTCCGGTTTTTTAAGTACCACCGCAAGGTCGTCACCGCTACCCGGCACAGCGACATGGAGCTCCAGCCTGTTCTGTACAGGCATGCGCGATGGGTGTGGCTCGATGAGCTCCAGCGCCCGTGGATTCAAAGAGCGGATCTCGAGAAGCATCATCGGAACGGCAAGAAGATCTGCATCGTCTCCCCTGAGCTGCATCGGCGCCCCCACAAGAGACGGTGGGCGGCTTACAAGGCACTGCCCCAACTCCTTTCCCGGCAGCTCTATCTCTGCACGGACCATCCCTGCGAGGCCGATCGCTATTTCAATTCGGGGGGCCGATGAAGATCAAGGCGATCATCTTTGATCTAGACGGCGTGTTGGTCGATGCGGCGGAATGGCATTACTTGGCCCTGAACAGGGCACTCGGCGTGTTCGGATTCTCGGTTGGGCGCGAAGAGCATGAGCGTTTTTACAATGGTTTGCCAACACGCGTGAAGCTTGAACACTTAACGGAAAAGAAACATTTTCCACGGCAACTACACAAACTCATTCATCAGCTCAAACAGGGATATACGCAGGAGACGATCCAGGCGCTGTGTACGGTCGACGCCGAGAAAGTCAACATGGTACGCAGGCTGAAAGAAGAGGGATATCGTCTTATTGTCTGCTCGAATTCGGTGCAAAAGACAGTTGATCTGATGCTCGAGAAAGCGGGCTTGATGCCATACTTTGATTTCTTTTTGAGCAACGAGAATGTTGCTCGGCCAAAACCGGACCCCGAGATCTTCCAGCGGGCTTTTGAAAAACTGCAGCTTAAGCCTTCGGAGTGCCTTATCCTTGAGGACGCCGGCCACGGGAAGGAGGCAGCACATGCCAGCGGCGGTGCCGTTTTGGAGGTTGAGGGGTGCGAAGAAGTTCGGTATTCGCTGATTCAAAATTTCTTAAGCGATCACGCAACATAAAGGGGTTGCTTCATGCTTAACATTGTCGTCCCTATGGCAGGAGAAGGCTCTCGGTTCAAGGCGGCGGGCTACACATTCCCAAAGCCGCTGGTCGAAGTCAAAACCATCCCCCTCATTCAGTTGGTGGTGCAGAACATCACGCCCCGGGGCGACCATCGTTTCACGTTCATTTGTAAGCGCTCGCACTACGATCGGTATTCCCTGCGCCACACCCTTAACGCCATTGCTCCGCGGTGCAACGTCGTGACCTTAAGCGAACCTACAGCGGGGGCGGCCTGCACGGTGTTGCTGGCCTCCGACCACTTCAATGACGACAAGGAGTTGATGATTGCCAACAACGACCAGTACATCGAGGCAGACATCAATGCTTTCCTGCAAGATGCGCGCTCGAGAAAGCTGGACGGCAGCATCATGGCCTTTCCTGCTGTTCATCCGAAATGGTCGTATGCCAAGGTGGACGATGGCGGAGCGGTTATCCAAGTCGCAGAGAAGCGGCCAATCAGCAACCACGCCACGGTGGGCATCTATTACTACCGAAGGGGGAGCATGTTTTTTGAAGGGGCATGCTCCATGATTCAGAAGGACATCCGGGTGAACAACGAATTCTACGTCTGCCCGGTGTACAACGAACTCATCAAGCAGGGCCTCAACATCGGCCTCTATGAAATCAAGGCCAACCAGATGCACGGGTTAGGCACGCCGGAGGATTTTGATGAGTTCAAGAGGACCAAAGCGTACCAGGACCTTTTAGCGTGAATGGATGATCTACCTTAAAGGTACATTTGTTGCGCGCTGTCTGCAGTGGGGGCAGAGGATCCTCAAGCGCATTGTTCGCTTGCGCTCTTTCCCCTTTTTCCTAACACTGCACCTGCGTCCCAAATACCGCCGGAATATACGCTACAACCGCGATATCTCCGCCCCGCCAGGTCAGCAGACCCGCCCAACCAAAGAGATCGGGCTCGTGATCCAAGGACCGCTGCTTGGAGACAATGATTTCACGCTGGAGTCTGTTCGGTTGTACAAAGAGACCTTTCCCCGCTCCGTTGTCATTGTCTCAACCTGGGACGATTCAGACGCAGATTGTGTCGCTCAGCTTAAGGCCGAGGGGATAGAGGTTCTCTTGAATGAAAAGCCGTCGTGGACCGGATACTCGCACGTCAACTATCAGATCACCTCATCCCTCAACGGCATTCGGCGAGCCAAGCAACTGAACCTGCAATACGCCTTAAAGAGCAGGACCGATCAAAGGGTATATGCGCCCAACGCGGAAGAATTTCTCTTGGGTCTCTTAGACACTTTTCCGGTGGCAGACGGCTGTGCTCAGAGGCAACGTATCGTTGTGACGTCCCTGTGTTCTTTCATCAACTCCGCGTATTGGGTTTCGGACATGTTGTCTTTTGGTCAGATCGATGACATGCTCCTGCTGTGGGATGTGGAGCTGCTCCAGAAGCCCGCACAGATCAATTTTGAAGCACTGCAAGCGCTGTCCCACGAAACAGCCTCTGCACTCCACGAACACAGCCACATGAGGCCCGAAACCTTCTTAATGGTTCAATTCCTCAAAAAGCTGGGGTATGCTCCGGCAGGGACCAGGGAGGAGTGTTTTAGGATGTACGGTAAGCATCTGTGTGTTATAGACCAGGAGAGCTTAGACCTGTTTTGGGGCAGGCCCGAGCTGGAGTTGCGGGAGTATCTCTGCAGAACGTACCACGCGCTTCCCAGAGATTTACTGCAGCTAACGCACCGGGACTGGCTGCCCCTCTATCGCCGCTACCGCACCGGTTCCAACTAATCCCGCCGATCGCCGAATTCCTCGACGCCCGATCGGTCTTCCGCCGCTTTCTCACCGACTACGAACAGGCCAGGAGACAGGCCCTTGTCTGCACCCATAGATGCCGTCAGGGAATTAAACCGTCGGTAAACCAAACGCAATGGTGCACGCAGAAGGACAAGTTTCCTCAGCGAAGACCAGCAGGAGGCAATAAGCGGACGAAGTCCGGTTCGAAGCGCCAGCCGTTCGATCAGAGGATGGATGCTCCCGCAGGGTATGTGCTCGACCACATTGAAGCCTGTTTTTTTAAGCGCCGCCGAAAGGGTATGCAGCTGGAAGAAATGGATGTGTTCAAATCTTTGGGATAGGTCACTGTAGCCAGACCGCTCGGACCAAAAAAGGGAAAAGTTGGGTGTTGAAACGAGGAGGAGCCCTTTGTCAATAAGTAAAGCGTGAAGCTGTTGAAGCACTTTGGATGGGTCAATCAAATGTTCGATGGTTTCAAAGAAGATCACAATATCAAAATAGTTTTTTGGAAGCCGAGGAACCAACGCCTCAATCTCCCCCACATGCGTATCCAAATCGAACCATTTCTTGGCTAAAACGGCTGCTGAAGGATTTCTGTCAATTCCACGTATTTGGGCTCCTTCTTCTCGAAGCGAAGCGAGAACGTGGCCAAGCCCACAACCAACTTCCAGAACACGCTTCCCTTTCAGGGACTGCGTTTGCTTCAGCCAGTTCAGACCGATCTGAAAGTATCCTTTAGGATCCCGAAACCACTCCCCTGACACTCTATGGCTTTCTGCCTCTTCCACAGAGGAAAAGTTGTAGGAGGAATCATAAAGCTCTCTTAGCCAATCGGCGTCTTCGGAAATAGGAATGAAGCAGTGTTCACACTGTTCGCACCGCTTGATCCAGCGCCCATCCTTTCTCCGGACAAGCTTGGATGCGCAGCTGGAGTGACAGAGGGGGCAAGTTTCGATCATTTCATTATGGGTCAAAGCGGGGCCGACGGGAAATTGAACGTCGCCCGTCCTTCACTTGCACTCAAGACTCACTCCATAAAGGGAACCCATGGTTTCCCTTGTTTTTCCCCCTCTTGGGAGCGAAGGGGTGCGGTTCAACGAACAACATCAACGCAGCTTGCTATGTACAGCGCTCTCCGCCCAACCCCCTTTTGTTGCTTGCTCCGGGCGGCGGGCGACGAATGGCTTCAACATACAGGCTATCGGCCAGATACTTCAAGGGCGGAGCGATGCTCGTCAATTTCCGAAGCAGATTCGAGCAGTAAACAATGAAGCGGGATTTTAAGGGCAACAGCGGAAGATCGCTTATCTGAGCGTTTAGCGAGAAGTAACCATCGGCCAGTAACCGCGTAGGTCCAATCAACTGTTGAAATAGCCGTTCCAATTCCTTCGGATGCCAGTATCGCACCTCAAATCCCGCAGGCTCTCTGAAGCCCCTTCGAAACCGTACCAGAACGTTTCTCAGCCCGTAGAGATTTGGCATTTGTATGAGTGTTTTTCTTGAGGGCCGGAGCACTCTGCCAGCTTCCGACACGGCCTCCCGAACATCGGACTTGCTGAAATGTTGTAGCACGCTGTAGGAGAAGACGGTATCAAAGCAGCCCGTCGCAAAAGGAAGACGCCGCATATCTGCGACAAGGTAGACAGCAGGAACCTTCAATTGTTTGGCTATGCGGTAGGCGGCGCGGATTGCATTCAGGTTATGATCTATTCCGACGGGAGCGTATCCTCTTCTGGTTGCGCTGATGCACCATCTCCCCCAATTACAGCCCAGCTCAAGGAAACGTTTCCCCGAAACACTGGGTAAGCGCAATTCCGGAATGGGATAGGCGGCCAGCTTCCCTCTCAGGGATGCATACAGCGCACCACACGTAGCCCCAACCGCCTTTTGCACGAATGGATCTACAGCCCCCCAAGCAGGTGCTTCGCGGTGAACAGGCTGTTCTGGTCGCGGATGGGTCGATTGCTTGAGCGTTTTGCTGCATTCTGACTGCGCGGGGCGAACCTCCTCCACCAGCATAATTGGGATGTCGTCAATGAGAGGGTACTTATGGTTTTGGGGGCAGGCGAGAACAGCTCCCTTAAACCCTAGGGGCATGTGGTCGCGAGGGCAGACGAGATTTTCCTTTAGCCACGCATCCATCGAAATATTGCAGGATGCGTGAAATCGAAGCAACCTGGCCGTATGCCCGGCGATGTATCCTCGGTGCCCCTACGCATCCACGGTAGCGGGCGGGCACTTGCTCCCGGCTCCGGCGATGTCACGGTGATAGCGCTGTAGCGATTTCGCCCCAGCCTCTCCCTTGCTCCGGGCGGCAATCCCTTTGGCGGTAGCCAGTGCCGCGGCCGGGGTCGTAATGTAAGGGATCTTGTACTTGATGGCGGCCTTGCGGATGTAGGAATCATCCTCTTGGGCTGCCTTGCCGCTGGGGGTATTGACCACCAATTGAATCTCCCCGTTCTTGATGGCATCCACAATGTGTGGGCGGCCGTGGCCGATCTTTAGAATCAGCTCTGACGCAATGCCATGCTTTGTCAGAAATTGCTGTGTTCCCTCGGTTGCCCGGATGGAGAATCCCAACTCAGAAAATATCCTAGCCGACTTCACCACCTGCGGTTTGTTCTTTTCGGCGATCGTAAAGAGCACCGCTCCTTTGAGTGGGAGTATCAGCTGGGTGGCTTCCTGGGCTTTAAAGAACGCCAAGCCAAAAGAATCCGCCATTCCCAGCACCTCTCCGGTCGAGCGCATCTCCGGTCCGAGCAGAGGATCTGTTTCAGGGAACATGTTAAAGGGAAAGACCGCCTCCTTGACGCCGAAATGAAAAATCTTGCTGTGGGTGAGCTTCAAATCCGAGAGCTTCTGGCCGAGTATCAACTGTGTAGCCAGGCGGGCCATCGGCACGTTGCACACCTTGGAGACCAAGGGAACTGTGCGTGAGGCGCGAGGGTTGGCCTCCAAAACATAGACGGTATCGTTGGCGATCGCGTACTGAATATTCATTAGCCCCACCACCCCAAGTTCAATGGCGATCTTGCGGGTGTAGTCGCGGATGATGTCAAGATGCTGCTGCGGGATGCTGACAGGCGGAATGACGCAGGCCGAGTCCCCCGAATGCACACCGGCCAACTCAATATGCTCCATAACCGCAGGAACGAATGCATCGGTCCCATCGGACAGCGCGTCCGCCTCGGCCTCGATGGCATTCTCTAAGAAGCGATCAATCAGGATCGGGCGCTCAGGCGAGACATCCACCGCTGCCTGAACGTACTCTTTCAGCATCTCCTCGTCTTCCACCACCTCCATGGCACGTCCGCCAAGCACGTAAGAAGGACGCACCATCAGCGGATAGCCGATGGTCTTGGCAGTTTCAAGGGCTTCCTCTAGGTTGCTGGCCATCCCGGATTCCGGCTGCGGGATGTTGAGCTTGCGCATCATTTGCCGGAACCGGTCCCTGTCCTCGGCCAGATCAATCGTAGCCGGGGAGGTGCCCAGGACCTTCACCCCGGCCTCGGCCAACTCCTGCGCAATGTTGAGAGGCGTTTGTCCGCCGAACTGCACGATCACCCCCTCGGGTTTTTCCTTCTCATAGATGCTTAAGACATCCTCGACTGTCAGCGGTTCAAAGTACAGCTTATCCGAGGTGTCATAGTCGGTTGAAACGGTCTCGGGGTTGCAGTTGACCATGATCGATTCGTATCCGGCATCCCGGATGGAAAAAGCCGCATGGACACAGCAGTAGTCAAACTCGATTCCCTGCCCGATCCTATTGGGGCCTCCGCCCAAGACCATGATCTTCTTTCGTTTACTCACGGCTACCCGGTCCGGCGCATTGTAGGTGGAATAATAGTAGGCGGCATTCTCCACGCCGCTGACCGGGACCGGTTCCCAGGCCTCTACCACCCCAAGGGCCTTGCGCCGGTTGCGGATCTCCTCTTCCTTGGTGTTCAGGATCTGTGCTAAGTATTTGTCGGCAAAACCATCCTGCTTAGCCTGCTTGAGGAGATCATCCGGCGGCAAAGCCCCCCGGTGCTTGATGAGTTCCATCTCCAGTTCGACCAAGGCCTTCATCTGCTCAATGAACCACGGCTTAATGGCTGTGAGCGCATAGAGCTTTTGGACATCGGCCCCCTTACGCAGCGCCTCGTACATCAAAAACTGCCGCTCACTGGTGGGGGTGGCCAGCAGCGCGAAGAGTTCGTCCAGGGATTTCTGGTGGAAATCCTTGGCAAAGCCTAAACCATAGCGCTTGATCTCGAGCGACCGGATTGATTTCTGAAGCGCCTCTTTATAATTCTTGCCGATCGACATGGCCTCGCCCACGGCGCGCATCTGCGTACCCAGTTTGTCCTCGATCCCTCGGAACTTCTCAAAGGCCCATCGGGCGAACTTCACCACCACATACTCTCCCGAGGGGGTGTACTTCTCGAGCGTCCCGTCCCGCCAATAGGGGATCTCATCCATGGTCAGCCCCCCAGCCAGGAGCGAAGAGACAAAGGCAATGGGAAAGCCAGTTGCTTTGGAGGCCAGCGCTGAGGATCGGGAGGTACGCGGGTTGATCTCAATCACCACCACCCGCCCGGTCTTGGGATCATGTGCAAACTGGATGTTGGTGCCCCCGATGACACCGATGGCTTCTACGATGTCATAGGAGTGCTTCTGAAGCCGTTTCTGGAGGGCCGGATCAATCGTCAGCATGGGGGCAGTGCAGTAGGAGTCCCCGGTGTGCACCCCCATGGCGTCCACATTTTCAATGAAGCAAACGGTGATCATCTGGTTCTTGCTGTCCCGGACCACCTCCAACTCCAACTCTTCCCATCCGAGCACCGACTCTTCAATCAATACCTGGTTGGCCCGGCTTGCAGAAAGACCCCGGGAAGCTACAGTGCGAAGCTCCTCTGTGTTGTAGGCGAGTCCCCCGCCTGTGCCACCCATGGTATAGGCCGGGCGGACCACCACCGGATACCCCAAGATCTCGGCCACCCGCTCGGCGTCTTCCACGTTGTTGACAGCCTCGCTCTTGGGCATCTCGATGCCCAGGCGGTTCATGGTTTCCTTGAAGGCTGTCCGGTCCTCCCCCCGCTCAATGGCGTCTATGTTGACGCCGATCACCTGAGTGCCGTGTTGTTTTAGGATGCCGGACTTGGCCAGCTCAAAGGAGAGATTCAACCCCGTTTGCCCTCCCAGATTCGGCAGCAGCCCATCCGGTCGTTCGGCCGCGAGCACTTCTTCCAGCGCTCGGGTGTTGAGGGGTTCGATATACGTCGCGTCAGCCATTCCAGGATCGGTCATGATCGTTGCCGGGTTGGAATTCACCAGGACGATCTTATAGCCTAGCGATCGCAGCGCCTTGCAGGCCTGGGTGCCGGAATAGTCGAACTCACATGCTTGGCCGATGACGATCGGGCCTGAACCTATGATCATGACCTTGTTAATGTCCTGGCGTTTTGGCATGAATTGGCTCTCCTTATCAGGTGATTGCAAAGACGAACGAGGGATTGGTCTTTCCAGCAGGTTTTATTATAACATTGCTTTTGCTCCGGGCATGCCTGGTAAAAGAGCGGATTTATGGTTGCATTATCGGAGAAATCACTTACAATAAACGGGTTACAAAATTTCCTTCGAAATGCCCTCCGGGAGGACAATCGTCTTGGATCACGATTACATTGCCTTAAGCGCGATCGACTGGGCTGTCATCATTGGTTACGGGATCATCTCGCTCTGGATCGGGATGGCCTTTACCAAGCGCGCTTCCCAGAGCCTCACCGAGTACTTTGTTGCCGGCCGCAAGCTCAACTGGTTCCTCGCCGGCACCTCCATGGTGGCGACCTCCTTTGCGGCGGATACGCCGCTGGCCATTGCGCGCATTGTCCGCACGCAGGGCTTTCAGGGCAACTGGTACTGGTGGAGCGGCCTCATTGGCACGATGATGGCCGCCTTTTTCTTTGCTCAGCTCTGGCAGCGTTCGCGCGTCTTGACCGATGTCGAGTTGGTAGAGCTTCGCTATGGCGGCCGGACCGCTAAAGGGCTTCGGATGTTCCACGCCTCCTTCCGATCTCTGATAGCCAATACGGTGACGCTGGCCTGGGTCTTTCTTGGGATGCAGAAGATCTGTACTGAGGTCTTCGGCTGGCCGAAGCTGACCGCCATCGCCATCCTGGTGGGGCTGACTGCTGTCTACACCACTCTGTCTGGTCTCTGGGGGGTCATGTACACGGACCTGATGCAGTTTATTGTGGCGATGATCGGGGTGGTGGCGCTGGCCGGGATTGTCCTGGCCCACGTCGGTGGACCCACTGCGCTGGCCACCAAGGCCGTAGCAGCGGCGCAGGCCCTCCATGGGCAGCCGGATCTGCCCAGCCCCGTGGCAGACCCCAGTCAGCTCCTACGCTTTGCTCCGAACCTAGAGGCTTCGAACCTGGCCATCTTCACCTTCATGACCTTCCTGATGGTGAACTGGTGGGGTGGGGCCGACGGCAGTGGCTTCTTGGCGCAGCGGCTGCTCTCCTGCCGCAACGGCCGTCACGCGGTGGGAGCGCTGTTGTGGTACAACATCTGGAACTATGCCATCCGGGCTGTTCCATGGGTCATCGTGGGGCTGGCGTCGCTCATCTATCTGCCTCGACTTGCCGATCCAGAGATGGCATATCCCCGGATGATGGTGATGTTCATGCCGATTGGCTTAAAAGGCCTCATGGTTGCGGCCATGCTGGCGGCCTTCATGTCCACCGTGGCCACACACATCAACTGGGGCGCTTCCTACATCGTCAACGACCTGTACAAGCGCTTTGTGGTCCGGAAAAAATCAGAAGGGCATTACGTCGTTATCTCGCGGGTCGTGTCGGTTCTGGTTGTGCTCTTGGGCGCCTACGGGGCATGGAAACTCAGCTCTGTATACCGGGCGTGGCTCTTCCTGACCGCCATGATGGCCGGGGGCGTGCTGGTGCCGCTTCTGAGGTGGTACTGGTGGCGGATCAGCGCAAAGTCGGAGCTGTCCGCCTTGATTTCAAGCTTCATCATCTCCAATCTGCTGCTTATGGTGCCTCAGATCAAGACAGGGGAGTGGTATGCCGTTCAAGTGGTCCTCACCATTATTCTCTGTACCATCGTCTGGGTAACGGTAACTCTCCTCTCTAAGCCGACGGATCAGGAGGTGCTCATCAGCTTCTACAGGCGGGTCAGGCCACCCGGCTGGTGGGGCCCGATTGCCAAAGAGTGTAAAAGCCGGTGGCCGGAGTTGAAGCCGCAGCGCGTTGGGTGGAACAACATCGTTTGCTGGCTGACGGGGATCGGGACGGTTTACTCGGTCATGATGGGATTGCAGTGGTTCTTCTTGGGCTTCCACAAGGAGGCCATCGGAGCTGGCATTGTCTGTTTGATCTGTGGCGGGATCCTCTTTAAGACCGTGCAGGCCTTAGACTGGACTGAACAACCCCGTCCGGCCGAACCGGTCCCTAACGGAGGTGACGGCCAGCCGGCTACCGCAGCCGCCACAGCAGAATCGTAACAAACCTCCTTTGCCCCACCCCCAAAGCACCCCCGCAGCGCTTTCGAACAACCCCTGAGATTCAATGCAAGGCTGATGCCTAGTTGTGCCCCTTCAGGAGAAGAGAGAATTGTCGCGATAACGCCATTCGTAACAGTTCGTTGTGTCCATTGAGGAACGGGGGTCGACGGGACGACTTTCGAACTCCTTGGGGCCCCGCAGAAGGGGATTTTAACACGTTTCTGGGGGAGTTTAGGATTTGGGCTGTATCGGAAGAGGCCAGGAAGCTAGGGGGAAAGCTTCAGGGGATTTGCGTTAGGCGCTAGGAAATCTTCCCTTGGATCCAGCGTAGAGCCTTCCCGAGCAGATCAACGGCCTCTTGGGCATCCTGGGCGGTGGGCATTCCCTCAGAGCCAACCCCAGGCAAAGCGTCAGGGTAGCGCGTGAGGATGTAGAATCGGTCCAGCTTCAGGCATGTCTGTTCGAGTTTAGAAAAACTGCTGTCGATTTCTCGGCAAAGCGCCACCAATTCATTCAGAACATGAACTTTGGGCACGCTTCGGCTCTGGGTGCGGAGGAATCCCTTGAGAGCTTTTTCTACCCCTTGCTGGGCATGAAAGCAGACTTGATTGTAGATCTTTTTCTCGAGCGCCACTTCGGCGAGAACGAAATCTTCTCGTGCAAACTCCAGCCATTTATGCGGCTCTGTCATAAAGAACAGTTCCTTTCCCAGCAATTTCGTCTATCCAGAAATAATGGTCTGACCGTTCCATGTCGGCAACTTCTTGGGGCGTGTAAACGACTACGTTCAAACCGACTTGTGGATGAGTGAGCTGAAGAACCGAGCCGATCCGGTCAATGAATCTTTCCGGCGTTTCCTTGACGATCGCCAAATCAATATCGCTCCAGTCGTGAACTTGACCCCGGGCCAACGACCCAAACAAGATGATCCGTTCTGGTTGATAACCCTGAAGGATGAGATCGGTAATTCTTCTGAGTTCTTGCTCTAACTGTGTTTTTCGGCCCATTCTTTTTCTCCTGCAGGGTGATTTTAGCACGTTTCTGGCTGATTTTGTCTGGGCCGAATCGGATGGCCGGAAAGCCAGTCGAACAGCTGACCTTCGCTGCTGCCGTTTTGAATCTGCCTTTCACAGAGTCGTGTTGCGCTAGCGGTTTGAATCCACCGAATTTCGGCCTTCCGGTCAACAGCTTAAGCCCTGAACAACGGCGGCAGCTGGATCGGGACTTGCACGTTCTTATCCAGGCTTAAGCCCTCAAAAAGAGGATAGAAAACAAAGGCCAGCTACGCATTAACGTAACTGGCCTTCTTATTTGAAGTTAAACAATACGGTACCGGGTACAGGCTTGTACCCGGTACCGCTGGTTTTGTAAAAACGGGGCCGACGGGACGATTTTCGAACTCCTGATAGCCCCTCAGAAGGGGATTTTAACACGTTTCTGGATGATTTTCGGGTTTGGGCGGAGTCCGAGGATGCTAGGAGGTTGGTCAAGTTGAGCAACCACAGCTATCGGTTATCTAGATTCCTGCTCGCCACAATCTCGCCGTAATCATCAATATTCTCGGCGGGATGCCCGTCCAGCTTTGAAATCTTGTAATCGCAATCTCTGAGCAAACGTAACAACGATTTACCCGCGCTCCCCAGCTCTTTCCACGCATAGGGATGCATCTCTATGTAGATGCTCCGAGGGCAACGAATCGGATCCTTAAGGAGCCGAATGGCGCCCTGAAGCACCTTTTCCTCAAAGCCTTCGACGTCTATCTTAAGGACATCTACTCGCTGATTTGGGAGTTCCTTATCGAGAGTCGTAATAGGTACCTTGATTCCGACATATTGGTTTGCTTCTACGTGGGCCTGGGAGTTTATTCCTGACATGAAATTTGCTTTGCCCACTTGATGGCCTACCGCCGATTGGAAGAGCTTTACCCTAACCCCTACATGATTCAGCGCGACGTGTTGTTGGAGCCATCCGAAGGTTGAAGGATCTGGCTCGAAAGCCAGAACAAGCCCCCCAGGCCCCACTCGCTTTGCTAAGGCGATTGCGTACAGTCCGATAAAAGCTCCAACATCGACAACAGTATCCCCTTTCCGCACATGGTTCATCATGTGTTTCCAAACGAGAGGCTCATAGTTTTCCTGAACTCCCCGCCACCTCGGATGGAGGCGCATGGAATCCATACCGTTCATATTTCGCTCAAGACCTCTCTTGGATGCGATGATGTTAAGGAGGGTGTTGTAGGCGGGCCGAACAACATCCCAGAGCGGGATATTTTCAAAAACTGGGTGATGACGCAGGGAGGTACAGAAACGCTCCAGTGGATTCACATAATAGAATATACCACAGAACGTTACAGGCAGTGGCGGGGCCGACGGGATTTGAACCCGCGCTCTCCTGCGTGACAGGCAGGCGCTTTGAACCGGACTAAGCTACGACCCCGGAAGAGTATCCATCTTAGAGCAAATTGAGAGAATTGGCCAGTCTGTCTTTTCAGAAAGGTGGTGGGCGAAACAGGGCTCGAACCTGTGACCTCTCGGATGTAAGCCGAGTGCTCTAACCAACTGAGCTATTCGCCCACCGCTGCATTCCTTCAATCCAGCCTCTGATCCGGCATTGAAGATGCGTATCCGAGATGACAATTCTGAAGGTTCCCCGAGGCAGCGAATCCCGTTTTTGCCGACTGGACCGGCTAATAGCGAACTGAGTTCTATGAAATTGGTTTAGGGGTATTCCGCTTATCTGAGACCAATATTTACAAGCAGCGTTGCTGTTTAAGTGAGGATGGATATGGACCACGCCTCGGAATTTAGCAGGCGGTACTCTGCAAACTCTTCGGAAGAAGGCCATCATGAACCTGATCATGGATGGGTCTGAGTTGCTGAAGTTGACCATGTTAAAGCTGGCCCTGTAGCCCTCCGCCCAATACAAGCAGGCGCCCGAAATTTTCAGCATTTCCATGGAACAGCGAAGGGGCAGCTCCCTTGAAGCCATTTGCATGGTTTCGTTGCGTATCTTCGCCCATACCATTTTAGGGCTATTGGGATGATTTGCAGCTTTAGCCCGGCCCCTGTCCTGGTTTGAGTTCAATCGTTCAATTTGCTGAGGGCGCAAAGGAATATCTTGAAGCCATCTGCTGATTGAGCTCTTAGCGCAGTTGATCTGGCCTGCGATTTCTCTCATCGAGTGGCCAGCCCTACGCAGCTTCCGTGCCGCTTCTCGTTCCGCCGTTTTCATAAGATGGGGTAATTTGAGCTTCTATCAAGTGTACGATAATACTAAGGTTCCACTTTATTGTAGCACAGAGGGTGTGCTCGACGCCAGAGGAGCTCTTTTGAACGTGGAGAATTAAGAGACATGGTTAACACTTTATGGTAGTTGTATTGGTTTTGAAGTTGTTTTTACGGAGGGTTAACGAATGTCTCATGAAGACCGCTGTATCAAACTCAGGCTTGCCTGGTTCGCCTACGCTCAAAAGATCAACGTATCTAGGGCATGTCGACATTTTGGCATCTCCAGGCGGATTTACTACAAGTGGTTGCACCGATACGAAGCGCATGGAGTTGAGGGTCTCAAAGATCGTAGCCGAAGGCCCCACCGCAGTCCTCGAGGAACACCCCGGGAGGCCAGGGAGCTCATCTTGCATCTGAGAAGAACCTACCGCTTCGGACCTTCCAGGATCCATATGTACCTCAAGCGCTACCATGGAGTTACCTGCACGACCGCGACGATCTACCACATCCTCAAGGTTGAGGGCGAAAACCGGTTGCTGAGGGGCGAACGGATACGGGGTGCAAGGCTCTTTAAGCGCTACGAGCAAGCTGTTCCTGGACGCCATGTCCAGATTGACGTTAAGGTCCCGGGTGGCAAGCGAGACGGTCGACCAAAGCGCTACCAGTTTACGGCTCTGGACGACACCACCCGGCTTCGAGTCCTTAGGATCTACGAAAGGACCACTCAGGTCAACGCTATCGCCTTTTTGGATCACGTCCTGACTCAGATGCCTTTCCAGGTTCAAATTGTCCGTACAGACAACGGTAGCGAGTTCCAGAGCGGCTTCCATTGGCATTGCCTAGATAAGGGTCTTCAGCATCGATACATCAAGCCCCGTAGCCCCAGACTCAACGGCAAGGTGGAACGCAGCCATAAGACCGATGACGAAGAGTTCTACGGTGGGCTGACCTACGCCTCAACGGAAGAGTTAAATACCAAGCTCCAGCGGTGGCAGGATTACTACAATTACCAGCGGCCCCATTGGGCCCTAGGGAGCCAGACACCCTATGAGCGGCTACAAACGGTACTTCAGAAGCAGCTCGCAGCGTAGTGTTTTTGTTATCTTTGAGTGTTACCCTTGACATTTATTCCCACAAGCTCTTCCCCGCGCTAGAAACCACCATCATTCTATTCGCCAACCCCAAAAAGATGGTGTATCCTGATTGGGTTAACAAGATACCCCAATGTTCAAAGACAGAAACAAGCATACACCTCGTCACGCAAAAGACGAAGCCCTCCACAAGGAGGTTATCGCTCCCTCCAAGGGTTGGAGGGGTATTGATTTCAGGGAGTTGTGGGAATTCCGCGAGCTCCTCTATTTCTTGGTTTGGCGGGACGTCAAGGTCCGTTACAAACAGACAACACTGGGTGCTGCCTGGGCCATCATTCAGCCCTTTTCCACGATGGTGGTCTTCAGCATCTTCTTTGGCCGTCTCGCCAAGATGCCATCCGATGGCGTTCCCTATCCCATCTTCAGCTATGCGGCACTGCTGCCCTGGAACTACTTTTCTCAGTCCCTCGGCCAGAGCTCCAACAGCATGGTTGGCAGTGCCAACCTCCTCCGAAAGGTCTACTTCCCCCGCCTCACCATTCCCGTTGCCGGTGTTTTCTCCGGCATCTTCGATTTCTGCATCGCTTTCGTCATGCTGCTCCTCATGATGGTCTACTACGACGTTGAGTTAACCTACCGAATCCTCACCTTCCCGGCGTTCCTCCTTCTGGCTCTGACGACTGCTCTGGGCGTGGGCCTGTGGCTTTCCGCGCTCAACGTACGCTTTAGAGATGTGCGCCACATCGTCCCCTTCCTAATCCAGTTCTGGATGTTTGCCACACCCGTTATTTATCCAAGCAGCCTGCTGAGCGAACCCTGGCGCACCCTCTACGGGATCAATCCGATGGTGGGCGTGGTTGAGGGCTTCCGGTGGGCTCTCCTGGGAACCTACCCTCCGCGCAACATGCTACTTCTTTCAATGATTGTCTCCGCCGCCTTGTTGGTTAGCGGCGCGTTCTATTTTCGGAGAATGGAAAAGATTTTCGCAGATGTGGTGTAACCCATGCCCAACATAGCCATCCGAGTTAAAAGCATCAGCAAGCGCTACGCCATCGGAGAAGCGACCAACGCCTACGAGACCTTGAGGGATCTCATCGCTAATTTTGTCCGGAGTCGCTTCAAGCGATTTCCCCGTCGCACCCGGGGACACATCTGGGCCCTCAGGGATGTTTCCTTTGAGGTCGATCGGGGTGAAGTCATTGGCGTCGTTGGCCGCAATGGTGCCGGCAAGAGCACGCTTTTGAAGATCCTCTCTCAGATTACGGAACCCACCAGAGGCCATGCCGAGGTTTATGGACGAATTGGCTCTCTGCTCGAAGTAGGAACAGGCTTCCACCCTGAGCTGACCGGCCGGGAAAACATCTATCTCAACGGCGCCATCCTTGGTATGGGGAGGCGAGAGATCCAGAAAAAATTCGATGAGATCGTCGAGTTTTCCGAACTGCAGCGATTCCTCGACACGCCAGTCAAATTCTATTCCAGCGGCATGTACATGCGCCTGGCATTTGCGGTTGCCGCCCAGCTGGATCCGGAGATCCTGCTGGTTGACGAAGTCCTAGCCGTAGGGGACATGGCTTTCCAAAAGAAATGCCTCGGGAAGATCGGAGAGGTGGCCAAGGGAGGGCGCACGGTTCTTTTTATCAGCCACAATATAACGTCAGTCCGAAAACTCTGTTCTAGGGCCATCTGGCTCGAGCGCGGCGGAATCCAGGCAATCGGGGAAGTTTCTGATGTCACTCAAGCCTACGAGCTGTCCGGGGCAACTGAAGGACACTTGAGAAAAGGGAAGATTCATCGCAGCGCCCCCCCAGCCAATGCGGAGCTCTACGTGGAGTGGGTAGAGCTGCTGAGCAAAGACGCAACCCCTTGCTACAGCTTCTGTTACGGAGACATCATGGAAATCCGCTTTGGGCTGAAAGGGAGGGTGAATGCAGGCAGCTTCAATGTTGACTGGTTTATTCGAAGCTACGACGGCAGCACCGTGTCTCATGGCGCCGCAAACCAGATGAGCAATGTTTACTTTGCCCCGGAGGAGCAGATCATCGGGTTAACCATAGGCCCTCTCCCCCTTGGCGTAGGCCGATACACCTTTGACTTGGCGCTGTGGATTAGGGGGTTGCGGCCACTCGATTTCTGGGACCGCGCTGCGCAGTTTGAGGTAACACGCTGCGACCCCTACCAAACAGGTCACAACTATCTTAGCCAATCCAGGTGCGGTTCCTGTTTCATTCCGCACAAATGGCACACCATCCGTTCATGCTAGCCGACTGGGGTGGTTCGGCGTGGCGAGCTATGTAGATGGCATCCTCCAGTCATTTAGGAAATGCAAACCCCTTTGCGCCCATCGTGCCAACCCAAGAGAATTTTAAGGGAGGCGACCCCAGCAAGCTCTTTATAAGTGATTTGTTACCCGAAGAAAGACAGCTGCTTCAGGACTCATTCCTGGAAGCGCGACCCAGAACTTATCTGGAAATAGGAGTAGGTTGGGCCGGTTCCTTCAGTTTGCTGTTGAGTTGCCGTGATCAGAGCGGGCTGAAGACGAGATTTTACGGCCTTGACTGTTTTGACCGCATCTTGGATGTGGAGCCAAACACCCACATCAGCGGTTGGCCCAGTTACGATTTAGTAGCCCAGGCCTTAAGCCATAGATTTGGCAACTACCAACTCATCGTTGGATTAGCAAAGGATTCGGGGCGCCTTGTTCCCAAGCCGATCGATATGGCCTTTCATGACGCGAATCATACCTATGCAGCGCTTAACCGAGATTTGTTCATCCTGTATGGTTTATTGTCGGAAAAAGGGATTGTCGCTGTCCATAGCACCAGTCTGGGTAGAGATCCAGACCGTTATTATGTGGCAAGGGATGGGGGGCCTCGCAGGGCGGTGGATGAGCAGATCTGCCAGGGCAAATATGTCAGACGCCAAGAGGCAGACCGGCTGACCATCCTGGAGAAGCGGTAATGGGAAAGATCCCAGACATTAAGATCTTTGCCGATGGGGCCAACCTGGGGGACGTCCCCCGCCTCATCCGGCAGTATTGCGTAAAGGGCTTCACCACCAATCCTACCCTCATGGCGAAGGCGAAGGTAAGGGATTATGAGAGGTTCGCCAAGAGCTTGCTCGATGTTGCCCAGGGACTGCCGGTTTCCTTGGAGGTTTTTGCGGATACGTTTGGCGAGATGAAAGAGCAGGCGCTGAAGCTGGCAAGCTGGGGCGAGAACGTCTATGTCAAGATCCCGGCTACAGATACCTCCGGTCGCCCCTCAACAGAGCTGATTGCCTCTTTGTCTGTGGCCAGGGTTAAGGTCAACGTGACGGCTGTCTTCACAAAAGAGCAGATCGATAGCCTGATTCCCCAGTTTCATCCAGATGCATCCGCCATCCTCTCCGTTTTCGCAGGCCGCATTGCAGACGCGGGGGTAGATCCTGGCCCGATCATTCGCCATGCGCTGGAGGGAGCCCGCGCGAAGCCCAAACTGGAGGTGCTCTGGGCAAGCTGCAGGGAGATCTACAGCATTGTTGTTGCTGCACAACAGGGTTGCCACATCATCACCGTCCCCTACGATATGCTTCCCAAACTGGATTTGTTCGGCAAGGATCTGGCTGAATTTTCGTTGGAAACTGTCAGGATGTTCCACCGAGACGCCGCCACTTCCGGGTACCAGATATGAAGAAAAAGCTCGAGGATCCGCTTACGCTCATTTTCCCGATGGCAGGACGGGGCGCTCGATTCGGCTATAAGTACAAACCGTTCCTCAAGGTCGGCGAGGAAACTTTTATCGAGGCAGCCATCCGGCCTTTTATGAAGTGGATGTCCAAGATCGGCAGGGTGGTTTTTGTTTACCTGGAGGAACAGGAATCAGAGTTTGCGGTCAGCGCTCGACTGAAGGGTATCCTCGGGGGCATCCCATTCGATACCATCCACCTTAAGCGGCCAACGCAGGGGCCGGCCGAGACATTGGCGTTGGCAGTCCAAGAGGGCGCCCTGAGCGGTCGAGCGATCATCTGCGACTGCGATCATTCGGTGAATGTGGACCCGCTCTTTGAGCTGATTGGCGAGGACAGCAAGGCGGATTGCGTGCTTCCGGTATGGAGTCTCCAGGGCGAAGACCTCAAAGCCTGGAGCGTCGCTTCGCTTGCCGAGCGCGATCGCATAACCGGAATCGCCGAAAAGGAGCTCCCTGCGGGCGAAGGGGAGTTTGTCGGCGTCATCGGATGCTACTACTTTGCAGACGCCGCTGCTGTAACTGAGCGGATTCGGCGCAGCCACAGCCTCTATATCTCAGAAGTCGTCAAACAGATGATCGCCGAAGGAAAAACAATCCAGGCGGTACGCATTCGGCAAGCGGAGTTTTTTGGAGACAAGAAGCGTTTATTGCAGGTGCGCATCCAGCGAAACATCTTCTCGGGTGCGATCTTCTGTGACATCGACGGTACCCTGGTCAAGCACGAAGACAAACCCAGCTACGATCATCCCCTTGAGTTGTTGCCTGGAAGCTCGGAGAAGCTCAGAGACTGGACCCAGAAGGGCTATCGCATTATTCTCATGACCTCCAGGCATCCGTCCGAGGAAGCCGCCCTGAAGGGGGCCTTGCTGAAGGCCGGCGTACCCTTCCAGGATCTCATGATGGGATTACCCAGCGGCCCGAGATACTTGGTGAACGATCGAAAACCCTCAGCCATACTGGTGCCGCAGGCGGCGTCGTACGAGGTGAAGCGAGACCAGGGGCTTGCCCATGTTGATATTCAACCGCTCCATCCAACACCGTTGAAACGCCTTAAAGGGGGTTCCTTCTCCGAGACGTTCCTGGTGGCAGACGAGGAGAAGCTGTTCATTCGAAAGCAGGCTTCGAAGCAGACAGACCTTGCTTTGGGATATGGAAAGCTCAAGGGTCAGTATCAAACCCTAGAGCGGTTCTCCCGCATTTGTGCGAAGCTTGTCCCGGGACTCTACGGAGAGAGCGACAACTCATTTGAGTATTACTACGACATGGAGTACCTCCCCAAGCACAAGCTGCTCTCTGCGTGCTCGACACAGGAAAAGCTCTCAAGTTTGCAGCGGTTGTTGGAGCTTCTTGAGGATCACCTCTACGCCACCAGCGTTCACACCAGCACTGCAAGCGGCGACTGGCTCGCGGCACATTTAGCCAAGAAGATTTATCCAAAGCTGGACGCCCTGCAGACCCACCCTCGGCTTGCGCAGCTCGCTGGCGGCGGAGAGGTCCGCATCGATGGCAAGGTGTATCCTGGGCTGAGGAGCTTGCTCTCGCAAGCAGCGGCGCTTCCGACGATTCGCCATCTCGCACCCAGCCGCCTCTGCATTGTCCATGGGGATTTGACCTTTGAGAACATCATGTGTTTTGAGGGGGACGTGAAGGTCATCGACATGGACGGGGCAGACTACTTTGACGCGCCGGAGCTGGACATTGGAAAATTGTTCCAATCGTTGGTTGGCAGATACGAAGAGTGGGTGTCCCATAACCTCAAGCTGTGCGATTTTTCCGACGCAAAGGGGGTTGTCCTCCTGTACGCGGCAGATGCACCAAAGGAGGAGATTCTGAAGCTCTGCCTGAAGCGTTGGTCGAATATCCTGGGTTGTTCTGAAGAGCAAGCGTATCTCAAAGGCCTGTTCTATATGGGCCTCCATCTGGTTCGCCTGATTCCTTTTCGGCTTAGGATCAGCGAGGAGCAGGCCCTCTACGCGCTGGCCAGCGCCGTCCGATGGATCAATCGCTCTATCGAAATGGCGCATTGACCGATCTGAAGATGAAGGGCCCCTTCCAGCGTTTCAAGCGCCTCTTTCGCTTGCCGCCGCGCACCCCCAAGCGCGCTCCAGATTTGAGTGCATTTGGAGAACCGCCGGTCTTAAGCGCTTATGCCTTAGGTACCATCGAGGGACGCGCGTATACGAATTCCCTGGAAGCATGGATGTCCAGCCTCCGTCAAGGCATCAAGGTGTTTGAGATTGACCTGTGCGTTACGGCAGATGACCAAGTGGTTGCTTTTCATCCGCCGATGGTCGATCGGTTTGGGATTGAAGGGGAGATTTCACGCACGACATTGCGAAATTTCAAAAAGCTTAGATACCACGGTAAGTACACCCCGCTCGATTTGAATGACGTCATGCAACTCATGAAACGCTACACAGATACCTACCTCATCGTGGACATCAAGGAGAATGTTGCTCGCCGGAAGGAAAAGAGAGACCCTAAGCTGTGCAGGTTCATTTGTGAAAAGATGGTGGAGCGGGCCGCCTCCTGCAGCGGCGCGTTGGATCGGATTATTCCCTACGTGAATGAGAGGTACATAGATGCTCACTGTCGGGTTTACGATTTCCCTTACAAGATTTGGGTCGTAGAGCCGGATGAGCATCAGGGAGGCTTGGCGGAGGAACTTAAGAAGGCATACCGGCATGGCGTCAACATCTTCAACCACCATGAATCTTTCTTTGCCGGCGACCTTCAAGCATCCTACGCAGATACGGTTAAAGCCGCTTCCCGCTACCAAATCAAGATTCAGTACTGGGGGCATCCAAACAGCGCTGCGGAATTAGCCGCCCTGGCAGCCCAGGGCGTTTGGCTCTTTCATGTGGACCTCGGCCAAGTCCAGGGCTGGAAGAAGGAATTGAAGCGAGCGGTTGAGCAAGAAAAGGGATGAGGAGCATCTTGCCTCGCGGGCCGGTCGCGTTGGTCCTCCGGGGTCTGTTCAAATTGCGGCATCGGCTGGCTTGTTTGCTTGGCCGAAGACGCGTCATCATTCTTCATGGGGGCCTTGGGGACATCATCTCGATGGCTCCTCTTTTAAAGCGCGCAAAGCGCGCCACACCCCACCTAAAGCTCGTCGTCTTGTACCGAGACGACGATTCCCCGAACAACCCCGCCGGCCTTTCCTATGACACGGCACGGCGCATGACCGATGCTCATGGAGACAAGGTCAACTACAGACAGGAATATCTGGAGAATTTTTCCTTCATACACGAACTCCGTGGGGCCGACTTGAACAAGGCCCTGGGCGAGTATTGGTATCCGCCCGAAGCCGCAAAGAGGTACGGAGGGCAGGCGACGCCCTCACAGTACCAAGAGATTTTGACCGAACTCTTTACTCCGGAGGACGAAACCATTGCGGCACGCTTTTGGGAGCGCCACATGCTTGGCAAAAAATTTGTGGTCGCCATCCATTTCCGTCGCAGCGCCGCTCAGCTGCACCAGATTTATCAGCGCATTATCCAGAACAAGATCATGGGTGACGACGTGCGCGTCCTTGCCATGGGGTCCACTGAGCACGAAAGGGTACCGCCTCTTCGTGAAGCCAAGACGGTCTCGGCCGTTGACAGTTATCGCAAGGGCCTTGGGCTTCGTCCGCTTTTGGCAATTGGAAGGAAAGCCCACCTGTTCCTGGGCGGGCGAGGTGGATTTGAAATCTTCTTCTGGTATGCGCAGGTTCCAACCATCAATCTATTTGATGATGTAGGTTTTCAAGAGATTCAAAAAGGATTTTGGACACCACCCCTCTGGAAAGAGAATCCGATTCCTAACGGCTTGCTTAACGCCAGCGCGGTGAATCCAGATGAAGCGCTTGAAACCATAATCCTGCCTCGGTTTCTTGATTGGAAGAGGGAGCGATCAGGGTGAGAGCAGTTGTGTCTGAGGAGAGCGGTTATCTCGATAATGCTCAAGCAGCCCAGCTCGAACTGTACCATGCGCTTCAATACTTTCTGTACGGCAGCCTGACGGGGTTATCGCCAAGATCCTATCTTGGACAAAAACGATCTCTTACCCCAGAATCCCTTCTGCGAGTCTCGGGGGCTTTTCGCAAGCTAGGAATTCTTTCCCATCGGCTCAGTTTCTCCTCCACGCAAAAGAAGATTCCACTGCACCGTTTCTCTGAAGCGCTCGCCTACGCCTATTGCCAATGGGATGCGTTTTTGCCAACGGGGGCGGCGTTCCGCCAGCTTTCATCCGGGCAGCCCTATGAGGGTTGGATGCAATCAGGCGGACACGAGCGGAAATATGGGCCCGTGCATCTGCTGCAGCGGCTTCTCCTGAAGGAGGGGGCGGCCTTTTTCAAGCGCGCGATGGTTCATGGAAGCATTGCAACCCTGGACGACGTGCCGGGTTTCAGCGACATGGATTTGGCCTTTGTCGTACGGACCTCTGCCTTGAAAAGCCCCAAGAACTTATTGCGCCTGCGCCGGCTGGCATCCCAGATCCTAACGCTCACCCATGCCTTTGATCCCTTCATGCACCACGGCCCTTTCTATCTGGCCGAGATGGATTTTAGACGTTACCCGGAGGCGCTTTTCCCTTCGGTCTTGTTTGGCTACGGCGCGGACCTCGCCGGCCTCTCCGAGGCGCTTTGGCTCTGCGCTTCTCCATCCGAAGGGGTGACGGATCGACTGTTGGACGACCTTCAGGCGCTCTTTGAGCGTTGGCCTTCCGATCCTCTGGTTTTGAGAGACGGCCATGAGCTGGAGTGTATCCTGGGCTGCACCTTGATTCTCCCTGCGCTCTATCTCCAGCGGCGGACAGGCACTTTCCGCTATAAGCGGGAAACCTTCTCACTGGCAGAGCGGGATTTCTCTTCGGAGGTTTGGGAGCCCATTCGGACAGCCTCTAGGCTCAGAAGACAACTCGGCCCAAGACCAAAACCGTCCCAGCAGCTTGTGGCAACTGCTCGCTGGCTGCAGTGGCCGGGGTTGCTTACCCGGCAGCTCCTCCGGTGCCCATCCAGTTGCCAGCGGGCACAGGAAGCGGCCAACGTGCTCGGTCCAGACTATCCGGGACGGGTCTTGCGTCTGCTGGAAGCAATGAGAAGGAACATTCTATCTCCTTCCGGCAGGATATCGGTCGGCACAGATGGCGTTCCCCACTCTACCAAGCCTTCCCTTGGCAGGGCGGGGTCGGCATTTCATTACTTCGACGACATTCCCCAAAGCTCCCTGGAAGATCTCCCGCCCGAAGCTTGCATGGCGGATTATGAGAAAATCACAGAGCGGGTTATTTCTGTCTGGGCCGAACTCCCCCAGCCTCCCCTTGCTATTTATCAGGTTGGAGCGGTCAAGACGCCGGGGATCTCCGATCTCGATTTCATCGTGGTCTTCCCCGGTGGCCGATCGGTTGATCCTGCGCCATTTGAACCCACAGCCTTTCCGGATTGGGCACAGAAGCATCTAACCCACCTGCCCTATTTCTGCCCGGAGTCTGCCTGGATCCATCTGCCTGCTTGGTACCCTACCTTCCGCCTGCGGCATCTTTGGGGCAGCGTCCTGCCCGAACCGAAGGTTCCCGAGAGACTTGTCTCCGGCTGCGCCCTAGGGATGTTGGTAGATTATCTGCTGGTCAAAATACCCTTTGATTTCCTATATTATGCTCGGATTCGCCCTCTGCGCGTGCGCACCCTGCTCGCTTCGCTCCACAGCTTGAAATACACCGTTTTGCTCGCTCAACAGGCACGCCTGGAAGTTCCCCCATCGGCCCATCAGGCTGTCGCTGAAGGGGACGCATTGCGCGAGTCCTGGTTCTCTTTGAAAAGGGAGCAGCAGCTGGAGGGGCTGGCGTCCCTGTCTCGTTCCTGTTGCCAGACGGCAGGAGAATTGATCGTTCTGGTAGATCAGGCGATTCAGCGAAACGCGGCTCCCTGGTCCTTTCCAGAGACAATGCGCATGGTTTTTGAGCATTGCGAACAATCCGGAGAGTTGATCTGGGTCAGCCCCCCCAGCTTCTTGCGGGTCCTTGGCGTTTACGCAAGCGAATGTCCGAAGTTTGCAGCTTATCTGGCAGCGAGCGGGTGCCGGGTGGAGCGGGAATGGGAAGGGGGCGCTTGGAATGAAGGGTTGCGTTATCATGCTCGGTCCATGATGGCGTATGGAGATGAGGCTGCCCGCCTTGGTGTTCCTGCCCAGAAGTACATCGCGCTGGGATATTCACCCCAACGCGTTTCTCGACAGACCTTTCTCGAGCGCGCAAGAGGTGTGTTGAGCAAAGACCTTGTTCCCGGGCAGGCAAAGCGGTTTCTGGTTGTTCGGTTGGATCAGGTTGGAAATGTGCTTCTAGCCTCAGAGAATGTTGATGTATTCTAAACAGGTTAGCGAGATACTAAAATGTCCGATGAAAACAAAAAGCAGCGCAATTGACTTCAATGTCTGACAAGACCAAAGCAAGGGTCAGCTACATTCTGACAACCCTCAACCGGGCCGATTTCCTGGAGCGTGCGCTCCAGAACGCGCGCGAATACCTTACCCCCGAAGACGAGCTGCTCGTCATCGATGGGGGTTCTACGGACCGAACCCAGGAGGTGGTACGGGCCCATAGAGATATCATCTCGGAGTTCGTATCTGAACCGGATAAGGGGGAGGGGCATGCTTTCAACAAGGGGGTGCTTCTGGCGCGAGGCGAATACATCAAGCTCTTGGCGGATGACGACACCCTCTATGCGAATGCCGTCAAGCAAATCTTGAAGGTGTTTCGCGATCATCCAGAGCTTGATGCCTTGGTGTGCGGTGGCGAGAAGTATCGTTGCGATCCGGCCGGCCAGCAGGAAGCGCTTCTCCATTACCTTTGGCTGCCACCCGAGGCCCGGCTGAAGGATAACTTTGGTCACCTGCTAGATCGCTACAATTTTGTTATTTGCAGCATGGGCTTGTGGATCAGGCGGCGCATCATTGCGCAAGTGGGCCTGTTCAACCCAAAGTTTCTTCCGGTCGACGCAGAGTACGTGGCGCGGATGATCGAGCAGGATGTCCATGTGAAGTTTTTAAGCGTCAACTCCTATCGCCTTAGGGTGCACCCCCAGTCCCTTTCCGTAACACGCAGAAGCGCTCGGAGGGACTTGCTTCAGGTTTTATTTCGGATGAGGCTCTGGGATGAAGCATTTGAGGGTTATTATTCACGCGACGACATCATTGAGACGCTCGGGCTTGTCCGCTGGCGGCATCTCCTGCGTCTTAACCTGGCGGCAGGGCTGTACGCATGCAGTCGCCGTCGGTGGGTATGGCTGGTTTTGAAGTCTGCCGCGTTTGTGGGCCGCAAGGTTGCTGCGCCTCTGGGGTTTCTTATTAAGGGCCGAAGGCGCTCCCGTGCGTTAGATCCGGAAAGAAAGAGCGGACCCATTTGGGATGGGAGCTTGCGCTGAAGCGCCGTTCAACCCACCCCTTTTTCAGGAGCGCAACTTCTCATTCAGGCCGAGATGGGTGATGTTGGAATCGCCAGGGACACAGAATCTTAAGGGTGATTGCGCTGGGGCCAAATAGGACTGAGCCGCTGAAGGTTGCCATTGATGCGCAGTTGGAATCTTTAGGCGATTGGGGCGGAGTGGAGCAATTCGTCACAGGGCTCCTACATGCCCTGGGGCGATTTTCCGACGGCTCAATCGAATATACAGTCGTAGGGCACTGGAGGTACCATCGGCGACTCAGGCCCTATCTGGGCGCTTGCCAACGCCTGGCGATAACGCCTCCGCCCAAGGCGGGGCATTGGGAGAGGGCAAAACGCTTGCTCGGCCCCCTGCGCCGTCCTATGCGGGCCGTGCACAGAGGCATTCATCCTCAGGCTGCCCCCGAATCCCCGGAAACGCCGAACATTTTTGTACCCGAGTCAGACGGCTTCTACGAAGCCCTGGGCGTCGATCTCCTCCACTTCCCTCACCAACGTTTTATACGCTGCTCCCTGCCGACCATTTTTAATCCCCACGACCTCCAGCATTTGCAGTTCCCCCAATTCTTCTCCAAGGAGGATGCGGCTTGGCGCGAAGCCATTTACCGTGCCGGTTGCAGCCACGCTCAAGCGATTGCGGCGGAGTCCCGGTGGGTTAAAGGAGACATTGTCCGCCGCTATCACGTGGATGCCCGGAAGGTTTACGCCATTCTAAGAGGATCCCCTACGCAGCTGTACGATCAGACAACAGGCAAGATCCTTGCAAAGGCGAAGCGGAAATTCCGCCTGCCTGAGGCCTTTGCCTTCTATCCCGCGCAAACCTGGGCTCACAAAAATCACATCCGCTTACTGGAGGCCCTCAGATTGCTCCGAGATCGAGATGGCCTCGCGATCCACCTGGTTTGCACGGGCAAGAAAAATAGCTTCTGGCCCCAGATCGAGGCGCGCATCCGGAAGCTCAAGTTAGACAATCAAGTCAACTTTCTTGGTTTCGTGAGTCCTTCGGAGTTGCGGGCGATTTATCATTTGGCAGAATTCCTCGTTTTCCCAAGCCTTTTTGAAGGTGGCGGCTTTCCCATCACTGAAGCCTTCCAGGAAGGGGCTCCCGTTGCTTGCTCATGCGCGACCTCCCTTCCTGAATATGGAGGCGATGCGGTCCTTCTCTTTGACCCCACCTCAACGGAGAGCATGGCCCAGGCGCTTCGCAGGATGAGCGCAGATGCCCGGCTCAGAGAAACGCTGCGCCAACGCGGTTCAGGGCGCATCCGCCTGTTTGAGTGGGAGAGGACGGCGAGGACTTACCAAGCGCTTTATAGGAAGGTGGGTGGACGTCCGCTGAGCCGAGAGGATTGCGCTTTATTGGAAGAAACCTAAACGGGGCGATGTGAATGCAGCAGCCATGCTGACTCTCTTTGCTTGTCCAAAACCCTTTAAGCAGCACATCGGCTTGATTCAGCGAAATGCGATTACCAGCTGGAGCAAGCTCTCTCCGAAACCAGAAGTGATTCTGTCTGGCAATGAAGAGGGTACGGCAGAGCTCTGCGAGGAACTTGGGCTAACGCATGTTCCTGAGGTTGCTTCCAACGAATTTGGCACCCCACTGATCAGCGACATGTTTAAAAGGGTTGAGCAGATGTCCACCTCCGATTTTCTGTGCCACCTGAACGCCGATATGATTCTGATGAGCGACTTCATGAAGGCGGTCCAAAGGGTGGTGTGCCTGAAGCGGCCCTTCCTGCTGTGCGGACACCGATGGAACTTGGACGTGCGCGAGCCGATGCGCTTCAAGGGAAACTGGGAGGCCTCTTTAAGGGCGGATGTGGCCAAGCGCGGGCGAATCGGCTCTTCCTTTGCAATCGATTACTTTGTTTTTCCGCGGGGCTTCGTAAAGGAGATGCCGGCTTTTGCAGTTGGGCGCGGGTGGTCAGATCATTGGTTGCTCGCTTACGCCAGGACTAAAGGGGCGCTGCTGATCGATGCTACGGCAGTCATCCAGGCCGTCCACCAGAAGCACGATTACGGGCATGTCTCGGCTGCTGTTTGGGATGAGGTGGCCAAGAGCCCAGAGAGCATCCGCAGCCTAGAGCTGGCAGGGGGCCCAAGAAAACGCTACACCCTGGAGGATGCCAACCATCGGCTTACCCCGACGAGGCTAAGGTTTTCCTGGGGAGGTGCGCTGAGGATCTCCAGGAGGCGTTCATTGCTTTTGGAGCAGTGGTCTCTCCAAGTGTGGTATCCCCTGCTGGCTTGGACCAGGCCGCTCCGTCATCGCCTTGGCCTGCGAAAAGAGATGTTCAGACGCCAGAGAGAGCGCTGCCCGTAAGATGAGCGAGCACGAGGGTCCAGCAATCAGCATTATCGTCTCCTGCTACAACTACGGCCGATACCTGAAAGAGGCGCTCACCAGTATTTTTAACCAGCGAGGGAAACACAGCTTTGAAATAATCATTGTGGATGATGGTTCAACCGATGACACGCAGGAAGTTTTACGCTCCTTCACCGATCCGCGCATTCGGGTGGTAACCCACCCAACGAATTTGGGAATTGTCGCTGTTGTCAATGCGGGGGTGACCCTTGCCCGCGGACAGTTTATTGGCAGGTTGGATGCCGACGATCGCTACCGACCAAACTTTTTCTCCTCAGCCCTCGAGATCTTCAAAGCCCACCCGGAGGTTGGCCTCGTGTATGGGGATGTGGTGACAATGAATGAAAGCGGGGAAGTTACTTCGAAAGCTTGCGATACCGTACACGGTGGATCCAGATTTAAAGGCAATGAGTTTATATCACTTTTGGAGAGGAATTTTATTAACCCCTCTGCATTGCTGGCTCGACGAGATGCTTGGCATTGGGCCGTTCCCATTCCAGGGGCCGTTGTCCATGAGGATTGGTATTGTCACTTGATGATGGCTAGGAGATTTGAGTTTTGTTACCTCAACCGCGTGGTTGCTGACTACCGAGTCCACCCGGAAAACCGCCATGTTCGCTACTCCTCGGATAGAAGTCGGGAACCCTCTGATTTTTGGGTGCTGGATAAAATCTTCAGCGAACGGGAGGAGAATCCCGCCCTCGAAAAGAAAAAGCAGCGGGTTCGGCGGCGTGCGCATGCAGCCCGGTATTTAGAGCATGCGGAAAACTACTTCTTCTTGAAGATGAACCCAGACGCCCGCCGTTGCTATTTAAGGGCTTTGCGCTTCCGGCCCAGCCTGCTTTTGCGCGCTGGATTCTTGCGTCGGTTTATGGCCACCCTTGTCGGACGCAGCCCCTACGAGCGGATCAAGAGGATGCTTAAGCCCCTCTCGAAGCTCCGAGCCGGCCGGTGAGAATCCTCCAAGCTCCCTTTACCTTTCATCCAGATCCGATAGGCGGCACCGAGGTGTATGTCGAGGCGCTTGCCCGGCACCTGCAGCGCGCCGGAGCTCAGGTGGCAGTGGCGGCTCCCGGCGGAAGAAATGAGGAGTATCGTCACGAAGGAATTCCGGTTTACCGCTTTGCCTCAGCGGCAACCGATCTTAAGAGTTTATATGGAGGGGGCGATGAGCAGGCAGCCAAGGCCTTTGGCTGCATTCTGGATCAGGAGCGCCCCGATATCGTCCATATGCATGCCTTAACGCCGGCGGTTTCTGTTCGGATCGTCCGACAGGCAAAGCAGAGAGGCATACCGGTCATTTTTACCTATCATACCCCTACCGTGAATTGCCAGAGGGGTACCCTTCTGCGCTGGGGGAAAAAGGTGTGTGATGGCAGGCTGGATGTGGACTTGTGCGCACGGTGTGCATTAAACGGCCTGGGGCTTCCCCGCGGATTGGCAGATGCCGTCGGTCGCGTACCCATCAGCGTGGGACAAGCGCTTGCCTCGATTGGCTTGTCCGGGGGGGTCTGGACCGCCTTGCGCATGCGCCAGCTCATCTCCGTCCGCCTCACCGCTGTCCGTGCGCTCTTTGCGGAGACAGACCACATGGTTGCAGTGTGCGCCTGGGTTCAGGATTTGCTGGAGCGCAACGGCGTCCCTTTGCAAAAGATTACCCTTTCCCCCCAAGGCTTGATGCAGGAGGTTCGCTCTGAGCATCGGGCGCGCTGTTCCGAGGACCCATCAAGCGAAGCAAGTGTGTTCAAGGCTCCGGGGATTCGCTTGGCCTTTCTGGGCCGGATGGACCCCGTCAAGGGCGCTCATCTGCTTATTCGAGCGATACGCCAGATACCGCAAGCACATCTTTCATTGGACCTCTATGGAGTGGTGCAGGGTTCGCGTGAGATCGCCTACCTCAAACGGTTACGCAGCATGGCAGGCGCGGACTCAAGAATCACTTTCCGGGAACCGATAGCGGCTGCGGACGTGGTAGATTGCCTTAAGGGGTACGATTTGCTGGCTGTCCCCTCTCAGTGGCTGGAGACCGGCCCCTTGGTTGTGCTTGAAGCATTTGCTGCAGGCATTCCGGTGATCGCTTCCAACTTAGGTGGAATCCCTGAGCTGGTGCAGGATGGTGTCAACGGCCTCTTGGTGCAGGCCGATTCTGAAGCTGCATGGGCCCAGAGGCTTCGAGAGGTTTGCAATGACAGGAACCTTGTCTTGCGTCTGGGCAGGGCAGTCCCTGCACCCAAAGGGATGGATACCGTTGCCTCTGAGATGAGCGCGCTCTATCGCAAGCTGTTGGACTCCAGATGAGCGCACTCCGACACCCTGGGAGCAAGAGGATCCTCTACCTTCAGTACACGAATCCAGCTTGCTACCCGCCGCTGGACCGCAGTTCGCATCTCTTGGCCCGGCAGGGCTGGAAAGTGCTCTTCTTAGGAACGAGTTCGCTGGGAGGAGACACGCTGCAGCTGTCGCCACACTCAAACATTGAAGTTCGAAAGCAGGCATTTTGTCCTTCGGGATGGAAGCAGAAGCTCCACTACTTGGGGTTCTTTTTTTGGGCGATGAGCTGGGTTGTTCGGTGGCGGCCTCAATGGATCTATGTTTCCGATTCCTTGGCGGCTCCTTTGGGGATGCTGTTCAGTTATTTCCCTGGCCTTCGGGTGATCTATCACGAGCACGATTCTCCCGGGGAATCTTGGCCGGGGAGCATGTGGATGCGGTTTGTTCTATGGTGCAGACGGCGGCTTTCCCGGCGGGCCAAACTCTGCTTGCTGCCCAACGCCGAACGCACCAAGCGCTTTTCGGCGCAGCTGGGTTGTCGCACGGCGGACTGCGTCTACAATTGCCCTTCTCGAGATGAAGTGTCTCCGCCCCGCCCAGGACCTTCAATGGGCACGGGCCTCCGGGTGATCTATTGCGGCTCCATAGGATCTTCTCGGCTTCCACTCGGGGTATTGAGCGCCATGGCTCAGCTGCCGGATACGATGACGCTTTGCGTGGTGGGATATGAGACGGTCGGTTCCCGGGGGTATTTGCACCAACTGCGAGAGGCTGCCTCCCGCCTTGGAATTACATCCCGAGTAGAGTATGCGGGAGAGCTGTCGAGAGGAAGGGAATTGCACGAACGCTTAGACGCGTGCCAAGTCGGATTGTGCTTGGTGCCCTTGAAAAGTCCGGACATAAATGAGCAGTGGATGGTGGGCGCCTCGAACAAGCCGTTCGAGTACATGGCACGAGGGCTGGCACTGCTTGTTCCTGATCATCCGGATTGGAGGCGGATGTATGTGGAGCCAGGGTATGGATTGGCATGTGATCCCGGAGATCCAAACAGCATTGCGGAAACCTTGCGCTGGTGCTTGGAGCACCCCCTAGAGGTTCATGCGATGGGAGAGAAGGGAAGGCAGCGGGTCCTCGAGGAGTGGAATTATGAACGACAGTTTTCACCTGTGCTGCGTCAACTCACGCCAAGGGACTTCCCTTGAGGGAGGGGCCGTGCGGCGCTTGATTGCAGATCTGAGATATGCGCGGTTCAGATCCTCTATCCTGAGAAGGGCACTTGGGCTCTACTTCAGGGAGGGCAGGGTGTACCGTCTTTCCTTTGGGCCGCTGCGCGGGATGCGGATGGTCTACGATCGCTCTGTCAATTATCATACCATTTTGGGATTGGGGGAGCCGGAACAGTTTCAGGTGCTCTCCAAGATTTCCGTTCCGCTGCAGCTTTTCCAGGACAACTCGGTGGTTTGCGATCTGGGTGCGAATATCGGCACCTATGCCCTCTGGTTTTCCCGGCACCTTCGCGGAAAGGGAGTGGTATACGCGTTTGAGCCGGCCCCCTCCGCTGTTGAGAAATTGAGCAGGAATCTCTCTCTGAATGAAGCAGCGAACGTCCAGCTTGTTGAAGAAGCGTGCTCCGATAGAACGGGAGAGGCGGAGCTGTTCCTTGGGGTGCACCCTTGCTGCTCTTCGGTTAATCGAGATTGGGTAAGTCAGGCAGGGGGCATTGCTGAGCGGGTTGTTGTGAGGACGACGACGCTGGACAACTTCTTTTACGGCTCCAAGCCGCGCGAAGGGCCTGATTTCATCAAGATGGACATCGAGGGAGGAGGAGCGGCGGCCCTGAAGGGATGCGATGCCTGCGTCCGGCAGAAGAGGCCCCTTTTTCTGGTGGAGTCGCATACCCCGGAAGAAGATCTGGCCACCGGTGCGCTGTTGATGCGGCATAACTATCAGGCTTATCGGCTGAACAATGCCCAGTGGGTGAAGGTCTTCTCGCAGCCCTATACCCATCCGATGGGCGTCTGGGGAAATATGCTTTTGTGTCCCTCGGAAAAACAGAAGCGGCTCTACGAACTTCTGCCTCCATGAAGCGCATCTTGAGCAAGCCCGCGGTGTTCCCATGTCCCTAGCCGTTATCTCTACGCATCCGATCCAGTATCATGCCCCGGTTTATGCGGCGCTGCAGCGCCACTTCCGAATCCCTGTCTCTGCGGTCTACGGGTCGGACTTTAGCGTTGCCGGCTACCGGGATAAAGAGTTTGGGACGGCTGTGCGCTGGGATACAAATCTGACCTCGGGCTATACGCCTATTTTCCTTTCTCGGATCTCCCAGGGAGGGGCTCGGTCTGCCGCAGGGGTTTCGGCACGAGGGTTGTCCGAGGCGCTTCGCCGGATCCGCCCGGCCGCAGCGCTCCTGACAGGGTACAGCCCGCGCTTTCACCGTTCCGCTTTCTTTCAGGTGCGCAAGACCGGCATTCCAATTCTGTTGCGGGCGGAGACGACCGACCATGCTCTGCGGCGCGGCTTTTTGAGACGGTGGATGCGCGATCAGAGCTTGCGCTGGCTCTATGCTCAGTGCGCGCGGCTGCTGTATGTCGGAACGCATTCCCATCGGCATTTTCTTCGATTGGGCTGTCCGGAAGAAAAACTTATCTTCTCGCCTTATTGCGTTGATGCTGCTCCCTTCCGTTCAAGCGAAGAAGAGCGGGTGCGCCTGCGCTCCGAGATGCGCAAGCGCTTGGGGTTTGAGGAAGCCGATACGGTCATCCTCTTTTCTGGGAAGCTGTGTTTGCGCAAGAGGCCTGATATGCTGCTTCGAGCTATCCGGCAGTTGCCCCACGAAGAGCGCCGTAAAACCGGCGCCGTCTTTCTCGGAGCGGGACGTCTTCGCAAGACATTGGAAGCGCAGGCCGGCGCGCTGCCAACTGTGAAGACCCATTTTGCCGGGTTCCAAAACCAGAGCCAACTGAGCCCCTACTATCATGCAGCAGACCTGCTGGTATTGCCAAGTTTGCACTCTGAGACGTGGGGGTTGGTGGTCAATGAGGCGCTGTGCCATGGGCTGCCCTGCGTTGTTTCAGAGGCGGTAGGATGCGCGCCGGACTTGGTAGAGCCCAGCGCTACAGGGGAGATTTTCCAGGCCGGATCAGTTCGAAGCTTGACGGCTGCAATTCAACGCGTGCTGGCATGGAGAAGGCCCTCCGAAACCCGGCTGAGGTGTCGAGAGAAAGTGAGTGGTTATTCAGTTATGAATGCGGCTGCGGGTATCGCAGAGGCGTACCGGGACGTAACGGGCGTCAAGGCATGAAGGGAGCACAGATCCCACATCGGGTTTTTATGGTGGGCGAGCTGGACGAGGGAAGCACCAGCTTTTCAAGGCTGAGGGCGCTGCGGCGCTTTTCCCGAGAGGTTAAGGCGGTTTCGACCAAGGGTCGAATCAGCGGTCTTTCGCTATGGCAGCAAGCCCTGACCAATCATCTCTATTGGGGACCCCGCGTCCGGGCCATCAACCATGAAACATTGGAGAGTGCCCGCCGGTTTCAGCCGGAGTTGTTATGGGTGGACAAAGGGCTCCACCTACTCCCCCAGACACTGGTGGCCATCCGTCGCGCAGGATGCCGCCTGTCCGTTCATTTCAGCCCGGACAACATGATGATCCCCGCTAACCAAAGCCCGCTTTATCTTAAGGCCATCCCATTGTATGACGTCCACATCACCACAAAGACCCACAACATAAAATGGCTGATTCAGCGGGGCGCTCGTCGCGTGATGCACATGGGCAACGGGTTTGACCCTGACCTCCATCGCCCGGTAACGCTGACTCCCAAGGAGCGCGAACGGTTTGGATGTGACATAGGTTTTGTCGGGCACTGGGAGCCCTCCCGGGAAGAAACGCTTTTCCAATTGTGGAAGCAGGGATACCGCATCAAGGTTTGGGGCGGGGGATGGAGGCGGGCCAGGCGCAGAAGGCATCCCCTTTTTCGAGAGAGCTGTCACCTGGTTGCAGATGAGTACGTCAAGGCCCTTTGCGGCGCCAAGATAAATCTCTGTTTCCTCTCCCGCTGGTTTTTCGATAGAACGACAACGCGGTCTGTGGAGATTCCTGCCTGCGGAGCGTTTATGCTTGCCGAGCGAAACGAAGAGCACCTGGCCCTTTTTCAAGAGGGCGTGCAGGCAGAGTTTTACAGTTCCTCCGATGAAATGATGGAGAAGATCAAACGCTACCTGGCAGACGACGATCAGCGCGAAGCCATCGCGCAGGCAGGGCGTGCGCGCTGCCTGGAGGGCTACAGCTACGAAGATCGTCTGCGCAGCGTACTCAGCCAAGTGCTTCAGGAGCAGGGATGATGCGTGCGTCTGGCCGGAACCAGAAACGCCTGAAGATCGCTATCGTTGTCCCCGGTCGCTTTCATGCGTTTGACCTCACGCGAGAACTTTTGCGACGAGGCGTTGAGGTGAAGCTTTTTACCAACCATCCCAAATGGGCTGTCCGGCGGTTTGGCATTTCGTCAGGGCACGTACGCAGTTTCTGGGTGGAGGTTCTTTTTGAACGCTTTTTTGCCCTTCTCAACAAATGGGCAATGTTCCCCTTCCCCACCGCTTTCTTCTGTCGCTGGTTTGGGCGCTGGTCAGCTGCGCAGATTAAGACGGAGTCCTGGGACGTGGTGCATTGCTGGAGCGGCGTCGCTGAGGAAACGTTTCGAGCCCTCGAGGGACAGCGGGTCAAGCGATTGCTGATGCGCGGCTCAGCGCACATCCGAACGCAGTCCAAGATCCTTCGGGAGGAAGAGCAGCGGACTGGAAGCAAAGTCGACTGCCCCAGCAACTGGATCATTGAGCGAGAGGAGAGAGAGTATGCCTTAGCAGACCAGATCTGCGTTCTTTCGCGGTTTGCGTACGATACCTTTGTGGAGGAAGGTGTTCCGCGTCACAAGCTGGCCGTTATCCCCCTGGGGGCCGATTTGGAAGCTTTTTGCGCAGCCCCCGAAACTGTGGAGGCGCGGTGCCGGAGAATCCTTTCGGGAAAGCCGTTGCATGTTCTCACGACAGGATCGCTCTCCTTCCAAAAGGGGTTGTGGGATGCCATGCAGATTTATCGCCGCTTGAGCTCAGAACGCTTCCAATTCACATGGGTCGGCGCGCCTTCACCAGACGCTGTAAGGTTTTTAAAAGCAGTACAGCGATTTACCGACCTTGTTCCCAGCCAGCCTCAGGGGAGACTTCCGCAGTGGTATGCCCGGGCGGACCTGTTTTTGTTCCCTACGCTTCAAGATGGATACGGTTTGGTTTTGGCCCAGGCACTGGCAAGCGCCTTACCGGTTTTGGCTACATCCAATTGCGCTGGACCGGACTTGGTTCAGGAAGGCAAGAACGGCTGGATTCTTCCGATCCGAACCCCGGAAGCATTCGTCCAACGGCTCCTTTGGTGTGCTCAGCATCGGAAGGAGCTTGCCGATATGGCACGCCGGATTCCAGAAAAGCATCGCCCCCGCAGCTGGGCGGAGGCAGCTGAAGATTTTGAATCGGTTTGCTTGAGCCGTTTAAAGGACGCTTCCCCAGCGGGCTAGGCTGAATCCGGCGCTGTTTTTTGGGTCGCCAGGGTTCGGAAGAGATTGTAGTATGCCTTCACGCCCACCGGGCGATCAAAGGCGCTGAACGCCTGGCGAGCACTGACCCCCAGCTGTTGGGCGAGGACTCGATTCCGATAGAGGGTTCGAATCTTTTCAGCCAGATCTTGAGCATTTCCAGGTTGTGCCAGAAGGCCACACCGGTACCGCTTCGTGATCCGAGCCACGTCACACTCCTCATCCACCACTGCGACGTAAGGCCGTCCCGAAGCAAGAATTCCGTACAGCTTGCTGGGGGTGATGTATCCGGCCAACCCGGGCTTGAGGGAGATCACGAAGCAGTCAGCGGCGGCAAAGGTGTCTGAGAGCTCCTCTTTGGGTTGATAGGGAAGAAAACGCACGTTTGTCAGCTGCATCCGGAGTGCACGCTGCTCCAGGGATGCCTTCTTGATGCCATCCCCCACAAAGACCAACATCAACTCCGGCAAGTTGCGCAATAGAGCGATTGCTTCCAGCACAACATCAAGATTTTGGGATGCGCCCATATTGCCGCAGTGCATCACCACAAAACGGTTATCCAACTCATGTGCTGCAGAAAAGCGGTTCTGCCTTGCGCTGGGAACGATGCTCTTGCCATCTGCCCAATCCGGGATGATAGCGATCTGTTCTGCCCGGGCCCCCTTTTCTTGGATGAGACGGTCGCGCATGGCCTCGCCCAGCACCACGAGGCGCGTTGCTTGCCGGATGATGATGCGGTTGGTTTGTTGAAGCACCCAGTCTACGAAGGGGCTTTTGAAGTCTTCCAGCAGCCGGCCTACTTCAGGGAAGATGTCCCGGTAGGAATTTACCATGGGACAACGGAACCTTCGAGCCGCCAGAAGCGCAGACAGACCGATGATGGGGGGATCCGTCAAGGCGACGATGACATCCGGGTGCTTCAGATGAAATCCCGCCAGACAGGAAGACAAAAAGTAAGTCAGATAGTTGACGGCCCGACCCAGAAAGGTCCGTTTAGAAAAAGTGGTTCCATTGGCTCTCAAGATGCGGACGGAACCGAGCTGCTCCTGAGTGATGAAGCGCCACCTCTTCGGTCGAGACCAGGCACCGGAGACACCTCCCATTGGGATGCCTGTGACGACCGTGACCTGACAACCGTGATCTCTCGCTAACCCCTCGGTTAACTCAGCAAGCAGTTGTCCGGTGGCGCTCATTTCCGGGTAAAAAGCCCGGTTAAAGAAAGCGATGTGCAACGGTCGAGAGCTCAAGGAGGCTGATTCTGGTGTTTTTGGTGCCATCGGATGCGCTTTAGGCCCTTTAATTGCCCTCTTTTATAAGGGGATATATTGCGCTTGCGATGCGCTTTGCGAAGAGGTGCGCTCCCTCTTCTGAGAAATGAACGAGGTCAACAAAATATTCGGCCTCTCCGCTGAATCCTGACCTCGCGACATCAACCAACGTAATCGGAAGCTTCTGAGCCAACTGCCGCATCACGTCGTTATGCTGCCCTATTCTTCTGGCATGCCGCTTGAAATCGCGATACATATAACCAGCCTGCACGGCGTTCTCTGTGCGGCCAAGCCCCTCATCGTAAGCCACGGGCATGGTGACGAACACTGCGCCGATGCCGCGGTATTTCGCAAGCGCAGCAAAGTTCTCTAGATTCATGGCATAGACCTGCGTAGAATCGCTGCGATCCGCTCCGTCGGAGGCAGCTGCGCTCGCGCCCCTTAAGGTGCTTTTCCAGCGCTTGCTCTTTACCCAATTGGACAAATTTCTAATCCGGTTCAACGCAAAGCAGTACAGCAAAGAGTGATTTCTCAAAAAACCGCCATATTCCTTGTAATCGACTTCCGGTAAGCGATGAAGCCAATAATTGTCCTCCATGTAGTGGTCGTTGGTGGCATGGTAAATGATGATCAGGTCGGGCTGCAGATAGATTGCCCTCGTAACAAACTGTATGAGGCTTTGAGTAGTATTCCAGGCAGGAACGGCTGCATTAATGACCTCCACCTTCTTACCCAAAGATTCCTCGCGCATCTTGAGCAGTGCGCTTAACTTCTCTGGATAATTGCCCGCATGACTTGTGCTCCCGCCAAGACAGATGATCCGATAAATGCCCGGCTGCTTCTCGATGGTAAACTCGCCACCCCTGAATCCCAAGCTGTTGATTTTCAGATTCGGAATTGCCTGCCAAGCGCCTCCAGAATTCGGCTTAAAATTAGGCCCGAAGAAATAATAATGCCTGTAACAGGGATGGAAGATGGCATCCTCTAAGACTCGATTCCGAACCACATACTGATAAAACCTGCAGGATGCTTCTAAGAGGGCAACGCCAGCCACAATGGCCGTAAGGATTAATATCGCCTTGTGTTTTACCCTAACCATTCAATCCTCCTGAGGTATCGGAAGCAGTCTGCGTGCGCTACTTGACATCTTAAGGAGAGCGTTATGCAGGGCTTTGCGGCTCAAAGGGGTTAGGCCGGATGCTCTCGATACCATCGGATGGTTTGCTCAAGACCTTCGCGAAGGGGCGTTTTTGCCTGGAAGCCAAAGCGTTCTTGGGCAAGACGAGTGTCTAGACAGCGCCTCGGTTGCCCGTTCGGCTTGGAGGTGTCCCAGATGATTCGGCCATTGTATCCGGTCAGTTCGGCGATCAAGTGCACCAGATCCTTAATTGAGATCTCTGATCCGGAACCAAGATTAATCGGCTCACCGCCCTCGTATCGTTCCGCAGCCAGCGTGAGGCCCTCCGCGCAATCTGCCACATAGAGGAATTCCCGGGTCGGCGAACCGTCTCCCCAGCAGATGATTTCCGGCTTCTTGTCCCGAATGGCCTCCAAGCATTTGCGGATCAGCGCGGGGATGACGTGGGAAGTCTGCAGGTCGAAGTGATCTCCGGGGCCATACAGGTTGACCGGCATCAGATGGATGGAATTAAACCCGTACTGCTGGCGATAGGCTTGGCCCTGAACGAGCAGCGTCTTCTTGGCAAGGCCATAAGGGGCATTGGTCTCTTCGGGGTACCCGCTCCAGAGGTCCTTCTCTTGGAACGGGGTGGGGGTGTGTTTCGGGTAGGAACAGATGGTTCCAGCCGTCACGAATTTCTGAACGCCCGATTGCCTAGCGCCCTCCATCAACTGCAGGCCCATGATGAGGTTTTCGTAGAGAAATCGACCTGGATTGGCCTGGTTGGCAAGGATTCCACCCACGACAGCAGCCAGATGGAAAACCAAGGTAGGCCGACTGTCTCGATAGAGGCGACGGACCGCATCCTGCTGCGTGAGGTCATAATCCTTTTTCCTGGGGATAAAGGCCTCTTGGCACCCTCGATTCCGAAGGGCTTGCACCAGATGTTGGCCCAGAAAGCCTGCTCCACCGGTGACCAGAATGCGTTGATTGTGCAGAGCGGTTACGGCCGCCGGAGCCATTTGAGCCGTTTGTATCCTTGTTGTGAGCGGCTACTGGCAGGAGGTGTTAAGCCGATGGCTTCCATGTCGGCATCCACCATCAGCCGGACCAAAGCTTTAAAACGGATCTGAGGCGTCCATCCCAGCCGCCGCTTGGCCAGGGAAGCATTTGCTCTGAGCAGAGAGACATCGGTGGGGCGCAGATAACGGAGATCGGTCTTGACGTATTTCTTCCAATCGAGATTTGCGTAGCCAAAGGCGGTTTCAACAAACTCCTGTACAGAGTGAGCCTCTCCGGTTCCAAAGACCAGATCCTGAGGGGTCCTTTGCTGGAGCAGCAGCCACATGGCTTGAACGTACTCCGGCGCGTATCCCCAGTCGCGGCGGGATTTGAGATTGCCGAGGAAAAGTTTCTTTTGTTTGCCGGCCGCGATGGCCGCAACGGCACGCGTAATCTTCCGGGAGACGAAGGTTGCCCCGCGCCGAGGAGACTCGTGGTTGAACATGATGCCGTTGCAGGCGAAGAGCCGATAGGCTTGCCTGTAGTTCCGGGCCATCCAATAGGCATAGACCTTGGAGGTGGCGTACGGGCTGCAGGGACAGAAAGGCGTCTTCTCGTTTTGGGGTGCGGGGGCTGCGCCGAACATCTCGGAACTGTTCCCGCAGAATGCATATCGGCCGTTGCGCTCCACGAGAAAATTGTGGTTGTCAGCGATCTCCAAGCACCATACCGTTCCCGCATAAGGGGTGCGTCGGACCTGTGATGGGTACAAAGTAATTGGCCGCTTTCGATGATTGTTGGAGATGTGCGCAACGTACGCTTGCGACGCGCGGATGATTCGCTGTTCCTTGACGTAAAGGACGTCCCTGCCCAGTTTTTTGGACGTCGAGCACCGGAATCCGAGCTTGACCGATAGTTCCACCACCTGATTCAACAGCGTATCGGAGGTTGTGGTATACGTGTAGGTTTTCTGGTTGCGCCGCATATGGCCGTCAGATCCGATCAGGCCGTCAAATAATGCACGGAGATGCTCACGGTCATAAGTCAGCATCCATGGGGGGATGTGCTTTTCTTTGGCGGTTGTCCCGCAGCTCCGCAGAAAGTGTGCCAACGGGTACGACGAATATCGGATCCATTCCCGGCTGGCACGATACTCGATGCCATATTTTTCAAGCCATAGGACTAACCGGCCGCGCGACTTGTCGGACGAGGGGATCGCGAAGTAGATGTTGTGACTGGGGTAAGTGACTGCCTCCGTTTTAGGCTGGGCTACGAAGCGGCCCTGCTGGCCACGGAACGCGATAAATTGATCCTTCGACCCACTCCTCAGGGCGCGCTTGTCCGGCGAGCAGTAACCATCTCCCACATAGAGACCAACGAGCCAGAACAAATCGTTCGTCTCAATTTCATCAACCAGGTTCTTCGTTGCGTTACAGGGGAGTTCGCACGGGGCCACTTGGCTTAGTTGAATGGAGGGTTTCCGCTCCTTTTGCCAAAGGGGATTAGGAAATTTGACCGAGCTGTGACCGGAGTAAAACTGCTCTTGATCTGGCATCTGTAAATCACCTGCGGTCGAATAAAAGAGTCCTGCTGTGCCGTGCAGAAGGAGTTGATGATTGGGAGTCACCAAGAGGTCGAACCGGCGGCTCTTGAGCCGCATCATGTCTCCTCGGTAAGGGGAGACTATTACGCGCTTTACGGGCTTGGCTTCCAACCGATTTGTGGTGGTGTCGACTGTAAGTACCAGATCGCCGATTCCGATCTCCTTATACGTCTTAAGACCTTCCGTTGTAAGGACCCGTGTTTGGTCGTCATAGCAGGAGGCTTGGTAGATTCGGCAGCGAGGAAGCCCTCGGCGGATGGCTTCAAGAAGCCGAACGGTTCCTAAGGCGTTAATCTCGCCCGTGTCATCCGGGGAATCGAAGCTGACTCGAACGTGGCTTTGGGCGCCCAAGTGATAGATTTCGTCAGGGCGAATCTCATAGAGGAGATTCGTAAGCCGGCTGGCATCGGAAAGATCCCCGTAGTGAAGAAGCAGATGGGCCTTGGCGTCGTGCGGGTCTTGGTAAAGGTGTTCCAGCCGTTGGGTATTGAACGTGCTGGCTCGCCGGATGAGGCCATGGACAATGTAGCCCTTGGAAAGGAGAAGCTCCGCAAGGTAAGAGCCGTCCTGGCCGGTGATTCCCGTGATAAGCGCAACCTTTGGATTGGTCTTTTTTGAGGATGGAGCGCTCAAGAGTGGATGCCCCGCTCGGTCAACAGCTGCTCGAACGCCAGCCGTTGAATGCGCTTGGGATCTTTGGTTGAGAAGTACCAGTCAATGGTGCGGCGAAGCCCCTCCCGAAATGGAACCTTGGGCTCCCAGCTCAGGAGTTGTTTGGCCAGGGCATTGTCTGCTACGCGGTTGCGCGGACCCGTTGGCATGTCGGGTCGAAAACGAATTTTGGGTTTGTGGCCCGTGTAATCCATGACCATCTTGACCGCATCGTTCACCCGAATCCGCTCCATGGTGCCGAGGTTGATGGCCGCCCCATCGTCGATTTTCTCGGCCGCCAGCATGGTGCCCTCGACGATGTCTCCTATCCACGTCCAATTCCTCAACTGCGTCCCATCACCCCAGACCTCAAAGGGATCTTGTTTGATGAAAGCCCGGGCGATCATGGCAATCACGGCGTGATTCTCATGGCCCCTCGGCCCGTAGACTGTGAAGTACCGGCAGGAGGCCGATTTCAAGCCGCGCTCTTTATAGAGCGCCTTTAGGGTAAGTTCCCCCATCAGTTTCGCCCAGCCGTATAGGTTATCCGCATCATAGGGCGGTCCCACCATTGCCTCGGTGAGGTAGAGGATTTGGTTGGGGTCTGCTTGAAGGTGGTTGGGGTAGGCGCACCCGCTCGAGGCATAAACAATCTTCTCCACGCCGGTCTTCTGGCAGGCCTGAAAGACTAAGCCATCCAGCGTGAGGTTTTCTGCACAGGCAGCTTGGTGCAGATCGACATAGCCGCGTCCGCCATGAGCGGCTGCCAGGTGGAATACGACTTGCATCCCGCCAACCGCACGCTGGGCGACCTCTTGATTCCGCAGGTCATCCTGGATGAATTCTATGGCGCCGGTTTTCAGATGCCTCTCGAGATTCTCTCGTTTTCCGCTTGAGAGATCGTCGACGATTCGAACCGAAGCACCCTGCTCAACGAGCGCATCGGTCAAGTGAGAGCCGATAAAAGAAGCTCCACCGGTAATCAAAATCTTTCGGCCCCTCCAGATCATTCGTTTCCTCCCGACGGAGAGTATATCATAGGTTTTCGAGCAGCGACCGGTACACCCGTAGAGTTTCTTGGGCCGTGGTTTCCCAGCGAAAGTCGGCAGCACGCTTCAAGCCGCGCGCACACAGCTGAGTTCGCAACGCTCTGTCTCCAAGGATGCGCCCCACCGCATCGGCCATTTGCGCAGGCGCGTTTGGCTCCACCAGGATGCCGGCTTGCCCTAGGGTCTGCGGTAAGGCGCCCCGGTTGGAGGCGACGACAGGCAGCCCAGATGCCATCGCTTCAAGCGGAGGCAGGCCTTGCCCCTCGTACCACGAGGGAAAGACCAACAGATCGGCGGCTCGATACAGCTCTTGCAGCTGCCCTCGAGATACCGAGCCCAGCTCAACGACCCGGTCGGCGATACCGAAGCGCTTCGCCAAAGTCCGCTGATGGAGCTGAAGTCCCTCCCCAACCCTGATCAGCCACACCGGTTGCTCCCGGGCCCTGAGAATCTTAAGGCAGTGCAGCAGCCCCTCCACGTTCTTGTAGAAGGCAGTGTGTCCGACATGCAGCAAGAGGACTCCTTCAGGCAAATCGAACTTTTTTCGCAACCCCGTGGGGTTTTCACCCGAAGGGAGCGGTCGGAACTCTGGCTCGACCCCCAAGGGAGTAATGTGGATGCGCCGCGGGTCCAGCTGAAGGCGGCAGACAAGATCCTTTCTGGTTTGGCTTGAGTTGACCAGCAGGGCCTTTGCTTTGGTCAGCCCTGTGACGGCATGTTGAAATGCCGCTTTGGTCAGAGGCCCAAAGAGAGAACGCCTCTGTCTGCCGAAGAGCAGCGGGATGAGGTCGTGACAGGTGATGACTGTTCGAGAGGGGTCCAGGTACCGAATGAGCCATCCGTTTCCATGATCCAAGATGTGATACAGATGCGACCGCACCCCCTTGAGCAGTCGAGGATACCGCACGTATCGGGACCAGTACATTCCAGCAGATGGGCCTCTCCACCAGCGCCTGAATGCCATCTGTTGCGTTTGGGGAGCGCACAGAGAGATTTTCCACTGAGGCGGGCAGAGCTGGGCGAGGTGCCGGAGGAGCTGTTCTCCGTAATGCAGCATGCTCCATTGTTGGTCGCCCGGGTCGTTTCCCAGCAGGAGGATGTGGCGCTGTCGGGATTCAGCGGGCACGGCAGTCCTGGTGCGCCTCTTTGATGATGGCGCCATAGAGGTCTTTCGTGATGGAGGCGACGTGGTCGCCGGAAAACCTGCTCATCGCAAGGTGCCGCCCCGCCCTCCCCATTTGCCTGCAGCGTTCCGGGTTGCCCAGAAGGCCTTCGGCCGCAGAAACCCATTTTTCTATATTGCCTTGAACAACGACACCAGCTCCAGCGCCGGCAACCGTATCGGCCAGTCCCACCTCAGGGGAAATGAGAACGGGTAGGCGCGCTGCCATGGCTTCCAGAACGGCAATGCCGAAATTTTCGTCAAGAGAGGGAAGGAGGAAGAGGCTGCTGTCGTATAGAGCCGCCCATTTATCTGGGCCTGAGAGCAGGCCCGGAAGCGTTGCGCGGTCCATCAATCCGGACCGGCGGAGGATTTGCTGAACGGTTGAGCCGGCACCGCCATCGGGGCCCGCAACCACAAGATGGATGTCGTTGCGGCGGCGGGCGATCTGGACGAACGTTTTGGCGACGAAATCCGGCCGCTTTTTCGGATGAAGGCGTCCGAGAAACAGAAGGATTTTGCGGTTCCCCGCCTCGGGGTGCCGTGCCCGGAAAGCCCCGGGGGATGGGTTCGGAATGTCTTGTGTTTGAATGGCGCAAGGGACAACTTCAGTGGGTTGTGTGACGCCGAACCTGAACGCCCTGCGCTGTTCCAAGTCGCTTGTGAAATGGATACTTGCTGCACCCCTGAGGGTTTTGCGCTCGATCAGGAATCCGTAAGGCCACTTGAGGATGCCTCGGGAACGGAATCCGTAAGGGTCCAGCAGTCCGCAGGGAGACAGAACATAGGGGGTTTGACGCTTTTGGCACAGGCGCGAGGCGGCGTAGGTAGTATGGAGCCATAGGGCGTGGATGTGCACGATGTCTGAATGAGCGGCGGCCTGTTCCAGTACGCGGCGAAAAACTGGGCTGTAAGCATAGCCCTGTCCGAGCCAGCGCCATGGGTGGACAGGGACGTATTGAATCTTCACCCCTGTCTCTTTCAGCGATTCGTCGTCAGGGCCGTCCACCTTCGGGTTGTATCCTCGGAGGGTTGTCAGTATCTCCACCTCCATGCCGGTGCGTGCCAGCCCTCGGCAGAGCTCCCGTACGCTCATCGTAGAGCCGCCGTGTCTTAACGCCAGGGAGGCAACGACGTGGAGAACCTTCATGCTGCTCCCCGTTTTTGTTCTACCCAGAAGGGGCCGAGCGCTAAACAGTCCACGCCGTTGCGCTGGAAACAGGCCAGAGCCTCTTTTGGATGGCAGACAATCGGTTCCTGCTCGTTGAATGAGGTGTTGAGCAGGACCGGTACCCCCGTGCGGGTTTCAAAGGTCTTGAGCAGTTTCCAGAAGAGTGGATCGACTTCTGGATCGACCGCTTGAAGTCGCCCTGTGCTGTCTGCGTGTACGACAGCGGGAATGCGCGTTTTAAGGCCGTCATCCGCCGGAGCGGTAAACAGCATGAAGGGATCCGGGCGCGCGCCTGGAAAGTAAGCCGGGAGCGCTTCCGTCAAAATCGAGGGGGCAAATGGACGGAACGACTCCCGTCGCTTAACGCACGCATTGATGCGCTCTTTCATTTTTGGATCCCTGGGATCTGCCAGAAGCGATCGGTGCCCCAGGGCTCGAGGGCCGAATTCCATCCGCCCCTGGAACCATCCCACAATTTTACCTTTGGACAAGGCCGCTGCCGCTGCCTCACATAGACTTGCCTCATTCAATCTCCGGAACGGAACACCCTGTTGGTCCAGGGCTTGGCGACACCTCTCTTCATCGACATCAGGACCCCACGCCGCGTGGGTCATGACAAGAGCGCGAGGCCGCCCCTGTAGGTGGTGCGCAACATAAAGCGCTGCCCCCAAAGAAGTTCCGCCATCATATGCAGCGGGCTGAATGAAGAGGTGGCGAAAAGGGGTCTGTTGGGTGATCTTGCCGTTGAGCGTGCAGTTCAGCGCAACACCCCCCGCATAGCAGAGCCGGGAGCTTCTGTACCGCACAGCAAGAGCCTGCATGAGGCGAAAGACAACCTGTTCCAAGCGCTCCTGCAGGGCAGCGGCGATGTCGGCATGTCGCTCTTCTAACGCATCCTGGGGTTGGCGGGCGGGCCCCAGCAGTTTTTCTAGAGAGGGTGCGAACAGGGGTTCCAGCGAAGGGGCCCCGCTGGCCCACGTCATGAGGGCGCCCGCTGCCTGGTGTCGGAAATATTGAAGTCCCAGCCGGTACCCCCGACGCTTCCCCTCCTGAACCAAGGTGGCCATCGCCTGCCGGTACCGTTCCGGTCTGCCGTATGCCGCCAGACCCATCACCTTGTATTCATCCCCGTAAAAGGAGAATCCCAGGAATTGCGTGATGGCGGTGTACAGGATGCCCAATGAGTGAGGGAATGAGACCCCTCCATGGATGAACAAACGATTTCCCCGCCCCATTCCCCAAGCGCCACTCATGAAGTCACCCAATCCGTCCAGCGAGAGAACCACGGCCTCCTCCCAGCCGGATGGATAGAAGCTTGATGCGGTGTGGGCGCGATGATGTTCTGCAAAGTAGGTTTTCGCTTTGAGACGCTTAGGGGGCACCTCGAGCGCGTACGCCAACGCCTTCTTGACGTTCTGAACGCTGACCAGATTGGCCAGGCGGTCTTGGAGCGCCTGGCGATTCAAGCCCCTGCGGAACGCTGCCCAGGCCCTGGGCAGAAGGTGTGCTCTGGGGTTGCGGGAGATGGCGATGGCGCCAAGATCTTCCGGACGAACGCCTCCCGCCTTAAGGCAGTACCGGATGGCTTTCGACGGGAAGCCGGAAACGTGCTTGATTCGAACGAAACGCTCTTCCTCGGCTGCCGCGATCAGCCTTCCGTCGCACAACAGAGCAGCGGAGGCATCGGCGTGATAGGCGTTGATGCCTAGGATGAGCACAGGGGTTCTGCTCTCCGCTGGGCCAAGGCAAATAGCTCATAACCCTGCGCTGCCAATAAGCGGCGCGCGCCCGGCCATCGCTCAATCCGAACAGCCATCCTCGCCAGCCACAAGGGCCACAAGGATCGCTGGATTCCCGGGATCGACGCCGCAAGCGGGATCAGTGCGTCGCCCCGCACAATCCGGATGGAGAATCCGAGTTGCTGCAGTTTTCGCAAGAGCCGCTGCCTGCTCAAAAACCTTTGGGGCAGCGCACCGGGGCGGCGGGCCCAGCCGGCGAGCAACCACGCCCAAGGGGACCAGCTGTTGTTCCAGCTCAAGATCAATTTCCCTCCCGGTTTGACGGTTTGGGCGAGTTCTTCGGTGGCTTTCAGGGGATCGCGCAGGTGCATGAGAACTCCGATGCACACCACAGCATCAAACGCCCCAGGACGGACCGAGAGCTTCTCGATGTTCGACACAACACCGGATAACCTGCGGCCCAACCCTTTGCAGACTGCCCGGACCATTTTAAGCTCCCGATCCATGACGACTACTCGACCGCTCTGAAGCAGGGTGGGGGTGAGCCTTCCGTATCCGCAGCCGGCTTCGAGGAGGCGCGCATTCCCTCTGCTGCCCAGTAGCTCTGATGCCAACTGGCGGTCTCGTTCCATTTTGATGCGTCTGGCTGGATTGGCGGTGCAGTAAGCCTCCCACGCTTCGGGGCTCCATTCGTTGATCACGATAGCGAGATCTTATCTGCTCGTTCAAGCTCTCCCAGCCGAACATCAATCATAAGCCTTAGCCAGAACGCCTGCAAGAAATGGAACAGGGCCCCTTGCCGACCATCCAGCACCCCAAGCTGGAAGATGTAGCGGTGCCCATAGTAGAGAAAGGGTCTGGCATAACGGGGCATCCAATACCAAATCCGCTTCCAAAATAGCACCCGCTGATCCGGCGTTCCCAGGGGCGCCGGCGGGATGGCCCATCCTACCCGGCGGTGCCGCCTTCGGTATTCTTCCTGCGCTTGCAGATCGATGAAGCGTAGATGTTTCTGCAGCCAGAATGCGATGTGTCGCTCCTTGAGATTCTCTTCAATGAGAGGCTGTTTCAGGCAGCGGGTTTCTCCTCTCACGTAGAATCGGAAGTCCACGAGCTCTTGTTCATCTGAATGCGCTGCACCCCTCCGGAACAATTTCAACAGATGCTTTGGCCAGTAGCCTCCCCAGCGAATCCAGCGTCCCCGGAAGAACTGCTTGCGGGGGAGGTAGTAGCCGGCGACCTCATCGGGAGTCTCGGGCAGGGCGTGGAGAATCTCATCTTTAAGTTCCGGCGTGACGCGCTGGTCCGCATCCAGAGCGAGAACCCATTCGCCGGTGATAGGCAAGCGCTGAAACGCCCAATTCCATTGCTTGGCGTGGGTTTCGAACGGGTGCTGAATCACCTGTGCTCCGAACCGCTGGGCGATCTCTGCCGTTCGATCCGTGCTGCCGGAGTCGACAACAAAGGTTTGCTTGCACAAGCCCCCAAGCGAATCCAGACAGGCGGGGAGATTCAGCTCCTCGTTGAGGGTTAACACCACTGCGGTGACGGGCGGTTTCATCAGGCCGTTGATGTCCTCGGCTGGAGGAATCGCGTGAAGAAGGCCATCAGCGCAACGTAGTAGAACAGCCCTCCGAACACAAGAGAGAAGTCACTGTCCAGGGCCATGAGGTTGCCCAGCAGCGCGCAACCGATGATGATACCGCGCTCACCGGAGTCCGGGTGGCTGAGCAGCGTCAGAGTGGTCCGGTAGACCAGCCCCACGACGATCATCCCGATGACCACACCGATGGTGCCAAAGTTGATGTACATCTCGATGACTTGGTGTGGAAGGTTGAAGGAGGTCGTGAAATCCTCCGGATGAAGAAGGCTGTAGCGGTGACCAAATTCTTGTCCCAGCATCTTGGTGGGTTTCTCTGGGAACAGAAACCGAGGAACAAGCACCCACCAGAGCGTTTGATAAGTTTCTCCGCGCCAGTAAGGGATCAGGGAAGGCGTCATGTCCATGACGGTAGCGAGAACTTGCAGGTGATTCACTCGAGCCTCTGCTGTTTCTGCCGCCACGGCGTAACTTTCCACGCCCCCTTCGGTCAGGCGTTGGCTGGTCAGCCGAACAAAGGCCAAACCTCGCTCGATCGGCGAAGGGGGCGCGGCCATGGTTTCGGGCTCTTCCCTATGCCAGGCGTACGAGCGATACTCATGCTTAAAGCCCAGAAATGGGATGATGCTGATGGCCAGAACAGCCATCCCAACCCACGGGAGCCTGCGGCGTTCGGCAGCGTAGCAGAACAACAAGGGGGCCAAGCTCCGGATGACCTGCCAAAGAGCTCCCGTCCCCAATCCCATCAGGAACAATATCGGTATAGTGACACCCCACAGGAAAACCTTGAGCATGCGGGAGAGATGTCCTCGCAGCTGAAGGAGAAACAGTGTAAGGGAGCCGACAATAACCAGCTGCGACAGCAGAAATACAAGCTGCCCCATTACCAAGGAGGGCGGCGAAGTCAATTTATAGTAGTAACAGGCAAGACCGACGATGATGAGGGCGATTCCTATTTTTGGAGCTCGCTCTACATCCCAGGGAAGCTTCAGATGCGGAACAAAACTTTCCACCAGCTGGCCTAGAGGCGAGTAGAATGCGATCAGGCAGGCCAGAGCCCCTGCAACCGTCAATCGAAGCGCTGCTGCGACAAGCTCTGAGGGTATCCAGCCGAACACCCCCAATTCTGCTTCTCCCAGAAGAGGAACGCCGAAAAGCATGAAATAACCGAGGCCCCACATCGGCATGAGCGGAATGCGAAACTTATGTCCGGCGACAAAAGCGACGGTTGGAATGCAGCACAGCACATAGAGCAGTGCCGTCCAGTGCGCTTCTTCGGCGCTTGCCCAGCGGAATTTCGTAACATACAGGATGATCCAGGCTGCGGCCAGCACAGAGATGGTTCCCCACACCCCAGAGGTGTTTTTTTGAGTTTTAACCATAGGTGTTCAGCGAGTGCAGCCAGGTCGAAGAACGAAAGGTTCCGCAGGTATAACGGTTGCGGACATCAGCCATCCCAAGGAATCAGGTTGTTTCATCTGGCCCACCGGGCGTAGGCCCGATTGGGGAGATTCCCGAGTCACCCGAGGCGCGGCGGGAGGGGCGGTGCCCTCTGCGCTCTTTCCCGTACCCCTTGGAGTGATAGTAGCGATAGGAATAGTAGTACCGGTAGCCCCGCTCCATCTGGAGGTTGGCGACGTTCAATATCCCTCCAAGGATTTTTGCCCCTACATCGACGAGCCGCTGCTTTCCGGCGATGGCCGCCTCGTCGTGTGTCCGGTTGGCCCGAACAACGAAGATAACACCATCTGTCGCTGAGGCCAGAACGACCGAATCTGCAGCCACCAATGTAGGCGGCGAGTCGATGAGGATGTACTGGAACTGTGCTCTCCAACTCTTGAGCAGTTCCGCCAACTTCGGGCTGCTCAGAAGATCGGTGGGTTGCGTGGGTGACATGCCGGCCGCCACCACCGGGAACCCCTCTATGGAGGGAACCGTTTGGATTAACTCCTCCTCGCCGATACGGCCCTCTAAGAAACCGCTCAAGCCCGGCTCAAGCGGGATTTTCAGCATGCGATGAAGCGAAGGGCGGCGCAAATCTCCATCTATAAGGAGCACCTTACGTCCGAGTTCATGGAGCGCGACGGCCAAGTTCACCGAGCAGAAGGTTTTGCCTTCTTCCGGAAGGGAGCTGGTAACGAGCAATAAATGAGACTCCGCCGAAGGCAGCACGAATTCAAGGGTAGTTCTGACTGAGCGCAGCGCTTCGCCAAAGCCGCCGAGGGCAATGTTGGGCGCCACGAATGTTGCGGCCCCGCGCTTCAAGTGCTCTTTTTGAACCATGGGCAGGTGTCCAAGGAAGGGTATCTCCAGGAGCTGTTCGAACTCCTGGCGCGTTCGGATGGTGCGGCTTAAGAGCTCCCTCAAGATTGCCAGGCCGCAGCCGATTGCAAAACCGACCATGGCGGAGGAACTGGTGCGGCTTCGCCGCGGAGGCCCGATGGGGAAATCCGGAACGATGGCGTAATCCACCACCTGCACATTGTTGGTTTCGAGCCCCTCCTGAACCGAAAGCTGTTTCATGCGGGTGAGCAAAATGTTGTAGATCTGCTCGCTGGTCTTGACCTCCCGATGGAGGGCGCTGTACTGGATGGAGAGCCGGTTGGCCTCAAGGGCTCTTTGCTCCTGATCAAAGAGGGCAAGCTGCAGCTCCTGTTCCTTGGCCTGCAGCTCCAGGATCTTGGGGTGCTTCTGCCGGAACCGGGTTTGAGCCTCAATGCGTTCCTTGCGCGTATTGGTCAAGGCGGCGTTTAGGGCTTGAAGGCGCTGAAGAACCGACTTCTGCTGCTCCACCCCGAAGTCAACCCCCGAATTTTCCTCCAGGAAGTTGTGGAGTCCCTGCTGGGCAGCCTGGATCTTCTCCTCCATCTTCTCGAGCTCTTTCTGAATCCACCCGATGCCGCCGCTCGTGAGGCTCCGCCGGCGCTCCAGATTAAGGCGCGCATAGGTATCTGCAACAGAATCGGCAATCCTGGAGATGAGCTCAGGCTTGAGTCCGGTGGCCCCGATGTCCACGAGCTTGGTTCCCCGGACCGGCTGGACAGCGACCATGGACTGCAGGCGGCGTACCGGATCCTTGGCACGCGAGAAAGGAGGGAAGGCTGCCAGGTGGAGGTTGTCGACGACCTGGGACATGACCGCGCGGCTAGCGATTACCTGATACTCGGTTTGAAGGAATTCGCGGTCCGACCCCCTGCCACCGTAAGGCATCACCTCTTGGAACCGAAGATACCGCGGCGTGTCTGTTTCGATCAGGATTCGAGTGGCTGCCCTATAGATGTTGGGCTGTTGGGCCATCTGAAGGGCTGTGTATCCGCCGAAAAGGAGGGTGATCAGAAGGATGCCCCACTTGTGAAGCAGCAGGCTTCGCAGATAATCGTCTAGCTGCCACTCCTCGAGCGAGCGCGCCATGGGTTACACGGTCCCCTTATCCGGGTTGAGAGCCTTCACGGTTTATCTCCGATGAAAAATCCGATTTTGTCACGGGCCCCTTCTCCCAGTCACCGCTGACCGTATAGCTCCTGGGGTAATAGGCGTCAGGATAATGTCGGGCAATCTTAATAGGCACGGCATTCAGAATCCCCCCAACCACCCGGATGCCCACATCGGAAAGCCTGGCCTTCCCCGCCTGGGCGGCCTCTTGATGCGTTCGGTTTCCCCGCACCACATAGATGGCTCCATCCACAAACTTGGAGAGAGCCGCTGTATCCGGGACAGCCAGCACCGGTGGCGTATCTATGAGGCAGAACCGATACCGCTCCCGGCTCAAGCGCAGCAGCTCCCCCATGCGTTCACTGGCCAAGAGATCACTGGGGTGCAAAACGTTTGTCCCAGCCGAGATCACAGAAAGCCCTCTGGCCCCTTGAGTAGATTGTACCAAATCCTCGACATTTACCCGATGCTGGAGATAAGCGCTCAAACCCGGAGCCAGGGGCAGATTGAAGCGCTGGTGGACGGAGGGGCGGCGCATGTCCGCATCGATCAACAGTACCTCTTCGCCCAGCTCTTTGAGTCCGATGGCCAGATTGGCGCAGGTCAGCGATTTCCCTTCCTCCGGCAGAGCGCTGGTAACCACCAGCACATGCGATCCTTTGCCAGAGACGATAAAGGCAAGGCTTGTTCGGATACCCCGGATTGCTTCTGCGGCAGAGGATTGAGGTGCATTCAGAAGGGGTAGTTGTTTATTGCTGCTGTGTATCCGCCTGGGGACAGAGGGGATCTGCCCCAAGTACGGTATACCGACAATCTCCTCGAACTCTTGGCGCGTGAGAATCACCTTAGCCAGCGCCGTGCGCAGAATGCTCAAGCTGCCCCCGACCACCAGGCCCAACAGAATAGCGCCCCACAAAACGGATTGCCGGTTGGGTGCGAACGGTTTAATGGGAATTCTAGCATGGTTGACCACCTGCACATTGTTGGTCTCCAGCCCCTCCTGGACTGCGAGCTGCTTCATTCGGGTCAGCAGAATATTGTAGATCTGCTCGCCGGTCTTGACCTCTCGCTCAAGGGCGCTGTACTGGATGGAAATTCGATTGGCCTCCAGGGCGCTTTGCTCCTGGTCAAAGAGGGCCAGGCTCAGCTCTTTTTCCTTGGCTGCCAGCTCTAAGATCTTGGGGTGCTTTTCGCGAAAACGGGCCTGCGCTTCAATGCGCTCCTTGCGTGTATTCGTCAGAGCAGTGTTTAAGCTCTGCAGGCGCCGAAGCACTGCCCTCTGCTGCTCTGCGCTCATATCGATGTCCGGGTGTTTTGCCAAAAGTACGCGAAGCTGTTCCTGGGAAGCTTGAATGCGACCTTCCATCTTGCGCAGCTCTTCCCGGATCCAATACAGCCCCCCCGTGGTGAGGGATCGCCGGCGCTCTAAGTTAAACCGAACATACGTATCTGCCACCGCATCGGCGATCTTGGAAATCAGCTCCGGTTTTTCGCCGGTCACCTTGACATCCACTAGCTTTGTCCCCCGGAGGGGCTGGACGGAAACCATCGCAGCAAGTTGTTCGGTTGGATCCGCTGCGTTAGAAAAGGGGGCAAAGTCTGCGAGGCGTAATGTCTCGGCCACGCGATCCAAAACAACAGGGCTTGAAATAAGGTAATACTCTGTCTCCAGGAAACGCTTGTCCCAAGACTGTCCGTGCGAGGATCCTTCCTGTTGGAATTTAAGATACCGGGGAGGCTCGGTCTCAATGAGGATTTGTGCGGTGGTGGTGTAGCGATCTGGTTTTTGCGAGAGAGAAGCCACCGAAACCCCAACCGCGATGGCTGTGATCAGCAGGATAAACCACTTGTTGAGCGCCAGGGTCCTCAAGTAATCGTCCAGATGCCACTCCTCAAGTGTGCGTGCCATCTCTATCCTTGTCCCGGAAGTTGCGCGGAAGAGTCATCTTCCCAGGCACCGCGCAGAGTCACCCACACCGACTTCAATATGGTGCGCATGTCCAGCCAAAGAGAGCACTGGTTCGCGTATGCCAGATCCCACTTGAGCCGCTCCTCCAAAGAGGGCGCTTTGACGGCGTTAATCTGCGCCAGGCCCGTTAAGCCCGGCCGCATAGAAAACCGCTTGGGACCTTCGGACATCCGGTGAACCTCAACTAAGTCATCCGGCACCAAAGGGCGCGGCCCCACAAAGCTCATTTGCCCCTTCAAAATGTGGACCAGCTGCGGCAGCTCATCCATGGCTGTTATGCGCAGCGAATGGGCAAAAGCAGAGAAAACTCGATCATCCTCCCGCATGGTTCGAAACTTCACAATCCCGAAGCGTTTTCCCCGAAGCCCGATTCGCGCCTGATGAAACAAAACCGGTTTGCCTGCCTGACAGAAGATCACACAGGCAATACCTGCCATGGGCCAGGCGAAAAGGACCAGCCCAAACAAGGAAAGCCCAATGTCCAGCACCCGTTTGCCCCACCGGCGATACCAGTCGCTCACCGCACCCCCCTGTCATCCCCGCGGAAGCGGGGATCCTCGATCGATTCGAGGACGACGTCAGATCCTCTCCTCGCGAAAGCGAGGACCAGATTCCCGCTGGAGCATGTCCTCGACCCCGATCGAGGGCGGGAATGACGCAGACATCCGTCAATCCATCTCGACGGAGATAAAGGCATAACCATCCTCCAGTTCATACGCCTTGATGCGCAAAGGATATTTGGCCTTCACAATGGCAAGGTTCACCCGGGCCTCCAGAACCTTTCTCAAGGGTTCGGGAACTGCGAGCTTGCCGACGTGGATCTCATGAACAACGGCATGGGCCCGTTCATCGATGACGTTAATACCAATACGTGCCTTGACAGGGAAGGTGAGAATTCCGAGCTTCACCGTTCCTGTGCCGATATAGCCGTTCTCCCGAATCTGCATTTTGACGTCTTTGACCTGGCCGGGGAAGCGCTCCCTCACGCGTCGGACGACCAGCTTGTTAAACTCATCTTCGCTGAATCGCCGGGTCAACTCCTTGACCCCCGCAATCTGCATGTAGCGGACCAGGCGATTGGTAAAGACTTCTACGAAAACCGGAATGAAATTCTCCAACCAGTTCATCAGCGGCGTCCCCTCCGCCAACTGCTGAACCCCTAACTGTAGCAAAGAGGGCTTGGGCTGGGGGGCCGCAGGACTGACTTCAGGTGCGGCACCGGGTACTGCCGGGACCACCGGAATCCCCTTGGCACGCTCAAGCCGGTCGATGGACCGCTCTATTCCGACGAATTGGCTGGCCGGGAAGGATTTTGCCAGCTCACCAAAATGGATCTGAGCTCGCTCCGGTTTGTTCAAATCGTATCGGAGGGTTGAGCCTGCTTGCGCGTGCACCATCGCCACAAACGCGTAATCCCGGGTTTCATCCAGGATCTTTTCGTACGCCTTGGTTGCCGCCTCGTAGTCTCCGGTCGATTTATAAGCTTCGGCCATCTGGTGGTAGGCCGATGCCGCCCAGCCGCTCTGGGGCTCCTGGTCAATGATTTCTTTGAACCGGTCAAAGGCATCGTCAAATCGCCCCACATTCCTCAGGCACCACCCCTCTTTGAAGAGAGAAGGCAGTGCGAGCTTCCCATCCGGATTGGCCCGGTAAGCCTCGCGAAAGACCTTGGCCGCTTCCTCAAAAGCATACAGCTCGATCTGCAGGGAGCCCAGCTCATACGCAGCCAGTTGGCGCTGTCGGCCGGCTCCCAGGGTTTCTAGGCGGCCCTGCAGCACTTTTGCCTCATCTACCTTACCGCGCATTGTTCCAAGGTACTGAAGCATCTGGCGCGCCACCTCCAGCTGCTTGGAATCGCTGGTTTCACCGAGCACCTCCTGAAAGAGGCGTTCTGCCCGGCGCCAGTCCTGAAGGCGTTGATAGAGGAATCCCAGTCGAAGCTTCAAGGTTGCGCGGCCCATGTAGTTCGGAGATTCCTCTAAGAGGGTTTCGTAAATCTGAGCAGACTTAGCCAAAAGACCCAACCGTTCCGAACGGATGGCCTCCTGCAGCAGACCCTGATCGATCCTGCGTGAGGTTGCCTTCCCAAGAAAGCGGCGAGGCAGAAGCTGAGCCCGCCGGAAGGTCTCTCGCACTCCGGTGGCTACACCGTCCAAGGTTTTAAGAAATCCCGGGCGCGCTACCGCCCTATCCTCAGCCAAGGTGGCCACCATGGTTTGCGTATCCGCGACAGACCGCATGCGACTCCCAGAGGCCAGCGTTCCCTGCACGTATTGAAGGGTGGCGACTTTCTTTAAATCCAACTTCTCTTGAGCCATCTGTGTGACCAGGGTTTGGTCCAGCAGCAGAAGCGCTGCCTCGGCCTGCCCGACACCAGTGGCCGCATCCAAGATAGACAATGAGGTCTTTAAGTTTTGGAGGTTGGTATCCAGGAGATAGCGGTTGTAGCAGGCAAAAAAGATCCCCACCCCCACCAGGACGATGGGAATGCGCAGCAGGACGAGCCAGCGCCTCAAGCTTGCCATCAGATCAAGCGCCGCCTCACGTAGATGGTGTCATCCGGCTGGATCGCAATATTGGGGTCCAGCCCCTCAATGACACGGTTTAAATCCACACGAATGACTGCACGCCCCTCTCCTTCTCCCCGGATGATTTCAAGGTTGCTTGATCCGAACTTGTTGATGCCGCCGGCCTTGCTGACCGCGGTCAAAAGATCCAGCCGCTCCTCCATGTCGTACGAACCCGGACGGTTTACCTCGCCGATCACGGTATACTTGGCTCCCAAAAGCTGCACCTTTACCTGGAATCCCTCATCAGAGATCATTTGAACGTACAGAACGTCATGCGGCCAGAGGTCAATCCGGGGCTCCTTTCCTTGGAGCACCAAGTTCGGGTGGACGCGAATGATCACCTTCTCCTCTCCGATTTGGCGGATGATATCCACCTGGCTGGAACGCTGTAGATCCACGCCCCCCGAGCTGCTCAAGGCTGACAGCAGGTCCACCATTCCGTCTGTTTGGAAGGAGCCGGGACGCCCAACCTGACCCAGGATGGTGAACTTCGCATTCACCAGCCGCGCGTTGACCTGAGGATTGACGATGTAATCTTTATTGAGACGCTTACGAATTTCTGTTTCCAGGCCCCGGAGAGAAAGCCCCGCTGTCTGCACGTCCCCAATGAGGGGGAAGGAAAAGGTTCTATCCTCCCGGATTTGACCTCTTTGGTTCAGGTCGTTGTGGTTCCAAACGGAAACAGTCAACTCGTCCCCACGCCGGAGGCGATAGATGGAGCTTGGGATCTCGCTGGCAGAGATGATTCGCTTAGGCAAATCCAGGGCCTCCTGCTGACGGAAAGCATCCTCCTTGAAGGCGTGGTCCAGCTTCTCCTGGATTGCCGTCTCGACCTCCCTGAGGCTCTTTCCGGCGGCCTGAATTTCTCCGATCATGGGAAAGGGGATTGTCCCTTTCTCGCGAACTTCAGCCTTGCGGTTTAAATGATCATGGCCCCAGACCGTGATCTCCAGCTCATCACCGCCTTTAAGCCGATAGACAACATTCTTAGCCTCTTGTGCCGAAATGATCCCTTTGGAGGCGAAGATGTTAAAACGACTGCAGCCCGCCAGAAGACTTATCATGCCGACCCAAACCCATGGTGTAATCCAAGATTTTTGAAGCACGCTAGATCTCCATCTCAAATTCGAGTGCCACAACGTTGCTCGTATAATCGCCGCTTTTCGACCGCGCGTGTGTGTGGCCCAATAGAAGCTTTGCGTTTTCTCGCAGGTTCCAGGCAAAGCCGCTGTTAACTGTATAACTTCGGCCAAATGTAGTCAGACCGGCGGAAGAGGTAGACCGGTTTTTGATGTAGGCGGCCTTCGATTCAAAGGTGATGAGCGATGTCACCGCATACTCCAGGCCGATGGAGGACCTCCGGGCGCGGACAGTGGTAGTTCCAACCGCCTCGGAAGAAGATTCTGTGTCTCGATATCCCAGATTAATCGTGAGGCGGGGCCTGAGCCGGATGGGATATTTCACTGCGCCGTCAAAGCTGAGGATGCTCTTTTCCCCGAGCTCATTGAAGGTGATCTTGCCTACTTGGAGCCTGAGATTCAGCTTCGCCTCTTCGGTCAAGTCATAGCGCAAGCCCAAAGTCCCCAAGTGCTTTACTGAGTTTTTATCTTCGTCGTCGGGGATCCTCTTCTTGGTGAATGCATAACCGCCACTCACAAACCAGCCGGGTCTAAACTCATGGGAGAGGTCCGCGGTTGCCGTAAGCGTATTCTTGTCTCGGCCGGCATCCGGCTGCCTCTGGCTGTCGACAACCTTATACGCCATGCTCAAGTCCAGAGTGTCTAAGTTGTTGATGAAGTAAGAAAATTCCCCAGTTCCTGTGTGCGTCACTTGCCGCTGAAAGTCCGTACTTCTTAAGAAGATGTCGATCTCATCGGTTGTGGTCACTAGGCTGTTGGTGACATCCAGGTGGTAGTTCACCCCCATGGAGTAGGGTGCCGAAGGCGCAAGATCCACAAAGGCCGATAGATCATGGTCGATACTGTTGGCGTCGCTGCAGTGGTAGCGGTAGGCGTTGACCTCATAGGTGGTGCCGTAGACCAGAGATCCCACAGTATCTAGAAAAAACATCTGACTTTCCAACACGCTGGTCAGCTCCTCCTGCTTGTCGTTGTCCTCTAAGAGCAGGTTATCGGTGTAGGTCATGTCATAGCCCACACCCCATTTGGTCCGCTCCTTGAGGTATCGCCACAGCCCGCCGCCTCCAAGTTTTTCCTCCAGGCCCGATTCTTCTCCTATGGCCTCATCCGACTCAGCCGTCTCGCCTCCAGCAAGGAGATTAGGGGGGATCTCTGGCTGCAAATGCTCCTCCTCGGTTGCAAGCTGAGCCGCTTCTGCTTCAGGCACTGCGGGCCTCTGGGCCGGTTCGACCTCTGGCGGCGGCTCCGGTTCAGCCTCGGTCTGCACGAGCGCCTCCGCCTCAGCATCTGCTTTGGCCCAGGCCTCAGCTTCGGTTCGAGCCCTTTTTTCCTCGAGCGCTGCTGCCATACGGATTCGTTTCTCCATGGCTACAATCTCGTCCAACGTCAACACCGATCTTGCCTCTGCCGGCGAAAACTGGCTGCCTGCGAGTATCATGCCCAACACCAACCCCGCCCTGAGCAGCCGCTTCATCCCGGACTTAACACACCCCCTTAAGTGATCTTTCGCCACCACGACTGTTGGTGGCGAACCCGTTTGCGGGGACTGTAAAATTGCTCCACCGCTTCATTGAGCGCTACCTGATCTCTCGGGTCGATCTTCTCAAAGCGCACCCCCAGCTCAAAACCCCTGCGGCTCGGTTGGCAGCGCAGCACACGGCCCACGGCTTGGATGGAGCGCTCCAGCGGCGGCACATGAATCTCCAGGACGACCTCGGAATCGACCGGAACCTCCTCCCGGACAATCATGCGCATACCCCCGGCGCTGACATCCTGCGTGGCGGTGACGTGCCGACCCTCCTCGGCTTGCTTGGGTTCGCACTTGACCGGCCATGAGATCGGCAGCCTCAAATACTGGCGCGTATTCTGGTACTTGTAGCGCTGCCCAAATCGATGACGAAACATGATTACCAAAGCCCTCCTCGAACCACTTCTCGAAGCGCCGGAAGTTTAAGTGAAGTCTGAATCAGCTCCCGGTGCCAGTCGAATTGCGCCAGGCGCTTGACCAATCCTAAGACATCCTTGCGCGTTCCCAGCTCTACAAAGGCGTCGACCTGTTCGTCGCTGAGGCGCGCGAAAAGCTGACGCAAGGCCGAGCCCATCTTAAGCTCCTCCCCGATGGACCGCGTCCAGGCAGTTTGGTAGCCGCGCAGGATCACTTCCCGGAAATCCTTCCTGCGCAGCGCCTCCTCAGCGGTTTCTGCGGCCATGGCCGCACACAGCATCCCGTAGTAGATTCCCCCTTGGGTGGTGGTTTTAACTTGGCCTGCCGCCTCCCCCACCACCAAGACCCGCTCGGCGTAGCTTTGCTCAATGGGTTCCACCGGGATGGGGCTTAAGAGCATCTTAGGTTCCTGGGTCCGGATGCGCTCTCGGATGGCGGGGTGATGAAGTAAGTTCTTCAAATAGCGCGGGGCCTCCTTGGAGGTAATGAGTCCCACCCGGGCCTTTCCCGCCTCTGTGGGTACCGCCCAGGCAAAGGCCTCGGGAGCCACCTTGCGTCCTAAGTAAATCTCAACGTCACTTAAGCCCTCCATCTCCACCTCGACCTGTGCCCCATAGACGATTTGGCGGGGGGCGGCCAAGCCCACTTGGGCTGTGAGATTCGAGCCAAACCCGGCGGCGATAACTGCCATCTGTGCTGTCACGGGCTCTGCATCCTCTTCCTGCTGTCGTATCTCCACCCCGTCGGAATCTGCGCGGATTAAGCGCGCGTGGTAGCCGTACCTAAAGCGCGCACCTTGAGATTCAGCCAACTCCACCAACGCTTGATCGAACTGGCGGCGGCTGACCACATGGGCCAGGGGTTGGCCCGGATCGTACTGGAATGAGGTGCCCGAGGGAGAGAAGAAGGTGATGCGCTGGAGGGAGCCCAAGATCGGCGTGGTGGGGAGATTGAGGTGCCTAAAGGCCTCCATCCCGATGATGCCGGTACAATTGACAAACATCCCGGCTCCTGCGTGCTCCTCAAGGACCAGGGTCTTCAGGCCCGCTTTGGCAGTAAGATAACTGCAGACACTCCCTGCCGGCCCTGCTCCGATCACCACCACGTCATACGGTTGACTCATGGTTATCCGCGTTGCCTCCTTCCTTCGGAAGAGGGGCATGCAGGGGGAGATGGGAAATCGCCCCCTGCAAGACCTTCCCGCTGAAAGCGGGCCTGGGAAGGGGGAATCCCAGGGGGGAAACCACCAGAGGGCGTTTCCCCCCTGAAAAGCGATGAGGCGGCTTGCTTGGCCGCGCACGACTGCGAAACCGAAATGTGCATTACCTTGATTTGCTTGAACATTCCTTGCCTCATCGCTTTACCCTGGCGGCCACTGCATGGGTCGCCCGCCCAAAAGATGCAGATGCAAGTGGTAGACCGATTGGCCGGCCCCTGGATTGCAGTTGATGACCATCCGGTATCCGGGTTCGGCCACCTGCATCTGCCGGGCCAACTGATTGGCAACCAAGATCAACTTATCCATCACCGGCACCGTTTTCTCTGTCAAATTCGACACCCGTTCAATGTGTTCTTTGGGAATGATCTGGATGTGGACCGGCGCCTGGGGGTTGATGTCATGAAAGGCCACCACGCCGTCGTCCTCGTAGGCGATCTTTGCCGGAATCTCCTTGGAGGCGATCTTGCAAAAAATGCACCCTGCCATCACGCTGCCCTCTCGAAAGCTTGAGCCATATGGATCCGCCTAGCAATGGCCGGGTGGTCATAGAGCAGCCACTCCACCCAGCGCGGCGGCGTGGTCTCGGCCAAGTTCTGTTCGCCCAAGCGTTTCATGGTTGCAATGAAAGCGCCGGGATTTCTAGTTTGCTCAAGCGCAAAGCGGTCTGCCCGGGCCTCCAGCCGCCTGGAGAGGCCGTTGGTGATCGGCATGAGGATCAAACTCGCTGCCAACAGATACAGTCCCACCAGCGGCAGGACCGCTAAATCGCTCATGCTCAATATGCCCAATCGCGCCAGGGTAGCCTGCAGCAGATGATGGACCGCAAAGCAGCTTACCGCGGTGGCAACGGTGCTGACCCCAATCAAGATCCCCATGTGATGCAGGCGGTGGTGCCCCACCTCGTGCGCTAAGACCACTTCGACCTCTTCTGCTGGGTATTTTGAAGCCAAGGTGTCACTCACCAGTACCCGCCGCGTCTTGCCCATGCCGGTCAGACATGCATTGGCCTTCTTGGTCGTGCGGCTTAAGTTCAGCTCAAAGATCCCCTTGACCGGCATGCTGCAGCGCTCAAGAAATTTCTCCAACCGCGCTTTGAGGGCTTCATTGCTGAGGGGCCGCTGTCGGTAGAAGATCGGAATGAGCAGTGTGGGGGCTACGCGCGCCAGCACAACCGACCACCCGAGCCAGGCGAACGCCGCCCACAACCACCAGCGCTCCGGGAAAGTCCGCAGCAGACCCGCCAACCCTTCCACCAGAATCAAACCCAGTATCGCCCCGACTGCCAATGCCTTGCCATACTCGATTGCCCACTGCCCCCCTCGCTGGTTGGAAAGGCCGAAGCGGTGTTCCAGCCAAAAACCTCGGATCCAGTCCAGCGGGAAACCGACAAGCGTTAGCCCGCCCCAGAGCACACCGACATAGACAGCGGTCTGGAGCGGCCAGCCTTGGACGCGGATGCTGACCCACTGCCCAAAGGTTTGGGCCCAGCCGCTTACCATGAGGCCCGCCAACAGGGCAAAGGTTACCCCTAACTCTGCAAGCCACAGTTGCCGCTTGCGCTTTGCGTATTGCTGCGCCTCTTGGGTCATTCCTGGCGAAGTGATTTTGTCAGCTCCTTTTCTATCTTGGGGCTAAGCCCCTTAAAGTGCACACCGATGTAAAAGACCCGCTTGTTGTCCGGGGTGCTGGGATTGCGCGCAACCTCTTTCTGCCACATGATTTCTGAAATCACCCAGATGGGCTGTGGATGGGTGGGCAGGGTAAACTGCAGCTCAACCTCGGAGCCCACCTCCATGCGCTCTTCCACCATCAGTCCGGCGCCGGTTTGGCTGACATCCCGGGTGGTGGCCGGTAGGTTCGACACCTTGTCTGTTCGGCGGTACCGAACCGGCCAATCCAGCCGGTAGCGGGGGGCGATTCTGCGTTCATTGCGAAACCACAGCTTGCGCAGGCGCCCCAACGGCACCTTACCCTTGATTTGGAGGCGTTCCTCGCGCAGGACTACAATTAGGATGAATACCGCCAGACAAACCGCTCCCAGCGCAAGAATCCGGATCACCCCACCACCTCCCTTTCTGTCTTGGGCGGATGCACCCCTTCCGCCTGACCCGTCCAAGACGGGTCGAATCTCTGATTCGACAGCCCCGTGGGGGCTAAGTCAGGTGGTGGGATCATGACACCTCCTCCTCAGGTAACTGTTTCTTTTTAAGGACTGTTCCGTCCCGCTCACAGAATTTGACCTCGGGGCCGTATGTCCTGCCGCAGGCAGGGCAGAACGTTTCACCGGCGAGCCGCTTAATCTCTCGACGCACCTGCTCAATGCGATCGCTGGTCAAAGGGTGTGAGCGCTGCCAGATCAGCGCTTTGTCCAGGGTGGTCTCCGGGTCCTCTGCGTCCATCTTTTCGAAAAAGGAGATGATGGCCTTCGGATTATAGTGGGCCCGGTTCATGTATCGGATGGCCAGGCGGTCTGCCTCCAGCTCATCCCGGCGGCCGTATCCATTGGAGATCAAGCCATAGATGGAGTTGACCATGCGGGCAGAATCCGCGCTGGCCCCGGCCGAGGAGGCGATCGACAGCAGGGTGGTTATCCCTAAGTTCCACTGAAGATGCTTGGCAGCGTGGCGGGCCGCTACGTGACCGATCTCATGGGCGAGAACCGCTGCCAGCTCCTCATCGGTTGCTTTCTCAGCGAGCGTCGTATGCACGTAGATCGTCCCTCCCGGCAAGGCAAAGGCGTTGAGCGATTTTGCTTTGACCACGCCAAAGTGATAGGGAAGATCCTTTCGGTCGCTGACAGCGGCGAGCCGTTTGCCGATTCGCTGCACTCGAGTCAGCATCTCGGGCTTGACCTCACCGACCGTAAGGGAGCCCAATCCCATCTGCGCCCGGGCCAGATTCCCCAGGGCCATCTCGACCGATGTGGTCAAGACCGTCTCCCGTTGTTCGGTAGCCGGGTTGTAGATGGTGGTGCAGCCTGCCAGCGCCAAAGCCGCCAGCACCCACACCCATCGACACTCTTGCCGCCGCCCCACGCTATGCTCCATACGCTTTCTCTCTGACCGGTAAATGCTCTAAGGGATCAACAGGTACCCCTTCGTTGCTCCATAGCTCAAAGTGGAGGTGCGCGCGCATCGTCCGGTAACTTGCATTGCCGCTTTTTCCAACAGCCCCAACCGCTTCCCCCTGCCGGATGCGCTGGTGGTCTTCAATGGCAATTTGGCTCAGATGCCCGTACAGGGTCTTCCAGCCGTCCGGATGAAGCACCTCCACGTAACGACCCATGCCATTCTTCTTGCGTCCGATCAGGGCGGTGCCGGATTTGGCCGCCAAAACCGGTGTTCCTACCGGGGCTGTGAGATCTACCCCACGATGCTTGCGCCCGCCGCTTCGGCGAGCCCCAAAATAACCTGAGCCATAACCATCCTCGCGGACCTGCACATCTTGGTTAACACCCAAGGGGATCGCGAAGGTTGGCTCCTGCAACTTGAACCAGGCAACCGAGAGGGTGGGATAAAGCAGTGCCAGCACCAGCACAGGCAGGGCCAGCAGCACTGCGAACTTAACAGCTCCCCCCGCACTCCCCATGCGCCTCATGACTCAAGCACCTTTTCTGTCCAGCGGATGAGATCGGCCATGACACGCTCCAGCTCAGGTTCATTGAAGAGCTCATGATAAAGGCCTTCGTATCGATGGGTGGTGATCCACTTGGGATCCACGGCGCGCACAAAGCGCTCGGCCGCTCGGGTGTCGCAGACCCGGTCGGCCCCTGCTTGAAGCATGAGGACCGGGATGCGCAGCTGGCCTGCGAGCTTGATGGAATCTGAGAGGGCTTGTCTGAGCACCACGGCTGCCCGGGCGGTAACGACTCGGTGAATCAGGGGATCTGTCCTGTAGCCTTGGACCACCTGGGGATCTCGACAGAGATGCTTAGGGTTAACCCCGTTGGGAATGGGAACTGTAGGGAGAAGGTGCGAAAAGAGCTGAGCCGCAAGGAGCTTGATGCGGGAAGGCTCTTCGGCCAGCTTGAAGGCAGGGGAGGAAACGGCAACTCCCTTGATGCAAGAGGGGAATCGTACTGCAAAAGCCAAGGCAATCAATCCTCCCAGGCTGTGTCCGATTAAGATACGGGGCAGGGTGGGTGTGGCTTGCAGAGAAACCTCAAGCAGTCGATGGAGATCCTGAACATAATCCCCGAGCGTGCGGCAATCTCCCCGCCGCCCTTGGGATCGGCCATGTCCCCGATGATCCAGAGCCCAGACAGACAGTCCGTGCTCAGTCAGGGTCTTGGCCAGCCCTGCGTATCGTCCGCTGTGTTCCGCAATCCCGTGCGTCACCAGGCAAACCCCCTTCGCTTGAGCTGCCTCCCAACGGCGATAAGACAGACGCAGCCCATCTCCGGAGACCAAATTGTCAGAGCTCTCCGTCATCCTAGACACACCTCTCCTGCCATCCAGGACCCCGGGGAGCTGGGCGCTGGAACACTCAGCTAGACATACACTAAGGTCATATTTTAGCAAGGTTTTTTGGTGAGTTACAAGCAAGGATTATTTGGGGCTAAAAAAAGAATCAGGGGGTGAAAAGGGGGTGCTTAAGGGAGGGTCAATCTTGGTACAGCGCTTCAATCCGGTCGGCATACCGCTCGGCCACAACCCGGCGCCTCACCTTCAAGGTAGGGGTCAATTCCCTGCCCAGCTGACTGAAAGGCTCCTGCAGCAGGGCAATCTTCCTGATTTGCTCGAAGGGGGCAAGCTCCTTGTTAATCTGGGCTAGCCGTTTGTCCATGAACTCCAGGATTCCGGGATGCTCCAGCAGATCCTTGAGGTTGACAGCGGGGATCGAGAGGTGGCAGGCGAGATTTTCAAGTTTCGCGAAATTCGCAACCACAAGTGCTACCAGATACTTATGGCGATCTCCGATTACAACACAGTCAGCAATGTAAGGATCAGCTTTGAGCTTAGCCTCCAGGTTCTGGGGAGCCACCATCTTGCCGCCTGAAGTCTTGATGAGGTCTTTCTTCCGGTCGGTAATCGTTAAGAATCCCTCCGGGCTTAAGCTGCCGATGTCGCCGGTACGGAACCACCCCTCGGCATCGATCGCGCTGCGAGTCGCTTCTTCGTTCTGGAAATACCCTTGCATGACGTGGGGACCGCGCGTTAGGATCTCGCCGTCCTCGGCGATTCGAAGCTCCACATCCGGGATGTGGGGTCCCACCGAGCCGAAGCGAAATTGCCCCGGGCGATTGACGGTAATGACCGGCGAGGTTTCTGTCAGGCCGTAGCCCTCCAGCACCAAGATCCCTGCGGCATAGAAGAATTCAGCCAATGGTTTAGAGAGCGGTGCGCCCCCTGAGACAAAGAAGCGCAACCTTCCCCCGAGGCGCTCGCGCAGCTTGGAGAAAGCCACGAGATCCGCCGCCACGTAAGCACCGGCTAAGGTGGGTGCAATCGGCAGCCCGTCGAGAAAACGCTGCGTTCGTTTGCGTCCGACCTCCAAGGCCCAGGCAAAGATTTTCTGCTTGAGCTTGGAGGCAGAGCGAATGTTGGTCTCAATCTGTTCGTAGATCTTCTCGTAGAAACGGGGCACTGCCGTCACCACCGTGGGGCGAACCTCCAGGAGATTCCGAGGCACTGATTCCTGGTTCTCGGCATAGGCGATGGTTCCCCCCTGGAAGAGGACGAAGTAATATCCGGCGGTTCGCTCAAAGACGTGCGAGAGGGGCAGAAAAGAAAGGGTCAAATCCTCCGATCCCATGGGGACGATTTGGGCAATGGCGCGGCAGTTGGAGAGAAAATTGTCATGTGTGAGCATCGCCCCCTTAGGGGGGCCGGTGGTGCCGGAGGTGTAGATGATCGAGGCCAAGTCATTGGGACCGATCGCCCCACGGCGCTCAGGCAGCATCCGGCGCAGGGCGGGGCCTGCAGTGCGCCCGAGCCCGATGAATTCTCCGATCCACCAGATGCGCGGTCCAGAGGCGCGGTAAGGGGCGTCGAAGAGGATGATCTTAAGGTCCAGCGATTCTTGATACGGAAGGACCTTGCTCATCAACTCCGGATCTGCGACAAAAACAACGTGTGTCTGGGCATGCCGGAGGATGTACTCAATCTCCTCGGGGGTCAGGGAGGTGTAAATCGGAACGGTCACACCCCCGACCGACAGGATTGCCAGATCTGCCGCTGCCCACTCCGGCCGGTTCCCGGCGAGAATGGCCAGCCGGTCCCCGGGTTTAACCCCAAGATCCAGAAGCCCCAGGGCCAGCTCCTCGACTTGGGCGTTGAGCTCCCTCCAAGAAATATCTTGGTAGGTCAGGCCTCGCTTGACCTTGCACACTGCTCGATCCCCGTACCGCTGGGTTCTAGCGTCAAACATCCCGGGGATTGTTTTTTCGTTTTCGGTCATTTGTCCTGGAATTTGGGTCGGCGCTTCTGCAGGAATGCAGAAAGCCCCTCTTTCATGTCCTCGGTCGCGCACAGCTCACCGAAGAGCTTGGCCTCGATTTTAAGGGCTTCCTCCAAGGGTAGGGTCACCCCTTCTCGAGCAAGCCGCAGGATTCGTTCCAATGCAGGCCGGCTCTTCTCGGCGATCTTCTTGGCCAGCCCCTTGGCCTGCTTCATCAGCTCCGACTCAGGAACTGCCTTATTGACCAACCCCATCGCCTCGGCCGCCTTGCCGTTGATCATGTCGCCGGTCAGCATCAGCTCCAGAGCGCGGGATTTGCCCACAAGCCGGGTCAGCCGCTGCGTGCCGCCAAAGCCGGGCAAGATCCCTAGGCTGATTTCCGGCTGGCCGAATCGGGCCCGCTCATTGGCGATTCGGATCGAGCAGGCCATGACCAGCTCATTGCCCCCACCCAAGCAGTGGCCGTTGATGACGGCAATCGTCGGGATTGGAAGCTTCTCAAGCCTGTTGATCACCTTCTGACCCAGGGAGGCTGCCTCCTCGCCTTCGGCTGCCCCTTTGATGTTCGAGATTTCAGTGATGTCGGCCCCCACGATAAAAAAGGTGCCGGCAGCGGTGATCAAGAGCACCTTGACCTCACCCGGATCCTTCTCCAGCCCCTCCAAGAAGCCGTTGATCTCAGTCAACACAGCTCGGGAGAGCAGGTTCGCCGGCGGGTTACTGATGGTCAGCGTACAGATCTTCTCCTCGGTTGAAACACCTAAATATTGGTAGTCAGCCATCACTCCTCCTTCAAGCGGTACCGGGTACACTTATCAACAGGCGTACCCGGTACCGGGTTTAATAACTAAAGAATCCTTGTTTGGTTTTGGCCCCCAGGTACCCGGCATTGCGCATGGTCCTCAAGCGATAGGCCGGATGAAACCGAAAGCCCAACTCCTGGGCGAGCCGGTCCAGGGTATCGGTGAGCGTATCGATTCCTATTTGGTCGGCGGCATGCAGCAGCCCCCCCTTGGAGGGTGGGTACCCCAGCCCCGCCAGCACTGCGATCTCAATCTCACTTGCCGAGGAGACCTCCTCCTGCAGAGCGAGCACCGCTTCATTGATGATGAGGGTCATCAGCCGCTCCGGGGTAAAGGCAGTCTTGGGTTTGCCGGTTTCTTTTCTGAGCTTCTCAATCTCTGCTTGAAGTGCTGCATCCACCTGACCGGCTGCCTTGGAACCGGGCTCTCCGTAATCGTAGAAGCCCTTGCCGGATTTTCGGCCCAAGCGCTTGAGCTCCAGCATCCGCATCCACAGTCGAGCCGGGTGCATCCGGTCGCCGTAACCCTGCCAGAGGACCTTACCGGCCTCCGCACAGATGTCCAGCCCCAACGCATCAATCAGGGTGAAGGGGCCCATCGGCCAGCCCAGATCCTTCATGCCCTTGTCGATCTCCTCGACACCGGCAGCCCCCTCCTCGAGTGCCATCACCGCTTCGTTCAAGTACGGCATGAGCAGCCGGTTGACCAGAAAGCCCGGACACTCCTTGACCTTGACCGGGAATTTTCGCAGATTCTCTGCCAGCCCCGTCACCTCTTCGACGGTTTCGTCGCTGGTGTTAAGCCCCGGGATCACCTCCACCAGCTTCATGATGTGGGCAGGGAAAAAGAAGTGCATACCGACTACGCGCTCCGGGCGCTTGGTCACCGCCCCAATCCCGGAGACCGACAGGGCCGATGTATTGGTGGCCAAGATGGTCCCCTCAGAGCAGATCTCATCGAGCGCCTTGAAGATCTCGATCTTAAGCTTGATCAGCTCCGGCACCGCCTCGATCACCAGATCCGCTTCCTTCAAGGGGTCGTAGCTGGTGGTTGGGGTGACGAGCTTAAGCTTCTCTTCCATCTCCTCCGACGTCATCCGCTTCTTGGCGACCCGTCCCTCGTACACCTTGCGGATCATCCCCATGCCGCGCTGGAGAAACTCATCATTGACCTCTTTTAAGACCACGGGGATGCCGTTAAAGGTCAACACCTGAGCGATTCCGGCACCCATCGTTCCGGCACCGATCACACCTGCTTTATAAATAGCCATTCAACGCTCTCCTTTGGGTACCGACTTCATTCAGACACCAATCGCTTGATTTCATCCAAGTGCGCTTCTGCCCGGCGCGTCCCCTCTTCAATCAACTCATCCACATTATAGAACTCCCACCAGTTGATTCGGGGGATCGTCGGGTGGAGTGCCACATCTGCCTGAGCGCAAGCAGCCTCCGCCAGCTCGTACTCCATGGCCTGCATCGAATGCATGATGACGTCCAAGATGTTGGGATCTCGCCAGTTGCGGAAGGCGAGCCTCATCTGGAACAAAAGGGCATGCAGCAGTCCCTTGCGCTGTGCCTGGCGGCGGATCTCTCCCCACTCGGCAGCTCCCTCCACCTGCTTGCGGCGAATGTCTGTGGGGCTGGGCAGGGTATTGACCGCAATGATCTTGTGCACCCCCATCTGAGCCAGCGTGTCTACCGGCACCGGATCCAGCACGCCGCCGTCAATCAACCAACGGTGGTTGATCTTGACCGGCTCAAAGATTCCCGGGATCGAGACCGAAGCCCGAATGGCCGGCACCACCGGCCCTTCGTCCAACACCACTACCTCCCGCCGGACATAATCGCAGGCCACCACCTTCATGGGCAGCTTCAGGTCTCGGAAGGTCATATCCTCGAACTCATTCGCCAAGAATTTGGTGATGCGCCGGCCGGTAAAGATCCCAAACTTCGGGATGGTCAAGTCGATCAATTGCAGAAGGGAGGCCTTGGTTTTGAAATTGCTGGCAATCTCCTCAATCTGGTTTGAGGAGAGCCCCGAGGCCCATAAGGTGCCGATCAGCGCCCCCATGGAAGAACCAGCAATGATGTCGATGGGGATCTTCTCACGCTCTAAGATCCTTAAGATCCCGATGTGCGCCAGCCCCAAGGCTGCCCCGGAGCCAAGTACCAGGCCCACCAGCACCTCTCCGATCTCCCGCGCGATCCGGCGGACCGATTGGGCATATTCCCAATTCGGATGGGCCGAGACAATGGGATGCCCCGGAGCCGGGGTGGCATCGACCCGGGGCAGGGTAGCGTACACCTTGCGATTGAGAATCAAGGTCCGCTCTGCCTGATCGGTATTGGCGGTGCTCTCGTTGACCACCACCTTGACCCGCTCGTCCACCATCTGCACGGTTTTCTTGAGATCCTCGAGGACATCGGCGGTGGTATGCAATTGAGCCCTGGCCCCGGTTGAGACCAAGTGAATGAGGTCTGCCTGCGCCAGCGCCTTGAAGACCGTGCGGTCCATCTCGTGCGGCAGATCACTGATGACAAAATGATAGGAGTTCGCCAAATAGGATAACAGCGGGGTGATCTGTGTCACATCCGAGGCGACATTGGGGTCGTGCGCGATGTTCAGCGTGTCAAAGCCCACCTCAGGGTGGTGGGCAATGGCTAAGGCCACTTGATCTTGATTAAACCGCACCCCCTTGAGCTTCAATGGGGTGGGGCATTTAGGCCGCTCCATCGCCTGGCAGACCGCATCCCCGGCAGGGCTCATATCGAGGAGAATCACCTTCTTGCCGGTTTCCCGGTGAAGGGAGCTCGCCAGATTGATCCCGTACATGGTGCGTCCGGTCCCCTTAAGCGGGCTGTAGATGGAGATCAGAGTGGACTCAAAGATCTTTTTCTCACCTAAGTCCTTTTGGCGCAGGCGTCGAGAGAGGGTGGTGGACAGGTGAACGGCAACTGCTGGGATCTCTTTGAGGATCGCCTCGAAGTCCGGCCGCTGAATTCTAAAGAGGATTGAATCGTTGACCACCTCGGCCGTCACCGAATGAGGCTCATTGGTGAGGATCGAGATCATCCCGAAGTAGTCGCCGCGGTGCAGGACCTCCAGGATCTCTCGCTGGGCCTGGTCGGGGGCTCCCCCATAGATCCGAACCCGGCCGCTGACTAAGCCATAGAAGGAATCCGGCTTGTCCCCCCGGGTATAAATGGTTTGACCCTTGTCGAATTCATCCAGGCGGGATCGGTCGGCAACGAAATCCAGCTGCTCGTCCGTAAGGTCAGCGAACAGAGAAATTTGCTGCAGCAGAAGACGCTTATTGGATCGGGCGGAATGTTCCGCCGGTTGACGGGGAGCACTCATCGTGGGCTCATGATATCAGCCTGAGTCTTAAAAGAAAAGTCCCGCTCACACCGACGGATGAACGGCGCATCCGCTGGCGCAAGCGGGACTTAAGTTGTATGAAGCCAAGCCGATAAAGGCTACCGTACAATCACCTGAACGGCCCGTCCCGGTGTGCCCGACCGCGAAGCCGGGAGTAGGGACCTTTATTTTTTGGCCCGGTGATCGGCAACCCAGCCACCTTGTCGACCCCCTCGCCCATCGGATGCCCCTGCCCTTTAAGATTTGTGGGCCAGGCCGTTGACATCGGGGCGCCGGAGTCGGGTTAGGTCTGTGGTTTTGCGTCCCCGCCTTTCGACGAGTTTGCCCTTATCGGCCTTCACTTCAACCATGCCACATTCTCCGCCCGGAATCAATAGCTCGGGGAAAAGGCGCGAATGTGTAAATGCGCCCCTTTCCCCTGTGGAGGCGTCAGTGCCGGGCAGAAAAATAGTGGATGCGCAGGTGCATCCCGAAGCAGATGGAGGCCACCCCGAGGTAGGCCGCTGCAAAGACCGGGGCGGCGCAGAAACCGAAGTGATTCATGATGCCGGCCTCAGTGATTCGATAGGCATGGATCATCCCCACCCAGGAGAGGAAGGAAAGGGCAATCATCCAGCTGGCTGCCTGCCGGAATTTATGCTCAATCAAGGCCACCATGAAGGCTGCCCAGAGCATCGAGGTAAAGATAAAGCCCCGCTCCAAGGCAATCATCCCGGCAATCCCGAGATGCCCGGCAAAGGCCGAGGTGCCCAAGGCGTTTACAGAGGTGCCGGCCGCACGCAGGGTGGCCTCAACGAGGTTGAGCCCCCAGGCGGCCAGCGCCGGAAAGAGCCCTACTGCGACTGCCAGGGCATGGGGCTTGGGGGTTTCTTGGAAGGCCTGGGCAATGATGATGATGCCGATCCAGAGGAGAATTCCAATTCCTGCTTCAAAGGGGATCCAACGGAAGATCCAGCCCATCGCACCGGTGAGACAGATTGCCGAGATCGCCACCCCATTGGCAATGGAGTAACCGGTCCTTGCCCCCATCGCCTTCCAGCCGGGATGTCCAATGTAGATGGTCGTGGGAAAACAGCTTCCGAGACATGCTGCAATCCCGGAGCCTACCCCGTTGATCACCAGGGAACTTCGGGTGGGGTACTTGTCACCGGCGGCCTCTGCAGATTCTAGGTTTTGCAGTGAGCCCAACACATTGAACAGCCCCATCGGGATGATGATCGAGAGGTAATCAATGAGTGCCCCGCTTCTAAGCCCGGCCGCTAGATCTGCGACAACCCAGCGGATGCCGGTGAAACTTAAAGCAGAAGGCAGTGGCACCGACTCTGACATCCCGAGCTTTCGAAAGACGAATCCAAGCACTACGCCCACCAGCAGCGCTGCCAATCCACCGGGCAGCCCCAGCGGCAGGCGCACCCGCCCGGCATAAGAGAGGAGCAGAATCCCCAACGGGATTATGCTGAGCGCCGGATACTCAAAGATCCTAAAGACAAACTCCATCGAGATAAAGGTGATCGCAATGCCGGCCAAAGTACTCAGCATCGCGGCACGCGGAGTGATGCGTCTCACCCACTCGGTCACAAAGGCCCCGACAAACTCAATTACAGCTGATCCCAAACAGGCCACCAATCCCACCTGCCAGGCCAAGACCGGGTTCCCGGTGGCCCGCACTACCGGCAGCATCACAAAGAAGACATAACCAAAGAGAGAGACCGTATTGATCCCATAGGGAAGGGCTGTGATGTCATCCCGCCCGGTCTTGCGGGCCAAGCGCTTGGCCTGGAAGGCATAAGCGATGTTGCCGAGCAAAATGGAGATGGCCGCACCAGGAAGGATGGTTTTGAGGATGAGCTCCGCCGGAAAGCCCAGCAGCCCCCCGCAGAGGGTGACAATCAGCATCAGCTGAATAAGGTTATCCAGGAACAACCCGAAGAAACCGTCAAAATCCCGCTTCACCCACCAAGGATACAGGGTCTGGCTCCTTTTCATTGCGCTACCTCACGAATAGGTGAAAAGGTGCCTGACCCTTTTTTGTTTTTGTCATGCACCATATCCCAGCCTCCTTAGCATCTGGGGGTCCTTGCGCCAGTTCTTGGCAACCTTGATCCAAAGATCAAGAAAGATTGGCCCTTTCAACAGCGCCTCAATCTCTTTGCGGGCTGCCTCCCCGATCTTCTTTAGGAGTCCTCCCCCCTTGCCGATCAAGATCCCCTTCTGCGAATCCCGCTCCACATAGATCGTTGCCCGAATGTAGACGGGGTCTGACCCCTTCTTCTTAAGGGGTCTGACCCCTTTTGGCTTTTCTCCCTCTCGCCATTCCTCAACGAGGACCGCCACCGCATAAGGCACCTCTTCGTGGGTAAAGAGCAAGGTCTTCTCGCGGATGAGCTCCTGGACCAGAGTACGTGCGGGCTTATCGGTCAGCTCATCCGCAGGATACAGGGCTGGTCCAACAGGCAATGCTTGGACCAGCGCCTTTAAGAGGGGCTCGGTGTTGTCTCCGTCCCTGGCGGATATCGGCACAATTTCCCGGAATGGATAAAGATGATTTGCTTCCTCGATCTGCGGCAGAATGAGCGACTTCTTGACCCGGTCAGCCTTGTTGATTGCCAGCAACACCGGCAACCCCTCGGTTTCGGTACCGGGTACACTTGCTGTACCCGGTACCGTTGTTCTGGTTTTCAGCAGCCCCACAATCTGCTTATCCTCATCGGTCAACCCGGCCTGCGCTTCGGTCATGAGCAGCATGACATCCGCGGCCTCCAGGGCATCCCGAGCTGCCTGCACCTGGTGCTTGCCCAAGAGGGTGGAGGGGGCTCGATAAATCCCAGGGGTGTCATAGAAAAGGATTTGAGCATCGGCCAGGGTCAGGATGCCTAAGAGTTGCTCCCGGGTGGTCTCCGGCTTATGCGAGACAATCGCGATCTTCTCGCCCAGGAGGCGGTTCAAAAGGGTGGACTTACCCACATTGGGGCGGCCCAGGATCACGACCGATCCACAGCGGTGGGACGCAGGGGTCTGACCCCCTTCAGGGGGTCTGACCCCTTTTGGGTTAGATGAGCTCATTTCTGAGAACAATTGTACGCTGATTTGAGAACGAGGCCAACAAAAGGCTCAGGGGGGTGTTACAGTTGAACCGCCAGGACAAAGTATTGCCGGCCATCTTCCTCAACCACCTGGCCGACAACCCAGGCAGCAACGACATCGGTCCGACCTGCTAAAGCCATGGCAATAAGCCTCAACAGCGGCGGGAGCGCTTGGCCCAGTTGGTGGTGCACAGCAGGAGTGGGCTCGTAGGGGAGCTTAAGCTCCAAGAGGGTATCCAGCACAAAAACTGCAGGGCGCTGAACGCTGCGCTCGGCCGGCGGAATCGGCTGTGCCCGGATGACGACACCAGGGAAATGCTCTGCTTCTACTCGAATTCGTTCCTCCAGCCCTCCGGCCAAGGTCTCAGGCCGATACAGCGTGACCGCACCGTCGAGGGGCACCCCCAAAAGATGAGTGGCGTTTGCTGGAATCTGGTCTGCCAGTTGCGGGAATTGCCCCCGAAACACCGTTGATTCCCACACAACCGCCTCCTCCAGGCCGGAGGTAGGAGGATGGTAAGCGAAGGGGTTCTCAAGATCCCCCTCATAATGAACGACCTTCGCTAGAACGTCACGGGTTGTCTTCTGCGGGAAGGTGCGTACTTTAGGCGTAAGGAGCAGCTTGATTGATCCAGGCGTCTTAACGAACACGAATCCGGCCTGGAATTGCGGAATGCCCGCGCCGAGTCCCTGAGCAACGGCCGCCTCTTCCATCTGATTGGTCTTCTTGAAATCGACTTGAACACCATGCGCTTTAAGATCAGGAACCACCACGTCCCGATAGAAGTCAACGACGGCCTCCTCTGGCTCAGGGCGCCGAGGGTCTTCCATCGAGATGAATAAGGGTGCTAGGAGGATGGCGTCATCCGGGAGTTGATTATAGACGTTTAGCAGGGCACCCAAAGGATTATCAAAGAAACCCAGCGATCCGATGATTGTAAAAAGGCGGATGGAAGATGCTTCTTCTGGCGGAATATAAAGCGTCGAAAGATCCCCCGAAATAAACCCAACACCTTTCTTAGACCAGAAATCTTGGTAATCCACCCCCCAAATCGGCGCCATCTGACGGAGCCACCCTCTTGCTTTCTGGGGTAGCTCTTCTTCTTTCCAGTTGACAAGATCGACAAGGACAGGTACCAAGTGTGGATAATGGCCGCTGCCGCGTGCCTGATGGAGTGCCGTGCCGATGCCGCCTGCCCCATCCCACCAAGCGAAGGGTTTGCCGCTTGCTCGGTTTTCTTGCTCAAACTGAGCCAGCAATCCAGAGATGCCACCAGAAAGGGCGGGTACCAGATCCTTTGGGAGGTGGTCAAAAATATGTTCGTCGTAAGCGCGCCGCTGGGCGTGCTCTAGCTCCGACCGACTTACCATCTCAGGCGTATTGGTGAGAGGCCGCCACCGAATCGCCGGACCCCCAGAAACCTTTTTATCCCTGAGGCGCCATTCGTCAGAACGCCCCTCCTGGCCGGAGGCCAGGCTCTGACGGAAGGATTCGGCAAGCGCTTCAAGGGACTGATCTGGAGCTTGAATCGGAAGCTCAGCTACGATCTCTGTCCCATCGCTCTGGTAGCGACGATCTTCCGGTGCAGGCTCTTGGTCAGGCTCGGCGTAGATCAGACGGGTGCGCCCTTCGTTCGGGTCCATCCCCTCCACGGTGAAGCGACCACCCAGCTTCATTGTCCTTCTATAAGATCCTGTCAAGCCCTCTCCTATTCCCCATGAAAGTTCTTTTCTGCTCTCACCCCAGCCTCGGACCGCCTCGTCAATCGGAATTTCCCAGGGATGCGGATTGTTGTCCTGGTAGCGGATGATGAGGGACCGATCCCCAGCATCTCGTTCAGCAACAGAAAGTTTGAGTTGAGCCGTCTTGTTCGCAACATCCGGGAAGCGCTCCAGGAAATGCTCTCTGGCGTTGTCTGCTAGATTCGTGAGGATCGGTCCCATGTCAATGCGGATTGGATGAAAGGGACTTAAAGGGTCTTGGAACGGTCTATTCAGGGGGTCGAAGAGGGGTGTATGCGCATCAGTCTCTCTCGAGCCGGCTTCTTGAAGCGGTATCGTATCCAGCTCAATCTCCCGTCTCTCCTCCTGGCCGGCCGGGACTTCAAACCTTCGCTCCGGAAGGAAGAGGACATTGAGAAGGCTCGGCTCGGCCACCACCTCGGCAGATTCCGGAACGCCCGGGGGTGCCACCCGGAAGATCAACACCTGCCTTACGATGCGCGCCATGCTTTTCTTGTATGTTGTGGGGTGCACCCTCCACCCCTCTGGTTTTGCCTCCTCAAAATGGCCCCACCCGAAAAGGTTGACGAGATTGCGATCCGAACCCCCCAGGAAAAAGCTTCTGCCATTTGGAGTGAGCACCTGGTCCAACCCGCTGACGGCCCGGGCCACCTCTTCCCCTGCCTCCCCGGCCTTCAACATCGCATCTCGAGGGATGATTTGGGCGACCTTCTCTAAGCGAATACCGTTGTTGTAAATCACCACGTCGAATTGAGGACTGTCTTCCCCGGTGATCTGAGGAAGATTCTCGTATAGATCGCTGACTCCGAAGGTGACCCGGGCCTGCACCTCTGGTGATTCTAGGGAGAGGTTGTGGCGCGCATCGTCGATGGCTCCTCTTAATTTGTCTATACCCACCACAGTGGCGCCCTGGCGGGCCAGTTGAATGGCCAAAGCTCCGCTTCCGGTTCCAAGGTCCAGGACCATGCCTTGAAACAGCTCCGGGTGCTCTCGAATCAAGGTGCTGAACATGGCTGTTGAGGGATCCAGAGGAAAGGTCCCTTCGCTTACCCGGAACCCATCAGGCAACTCCGGCAGCCGGAAGGGCGGAATCGGTTCCTCTGCCCGTATCAAATCAAATTTTCCAGTCTCCTCCAGGCCGCCGTTGACTCTGATTGGCTCCCTTTGTTGGATTCGGTCGGCGCTGGTGCTGAAAAAGTCCTCGATGTGCTGAGGATTGTTCCCTTGAGCCGCCCGAGCAGCTCGGGCGGCCGCTTGTAGCAGATCGAACACAATACGTTCCCCCTCAGTAGGCTGCGGAAAACTTCGCTGCGCCTGCTGGAGCAACTCGTTGAAGTAGCGGGGGTCGTAAGGGCGCCGAAACTGACTGGCCACCTCCTCATCGTGGTATCGCTCTAAGGCGTCGGCCAGGGTTTGCGCGGGGACTGCCCCCCAGGTGGGCCAAACCTCTCGGCCTGTTTTCATATCGTGGACGATTTCCGGGGGATCTCCATCCGGTCTCTTGGGATTGCCGAGGATCAGAACACGCTGTGGAGCGGATTCCCCATTCGGCACCGAAATGGTGAAACGCTTTGTGCGGTACCGAAACGATACATTGGGCTTGTTTCGGATTGGCCTCGTAAGTGTTGAAACGTTTGCCAACGCCACTGAGCTTGCCTCCAAAACTTCAGGGAGATCCCAAACCCCCTTAATCGATCGCTCAGTTGCTTTAAACAGGAAGGAGGCTTCAGGCACCAGCTTGCCATGGCGTACCTCGAAATGCAGATACATCTCGACATGGTTTGCTGCCGGGTACACTTGGATTCCGTTGTGAAAAGCTTTCTCGGGAATCCCCAGAAGGGGATGCTGCATGTTAAACGCCACCGTAAATGCAACATCTGCGCCGTAAGGCACTGCGGTGGGATAGCGGCCGGTTTTCCTTTGTGCTGTTGTGGCTGCAAAGTGCGCTTGCCCATTGGTGTCGATCGAGCGCACGCCGCGGAGTACAACATGCTTCTGGGCTCTCTCTCGGGCGGTTTCCCAGAAGGCAGGCGGCAAATTTGTGAATTCCCAAACTGAATCTGCTGTGACTTCCTTGAGCGTTCCGTGCTCGTAAAATGGCGGATCAAAGTAAGTCGACACCACACTGCGGGTGCTGACCCCTGCGAGGGTATCAGCCTCCTCCTGGCCGGCAGTGCGCTCCGGGCCGATAGCAGCGGCCAACAGCGGCTGATTTTCGCTGTCTAAGAAGGTCCAGAGGGCTGAGACATTCAGGTGCGCTGCTGCTGTGTGGCCGAGCAGTGCTGCATGAAACAGCTGTCTTAGGGTAAGTGAAAAGGTTTGATCGGGATGTAGATCAATGGTGGGTATGGTGAAGCTGTCTGGAACGGTATCACCAGGCCAGGGATGCGACCACAACACCAGAGCCGGCCTGCCGTTATCCTCTTCGCCTACCCAGTGATCCAATTGAAGTGTCGGCTCAAAGAAGAGCCGAGTATTCTTTCCTGCTGGAATGCGTTCTCCCGTACTGACCCCAGCTTCCCGGGAAAGCAGCGCCACAACGCTGGTTGCGCGCTCGTTGTAGTGCAACGGAATCACAACCTCTCTGGAGAGGGCTTCCCTGGTGAGGGGCCGCGTGATGACGTGGGTTGTGTCGGCGGGAAGCTTTTGCGCTTGATTCGGATGAAACCCTCTAAACGCATCAGCCTCGTAAGCCGGCAGCCCCGCCGTACCGTTGCTCGGAACAACCAACCAGGCGGTTTCCGGCTGTTCCGGTCGAGGTGGAACCGTAATTTGAATAGAGGCAATTCCCGCTTCCCTTAAGGGTTCGCCCGCCTCCCAGGCCGGCAGATATTGCCCACGAGCCGGATCATAAAGAGCAGGTTTCCAGGGGTCAAGTGCTACCGCCAGCGCCACTTCCAGGCGCCGCCTTAAGCCGTCCTCGCTGTCATCACGGAAGGCAATGGCAGCCGGTGTTCCGCCGAGCAGCTGGCTGACGTCGAGATGTTGCACAGTTCGTTCGCTGCCGGATCCTTGCAGTAGATTGGAGGCGCCTGCCAGTTGGCGCAGCAGCTGCGATGCCAGCTCGACCGCATCAAATTCCAGAACCGACGCATCTTCCCAGTGAGGAGCAACTTGATCCCCCTGGTTGTTATAGATGGCAATGGGTGGTGCTTCAGCCTCTGCGCGCGTATCAGCAATGACCAGCATAGGATTTGAATGCGTTACCCCTTTACGGTACGGAATGAGGCGCGGGATACCCCTGCAGTGGACGTATGAACTGCCAGAGTCGACGCCAATGCGGCTATGCGCCAGGGCGACTTGCGGGCCCCGTGCGGCCAGATTGTCCCAGGAGGTATCTTTGATCTTCTCTGTAGCCCTTAAGAAGAAAGAATCTCCTCGGAGCTTTCCTCCTTGCAGGTGGAAGCGAGGATAGATCCATATCTGATTGGCGGTGGGGTAGAGTTGCTTTAAGGTTTGAGCGTGGTAGATGGCCAGTACGCGGATCTGATCCGGCTCAGGGACATCTGCCAACACCACCACGCGGTCCGGGTTGGATTCGTTGTAGGGCAGCGGGAGTGAGTAGGAGGGGCCGTAAGCATTAACGATCGCTTGCCCAGTTGAACTCCCAGCTGTTTCAAGGTTCATGAACAGAGCGCGAGCAGGAGCGTGTTCCTTCCACCAAGGACGGCGGGGCAGTCGCACACCTGTGTGGTTTGGTTCCCCTAACGCCTCCAGGTTCGGCTTGCCATCCTTGAAAGGAGGATGGAGGTGGACGGCAACCGGGGATGCTATCCCATCCCCTTTTCGCGATCTTCGTTTGCGCCCATAGACCTGATTCGGATCAAGCCCTGCTTGCTCCAGAACCTTCCGCCAGGTGAGCGGATCCAGCCCTCCCCTGTTGACCGCACTGTAAGCGGCGTGAAGGATCTTCCCCCAGGCGGTCTTTCTTTGCGCAGGGGAGTTGATCTGTCCGGGAGCAAGCCACTCTAGCTCAAAATCCTCTGTCTCAGAGGCGGCTCGGACTGCATCAACAATCTGTGAAGGGGTCCACGTGGAACCGGGTCTGTGAATTTGACGCAGCTGTTTGGTAAGCTGCCCTAGGGCGGGGCGCTTCTCCTCCTGGCCGGAGGTTGATAAGACTTCAATGGCGAGCCTATCTGTTTCGCCAAGCTCAAAGGGCACCACCTGGATGACGCCATTGCCGCCCTGGAGAATCCGATCGACACTCGCCGCAATCAACTCTCGGCTGAGCGCTCCGAGCGGAACATCCAGATGAGACCCTTGCCCAGGAAAGCGAATGGAAGCTACCGTCGGCTCTCTCTGTCGAAGCAGATCCGCGATCTCAACAGCCTCTCCTGAACTGAGGGCATGATATTCACCTCGCAGCGGAGCAATGTATACAGCCAGACCTTCTGAAGGGTGCCTGCCAATGTGCATAACAAACCGATTGCCATCAGAAGACCCTGGAAGTGCGTCGAGAGCCCTTGCCACCGCTTGTCCGGTCACCTCTTGCGCAGCTTCTCCTTGAATCAGGACCGCTCTAGCCCCTGAGCCTATCTGCACAGCGCGCAGCAGAAGGCTGTGCCGCAAGATTTGGGTGATGGTAGATTCGGTCATTTCCCTGGAGAGCCCCTGCCCAAATCTGCCGGCCAACAGTTCTCGAGTTTGTTCTGCTGCCTCCCCAAGGTTTATCTCCAAGGGGAGGATTGGAAGCCGGACCAAGATTTCTGTTCCCCCATCAGGATTACGAATCTCCAAGGAAGCAGGGCTGCTTAAGGCCTTTACAAACTTCAGCCGTTTCCGATGGCCGTCTACATCCCGAGCCTCAACGATAAGGGCCGCATCAGGAATTTGCGCTACTGCTTGGTAAGCAGTCCACAATCCCACTCCGCCGCCATCCCTTTGGCTTCCACCGCTTAACTTCGTCACCGCGCTCTCGATGGGATGTTCCCACGCCTCTGGATTGTTATCTTGGTATTGAACATTCAGAAACCAGCGCAGAGCGCCGTCAACCACCCCTTGGGTGAGGAAGAAGGTAAATTGCGCCTGAGGATTGGCGATCGAGGTCCTGTCAAGGAAATGGAGGAAGGCATTGTCGTTCAGATGGCGGATCACCGAAAGGTGGTGCCGTTCTGCCACCGTTTCCGGAAAGGAAGGGTCATAGGGAATGCGGAGGGCATCTCCGATAACCACTCGTGTTCTATGGAGCCGGTTAACGTACGCGTCGGTCTCATCGGCGCTTCGCGGGATCGGCACAGTAGCCAACTCTATTCCCTCCTCCAGGCCGGAGGCGAGACGGATTGCCCGCACCCGCTCTACGAAATCACCCTGCCGGGTCTGCAGGGTTCTTAGCAATTCGCCAAGCTCTTTTTGGTTCCCTGGAAGTGCATCTGGTGCCGGGACCTCATTGCTGTCTAGGGCATACAAAACGGTACGGGCTCGTCGGCGCACTTTTTGGATGGCCTCTGCTTCGGACTCGCCGAACCTCAAACGCATCTGCGCATCCTCCAGGAGCGCTTGCTTCCATTGTGTGAGATTGCCAACCAGGGTGGTCTCTGGAATTGCTGCAGCAATCTCAACGAATTGCTCTGCCGCTTGACTGCTTTGAACCCCATAGACCGGGAAGAGGGGATTGAATCCCCCGACGTAGAATAAGGCGTCTAGGCCATCCACAATCGGGTTGGTGCGCAATAAACTCATGGGAAGGGCAAAGATATCCACCTGGAAACTCTCTCCTCCGCCTCGCACATCCTCGACACTCAGGGTATAGGGGTCTGTCCACGCCTTCTCATCTCCGGCTGCCGGGCTGCGCGTAACCTCACCCAATGGGCCCAAGCAATCTTCAAGCCTGTCCAGTAATTCCCACACCCCTGCGCCATCCTCTGCGGTGTCATAGACTGCCAGGTCCAGATCGGCAATCGCCTCGCCTGGACTCAAGAAGGCAGAGCCGACCACCGCCAGAACGAGCGAATTCGGCAATTGCTTCAGCGCTGTCCGGACAGGATCAATCCCGGCAACCCCTGTGTGTGCCTCAATTCTTTCAGCCAGGCGAAGATCTGCAAGCGGTACTTGTACTGCACCAGGCAGGGAGAGGATTGGCTCTTCTTGGCCGGAAGCAGCGGTAGTGTCCCTTGTGGGGCGCCTGCTCAGTTGTCTCACCCGTTGGCCGAGATTATCCTGGAATGTCTTGTAGGCGATGAGCTTCTCTTGAATGCCATCTTGCTGCGTGAAGGCCCAATCGATACCCAGGTGCCAGATCCATTTCCTCTTTTCACCGTGAGGTGTTCTTGGGCGCAACGGATCTACCACGTCAATGTGAAGCAGCGGAAGGGTGTCGCGCCGTTCCTTGTCAGCTCCCATGCGCATCTCACCCAGACGCCGGGCGGTGCCCGCTGCATCCCGAATCTGAAACTGGAATTTGGTTCTGGGAGTTTGGGAAGGGTTCTGGAAATGGATCGTCGCCCTGAGCACCCCTTCACCATAGGGTAGATCCAACACAGCTTGTTTTGGTGGGGACTTGCCGCGTGCAGGGGTGAGTGCGATGACGCTTAGCGGATTGTTTTCAGGGGGCAGATGCAGCGCCTCGGCCAGATGCGAGAAGGCCACCATGAATTCTTGACGGCGCTCCCAGATGAAACGCCTGGTATCCTGCGCGTCCAAGGCTTGGGTTTTCTCCAAACCCGACCCGAGCTTTGCGGCAATCTTGGCAAAAGCTGAGGAGAGCTCCTCAGGGTCATAAAGCTTCCAACCCTTGGCTTGCCACTGCTGGGTTGCTGTACGGATACGCTCCACCCACTCCTCCTCCAGGCCGGAGTAGGCTGGCCTGGTGTAACCCTGTGACTCAAGTAGCTCTTCCCAGGTGTCGCTCGCACTGCAGCTTGCCCAGCGTCCTTGATGGTCGTTGAATTCAACCCGCTGAACGCCCGGCGTATCCACCAGGCTGAAGAAGTAGGAGTGTCCTTCCTGGTCGGTTCCCGGCAAAGAGTGATTTCTGATGTCGCTGACATGCCATCGATCGGTGCCCGGGATGAAGAATGCTTCGGCGGGTTTCTTGGGACCGCCCCTCCAGATCCGCGCCTGTAGCTTCTTGGATGAGAATATGCGCCACAAGCGCCGGTGTCCGTACTCCACAAAGCGCTGGATGCCGTTGTCTGCGCCGTTGATCCAATTGCGCTGCCGCCGAACGCTTTTTCCATATCGCTTACGCCACTCCTTGAGTCCGCTGAAATCCTTGTGCGACGGGATTGCTGAGCGAACGGGATGTTTGTGAAGCATCCTCACAGAGGTCGGTCTTGTCCGTGAATACAGCTTGCCCAAGAAATGGGTTATCCCCGACGCTTTAATCTCTCTGCCCACGCCGACGACAAGATGAGGGGCCTCCCGGTGCTTGAATCCAACCGACCAGAGCTCCCGCTGGGCAGACTCAAATTGATCTTTCAAATCGGATGTTGTCGGTCTGGGATCCAGCAGATAGGCCTCTCCGATTCTTTCGAGGGGGATTGCGCTCAGCTGCTGGATTGTCGGCACCTCAAGAATGGTTGCGAGATCCTCAGCCCCCTCCTCCAGGCCGGAGGCGAGATCAGCCTCCACCCGCTCTTCAATGGAAGGGCGCAGATGATGGCTGCGGCTAGAGGAAGCCGCACCATGCTCCGCAGCCAGTGCCTGGCTGCCCAGGAGAGCAGGGGCAGGCAAACCAATCAGGAGGGCCAGCAGGAAGGCCAATGGGCGTGTCATCGTATGATGTACCATATAAGGAAAGTATGGCCTATAAAGGGGGTAAAAAACAAGGAAAATAACCAACTTTATGTATATTAACGTACGGAGCAGGGGGAATCCAGAATGGATAGGTATTGACGGGTCCGACAGAAGTGGTGATACTTAGGTCCTATGGATACCGCACCTCCTCAAGCCGTTGCGCAATCCCGCTGGGGCCTTTGGATTGTCTCTATTTTCGCTCTGGCCTTGGCCGTGCGCCTCTTGGCGCTGGCGGTGATCCCCCCTCAGTTTTGGGAGTATGAGGTGATCGCCACCAACCTGCTTGAGGGCAATGGCTTTGTCTATCCGCACCTTGGGACCCTATATCGTTCTTACTGCGAGCCCCTTTACCCGGCCCTGGCGGCATTCATCTATTTCTTGACCAAGCACAATGTGTTAGCACTTCAGGTGGTCCAGGCCCTTTTGTCGGCGGGGCTGGTTGTGGTGATCTATCACTGTGCTCGGGCGATCGTTTCACCCAAGGCAGCCCTTTTGGCCGCGGCCCTCGTCGCCCTGCATCCAGGGCTGATTGTCTATGCCACCAAGCTCCACCCCTTGACCCTGGATGCTCTTGGGATGAGCTTAGTGCTTTTGATGATGCTCCGGGTGCTTAAGCACTTTCGGTTGAGGGATTGGGTGGGGGCGGCACTGGTGAGCGGCGTATGTGCTCTTACTCGACCGACAGCGCTGGTCTTCCTGCCTCTGGCCTTTGTCTACATCTTCCGCGTACGCAAGATGGGTCTTGGGCTCGCTGCTCGCCGCACCCTGCTCTTTGTCGCGGTGCTGGGGTGTGTGCTTGCTCCTTGGGTTTTCAGGAATTACCAAGTGCAAGGGGAGTTTGTTTTGACCCGCTCCAATACACCTTATGTCTTCTGGCTGGGCAACAACGAGAACTTCTCAGGTTCTGCTTTATCCTCGGAGCGCGAAGATATCTTCAATCTGGCTGATCCGGCCCTCAAGGAGCAGATCTTCCGCCTCGACGAGATGGGACAGAATAAGCTCTTTTGGAAAGAGGCCACAGGGTATGTGGCTGAGCACCCCATTGGGTTTTTGGCTAGGACGGCCAAGAAGTTTTATTTCTTCTGGTGGTTCACGCCGCAGGCGGGACTGCTGTATCCGAAGCTCTGGTTTCTGTTATACAAGCTGTTCTATCTTTTGGTGCTGGCCGGTGCGCTGCTGGGGGCGCGCTCTTTCTTCAGGGATGCTGCGGCAGGCAGCGGCAAGTGGTTGCCGATTCTTCTGATGCTTTCGATCGCCGCAATCCAGAGCCTCGCCTACATTGAGACTCGGCATCGGTGGGCGGTCGAGCCGGTTTTATTGATCCTGACGGCGCAGGGCCTGCGGCAGATGGGCAGGTGGCTGGCGGTCCGGATGGGAAAGGGATAAGGGCCCGGCGGGGCCGGCGAAGCAATTACTCCTCGGCCAGCTTAAAGAGGGGCTTGGGGTCAAAGGCCGAGGTAAAGTCGTAGATCTCCTTGAAGTCACTCAAAGAGTCCTCCTCGGTCTTGCCCAAGAGCTTGGCATCCACCAGGTTAAAGACGATGCGGCCAAAATCCTCAGTGGTGGTGACCCCCCAGTGCTCAAAGACCTGGATCGCCAAGGGGCCGAACTGCTCGACCGCATAGAGGCGGATCCCCTCCAAGAGCTCCTTGCCGGTCACATGACGAGGCTTGGGCATTTGAGTCACGGTAAAGTGCAGGCCCCCCAAGACAAAAAGGTAAGCCTCGACCTTGTACCGCTTGTCCTTCCTGCAGAGGGTCTCGATCTTCTCTAAAAGCTCAGTGGTTGGATTCATCTTAGGGTGTCCAGCGGATCCTTCCCAGTCCCCAGAGGAGTCCCAGCAAGGTTTTTCCGTCGATGATTCGGTTGTCTCGGATGAGCCGCATTGCGCGCGCCACTGTCACCGCCTCTGTGGCGATGTATTCGTCCTTGTCCTTCTTGGCTGGGCGCTTCATGGCTTTAAGCCCCAAGGCCCGGTAGAGGACCATCCGCTCCATTGAGATTCCGGGGGCCGGATAAAAGAGGCACAGCCGCTTCCAGGCGGCAGCCGAGTATCCGGTCTCCTCGGCCAGCTCCCTTTTGGCACAGCGCAAGAGGGATTCCCCGGGCTCTCGGGTCCCCGCCGGGATCTCATAGATGGTTTTGCCCACCGCATGCCTGAATTGCCGGATCAGGAGGACCTTCTTGCCCGGTAAAAGGGGGACAATCACCGCAGATGGGGGGTGTTGGATGGTCTCCCTGAAGAAGCGGTGGCCCTCGGCAGTCCGACAGGTGTCCAGGGAGAGGGTAGCAAGCCTCCCCTTGTAGATCAGCTTGGATTTGACCAGTCGTATTTTCGGGACCGCCATAGGAATTGATTATAGCACGACGCTGACATGGCCAACCTCAAACCCCTAGGGGGGCTTTGACTTAGGTGCAAAGGCCTCGTATAATAGATAAGTACCTCTCACCGCTTCTTATCACAGAAGGTAGACTATCGTTGGCTTCTCCGCAATCTGAGCGCCATCTCATCCAACTGGTACGCCAAGCGGGAATTTACATCTCCATCCCCTTAGTCCTGGTGGGGGGGCCGACAGTCGGATTCTTTTTGGGCCGCTTCCTGGATCAGCGCTTGAATTCCGACCCCTGGGGGGTCTTGATCCTGGTTGTGGTGGGGCTGGTTGCAGCCTTCGTTGAGACCATCCGGCTGTTCCGTTACGCACAAAAGGAGTCTGATGCCGACTGAACGATCGATCCAGAAAGGGCTCATCCTTGCCTTAGTTGCGACCCTCTGCGCCGCGCCCATCGGCCTTTTTTGGAGTCGGGCAGCAGCCATCGGATTTGCCTGCGGCGCCCTTTGGAATAGCGTCAATGTCTTCCTGCTGGAGCGGCTGATGCGCTGGCTCTTAAGCAGCGATGGCCGGCGCAAGGGAAGGCTCATCCTTCTTTTGGCGGCCAAGTTCGGCCTGCTCTATCCTGCTGCGATTGCCCTCCTCTGGTCGGGCTGGGTTGGGGTGGGTTCCTTTGCCTTAGGGTTTACCGTGGTTTTGGCTGTGATCGCAGCTTGCGTGGCGCTGGATCAGCCGGTCGAGGCTTCTCATGTCTGAGACAGGCCACGGCGGCATCCCCCACATCGCCAATTGGGTCAGCTGGCTAACTGAGACCGTGGGCGCCGATACTGTCCTGGGCCGCTTTTTGCATACCTACGAGAATCTGATCTTTGCTGCCATCACCGCTCTTGCCCTGTGTGTTCTGGCCCGTCTGGTCAGCCGCAAGCCTGAGCTTATCCCAAAGGGCTGGCAGAACTTTGTTGAGATCTTGGTCGAGGGGCTCAACCGCTTTATTGAAGGGATCATGGGTTCTCACGCCCGCCACTATGCGCCCTTCATCGGCACCCTCTTTCTTTACATCTGGGCCATGAACTTGATGGGGCTTGTCCCCGGCATGAAATCCCCCACCGCGGATCTCAACACTACCGCGGGACTGGCCCTGTGCGTCTTTGTTTACATTCAATACACCGGGATTCGTTCCTTTGGGTTTAAGGGGTACCTCTCGCACATGATGGGAGAGCCCAAGGGGGCCTTCATGGTTTTGATTGGGCTCTTGATCGGTTTTATCCACTTGTTTGGCGAGCTGGTCAAGCCACTCTCACTTTCCATGCGGCTTGGTTTTAACATCACCGCCGAGGATGCCTTCTTGGCGGTGGCGGTGGGTTTTGGTCCTATGGGGATTCTGCTGCAGTTGATGGCCATGGGGCTGGGACTCATCTTGGCGACCGCACAGGCAGTGGTCTTTGCCACCCTAAGCGCGGTCTTTATCAGCATGATGCTTCCGCACCCCGCGGAATAAAACCCCGGTACCGGGTACAGTTATCCACAGCTGTTAGCAAGTGTACCCGGTACCGATTTCAGAGAGGAGGCTACACCGTGTTAGCAGCACTTGAAGCCAATGTGGTTCTGGGGTTTGCGCTCCCCTTCGGGCTGGCCCTGGCTGCCATCGCCTGCGCGACGGCGCTGGGTCGGGCAGTTTCTGCGGCGATGGAAGCGATGGGACGTCAACCCGAGGCAGCACCTAAGATTCAGACCGGCATGGTGATCGGCTGCGCCTTCATTGAGGCCTTGACGATCTACGCGTTGGTGACGGTCTTCATCCTGCAGGGGCGGATCCACTAAACATTTGTACGAAGGGGTCAGACCCTTTCGTACAAGCATTCAGCGGGAAGCGTTTCTATGGAGATTGATCCCAAGCAGATCCTGGTCCATGCCTTAGGTTTCTTGATCCTTCTGGCGATCCTGAAGAAGTTTGCCTGGGGCAAGCTGTTAGGAGCCATGGAGTCTCGCTCCAAGCGGATTGCCGATGAGCTCAGCAGCATCGAGCGGGCCAAAGAGGAGCTGGAACAGCTTAAGGTCCAGTACCAGGAGAGCCTCTCCAAGATAGAGGAGGCCGCGCGCAAAAAACTCCAGGAGGCAGTCCAAGAGGGGCGTCGGGTTGCCGGTGAGATTGAGGAAGATGCGCGCACCTATGCGCGCGAGACCCTCGAGAAAGCCCAAGAGGCCGCTGCTCTCGAGGTGGCCAAGGCTCGGGAGGCGCTCAAAGAGCAGGTCGTGGACTTGGCCATCCAGGCCAACCATAAGATCCTCGAGCGCCACCTCGATGAAGAGACCGATCGCAAGATGATCGAAGCCTTTATCCAGGAGGTCAATGCCATGGGGTCAGACCGTGGTTGACCGGACCGTGGCCCAGCGTTACGCCGAGGCCTTTGTGGGAACCTTGACCTCTGGGCGCAAGGGAGCGTTGTCCCTCTCTTCCAGCGAGCGCCTCAAGGCGGGTTTGGAGGAGCTTAAGGTTACCGCCGAAACTTACACAGCCTCGAGGGCATTAAGACGTTTTTTGGATTCTCCGGAGATTGCACTCAAAGAGAAGGCTGGGCTCTTCAAAAAGGTTTGGTCAGAGGGGATTGGCGCTGAGACCCAGCAGTTGCTGGGCTTGCTCCTTAAGCGCCGGCGCATGGATCATCTGCCGGAGATTGCCGAAGAGGCCATTCGGATCTCTCGGCTGCGCCAGGGAACACTCCGGGGAGAGGTGACCACAGCACACCCCATCTCCAATGCTGAGACCGATGCCATCGCTGAGGGCCTCACCAAACGCTTAGGTCAAGAGGTGGTGTTGGAGCGCTCTGTAGAAGGCGAGATTCTAGGGGGTGTTCGGGTGCGCATTGGAACCACTTTGCTGGATGGATCGATCCAGAGGCGCTTGAACGATCTGCGTGAACATTTAAAGTCCATAAAGGTGAAGGCATGAGCATTCGACCCGAAGAGGTAACCGCCATCCTCCAGCAGGAGCTGGAGTCTTACAAAACCAAACTCAAACTCGAAGGGGTCGGAGTGATCCTTCAGGTGGGTGACGGCATTGCCCGCCTCTATGGCCTAGAACATGTGATGGCCGGAGAGATGTTGGAGTTTCCGGGGGGCGTCATGGGTCTGGCGCTCAACCTTGAGGCCAACTCCGTGGGAGCCGTAATCCTCGGCTCTGACCAGGGGTTCAAGGACGGCGACCAGGTCAAGCGAACCGGCAAGCTTGCCCAGGTACCAGTGGGCAAGGCTCTCTTGGGCCGCGTGGTCGATGCCCTGGGCCGTCCCTTAGATGGCAAGGGGCCGATTGTAACCGATGACTTCCGCCCGATCGAAGGGCATGCCCCCTCAGTGATCGATCGTCAGCCCGTCAAGGCCCCCTTGATGACCGGGATCAAAGCGATCGACGCCATGATTCCGATTGGCCGGGGCCAGAGAGAGCTGATCATCGGCGACCGCCAAACCGGCAAAACCGCGATACTGCTGGACACCATCATCAATCAGGCCAAGAGCGGGGTCGTCTGCATCTATGTGGCGATCGGCCAGAAGCTTTCCAATGTGGTTGCTGCCCGCCAAACCCTGGAAAAGCACGGTGCGATGGACCACACGATCATCGTCAGCGCCACCGCTGAAGATCCGGCCCCGCTGCAGTTCTTAGCACCCTACAGCGGTTGTGCCATGGGTGAGCACTTCCTGTACAACGGCGGACATGCCCTGGTCATGTACGATGACCTCTCCAAGCATGCGCAGGCCTACCGACAGCTTTCCCTGTTGCTCAAGCGCCCCCCAGGGCGCGAGGCCTATCCCGGGGATGTCTTTTATCTCCACTCCCGCTTACTGGAGCGGGCTGCCAAGCTTTCTGACAAACAAGGTGGAGGCTCACTCACGGCGCTGCCCATCATCGAGACGCAAGCCGGAGACATCGCTGCTTACATTCCCACCAACGTCATCTCCATTACCGACGGCCAGATTTACTTGGAGCCCGACCTCTTCTATTCCGGGGTGCGGCCGGCCATCAACGTGGGGTTGTCGGTTTCGCGCGTCGGCGGCAACGCCCAGACCCAAGCGATGAAGCGGGTTGCGGGGCGTCTCCGGTTGGATCTGGCCCAGTATCGAGAGTTGGCTGCCTTTGCCCAGTTTGGCTCGGACTTGGACCGCGCCACCCAGAAACAGCTTGCCCGCGGCGAGCGGATGGTGGAGGTGCTCAAGCAGGGTCAATATGCCCCCAAGCCACTTGCCCATCAGGTGGTGGCCCTCTTTGCCGGGATCGAGGGGTATCTTGACGATTGCGAGGTTAAGCGCATCCCCTCCTTTGAGGAAAAGCTCCTGATCTTCCTGGAGAAGAAGCATCCTGAGCTCATGCATGAGATTGAGAGCAAGCAGGTGTTAGACGACAATTTGGCCAAGAAGCTGGACTCAGCAGTCGAGAAGTTTAAGTCAACGCTGGTACCGGGTACCCACTAGGACCCTTCATGGAAAACCTTCGGGCAATCCGACAAAGAATCCGCTCGGTTGAGAACACGCAAAAGATCACCCGGGCAATGGAGATGGTAGCCGGCGCCAAGCTGCGCCGGGCCGAAGGGGAGTTGGTGAGCTTTCAGCCCTATGCTGAGCGCATCCAGGAGATGGCCAAGCGGTACGTTGCTTCACAGCCGAATCTTGCGCATCCGCTGCTTAAGCCATCTGCACCTGGCACCGAAGGCGCGCAGTCCACTGTCGGCCTGGTGGTGATCACCTCGGATACGGGACTGTGCAGTGTCTACAACGACCGGATCATTGAAACGGCCCAGGATTTTCTCAAAGAGAATCCTTCAGCCCAAGTGGTTGCCATCGGTAAGAAAGGCTATCAAGCCCTTCTGCGCTTAAGCGTCACACCGATCCGGGCGATCTTAGATTGGAGCGGACGATACCACCACGACCAGAGCGCTGAATTGCTGCAGTGGATTGAAGCGCGCTATCGCACAGGAGAAGTCACCACTTGGTGGGCGGCATATACACAATTTATCTCTGCCCTGCGCCTCAAGCCCACAGTCGAGCTCCTGCTTCCGATAGAGATGGCGGTTGAGACTGAGCAGTACGGGCCTTTGCCTCGGCGGGTATTGGTCGAGCCGAATACAGCAGAACTGACCGATGCCCTGCTCAACCGCTCCCTGCAGGTGCGGTTTAAGCAGCTGATCCTAGAAGCCTTGAGCTCCGAGCACAGTGCTCGGATGATGGCGATGCGCAACGCCACAGAGAACGCTTCGGAGATGATTGATCGTTTAACACTCGTACGCAACAAGGTGCGGCAGGCCTCCATCACCAAAGAGTTGATCGAGGTTGTCAGCGGCGCCCAAGCTTCGCAATAAGGGAGGAATCGTGACAGAGGGAACCGTTGTTCAGGTGATTGGACCCAGCGTCGACGTGCAATTCCCGGACGGCGCCCTGCCCAAGCTCACCCATGCCGTCAAGGTTCAAGATAAGGACAAGGGGATTGATCTCACCCTTGAGGTGGCTCAGCATGTGGGCAACAACATCGTCCGCTGCATCTCGATGGGTGCGACCGACGGCCTGGTGCGCGGCATGAAAGCGGTGGACCTAAAAGCCCCCATCTCCGTTCCAGTGGGACCGCAATCTTTGGGGCGAGCCTTTAACCTCCTGGGAGATCCCATTGACGGCAAGGGGCCGGTGGCGAAACCGGACAAACGCCTTCCGATCCATCGGGAGCCCCCCACCTTTACCGAGCAGGTTCCAGTCGAGACGATCCTCGAGACCGGCATCAAGGTGGTGGATCTTTTGGCCCCCTATGTCAGGGGGGGCAAGATCGGGATGTTTGGAGGTGCCGGGGTGGGCAAGACTGTCATCCTCATGGAGCTCATCCGCAACGTTGCCACCGAGCATGGAGGGGTTTCAGTCTTTGGCGGTGTGGGGGAGCGCACCCGAGAAGGCAACGACCTGTGGCTGGAGCTGAATGCCTCTCGTGTCATCAAGAAGACCGCCTTGGTCTTTGGCCAAATGAATGAGCCGCCGGGTGCCCGGCTGCGGGTGGGACTCTCAGCCCTTACCATGGCGGAGTACTTCCGAGATGAAGAGGGCAGAGATGTTTTGCTCTTCATCGATAACATCTTCCGTTTTGTTCAGGCTGGTTCCGAGGTTTCGGCGCTGTTGGGCCGCATGCCCTCAGCCGTGGGTTATCAGCCGAATCTGGCCACCGAGATGGCCGAGTTACAGGAGCGCATCACCTCTACCCAGCGCGGCTCCATCACCTCGGTCCAGGCGATCTATGTGCCGGCCGATGACTTGACCGATCCGGCCCCGGCGACCACCTTCGCACATTTGGATGCCACCACAGTTTTGTCTCGACAGATTTCAGAGCTTGGGCTCTATCCGGCGGTGGATCCCTTGGAATCCACCTCCAGGATCTTGGATCCTCGGCTCGTGGGCGAGGAGCATTACACCGTTGCCCGTTCGGTCCAGAGTGTCTTGCAGCGCTACAAGGAGCTGCGCGACATCATCGCAATCTTGGGGGTGGATGAGCTCTCAGATGAGGACAAACAGATTGTGGCCCGCGCCCGTAAGATCCAACGTTTTCTCTCACAGCCCTTCTTCGTGGCCGAAGCCTTTACCGGGCGGGCAGGCAAGTATGTCAGACTCGCTGACACGATCGCCGGCTTTAAGAAAATTGTAGCCGGCGAACTGGATCATATTCCAGAGCAGCTTTTTTACATGGCCGGCCCCATCGAAGAGGTTCTGGAGGCCTATGAGCGCAGCCAGGAGCTGGAGGGGGCAAGCACTCCGTGACAAACACCGAGAAAACTTTTGGCCTTGAGATCCTGACCCCCAAGGGTGAGGTGTTTGCCGGTCCAGTCACTTCTTTGATTGCCCAAGGGGCTATGGGTTACCTGGGCATTCTGGTCAACCATGCGCCGCTGGTGACAACCCTGACCACAGGCCGTGCGGTCTATCGGGATCCCCAGGGGGCTGCCACGACAGTTCAATGCGAGGGGACGGGTTTCTTGGAGGTTCGAGACAACCACGTGACCCTGCTCACAGACGAGGTTGCTGCATGAAGAAACTCCCGTGGTTCTTTGGAATACTGGCGATCATCATCACCCGCGCCTCGATCGCACAGCTCAACCCCCAGCAGGTGATGGCAGTTGGGATCTTTTCCTGCTTTATCTTGGGGACCCTCTTTTACTGGCAGTTCCGTTTGGCCTTTGCCTTGATCGGCATTACCTGTCTGCTGGCCACCCAGTTGATAGACATTCCCAACCTCATCCACTTTGCCAATCTCGACATCATCCTCTTCTTGGTGGCGATGATGATCATCATCGGCTTCTTGGAGGAGCGGAAATTCTTTGATGTTCTGCTGGAGCGATTGCTGGCCGCAGTCAGCCACCGGGCGGGGCTCCTCTTTCCGGCAATGATGTGCCTGGCTTTTATCTCGGCGGCCCTGGTGGATGAGGTGACCTCCATCCTCTTCATGACTGCCTTAACGCTTCAGCTGGTGAGGAAGCTGAAGCTGCCCCCTTTCCCTTTTGTGGTCATGATCGTCTTTGCCACCAACATCGGCTCCTCGGCGACTGTGGTGGGTAACCCGGTTGGGGTGTTGATTGCCTTGCGGGCGGGCTTGAGCTTTGCGGATTTCCTGCGCTGGGCGACCCCCATTGCCTTGGTGGGCCTGGTGACGACCATCGGAATCAGCTACCTCTACTTCAGAAAGCCCCTGGGAGAGCTGGTTCGGAACATCCGAAAAACCAAAGATGAGACCATTACCGTTGAGCAGTACGACCGCAAGGACTTTCGGCAGGCAGGGATCATCTTTGTCCTTACCATTGCAGGGCTTGTCCTCCACCATCAGATGGAGCACATCCTCCACCTGCCCAAGAACACCCTGCTCTTGGGGGTCCCCCTCTTTATGGCTGGGGTGGCCTTGCTGATTACCCGGGAGAAGGCCAGAGAGCTGGTGGAGCGGCGGGTCGATTGGTGGACGCTGATGTTCTTTCTTCTGCTCTTTTCCTCGGTGGGCACCCTTCAGTACGTTGGGGTCACCGACCGGATGGCTGAGGGCTTAGCCGGTGTTGCCGGCTCCAGCCAGGGGGTCTTGATGGGGCTGGTCCTTGGCGTCTCGGCCCTCTTAACCGCCTTCCTGGACAACGTTTTGGCGGTGGCCATCTTTGTGCCGGTGGTCGCTGACTTGGGAACGGCTGGCTTTCCGATTGATTTTCTCTGGTGGGCACTCCTCTTCGGTGGGACCTTTGGGGGCAATGCCACGATGATTGGCTCCACCGCCAACATTGTGGCCATCGGTATGCTCGAGCGCGAGAAAGAAAAAATCACCTTTGCCCGATGGCTGGCCCCAGGCTTGGCCATCACCCTGCCGACTTTGGCACTCGCCTTTGGACTACTCTTACTTCAATTAAAATAAGAACAAACAGGAGAGACTCATGGCAAAAACAAGCAGCAAGCGCAATACGACATCCAAGAAACGAGCCACTTCCAAATCGAAGAGCAACGGCGCCAACAGCACTACACTCAAGGCTGGGCGCAAGGCGCCGGACTTTACCCTGTTGAGTGACGCCGGAAGCCGCGTCAACCTCACTGATTACCGGGGCAAGAAGGTGGTGCTCTACTTCTATCCCAAGGACCACACCCCGGGCTGCACGCGGCAGGCCTGTGCTTTTCGAGACGGAGCGCATCAGCTCAAGCGCCGCGGGGCGGTGGTGTTGGGAGTCAGTGCCGACCCGGTCTCTTCTCACCGCAGCTTCAAGCAAAAACATGATCTCAACTTCCCGCTCCTCAGTGACGAGAACAAGGAGATGCTCAAGTCCTACGATGTCTGGAGACAGAAGTCCCTTTACGGCAAGCGGTACGTGGGGCTGGACCGGGCCACCTTCTTGATCAACGAGACCGGAAAGATCTCCAAGGTCTTCCCCAAGGTCACGGTGGACGGCCACTTCAAAGAGGTCCTCTCCGCCCTGTAGTCCATTGCGGTACCCGCATTGCGGTACCGGGTACATTGTACCCGGTACCGGTTTTCCAAGCCGGCGTAGCTCAGTTGGTAGAGCAGCGCATTCGTAATGCGCGGGTCGGCGAGGGATTTTTGAGTAGCGGCGTCATTCTTTCTTGAAGTATTGCAACAGGTTGTGAAGGTCCCTTGGCTGATGCCTCGGGGCCTTTTTGGTGTCGTGCTAACATGGTGCTAACAAAACCCACCCCGACCCGCGCTGAACGACGTAAAATTGCCCCCTTAGGATATTCCAGCCGCTACAAAAATTTTTAACTTTTTTGCTTGACAGACTAGCAATGTGTTGTAAAATATACAACATGCCGATGCCTAGAAGACAACATAGAAAAAAGCTGATACACCCAGCAGTCAAAGGGCTGAGTGCTCGCGCTCTGGAGTATCTTCACACAACCCCGTCTCAGAAATGCTCTGTTCGTGGTCTTGCAAGGGCGCTAGGGATCGATCCAGGCAACCTTTCCAGGACCCTTGTCGAGCTGGAGGACGATGGTCTCGTCGTCTCATCTGTGCAGGGTTTAGAGAAGCAGTATGCCTTGGATGTCAGCCATCCTCTTTATCATGTATCCAAGCCGCTTTATTGGAAGCACAGCGACCTAGCCACCGGGTTGATCATCAGGGACCTTGCCCTAGGGGACGCAATTTCCGGAGACCACATTCAGTCCCAAACCAGCAGATGGTCTGCCAGACACTTTGCTCGATTGTGTAACTCCCTGGCGTGGGCTTCTGCTCGTAGCCAGGCCAATTTTCCTCCCGACTTTACAGAGAACGTGAATGCTTCGGATGACGGAATCGATGCTTCCTGGGAGCGCAACATCGAACATGGAGCGGTGCCAAGTACGCTTCTGCTGACAGAGGGCCTGAACGTTTTTCAGTACAAGGTGCGAAACTGTTCCAGCCGAAAGCCGAGTGACGTCATAAATGACGTTCGCAGTAAGGTCCGCAAGGCCTTGGTGCAGATTCAACAGCGTACAGGTGTTCAACCTCAGAACTATGTCCTCTTCGTTAACTTCAATGTCGATTCGAAGAATAAGAAACGGCTTGAAGAAGCTGTGAGGGAAGGGTATGGGGAGCCTGAAAGCGTGAAAGTGAAAGTTGCCGTGATCGGTTCGGCTGAGTTGGCACCGATGCTTAACAGCATTCCGTACTTGCGCTCCTCGTTCTTCTCCTTATCAAAGTGTCTTTCATGGCATCGATTTGCCGAGAAGCACGAGAGGGCCAAACCATGGCAAACGATCCCTCTTATAGGGCGAGAGGGGGACTTGGCGAAATTGAAGGGGGCTATCGAAAATTCCTCCGTGAAAGCCATCGTTCTTGCTGGGTCTCCAGGAATCGGTAAATCTCGGATCGTCCTTGAAGCAACCAGGAGCCAACTCTTGAGAACGATTGTTGTTGATGATCCTCAGTCTGTTAGACCTGGGAATCTTGAAAAATTTGAGGGAGATGGCCCTTATGTCATAGTTGTGGTTGAAGATTCAGCGGAGGAGGACGTCAGGCCGTTCATTGATGAAGCTCTGTCGCGGTCACACGTGAAGGTCATTATCACGCTCCCCACGGCTTCAGACGCACTCCTCCCCGCGTTCGGAACCGATCAACGCATCTTTGTCCATAAGCTAGAGCCTCTGAGTCTCCAGCAGTCTGAGGAATTCCTGAAGGCAGCGGGCAAACGATTTGACTATGGGTTGATGACGTGGATTGTTGAGCAAGCAGGAGGAAACCCCAGCGTTCTTCTTGCTGCCGCTGAGACGGATATTACTACACGGGAGGTAGGTGGACTTGTCGAAAAGGTAGGTGTTCGATTCGAAGGTCAAGTCCGAAAGCAGTTGGGTGAACAGCGCTTGCGTGTTCTACAGCTCTTTTCGGCACTGTCCCAAGTGGGTGTGGCAGGGTCGTTTGTGGCTGAAACTAAAATCATCCGTGAGTTCTTTGCGCCCGATCTGGATGTGGGCCAAGTCTTGGATTCGGTTGGTAAACTTCAACAAGCTGGGTTCCTGAAGGTTAATGGCGTTTTTGTAGAGGTATCACTGCCCATCTTGGCATCTCGCCTATGCACGCGGCTGTTTTGTCAAAAACCCGAAGCGCTACTGGCACTCTTTGTGCGGCTCCAATCGCCTGCTCAAACGCGGCTCCTGCGCCGCCTCAATACGTTGAAAAGTGAGGAGATTGGGCCGTTCTGGGACGAATTGTTTGGTAGCCGCGGTTTGTTTAGTAGTCTGCCTGCGCTTTTGAGGAGTGTACGGGTACTTCGCCTGATCGCAGGTGCTGTTCCAGAGCGGGTCCTCGCCGTTTTGAAGCAACACGTAGAGCCGCTTTCGACAGACCAAGTTGAAAAGATAGAAGATGGCCCTCGACAGGAGTTTGTCTCGATTATCAACCAACTGCTTCTCAGGAGGCGAACTTCGGCAGAAGCGCTACGTCTCTCTTGTATTTTCGCGCAGCCCGATGAAAATACCAGGTTGAGCAGTACGAACAGCCTCTTCTGTCCAGCTTTCCATCCGCTACATCCGCAGGTGCCGTTGTTGCTCGATGACCGACTGGCTATCTTGCAGGAGCTTTGTAAGCCATCGTATCCGCTGATGCAGCGTTTTTTAGTGGTCAAGGCAGCTAGCGGGGCGTTTGATCGGATGGGTTCATATTTCCTTAGGCGAAGTGAATCATATGAACCTTTGGACACTTGCCCCTCGATGACCTGGGGAGACATGTGGCGTTATCTGGATGGTGTGGTTAGGCTCATGCTAAATTTGTCAAACGATGAGGATGTCCAGGTGAGCAAGAAGGCTCGCCATGAGCTGCCCATGGTGCTTGCTGAGTATACGATTCAAGCCCGTCCCGATGAGGGGATCGAACTCCTCCGAGCGCTTGTTCGGGAGGTGACGGAATGTCCTGGGCGATTCGAGGTTGCTGAGGTTACGCGAGCGATCCGTCTTGCTCGTGATGTATTCCGCGATCGGTTATTCAAGGAAGGGGTGCGAGAGAGTGAACCGTCAAAAACTTGAAAAATACGTAGCGGATTTGAATCAACTGATACAGCTGTTGGGAGAGAGCTCATTTTCGACCCGAGTTAGGCGATGGGCTGGGCAATGGCTGCTTGAGGATGATGGCGAGGAGCCGGGGAGGGGCAGGCGATACCGCTACCAGCAAGAATTGGGTCAATTGGCCCAGGAGGCCGTAGCTAATCCTGCGAAGTTGGATAAGGGGACCATTGAGTGGCTGTGCGGTCCAGAAGCCCAGAAGGCGATGGAATTTTTTTCCCAACTTGGACAACATGATACTGGGAAGAAGTGGTTGGCCAAAATGCAGGAACTTGGACGCACAGATACGGGGGCCTACGCATTCGCCAGTTATTGCTCAGGGCAGAAAATACACGATCCGAAGATCGTCGATTTGATCGATTCGCTCTATGGTCAGGGGGTGCTTCATCCTTACGCGGTGCTATGGGCAACTAGCTACCTTCCTGCAGATCGGCGATCTGTTGAGCGTGCCACGGAATTACTGGATGCAGGGCAAGTCACACCGGATCATGTCAGGGGAGCTCTGATGGGTGGTCGGTGGATGGAACCCTTGAGCGATGAAGAATTTTGTGTTTTGGTAACAGCGATAGCACGTCCAGATTTCAGCGGTGTGGCGGCAGCCATTGACATGGTTGGAATGTGGAGGCACTTGGGACGATCTTTGACGGGTGGTCTGGCGGAGCTCTGCTGGAGGGCCCTGGAAGCCAAGCGTCCCATTGCTAGGCACGGAGATGCTTGGCATTATGATGAGCTTGCGGCGAAGCTCTTTGCGCAAGATCCAGTCAGGGGGCTTAAATTGACAGAAGATCTCCTCAGAACCGACCACAAGGAGGAGTGCTGGAATCCTGTCGACCAGTTTCAGCAACGGAGCGCCTGGGAAGCATTAATTCGGGCAGATCGCCGAAAAGCTCTGACCATGTTATTCCGACTTTGTCTCGATACTGATGCGCTGAGCTTTCGGCTCAGCTGGGATCTCCAAGAGATTCTAGATCAGGTCGAGGATGGTGGACTCTTGATGGAATTTTCTGATCAAGACGAGAAAATGGCAGAGATTATCTCTAGGAGTTTGACTGCAGCGCGACCCGGATTTTGGCCCATCGCTGTACATCTCCTTGAGCGTTATCCGGAGAACGAAGATGTCCTAGCATATCTGAGTTCGGGGATTGAGCACGTCGGGTCAATGATTAAAGGAGAGCATTCAGTACACCTCGGAAGATGCCGACAAGACATCCTCCAAGTTGTCAACGATCCTTCGACGCCTCCGCGCGCACGAGCATGGTTGACGCGGTTGGCAGAGAAGTACCGTGAGGTTGTTCGCAAAGAGGTCCTAAGAGAAATCGAGGATGATGTAAACGGTTTCCGCACGCATCTGGAAGGGGATAATCAGGAACTGCGGGACTGGGCGATTCAACGGCTTCTTGACCTCCTGGGGCGGGATGAATGCGTCAAGGTAGTTGGCGAAGAAGTGATCAGGCAAGCATTGCCTCGATTGGAACCTCCACCTGATGCTAAGCTTTAGGTGAAGACCACGAAAAACACGTTGAATCTCCAAGGTGGGGAGCCGACAGCTCTCCGCCTTTGTTTTGAGTTGAACAAGAGGGTCGCGCCGACTAAAACTTAAGCAGTTCGGAGGGTGCCGTATTGAGGGCCGCCGCGATCCTGCCGATCGTATCGATCTTGACGGCACCGGGCTTTTTTGATTCAAGTCTCTGGTAATACCGAGGATCCATCCCTGCCTTCTCCGCCATCGCTTCCTGCGTCAGTCCTCGTTTCGCACGCAGTCGTCGGAGCTTCTGCGCAAACTGCAACCGTATCCGCGGAATAGCCATACCCCCATTCTCGAGGAGCACGGTTTAAGGCACCACGGTACCACGACACCGTGTTAATATATGTCCCCAGATGCAGGGCTAGCGTGGGGTGGCTATGCGGGGTGCACAGGCAGAGAAGAGAAAATGGGCAGAGTTGCTTACATATTGGCTGTCGCAATCTTCATTGTTGGGTGCGCTAGGTCTGCCCGCTTGACACATCAGCTTGAAATCGGGATGACGAGAACGCAGGCGGTTGAGATCCTCGGTCCGCCGGCCGGGAGGGGTCTGCAAGATGAGACGGAATACATGAATTACGATCTCTATGAAGGCGGGAGTTTTTCGACCCCCTACTACGTTGAACTGAAAGACGGAAAGGTGGTTTCGTTCGGAAGATGGGAAAGCACCGATCCAGCGAAATAGAAGAAAAAACCCGTGAGTGGGTCACGATCTTCAAATGGGGGTTGGTTATTCTCGCAGTGATCGGATTCGGTGTTTGTCTCGAATTGGCAGGGGACGGAGCCAGCGACAAGTTTCTTGGAATGATCGCGGCTGGGCTCGCCGCGTGGTTTGTTGGTCTCTCGAAGGGACATAAAAGGGCAAGTCTGCAGTGGCACAAGTGGGTTCGCAAATATGGCGGAGAAAAGCTAAATGACCTTTTGATAGACGGTCCGCACCCAGACGACGAAAAGATCGAATAGATCGCATTAAGCGATCACCACCTTCCCCTCACTCGCTATTTCCTCCGGGCGGACTTTTTCGCCCCCTTCGGTTGTCGCGCCTGCCTTAATTCTCCTAGGAGCTTTCCATTCATGGGTCCCCTAAGCGCAGATCCCTAGGGCCATCCCGCGTTTTCTTCTTGCCCGCGGCCTTCCCAAGCTGGCCACAATTCCCCCAACGGCAGCCCAGCGCGCTATACAAGAAGTAGACATAAGTCTGGGCATTCGGCGTAACTTCACGATACAATAGTGGTTAGGGGATTTTAATATGGCTGGAATCAAAGGCCGATCAGGGCGCAAGTCATGGGATAAAGAACGGGACAGTAAAAAGCTCTGGGACCGGGCCGTTCCTATCGTCCTAGGCTACTTGAGCAACCAACGTGTGAGCGAAGCGGCCAGAGTCCGTGTAGCACTCGAAATCGTCAAGAAAATGATGCCGGCGAAGCTGCAGCACAGCAGTGGTCTTACGTTGGAGGAGCTTGTAGCGGGTTCGGCCTCTGATGAGAATGCGATAGGGGCGGTGGGCAACGGTTTGCGCTACTCGGGTACACAGTAATTCCACGCTTGTTTCACCAGATGAGGAGAGATTGTGGCAGTCAAAGTTTATACTTCTAGAGAAATAACCCAACAAATCCAAAAAACATGGAACTGGGTCAGAAAGTTGCCGGAATATAAGGCAGACTTCATGAAAATGCGTAAACACAGAGCCTCTCTACCTCCTTATCCACCTCCTGGCGAAACGATTCTTACCTCTGAACAGCCCAAGGACGAATTTCGAGAACATGTAACGCAGCTCTGGGGTTTCTATCCCTTGGATGATCCCAAGATTGCTTGGCCATCCTCTGCTTTCACCGCGATGCTTACGGCAGCATTTAGGACGGACGCGGTGATGATCCACACAGAGTTGACTCGCACATATGAAGAAGATGGACTCAACGCGTCACCAAGGATGTCCCTTGCTCGTCGGAAACAGCTATCGGGAGCGCCCGAGAGAATTGTATATGCCATTGATCCAACCCGGCCAATCGGTGTGATACAGGCAATAATCGGGGATCATCTCAAAAGAGTTCGGCGTGCCTACAAGATTAAGCGAGGTAAGCCCCGCATGGACTCACAGTTTAGCCGCTATCAGGCTTACATCCTAAGGAAATTGGGTCACGCAGACAGTTTCATCCGTAAGCAGCTGATGAGTAAGGCAGAAATTTCCCCTTCGTATTTGAACTACGACAGCTATCTTGAGCGAGCCAAGCGCGACATAAGAGCTTCTAAAGAAATGAGTTAGGACCTATTCAAATGTTCTGACATATTCGACCTAGAGTTCTAGGTGACATTTAACTAGAGTGGAACCCGCACAACGGAAAAACTGTTGATTGCGGGTTTTTATTTTTTAAGAAGAAGGGAGATAAATGAGGACCAAAGAGTGCACTCCCAAATAAGTCCACCAGAAGTTCATACCACCCAAAATCTTTATGAGGCGGCTTTCTGCTTATGCAAGGGGCTGAAGCTTACAGGGAAAGTTCGGGAGGGGAGAAAGGTCTCAGTTATCTTTGAAGGATTTAGCGCAAGGGAGATTGCCCTGGGGTTCTACAACGGTGGGCGGATTGAAGCCAAAAAGCTGACGGACGCCTACCGAACCCTCAAGGATTACGTGTTTGAACGGTAAGAATACCCCATTGGGAGATGAGGAAAAATTGCGAAAACAGCCACACGAAAGAACCATTCGCATCCCCTACTGGGTTTGGGAATCTGGCATTTTTATGCAGAGGAAAGGGGGCAGCATTTACCTGGTGTTTTCCTGTCTCCAGAAATATGCCAACTGGACGACAGGAAACGGCAGAATTGGCAGGAGGAGAATCGAACACGAAACGGGATTGTGCCGGGACACGATCGGCGAAGCATGTACCTTCCTGGCGAAATGTGGGCTAGTCAAATTCTGGTGGAGAAATACAGATCGGGGTTTCATCCGATACTATCAGGTCGCTCTGTCCATCGATATGCTGCGGAAAAACTCCGTCACATATCTCCAAAAGGGGGTGCGAAGGGATGCGAGTAGGTGTGTGTCAGAAAAACCACCCCACAAGGGTGCCGAGAAATTCCGACAGAGAACGAGCGTTTCCCGAACTATAAAAGACCCTGATCTCAAAGTGAGAGCCAAGAGAGAAGAAACCATGAGCCAAACCCTCAGCCAACTTCTTGCTCCTGATAGAACATACCGTTCACCAGAAGGAGCCACTCGGAAAAGATCTGCGAGGCGATGATGGAAAGATGGATAGATGTGAAGGAGTTGGCCCGGATTTTAGGTGTTCCAGCTACCTGGATTTATCAGCGTACTCGGCTGGGATCGTCTGCCATTCCATTCATCAAAGTGGGTAAGTATGTGAGGTTCGATCCGCAGGAGGTCCTGGCTTTCTTCCGTAGGAACGGGGCTGATGGAAACTGCGCGGAAGATGACGTATCATAACAGCTATGAACGTTCGTTCCCCTATTCGCCTGGTACTTACAGCACCAGAGGCAGAGCAGCGCTTCCGCATTTCCCGCCGACATCTTGTCCGCCTAGCTTCTTCGAGAAAGATAGATGGGCGGAAGGCAGGAGATATTTGGTTAATCAGTGCTGGATCGTTGAAGAAGTATCTGTCTCTCCCCAGAAAGAAAGGGCGCCCTTCCAAGAAGAAATAAGTCCCAACTGGGACTATTTATGTTATACTTTCTCTGATTGCCAAGGAGACCATTGATATGGCACAGGGAAGTATCATCTGGCGGTGTCGCAAGTGTGGCAACAAATCCTCGGGATCTTGCAAGCACCCGCGGGCTGGCTACTCCATTACCTACCGAGTCGGTAAACGTCAGAAGTGGGAGGCGGTTGGGCGAAGCAAGAAAACTGCTGAAAGACGACTGGCCGAGATCATGGCTCAGGTTCATTCCGGCTCCTACCGGTCAATCCGGCACATCACCTTCGACGACTTCGCACGGAGATGGCTCAAGGACTACGTTTCTGCCCGGGTTAAGCCCCTTACCTACAGGGCATACCGAGGCATCGTCAGGTGGCATTTGGATCCCGTCTTTGGCTCGCAACGCCTGGTGGACATCGCTCCGGATCAGATTCAGGCGTACATGGCAAAATCGATCAGAGAAAAGCCAAACGCTCCTGCAACAATTAACAAAACACTGGTTCTTCTGAAGCATATCTTGAAGTGTGCCAAGCAATGGGGGTATCTACGGGAGAATCCCGCCCAGGATATTAAACATGCCAGGGTTGAGCAGAAAGAAATGGCCTATCTTTCGCCCGACGAGATCCGCTTATTGCTGAGACACTCTGATGAACCTTATAGAACCCTGTTTTTGTCAGGGGTGCTTACTGGGATGCGGGTGGGAGAGCTACAGGCGTTACAGTGGGGAGATATTGCCTGGAACGCCAATCGGATCTATGTCCAACGCAGTATTTTCTGGTATCGGAAACGGGAAGCTGAGGAGTTTGGCCAAGAAGGATCCGAGCTTTGGCGGTTTACCTCTCCCAAATCCAAACGCTCTAAAAGGTCCATTGTTATGTCCCCCAAGTTGAGAGAGGCACTCGAACTTCACCGCCTTCGGTGTCCCGTAAGCCCACACGAGCTTGTTTTTTGTACCCCCAAAGGAACCCCTATCCAATACCGAAATCTGATTCGGCGAGAGTTTGAGCCAGCTCTGGACGGCGCCGGGCTTCGGAAGATTCGTTTTCATGATCTCAGGCATACCTATGCTGCCCTTCTTATTGCTCAAGGGTTTCACGCCAAGTTTATCCAGAGCCAGCTTGGCCACGCCTCTATTCAAACAACGCTAGACAGATATGGACATCTCCTTCCGGAAGCACAAGCTGGGGCAGGGGAGAAATTAGATGCGCAATTATTCCAGTCAGAAAGCGCATCGGATCCTAATCTGGCTCTAGCTGTCCCTCACGCGCTATAATCAGCCTTACGCCGCCGTAGCTCAGTTTGGTAGAGCAGTCGCTTCGTAAGCGACGGGTCGGAGGTTCGATTCCTCTCGGCGGCTTTTTTGATATAATATACGTGTAGCTCCTCGCGATAGTTCATCAGGTATACTTATCTATGGGATTCGCCACCTAAGTCTCCATGGCACAGAAGAAAGGAGGGTGTCAACCATGCTCAATGTTCAAGAGAGGGCTGTTAAGAGCAAGGTAAGAGAATTTAAGATCGACGTTGAGCAACTTGAAAAAGATGTCAAGCGCTGGGAACAGGAAATTCGAATCAGGAAAATAGGTGAAAGTTCCGAACACTGCTACGAAGCCTTTAACGAACTCCAGATGTCGCTTGCCAAACTAAAAGACCTCAAGGCCCGGGATAAATTCCAGCTAGATTGCTATAAAGAAACCTATAACTTTCTGGCATTTTGTGAGAATGATGTCAATGTTGATTTCTATGTACTCATCCTCAACAATTGCCCACCATTTGCTCGTTTAATAGAACACTACAGCAACTACTGTGCGAATGCGGAGAGGCAATACGGTATCGAGCTTGATTCTGAGAAGAAGATTCGAGTTGACCAGAATCTTCTTGAGAAGGTCAGGTCCCGTTTCGCCAACAGGTAATGGGCGGTTGTCCCTCAGTTCACGAACATCCCGAATTTCAAGCAGCCCACGATTCAAAAGATGCAGTTCAAGTCAAAGAAGCTGAGAAGTTAAAACGCTTCCTAAAAAGTGATTCGGGACACGTAATAGGGGAGCAACTGAAGCATGAACTTTCCCCATTTAAAAGCTTCCCTCGCGGGCAGAAGGGAGTTAGGAGTCTTTTTATTCTCTGCAGAGACTGCGCAAAGACAGTGATTGTCCCAAACTGTAGTTTTTGTAGTTCAGAACAGCACTCAATGGAGGATGCTGTGCTTTTCTATATAAGTTCTGACCACGATAAAGCCTACAAGGAAGGCGCCAAAATAGTTTCCCGATATAGGGCTCCAGAGAAGGAAGAAGGACAGCCCGAGCGGTAATCTTCCCGTGCTAACAGGGTGCTAACAAAACAAGCCAAAACACCCTGAAACACCAGCAACCAGCAGCAAAACCACTTTCCCCTAACTCCTACCAGCAGAAACCATTACGCAACACCAGCAAAGACCGTTAAAATACCAAGGGGATTTCGTAATGCGCGGGTCGCAGGTTCGACTCCTGTCGCCGGCTTCGCCTTTGTGTTGCAATACCGCCAACCCACATGGGAATGCTTTCGGTCTTTAACAGGAGAGATTCATGAGTCGATGCGGCAAGAAACAACTTTCGTTCCTAGACCGGTTTTTGACGCTCTGGATCTTTCTGGGCATGGGTGTCGGCGTCGCAGCCGGATATTTCTATCCGCCGGTCGTTGGTTTTTGGAGCAAGTTTCAGGTGGGCACGACCAATGTCCCGATCGCGGTTGGCCTCATTCTCATGATGTATCCACCCCTCGCCAAGGTGAAATACGAAGAACTTGGCGATGTGTTCAAAAACACTAAAGTCCTGCTCCTGTCCCTGGTCCAGAACTGGGTGATTGGTCCTGTCCTGATGTTTGCGCTGGCGATCCTGTTCCTCCGAGGTTATCCGGAATATATGATTGGGCTCATCCTGATTGGTCTCGCCCGCTGCATTGCGATGGTCATCGTGTGGAATGAGCTCGCCGAAGGGGATACGGAATATTGTGCGGGGCTTGTGGCGTTCAACTCGATCTTTCAGGTGCTTTTCTTCTCACTTTACGCCTGGGTTTTTATCACGATCCTGCCGCGTTGGTTCGGCCTGCAAGGCGCGGTTGTCGACATCACGATTGTCCAGATCGCCCAAAGCGTTTTCATCTATCTGGGCATTCCATTCCTTGCGGGTGCCTTGACGCGCTTCGTTCTACTCAAAGCGAAGGGCAAGGTTTGGTACGAGACGCGCTTCATCCCGACGATTAGCCCCATCACGCTCATCGCGCTGCTGTTTACGATTGTCGTGATGTTTTCTCTGAAAGGGGATACCATCGTCAGAATTCCGTTGGATGTCGTTCGGATCGCAGTTCCACTGCTCATTTATTTCGTCGTGATGTTCCTGATCTCCTTTTTCATGAGCAAGAAGATTGGCGCTTCTTACGGCCAGTCGGCCACACTCTCCTTTACTGCGGCGAGCAATAACTTCGAGCTTGCTATCGCGGTAGCCGTAGCGGTATTCGGTGTTCATTCTGGGGTAGCGTTTGCAGCCGTGATTGGTCCACTTGTGGAGGTTCCCATTTTGATCAGTCTCGTAGCCGTCGCGCTTTGGTTCAGGCGAAAGTATTTTTGAAAATGGAGTACCCCCTGGTTATTCAGTAAGGATGCTGGCCTGTGCTAACGGGGTGCTAGCAAAACGAGCCAAAACGCCCAACTGGCAGCAAGCCGTGTTTCCGGCTTTTTTATTTTTGCACTTGACATACCCCCCCGGAGTATGGCATACTGGGGGTGAGTATAGGAGGAGACCATGCCAAAAGGTGCTAAGCATACAGGGGTAGAGGTAAGGCTCAATCGAATTGAGGGTCAGGTACGAGGGGTGGCGCGCATGATCCAGGAACAGCGCTACTGCATCGATATCATTCAGCAGCTGACTGCCATCCGGCGGGCTGTGGATGAGGTGTCCCTTAAGGTCATGCGGGGCCATGTGGATCACTGTGTTTCCCAAGCAATCAAGGGTCGCGGCGGAACGCAGAAGGTGGATGAACTCATGGAAACCATTCACCGATTTGTGCAGTGATGCGATTGTTCTTCTCGGCGCTGGCGTTATTGGGTTTGGCCCATGCGGCCTTCGCCCCAGCTGTTTCGGCTGAGGCAGGGGGAGAGGCCCCTCTGCCCCAGAAGGGCTCAATTGAAGCGCTGTTGGATGAGGCCAGAGACAACAATCCTCAAATTCAAGCGGCCAGAGCCCAGTGGCAGGCGGCTCGAGAGAAGGGTGCGCAGGTCGGCTGGCTGGAGGATCCGGTGGTGAGCTACACCTATTTTGGTGAAGAGGTGCAGACGCGGGTTGGTCCGCAGGAGCAAGCCTTCGGGATCAGCCAAAAGCTGCCCTTTCCAGGCAAGTTGTCTGATCGGAGCCAGGTGGCTGCCGAAGAGGCCAAGGCACTGGGACAACTCTACCGGGCGACCGAACAGGAGATCCTCGCGCAGGTGAAACAGACGTATTACGAGCTCTTTTGGATCCGCAACGCCATCGAGATTACTGAACAGGACAAGACCCTGCTCGAGCACTTGGAGCAGGTGGCTCGGTCTCACTTCGCAGCCCATGGGGGTCGCAGCCAGGATGTCTCCAAGGCGCAGGTGGAGATTTCTCGGGCGATAGACCGGTTGCTGAGCTTAAAGCAGCAGGCTGCCACCGTCCAAGCTCAGCTGAACGCCCTATTGGACCGCCCGGAGAATGCCCCCATGGACTCCCCCAGCATCTTTGCGCTGCCGGCCCTTGCTTTTTCTTTGGAGGAGCTCCAGCAGATGGCCCGGGATCACCGCCAAGAAGTTCTTGCGGGTCAGCACCGTCTCCGGCGGGACGAGACACAGGTGCGGCTGGCCAAGCGGCGGCGCTTTCCGGATTTGACCGCTGGCTTCAATTACATGGACATCGGAGGAGGCAGCACCTCCTCTGCGGATGATGGAACCGATGCGTGGAACGTCACCTTTAAGTTTAATCTTCCGATTTGGGAGAAGCGCTTGCGTGCCAACGTAGATGAAGCCAAGGCCCAAGCCGCTTCCTCTGAGGCTCAGGTGCGCCAACTGGAGAATGCCGCGGAGTTTGAAGTGGCGGATGCGTATGTGCGGTGGGAAACGGCCCGGAATCTTGTCTCCCTGTATAAGACTGCGGTTATTCCCCAAGCAGAGCAGGTCTTAGATGCCGCAGAGGCGGCCTATCAAGCAGGGGAGTCTGATTTTTTGAACCTGCTCGAGGGCGAACGGGTGTGGCTCAACGCTCAACTGACCTACTGGCGCGCCTATACGGACACCGCACAGCAGTTTGCGGCACTCGAGCGCGCTGTCGGAATGGATCTTAATGCGCAGGGGGGAAACGATGAAAGCGCTTCTTAAGCGGTTAACAGCTGTTCTGCTTGTTGTCCTATTGGCCGGGGTTGGCTTGCTGTGGTGGCGCGCTTCACATGATTCCGGAGCGCACCGGATGCATTCCGGCCAGCAGCAAGCGCTTTACCATTGCCCGATGCATCCGACCTACGTGTCGGACCAAGCGGGAGATTGCCCCATCTGTGGGATGACGCTGGTTCCGGTCAAGCCAGAGGAGCCTCATGCCGTAGAGGCGGCTCAGGCCGGCCATCAGAGTCATGGGGGCCATGGAGAGGCCGCTTTGCCGGAAGGTCATGCACCGGTTCGAATTACCCCCCAACGCCAACAGCTTATCGGGGTCAAGACCGAGGTCATTCAAAGACGTGCGCTCACCAAAACGATCAGCACCGTGGGGCTCATTGCCTATGATCCGGATCTCTACCATGCCCAAGAGGAATATTTGGCCGCCCTCAAAGGGTTTAGCAGCGTAAGCCAAAGCACCATCCCGGAGATTCAGGAGCGCGCCAAGAAACTTGTAAGTTCTGCCCGGCTGCGGCTGCGGTTGCTGGGGTTGAATGACAAACAGATTGAGCAGTTGGCGCAAGGGAGTGGACCCGACGAGCGCCTGCTGTTGGCGGATGGACCCGGCGATGTCTGGCTCTACGGCACCCTCTATGAATATGAGGTGCCCCTGGTCCGGGAAGGGGATCCGGTTGCCGTAGAGGTGCGCGCTTTCCCGGGACAGATTTTTCACGGCACCATCGGCTCCATCGATACCGTCTTGGATCCTAAAACCCGAAGCGCCAAGGTCCGGGTCCTCATTCCCAACCCCGAGGGCAAGCTCAAGCCCCAGATGTTTGCCAATGCCAAGATCCAAGCCTCATTGGGAGAGCATCTGGCGGTTCCAGAGAGCGCTGTCATGGATACCGGGGCTCGCCAGATCGTTTTTGTCGAGACAGGCGAGGGACAATTTGTGCCCCACGAAGTCCAGCTGGGAGCTCGGGCAGAGGGTTACCATGCCGTTGTAGAAGGGCTTGAGGCCGGTCAGCGCGTTGTCACCTCCGGCAATTTCTTGATTGATTCTGAGAGCAGGCTTCGGGCTGCCTCTTCTGCTGCGGCCAGCGGCCATCAGCATTAATCGCCATGATTGAAAAACTCATTGCCTGGTGCAGTAAAAACCGCTTCTTCGTTCTGTTGGGGACGATTGTCGCCATCGGTTGGGGGGTGTGGTCGGTCCGCAACACTCCCTTGGATGCGATCCCGGATCTCTCAGATGTCCAAGTGATCGTCTTTACCGAATGGCCCGGGCGCTCTCCGGACCTGGTGGAAGATCAGTTGACCTATCCGATTGTCAGCTCCATGATTGCAGCTCCAAAGGTAAAGGTGGTCCGGGGCTACTCCTTCTTTGGCCTTTCCTTTGTCTACGCCATCTTCAAGGACGGTACCGACATCTATTGGGCCCGTTCCCGGACGCTCGAATATTTAAACAAGATCACCGGCAACCTTCCTCAAGGAGTCAATCCCACACTCGGCCCCGATGCCACCGGAGTGGGGTGGGTTTTTGAATATGCCTTGGTGGATGAGAGCGGCCGCAATGACTTGTCGGAGCTTAGAACCTTTCAGGATTGGTATCTGCGCTACTGGCTGGAATCAGTCCCGGGTGTGGCCGAGGTGGCCTCAGTCGGGGGCTTTGTGCGCCAATATCAAGTCAATATCAATCCCGATGCGCTCCTGGCTTTCGGTATTCCGATTAAGCATGTCATCATGGCGATCCAGCGTTCCAACAACGATGTGGGAGGGCGGGTCATTGAGTTGGCCGAAACAGAGTATATGGTGCGCGGGCGGGGCTACATCCGCTCCTTGGAGGACGTAGAGCAGATTCCGATAGGGGTCAACGAGAAGACTGGCACACCGATTCTGGTGCGTGATGTCGCCATCGTCCAGTTCGGGCCGGAGATGCGCCGGGGTGCCGCCGAGCTTAACGGCAGAGGAGAGGTGGTCGGCGGCATTGTCGTGATGCGCTACGGCGAGAATGCCCTTCAAGTCATTGACCGGGTGAAGACGAAACTTGAGGAGGTCAAATCTGCCTTTCCGGAAGGCGTAGAGCTCGTTACCACCTACGACCGTTCGGATCTCATCCGCCGCTCCATCACAACCCTCAAAAGGAAGCTCACCGAAGAGATGTTGGTGGTCAGTCTCGTGATCATTCTCTTCCTGTGGCACTTCCGCTCGGCCCTCATTCCCATCGTTACCCTTCCCATTGCGGCCCTCTTTGCCTTTATCCCCATGGCCGGGATGGGGCTGACCTCGAACATCATGTCGTTAGGGGGTATTGCCATCGCTATCGGGGCCATGGTGGATGCCTCCATTGTGTTGGTTGAGAATGCGCACAAACGCTTGGAGCGATGGGAAGGCACAGGGCGCACAGAGCCGGTTGCTGAGGTGCTCTTGCGCGCAGCCCAGGAAGTGGGACGGCCCATCTTCTTCTCCCTGCTGGTGATTGCAGTTTCCTTCATGCCGGTCTTTGCCCTGCAGGCCCAGGAGGGGCGGCTCTTCACGCCCCTGGCCTTCACCAAGAACTACGCCATGTTCTTTGCAGCGGTTCTCGCCATCACCCTGGTGCCGGTTTTACTGCAGTGGCTGCTTAAACCCACCAGGGAGCGGAAGGTGGCAGGGCCCAAATGGTTGGGCCGACTGGTCAACTTTGTGGTGGCCGGCAAGATCCATCCGGAAGAGCAGCATCCGGTCAGCCGAATGCTCAAGCGCTTCTATGCCCCTGTGCTGGAGCGGGTTCTGCGCTGGCGCAAACAAGTTTTTGCGGCTGCTGCGATCCTGCTTCTGCTGACCGTTCCGGTCTCTTTGAAACTCGGTTCAGAGTTTATGCCGCCGTTGAATGAAGGGGACATCCTTTATATGCCCACCACCCTGCCGGGGATCTCCATTGAGAGCGCGCGAGAATGGCTCCAGGCCCAAGACCAGGTGCTCAAGTCCTTTCCCGAAGTAGAGACTGTCTTTGGAAAGGTGGGGCGGGCCCGCACTGCGACAGACCCGGCACCCTTGTCTATGGTGGAAACCGTGATCAAGCTCAAGCCCCATGAGCAGTGGCCGGTTGATGGCACCCGGGGAAGGCGGCGGACGTGGGAGGAGCTCATTGAGGATATGGACCAGGCCATGCAGTTTCCTGGGACCACCAACGCTTGGATCATGCCGATCAAGACCCGGATCGACATGCTCACCACCGGTATCCGCACGCCCATCGGCATCAAGATCTACGGGCCGGATTTAGACAGGATCCAGAAGATTGGAGAACAGATCGAAGCGATCCTTCCACAGGTGAAAGGGACGCGCTCGGTCTATGCTGAGCGGGTCACCGGCGGGTATTTCCTGGACTTTGACATCCATAGAAAAGAGGCGGCCCGGTATGGACTCACAGTGGGAGATGTGGAGGAGATCATTGAAACCGCGGTAGGCGGCAAGAACATCACCTGGACTGTGGAGGGCCGCGAGCGCTATCCGGTCAACGTTCGCTATGCCAGGGAGCTCAGGGATGATCCCGAGAAATTAAAGCGTGTCCTGGTGGCTACTCCGACAGGGGTCCAAGTGCCGGTTGGGCAGCTGGCCGATATCCAGCTGACCACAGGGCCGCCGGTCATCAAAAATGAAAACGGGATGCTGACTGGCTGGATCTATGTGGATCTTGCAGGTCGGGATATCGGTAGCTTCGTCACTGAAGCCAAAGCGTTGATTGCCGAGCAGGTGGAGATCCCTCCGGGCTTTTACCTGGCATGGAGCGGTCAGTTTGAATACATGGAGCGGGCCATGCAGCGGCTGGCGGTGATGCTTCCTGTGACCTTGCTGCTCATCTTTGTTCTGCTTTACCTCAACACCCGTTCGGTCGTTAAGACGTTCATCGTCTTGTTCATGGTGCCCCTTTCCTTAATCGGTTCGGTATGGCTCATGTTTCTTTTGGGCTACAACCTCAGCATTGCAGCCGGTGTTGGCTTTATTGCTTTGGCAGGGGTGGCGGCGGAGATAGGGGTCATCATGCTGCTCTATCTGGATCTGGCGTATGAGGAGCGCAAAGGAGAAGGGCGGCTGAGGACTTTCGAGGATCTTAAGGAGGCAGTCATGAGCGGCGCGGTCAAGCGAGTGCGCCCCATGACCATGGCAGTGGGCACCACCTTCATGGGGCTTCTGCCGATCATGTGGGCCGGTGCGCACGAAGCCGGCGCAGATGTCATGAAGCGGATCGCAGCCCCCATGGTGGGGGGGATTCTTTCAGCCTTTCTGTTGGGACTCATCATTTACCCTGCCCTCTATGCTGCATGGAAGTGGCGGTTTGACATGCAGCAGGGCCATGCGGATTGGATCGACGCTCCTTTCAAAAAAGATAATGCTTGAAACCATGGTACCGGGTACACTTATCCACAGCTGTTAACAACTGTACCCGGTACCGGGTGTTAGGAGGGAGTAAGAGAGCGATGCAGCTTTGGTTTGTTTTGGCACTCTTGGGCGGTTTTATCGGCGCCTTCCTGGTAAGCAGAGTGATGCAGGCAAAGAGGCGCGGGGTGGTTCTCTCGGATGCGGCCATGCGTGCTGGCCTTGCTTTTGCCGGAGAAGACGAGAGTTTTGTCGATGAGGCCCTCTCGCACCTGCTGCTGCGCTGGGGAAATCGCAAAACCATCAAGCATGTCCTGCGCGGTTCCATAGAAGGGCAGATGGTGGTTATTTTTGATTATGAGTGCACCAGCAGCACGGGTCCCAGCACTCGTACCTGCGTCCAGACAGTGGCAGCCATTGCCTTTACCGAGAAACGGGCTCCTGAGTTTTCGCTGCGCACTGTAACCGAGGCATATGCGCAGCAGGACAAGGGAAGCGGCATACACTTTGAATCCTCAGAGGATTTTGCCAAGCATTACCTCTTGGAGGGTCCGGATGAGCCGGCCATTCGAGAGCTGTTCCAGCTAGGCTTAGTTCAGTTCTTGGGGGGGCAGCCGGGTTGGTGGATCGAAGGCAAGGGCGCTTGGCTGGTGATGTGTAAGGGTGCCAAGCTTGTGCACCCCGCGCAACTCCAACGGTTTGTGAGCGAAATCAGAAGTATCTCGACCCGATTCACCACTGCGCTATAGAGGAAGAACCCTGCCATGTTTGAAGCGATCGGTGCGGTACTGGACAAGCTGATTATGATTGCCGCTGGAGCCTACGCCCTGTACTTCTCGGCCCACAACAAGGAAAAGCTGGGGGAGAAAAAAGCCAAGTGGCTTCGGATTGGCGGGGTGGTACTCATCCTGTTGGGCATCCTCAAGTTCTTTGCTCCAATTTCCGGATAAGCAACCGCGTTAGTGTAGTAGGAAGTTGCTTGGCTGCGTGGTAAAATAGATTATCTAGCTCGACCCCGCCTTGCGTACTTGCACCACAGCTACGCACTTTAAAGGCAGTATCCCTGGAGGGAGATTTGCAGTTACAAGCCGTTATTTTTGATATGGATGGGGTGATTGTGGACACCGTCCCGATCCATTTTGAAGCTTGGAAGCGGATGTTTGCTGAGTACGGGATTGCTTTTACCTTTGCAGATTACAAGGCCAAGGTGGACGGGATCCCGCGCCTCGACGGTGCCAAGGCGATCTTAACGGATTTGACGGGCGAGGCCCTAGAAAAGGCGGCTAACCGCAAACAGGCTTTCTTCTTGGAATTCTTGGAGAGCCAGCCGATCCCGGTGTATACATCTACCCTTTCCTTAATAGGGGCTTTGAAGGCAAAGGGGATCAAGGTGGCGGCCATCTCGTCTAGCAAGAATTGCGTGCCGATCTTGACAAAGATCGGGGCGTTGGATCGTTTCGACGCCGTGGTAGATGGACATGCAATCACCAAAGGTAAGCCTGATCCCCAATGTTTCCTGATGGCGGCTGAGCGCTTGGGTGTCGGCCCAGAAGGGTCTGTGGTTGTGGAGGATGCTGTCTTGGGTGTGGAGGGAGCCAAGCGGGCAAAAATGCGCTGTGTGGGGGTGGATCGATACGGCCAGCCCCAGCGACTTGCCCAGGCCGATCAGGTGGTGGCGGATTTAAGTGAAGTGGATGTTGCAATGTTGGAGAGGCTTATTTCTCAATGACAAACGGCTGTACCCATTATCTTTCCGGCAACCCTTGGCTGATCACCGAAGAGCAATGGGACAAGCAGCGCCAAGGGATACAGGAGACCCTCTTTGCTCAGGGCAATGGCATCCTGGGGGTTCGCGGCATCCTTGAAGAGCTTCCCTACGATGCGCGCCCCGGAACCTATATCGCAGGGCTCTACGACCGAATAACCGCCCAGGAGCCTGAATTGGTCAACCTCCCCAACCCGCTGCAGTTTAATTTTATGGTGGGAGGAGAGAAGGTGGGCGTGGTGGCCATGAAGGTTGTCAGCCATAAGCGCTGGTTGGATCTTAGAAACGGGTTGGTGGTTCGGCGCACGGTTTACCAGGATCGCCACAAGCGCAGGTACGATTACCAATCGGTGCGGTTTATCAGCATGGCGGACAAGCAGGTCATCGGCATGCGGGTAAGCTTCACCCCGCTGGATCATGCCGCAGAGATTACGGTTAAGGGTGGAATCGACGACTCTGTTTCCAACAGTGGAGTTCTGACTGAGGGGAACAAGCGGCACTTTCAATTGGCGCAGGTCTTTGAAACCGACCAGATGCGCTACCTCTGCGTCAAGACCTTGGAGGGCAAGGCCCTCATTGCTTACGCCTCCCAGCTGGGTGTTGAGATTGGCCGCAAGAATATAACGACCGCTGAACAAACGTTGCTGCTCAAGCTTAAAAAGGGTCAAACCGCGCGTTTTACCAAGCTGGTGTGTCTCCAGGCTGTTCGGGATGTTCGCCTGGGTGTGACCGAGCGCAAAACCACTGCATTGTTGACTCAAGCGGCACAGCGCGGGTTTGATACCCTGCTCAAGCGTCACCAGCGCGCCATGCATCGCTTGTGGGACACCGCAGACATCCAGATCTCGGGAGACCCTGAAGCACAGAAGGGGATCCGCTTTACCCTCTATCACTTGATGATCTGCGCCCCGGAAATGGAGGGGGAGGCCAGTGTGGGGGCCAAGACCTTAAGCGGCGAGGGGTATCGGGGCCATATCTTCTGGGACACCGAGCTTTTCTTGATGCCCTTCTACATCCTCACCCAGCCGACAGCAGCCCGCAACATGCTGCTGTACCGTTATTATCGTTTGGATGCAGCGCGCCGCTATGCCAAGGAGACCGGTTTTAAGGGGGCACGGTTTCCTTGGGAGTCGGCAGATACCGGCGAAGAGACCACCCCGAGCTGGGCCAAGGACTTTGATGGGCGGATTATCCCGGTGCGGACTGGCGAATTTGAGCATCACATCGTTGCCGATGTGGCCTATGCCGCGTATTACTATGCGACCGTTACCGGCGATGAGGAGTTCATGCTGCGGCATGGCTACGAGATCATGTTGGAAACTGCTCGCTTTTGGGCCAGCCGCGTGCGCTACGACCGCAAAAGACGCACCTACGAAATCCACCACGTCATCGGACCGGATGAGTTTCATGAGGACATCAACAACAACGCTTTCACCAATTGCCTCGCGCAGTGGAACCTGCACATGGCGGCTGCAGTCTACAGGGTGCTCAAGCGCCGACATCCAGGCGCATGGAGCAGCTTAATCCATCGGTTGAAACTCGAGGCCGATGAGGTCAAGCAGTGGAAACGCGTGGCCGCACGCATGCAGATCAACGTCCGGCCGGACGGCGTGGTCGAACAGTTCAGCGGTTATTTCAAGCGTCGAGCGGTGCAGATCACCTCGCTCAACAAGCACGGGCTTCCCGGAATCCCGGTGGGATTGGATTTAAGCCAGGTGGGCAAGACCCAATTTATCAAGCAGGCCGATGTGGTGATGCTGACGCATGTGCTCAACTCCGCCTTCAGCCAGCGAGCCAAGAAGGCCAACTACGACTATTACCTTCGCCGAACGCTCCACAAATCCTCTTTGAGCCTTCCGGTGCATGCAGCCATCGGCAGCGAGGTGGGAGACCATGAACGGGCCTACAAATACTTTTTGATTGCGCTCAATGCAGATCTCAAGAATCACTACGACAATACCCACGCCGGCATCCATGGCGCCTCTTTGGGCGGGGTCTGGCAGGCGGTGGTCAATGGTTTCGGGGGGGTTCGCATCCTCCGGGAGGGGCTGGAGGTGAATCCCCATCTGCCCAAGCCCTGGCAGGCGCTCTCCTTCTCACTCTATTGGCGCGGCACCCAGCTGGAATTTCAAATTAAGAAGAACACGCTTCAAATCCAACTGACCCCCAAGCAGAGCAAGCTTCGGGTTCCTGTGAAGGTGGGGGGCAAGCGCTACACGCTGCGCGCCAACAGTTCCTTGCGCCTTCCATTAAAAGCAACTTCTAAAGGCAGGTGATTAAAATGCAGAGCTCGTTTTCTTCAAGAAAGCTCCGGATCGTTCATTTGCACTGGGGCTTCCCCCCCATCATCGGAGGGGTGGAAACCCACCTGACCATGGTGCTGCCGGCCTTGGCGGCCATGGGGCACCAGGTCACCCTATTAACCGGAGCGGTGGAGGGAGCGCCGGCCCGGGAGATGTACCAGGGGGCCTCTATTGTCCGCGAACCGATCATGGACTTAAGCTGGCTCCAAAAACGGGGCATGAATGGGCTCGAGGCCGAAGTGGACGGAGTGCTCTCCAAGTTTCTCAAGGAGACCCAGCCGGATGTCATCCATACCCACAACATGCATTACTTCAGCAAGCTGCATACTCAGATTCTGGAGCGCAAGGCTCGCGCAAGGAAAATCCCCCTGATCCTGACCGCACACAACACTTGGGATGATAACCTCTATACCGATTTGATTCGGAAGACCCAATGGGATCAGATCATCGCGGTCAGTCATTTCATCAAGAAGGAGATGATCGGAGTCGGCGTGGACGACCGCAAGATCACCGTCGTCCATCATGGGGTAGACCATCAGGATTTCTCGGCCCAAGGCTCCACCGCAAAGGCACTGGCCGCTTATCCGCAGCTTAAAGGAAAGCGTGTTATCTTCCATCCGGCCCGAATGGGTTTGGCCAAGGGGTGCGACGTCAGCATCAAGGCGCTCAACCTCATGCGCGAGCGCATTCCAGACATCATGCTGGTTTTGGCCGGCACCAAGAATATCATCGACTGGGTCTCGACCCAGCAGAAGGAAATTGCCTACATGGTGGACTTGGTGGAGTTCTTCAAGCTGCGCAAACATGTGCTGATCGATGCGTTCCCGCTGGATCTGATGCCGGAGCTCTACCGCCTCTCTGAGGTCTGCCTTTATCCCTCCTCTGTGGGGGAGCCCTTTGGGTTGACCATGCTGGAAGCGCTCGCGACCGAACGACCGATGATTGTGACCGAGATGGGCGGGATGCCGGAGATCGTCAAGGATGGCATCAACGGTTTTGTGATCCCGGTGCGTGATTTTGAGGCGCTGGCGTGGCGGACCACCGAACTGCTGCACAATGACCGGTTGCGAAAGCGCTTGGGATACACCGGGCGCCAGATGGTGGAGCAGCATTACAAAATTCAGGACGTGACCGATCACACCCTGGGTGTCTACGAGCAGGCCCTCAAAGCTCACCATCCAGCCACCACCCGCTCCCGCACCCGCGAGAGGTCCCAGCGGAAGGTAACAGAAACTCAAGCTGTGTCCTCTTAATCGGGTTGGAGGGCTGTCTTTTTCTTGCTTGCTTCTATGATATAGATCATATATGATCTACCTGACCTAAGGCAGCACGCAGCAGACATTTTCGTCGTTACCTTTCTCCTCTTGTAACATGGATTTCGGACAAAACCAGACAGATAACCACCCTCTTCTTCTCTCGCAGGAAAAGCTGGTCGAGCTGCTCACCCGCCTGTCCGGTTCCTACAACGTTTATCTTCCCACCCGACGCCAAGATCAGCGCTGTTATGCCCGCTTTCCGATACCGGCCGAAGAGATGGTCATTGGCGAGGTTCGCCCCTTTGAGCCCTTAAAAAGCTTTTTCTCACCGGCACGGGAGTGTGTGGCCCAAGGGTTCTCAGCAGAGCCGCCTGGGACCCAAGAAAAACCGGTTGCCATCGTAGGGGTGAAGGCCTGCGACCTCAAGGGCTTCCGGATCCAGGATTTCGTCTTTCGAAACAACAACCGCCCCGACCCCCTGTACGTTGACCTGCGCGAAAAAAGCCTTATTGTGAGCGCCGACTGCACCTGTGCGATTGAGACCTGCTTCTGTTTGGCCATGGGCATTCGACCGAACCCTGAGGGTGATTTTGACCTCAATCTCTCTGAGCTTCAGGGCCAGTTCTTGGTCGCCGTGGGCTCTGAAAAAGGGCAGGCCCTTACTCAGACCCATGCAGATCTGTTCGAGCGGGCAAATGAGGGGCACATCCAAGCGCGAGACCGGCAGCGGGCCGGCGTGACCGAGAGTGTCCAGGAGAATCTGGCCCAGTTTCAGGTTCCTTCCGAAGGGACACTCAAAGGGACCATTGAGCGCCAGTACGATGCTCTCCTCTGGAAGGATGAGGCCCAAACCTGTGTCGAGTGCGCAGCCTGCACCGCCATTTGCCCCACCTGCCATTGCTTCCTTATATATGACCAACTCTCGCAAAGCCAAATGGCCCGGATGCGGGCTTGGGATTCCTGCATGCTCAAAGATTATGCCCGGGTGGCCGGCGGGGGAAACCCGAGGCCTGAGCTGGCTTCCCGGCTGCGCAACCGCTTTGAGAAGAAATTCGACTTTTTCCCCAAGGTGTCCGGGGTGACGGCCTGTACCGGCTGCGGCCGGTGCATCACGGCCTGTCCGGCCAAGATTGATATTCGCAAGGTCTTAAGGAGGCTCATCGGCAAAGATGAACTCTGCCAATCCGTATAGCTTAATTGAGACCCAGGTGGTGGAGACAACCCAAGAGACCCCCACCATCCGGACCATCAAACTGCGTCCCAGCCGCCCGATCTCTTTTGCCGCTGGGCAGTTTGTGGCGCTGACCATCCCGGGTGTAGGGGAGGCTCCCTTTACCCCTTCCTCGCCTCCGGCTGAGAAGGATCTGATTCAGCTGACCATCATGAAGGTGGGCAAGGTGACCGAGCGTGTCCACAAGCTTAAAGTCGGCGAGACCGTGGGGCTGCGTGGCCCCCTGGGATCGGCCTACCCCTTAGACAAGTTCAAAGATCAAGAGGTGTTGGTGGTCGGCGGAGGGTGTGGATTTGCCCCCCTGCGCAGCCTCATGTATGAGTTCTTTGCCATGAGCGGCCAGCTGCGCCGGCTCTACTTCCGAGGGGGATGCCGCTCCTCCAAGGAGCTGGTTTACCGGGAAGAGATGGAGACTTGGGGTAAGCGCAAGGATTTGGATCTGAAGCTCAGCGTCGATGTGGGAGACCCCGGCTGGAAGGGATCGGTGGGGGTGGTGACAACCATCCTAGATGACATCAGGATGGATTTCGACTCCGGCATCGCCGTGGTCTGCGGACCGCCGGTCATGATGAAGCATACAACCCGGAAACTCCTTGAGATGGGCATTCGGCCTGACCGACTTTACGTCTCCATGGAGAAGAACATGTCGTGCGGGATCGGCAAGTGCGGCCATTGCCGATTGGGCAACTTCTACTGCTGCGAGGACGGGCCAGTCTTTCAATTCGATCAGATCCAACATTTACCTGAGATTTGGGACTAGGGAACGCCACATGGGAACAAGCGCTGAAGAACTGCACCAGGAAAAATTGAACCCAGCCCCCAAGCCGGGAGGGGATCTGAGACTCTTCGTTGATCTGGATCGCTGCCCCACCGGCGAGTGCAGCGGGTGCAAGATTCAGTGCAGCTACTTCTATCATCCGGACAACAACGGTGTTTTCTCGGTGGCGGAGCTGGCGACCTATGCTTTGGTGTGCCGGCGCTGCGAGGAGCCCCACTGCGTTAACGCTTGTCCGGCGGAGGCGCTGGAGCAGCAGAAGGATAAAGGCAAGCTCTTGGTTCGCCACGCCATGCGCTGTGTCAGCTGCAAATCCTGTTCGGTGGCTTGTCCCTATGGGACCATTTACCCTGAGAATCTTCCGCAGCTGACACACAACTGCGATTATTGCTTGGACCGCCAGGAGAAGGCCGGAGAGCCCCTGTGCGTGAAGAGCTGCCCCGAGGGCGCCCTGCGCCTGGAGCGGGGCGACAAAAAACTGGATGAGAACACCTTCTTGGTTGGAGACCACTTGATCGTGCATTCCACCCACTGGGATCGGAGCAAGGCATGAACCTGGCGGTCACTGTCTTAGGGTTCGGGTTCCTCGCGACAGCCGTATTGGGGCTGGTTTTTAGCTGGGTGGACCGAAAGGTCACCGCCCGGGTGCAGTATCGCGTAGGACCCCCGCTGCTCCAGCCCTTGATCGATCTGGTGAAGCTCTTGGGCAAGGAAACCTTGATCCCAGAGACTGCCTCCCGGGGGATCTTTCTCTTGGCCCCTGTACTGGGATTGGCGAGCACCATCTTGGTGGCGAGCATGCTCTGGGTCAACATCTTGGCCCCTTCGGAGGGATTTGTGGGGGATCTGATCGTGGTGGTTTACCTGCTGGCCATACCCTCCATCAGCCTCATCCTGGGCGGTTTTGCCTCAGGAAATCCCTATGCAAGCCTGGGGGCTTCCCGGGAGATGAAGCTGGTCTTAAGCTACGAGCTGCCCTTTGTGCTGGCCCTGTTGGTTCCGATCATGCAATCGGGGTTTTCCATCCGCTTAAGCGACATTGTGGCGGCACAGCAGGCCCAAGGGTTGGTGGCCGGCTCTCTCTCTGGAACGCTGGCGCTGATCGTGGCCCTCCTGTGCATTCAGGCGAAACTCGCCCTGGTCCCCTTTGACGCCCCTGAGGCCGAGACTGAAATTGCAGGGGGACTGATCATCGACTACTCTGGGCCCGGGCTTGCCATTTATCGACTGACTAAGAACATGCTCTTGTTTGTGTTGCCCTTGCTGCTGACGCTCCTCTTTTTGGGCGGCCTCGGTTCCAATCCCCTTGTGGGGATCCTGAAGGTCGTAGGCTTAGTGGCCCTGATCACGGTGATCCGCAATACCAACCCGAGGGTGCGGATTGATCAAGCCGTCCGATTCTTCTGGGGACCGATGACAGGACTCGCCGTGGTGGCCGTGGTGCTGGCCTGGGTGGGGAGGTAGAGATGAGTGTGAAGCTTAAGGCCCTCACACAATCGCCGTGGGTTTTTCACCTCTCGACCGGCAGCTGCAACAACTGCGACATTGAGATCTTAGATTGTCTGACTCCGCGCTTTGACGTGGAGCGCTTTGGAATGTTGCTGGCCGGAAGCATCAAGCATGCCGATGTGCTGTTGGTGACCGGTTCCTGCAACCGAAAGTCCATGCATCGGGTCAAGGCCCTCTATGACCAGGTACCCAAACCGTGCCTGGTGGTTGCCATCGGCGAGTGTTCCTTGTCCCGAGGGCTGTTCATTCAAAGCTACAATTGCCCCGTGCCGCTGGACAAGGTCATCCCGGTGGATGCTTACATCCCGGGCTGCCCGCCCAAGCCTGAGGCGATCATTGCCGGGGCAGTCAAGCTCATCGGCAAGATCCAGGAACAGTTGAAGAAACCCCAGAAGCAAGAAGGGTAACCTGAAGGTCATGCAGAGAGAAATCATTATTAACGATCTTAAAACTCGCTTTGCCGCGGAGATCACCGGGGCCACCGAGAAATCCTCAAAGCGACTCTATCTGGACATCAAGTCCGGAGCGCTGGTTTCTGTGGCCACCTACATCTTCAAGACCCTTGGAGCCCGTTTTAACATTGCCTCCGGTGTGGATTGCCGCAGCCACATGGAGATTCTCTATCACTTCACCTTGGAGGGGATCAATCTGCTGATCTCGCTGCGCGTTACCCTGTCCAAGAGGAATCTGGAGGTGGATTCCTTGGCCCATACCTTTGCGGCGGCCAACTGGATTGAGCGGGAGATCCATGAGCTCTTAGGGATCCGCTTTAAAGGGCATCCGAACTTGAAGCGCCTGCTCCTGCCGGATGAATGGCCGGAGGGGGTCTATCCCTTAAGGCGCGACTATAAAGAATGGGATCCAGATGCGATCCGGGATCGGGGGGTCTGATGGCTAGAACCATTGTTCCGATCGGCCCGTACCACCCCCTCCAGGAGGAGCCGGAGTTCTTCTCGCTCACGGTGGATGGTGAGCGGGTGGTGGACATCGATGTCCATGTTGGCTACAACCACCGGGGAATCGAGAAGCTCTGTGAGACCAAGAACTTTGATCAGGTAACCTTTGTCATTGAGCGGATCTGCGGGATCTGCTCGACCAGTCACCCCTTTGCCTATGTTCGGGCGGTCGAGGACATCTTCCCCATGGAGGTGCCGCTGCGCGCCAAGTACATCCGGACGATCATTGCCGAGGGGGAGCGGATTCACTCGCACCTGTTGTGGTTGGGGCTGGCCGGCCATTTCCTGGGCTACAACACCGTCTTCATGTGGGCCTGGAAGCTGAGAGAAGAGATCCTCGATGTCATGGAGATCCTCTCAGGCAACCGCAACAACTATGCAATGTTCAAGCCCGGCGGGGTGCGCCGGGACTTGAAGGCAGAGGACATCCCGATCTGCTTGAAGAAGATCGACTCCATTGTTCCGACACTCATCCTGCTTAAGAAGGCGGTGATGGACGATCCGGTCCTTCACGCCAGAACTCGAGGGGTAGGGGTCTTGACCCGTGAGCAGTCGATTAACTACAGCGCATTGGGACCGACCTCGCGGGCTTCAGGGGTGGCGCGGGATGTGCGCAAAGACTCCTCCTACGGGGCGTACGATCAGGTGGACTGGAAGATGATCGTCACCCAAAACGGGGATGTCTTTGACAAGGTGGTGCTTCGGGTACTGGAGATGTTTGAGTCGGTCAAGATCATCAAGCACTGCTTGACCCACTTGCCGGATGGCCCGATCGATGCCAAGATCACCGACATCCCTCCGGGTGAGGGGATTGGGCACATCGAGGCCCCCCGAGGGGAGACCTTCCATTATGTTCGCAGTGACGGCACCAACCGCCCGGCCCGACATAAGGTGCGCGCTCCCACCTTCATGAATCTGCCGACCTACAAGGAAACAGTGGTGGGGGCTACCCTGTCGGATGCCACCATCATCTTGGCGGCGATTGACCCGTGCTACTGCTGCACCGAGCGGGTTGGGGTGCGCGATACCAAGGGTCGCAAGCTGTACAGCGGGCAGGACCTGGTGAAACTCTCTCAGGCCAAGACCCAAACCGTAAAAAATAAGATGGGGATTCGATGAAGCTGATCGCGCCGTATCTGACGATAGATCCTCTGGCTGGTTTTGTGGCCGGATTCGTCCTCTTCTTCACGGTGCTGACCCTCATCTATGCGATAGGGTTCCTGCGCGGGCGCCAAAAGGCAGGCTTCTACCTCTCTGTGGTTCTGACCCTGGTGGCCTCCCTGGCTGCGGTTTGGACCAACCACCTGATTCTGCTGGTGATCTTCTGGGGATTCCTGGGGATGTTGTTGTATCTGTTAATCGGCTACGGCACCCAAGAGCGCACTCCGGCGACTGCCAAGAAGACCTTTATTATCATCGGAACCAGCGACGCCTTGATGTTGCTTGGGGTGGGGCTCATCTGGAAGATGACCGGCACCTTCTGGATGGATACGCTGACCATTCCCTTAACCAGCAAAACGGCTGTAGCAGCCTACCTCTGCTTGGCAGCAGGGGCCCTGGCCAAGGCAGGAGCGATGCCGTTCCACACATGGGTTCCGGACACTGCAGAAGATGCTCCGGTCCCTGTAACTGCCTTTTTGCCGGCCTCACTGGATAAACTCTTGGGGATTTATCTGTTGGCGCGCATCTCGCTGGATATCTTTGTGATGACACCGGCCATGAATACCCTGCTCATGGCTCTGGGAGCGGTGACCATTGTGGCAGCGGTCATGATGGCCTTGGTTCAGCATGACTTAAAGCGCCTCTTGGGGTATCACGCTGTCAGTCAGGTGGGCTACATGGTCTTAGGGATCGGCACCGGCACCCTGATCGGGGTTGCCGGGGGGCTCTTCCACATGCTCAACAACGCCCTCTACAAGTCGGCCCTCTTTTTGTCCGGGGGTGCTGTCGAGCAGCAGGCCGGAACCAGCGAGCTGAACGGCCTGGGCGGATTGGCCCGGTGGATGCCGGTGACCTTTGTTGCTTTCTTGTTGGCAGCGCTGGCGATCTCCGGGGTGCCCCCCTTCAATGGTTTTGCCTCCAAGTGGATGATCTATCAGGGCATCATTTCGGTGGGGCGGCAAGGGGGATGGACATGGATCCTCTGGTTGGTGGCAGCGATGTTCGGCAGCGCCTTGACCCTTGCCAGCTTCATGAAACTGCTCCACGCTGTTTTCCTCGGGCAGCCGTCTCGAGAGCTGCAGGGCAGGCGCCCAGCCCCCAAAGAAGTAGCCCCCCTCCTCTGGGTGCCTCAGGTGATCTTAGCGGCCCTGTGCGTCATCTTGGGTGTGTGGGCTTACCAGGTACCGCTGACGAAGTGGATCTTTCCGGCAGTGGGCGGGGAGACGAATTTTATCGGTTTGTGGCAACCCGGTTTGGCCACGCTGCTTATCTTGGCAGGTTTAGGAATCGGCGGCCTGGTCTATCTTTTGGGGACCATCCGTACTGCGCGCGTAACCGGCGCCTTTGTGGGCGGAGAACCCTTGAAGAAGCACCCTCAGATGCGCCTTTCCGGTACCGAATTTTACAATACGATTCGGGAGCTGCCATTCTTGAAACGCTGCTATGCGCTGGCCGAGCGAAAATGGTTTGACCCTTACGAGGATGGGCGCCGGATCACCTTTACCCTGCATGATCTTCTTGGGGTGCGGCACAGCGGCCGGCTGCAGACCTATTTGGCATGGTGTCTGCTGGGTGCGGGCATCCTATTAATCATTTTGTTGTGTTGCGGATAAGACCATGACAGAGCTCACCATTCTTTTGGTATTGATGATCATTGGCTCCATCGCGGCCCTTGAGATGAGGAGTTTAATCTCATCCGTCGTGGCGGTGGGAGCAGTGGGGCTCTTGTTGTGTATCACCTTCCTGATCCTGCAGGCCCCCGATGTAGCGATCACGCAGCTTGTGGTGGAGCTCTTGGCCCTGGTGATCTTGATCCGCGCGACCATCAGGCGGGATCTGCGCATGACGGGGCGCAGCCGATGGAAGCCTCAGGCGTGGGTGTCGCTGGGCTTCATTGCCCTGTTGGTGTGGGTGTCGGTTCGATGCTTCCAGGAGTTGGCCCCCTTTGGGGAGCCGTTGATGCGGGTGGCCAGCCGATACACGCAATATGGTTTGGCGGATACCGGAGCCGCCAACGCAGTGGCCGCAGTCATTTTGGACTACCGAGCTTTGGATACCTTAGGCGAAGCCACCGTCCTCTTTACGGCAGTGATTGGCGTGCTGGCAGTGGTTCGCAGGATCGGCCGGCGCCAGTCGCACAAGGTGGAAGAAGAGGAGGGCCAGTCCTGATGGCGCCCAAACGTGATGCCGGCATGTCTTTGATCGTCAAGACCATCGCACGCTGGACGGTGGGGCTTATCTTTGTGTATGGGCTACACATCATCCTGCACGGGCACCTCTCCCCGGGCGGAGGCTTTGCCGGCGGGGTCATCATTGCACTCGGTTTTGTCCTGCTGCTTTTGGCTTTTGGCCGGGAATGGACACTCCACCGCCTGCCGAGGGCAACGATGGAGACTGTAGAGGGACTGGGGGCACTCATGTTTTTGGGGCTCGCCCTCTTAGGTTCTGTGGGGGGCGTCTTCTTCTTTAACTGGTTTGCCAAGGGGGAGCCGTTTCATCTGTTAAGCGGCGGGATGATTCCCTTGGGCAATATCGCCATCAGCTTAAAAGTTGGGGCAGGGCTTTTTGCGGTTGTGGTAGCACTGGTCCTGCTTCATGTAGAGGATGAATAGCGCATGATGATCTATCTGTTGTGTCTGGTGCTCTTTTGTGTCGGGATCTTTGGGGTTCTGCGCCAGCGCAATCTCATTAAGATCATCCTCGGAATCATCATCGCCGAGCACGCAGTCAATCTCTTCTTTATCTTGGTGGCCTACCGGCATGCCGGGCATGCCCCGATTCAGGCACTTAAGGTCGACACATTCCCCATGGTAGATCCCTTGCCCCAGGCACTGGTGCTGACCGCCATCGTCATTGGGCTGGCGACCACAGCGCTTTTGGTGGCCGTTGCCATGCGGATCTACCAGAAATACGGCACCTGTGACATTAACCGAATTCGGGATCTGAAGGGATAAGCATGGAACTGGATCTGATTCCGCTGGTCGTTGCCATACCGCTGGCCGGGGCTTTTGTCATTGCCTTGATTGGGCACCGGCTGCGCTGGCTTCCGGATGCCATGGGCTTTGTCGCCACCGGCAGCCTGGCCCTCCTCTCCTTGGCAGCGGTGGGGCTTTCAAATGCCAGCGGAACCATCGCCTATGGGGTGGGCGGTTGGCCTGCCCCCATCGGGATTGCCCTGGTGCTCGATGGGCTTACCGCCTTTATGCTGGTGACGGTCAACGTTGTCTCCTTTGCCATTGCCATCTATGCCATCGCCTACATGGAGACCTATTCCTCCAAGTGGAAGTTCTACTCCCTCTTCTTGTTGATGCTGGCCGGCATGAATGGAGTCGTGATAACCGGCGACCTCTTTAACCTGTATGTCTTTTTGGAACTGGCCTCGGTGGCCAGCTACGCCCTGGTGGCTTTTGGCACAGAGCGCCACGAGTTGGAGGCGGCTTTCAAGTATGCGGTAATGAGCACCGTGGGCTCTTTGTTTGTGCTCTTGGGGGTGGTGCTGCTCTACAGCATGACCTCGACCCTTAACATGGCAGACATCGCCCGGGTCTTGGCCGGTCATGATTCGAGCAACCTCGTGCGCCTGGTGACGGTCCTCTTTATCATGGGTTTTGGTTTGAAGGCCGCGGTCGTTCCGTTTCACGCATGGCTTCCCGATGCCCACCCCTCGGCCCCGGCGCCGATCTCAGCGATGCTCTCCGGGGTGCTCATCAAGTCCCTTGGGATCTATGCCCTCTGCCGCCTCTTGTTCAACGTGATCGGTTTCACCGCCATGCACTCCTCCATTCTCTTGGTTCTCGGCACCCTCTCGATGATGGTCGGGGTGCTGCTCGCCATCGGCCAGTGGGATTTCAAGCGGCTTTTGGCCTATCATTCCATCAGCCAGATTGGATATGTCATCTTAGGGATTGGGCTGGGGACCCCGCTTGGGATTGCCGGAGGGCTCTTTCACCTGTTGAATCACTCGGTCTTCAAGGCCCTTCTCTTCCTGAACTCCGGTGCGGTGGAATATGCCACCGGAACCCGGGAACTTAAGAAGATGGGGGGGCTGGCTCAAAAGATGCCGGTGACCAGCGGCACCACCTTGGTGGCCTCCATGTCCATTGCCGGGATTCCGCCCTTTAACGGTTTCTGGAGCAAACTGATCATCATCCTGGCGGCCATTCAAGCGAACCGATTCGGCTATGCCGCTTGGGCGGTGCTGGGAAGCGTTTTGACCCTTGCCTCCTTTATGAAGGTGATGAAGTTTGCCTTCCAGGGGGATTTTCCTCGGCGCCTGGCAAAGATTAAGGAGGTCCCCTTTGCCATGTGCTTGAGCTTAGTGATACTGGCGGTGGTCTGTATCGCAGGGGGGCTCATTTGGCTGCCCTGTATCCAAGAGGCCTTTTTGAAGCCGGCAGCAGAGGCGCTGCTGTCCGGTGTTGGGTATGCCCAAATGGTATTGGGTGGATCATCATGATGGGACCTGTTCTGATTTTCCTTGTAGCCTTCCTCACCTGGTGCGGTTTCAACTGGGTGCCGGATAACCAGCACCTGCTCGTGGGGTTGGTCGTAGCCGGCGTCGTGACGTGGCTCACCTGGGGCCTCTTTGCGCAGCCCCCCTGGAAGAATCTGATTCGACGCTGTGTCCTTTTCCTCTTCTGGTACCTCCCGGTCCTCTTGAAAGAGGTTGTGATGGCCAATCTGGATGTGGCGCAACGGGTGGTTCGACCCCGGATGCCGATTCATCCAGGCATCGTCAAGGCCAACACCACGTTAACCTCGGAGTTAGGGCTTACATTTTTGGCCAACTCCATCACCTTGACCCCAGGGACCTTAAGTGTTGATGTCGATAAAAACAAGGGACTCCTCTACATTCACTGGATTGACGTCAAGGGCAAGGATGCCCAAACAGTAACCCAGTGCGTGGTGGAGCGGTTTGAGAAGATCTTAAAGAGGATATTCCATTAAACCGATGAACAGCATGCTGCGGTGGTGGGTAGGGTTGGTGGTTTTGGTGGGGGCGATTACCTTGATTGTGCTCAGGCCCCTGCCGGTTCTTTCGCCCCTGCTGCCCCTGACGGGCCTGTTGAGCCGGGCGTTCTACATCCTGCTTTTGGCGGGGCTGCTGTGTCTCTACCGCGTGATCAAAGGTCCCACACCGGCCGACCGGATTATTGCCATCGACATCTTGGGAATCTTGATCGTGGGTCTGTGCGCAGTGCTGGCGGTGGTCACCGATCGGGCTTGGTACCTTGATATCGGAATGGCCTGGGCGCTTCAGAGCTTTGTGGGAACCTTGGCGTTGGCCAAATACTTGGAAGGCAAGGGATTTGATGAGTAACCTTGCGAACCTTTTTCTTGGGGATGTGGTGGGCGTAGGCTTCATCGCCGTGGGGCTTGTCTTTAATCTCCTGGGATGCTTAGGGTTGGTGCGTCTGCCCGATGTCTACAACCGTCTTCAGGCATCCACCAAGTGTGTGACCTTAGGCACCTGCAGCATCCTCTTTGGGGTCTTCCTGATGACTGGCTTTAGCGCCACGGGGATAAAGGCACTGCTGTGTATCTTCTTTGTGGCCTTGACGGTTCCGGCCGGAGCGCACGCCATTGCTCGGGGCGCGCACCGCGCAGGAATTGCCCTTTGGAAGGGAAGCATCGTGGACACCTACGAACCCAAACGAGACAAATCATGATTCCCTTGCCGAAGATCCGGGAGCTCGTCGAGGCGATCAAGGCGCTGATTAAGGGCCCCTATACCTCGCGCTTTCCCAAGGAACCCCATGTTCCCCATCCGAATTTCCGGGGCCAGCCCAAGTTCAATCAAGACAAGTGTGTCGGCTGCCTCGCCTGCGAGCAGGTCTGCCCGGCAGAGGCGATCGGGCATCAGGATGTCACCGAGGGCGACAGTCCTAAGCGGGTCCTCTATCACTATACCGACACCTGCATTTTCTGCGGGGAGTGTGAAGCCGCCTGCATTGCCGACCACGAAGGGATCAAGCTCTCCAACGACTGGGAACTGTCCTTCTTTGACCGCACTCAGTCGCATGAAACCATTGAGAAGAAACTGACGTTATGCGAGCTTTGCGGTGAGACGGTTGCATGTGAAGACCACATCAAGCACGTTGCCGAGAAACTCGGTGAGCTGTCCTACTCCAGCCCCACGCTGTATCTGACGCGTCTGCGCGCCCTGGGGCTGGTGGATGAGAACTTGGAACCCAGCACTTACGACAAGTGGCGCTCCGACCGGTTCAAGGTTCTCTGTGCTCGCTGCCGCCGCGGTACCACCCTAACCACATCAGACAACCCGCCGAGCCTCGCCCCCCAGACTTAAAGACGTGACCCAAATCAAGGCAGACCTTTCCAAAGCCCTTAAGGGGAAGGTCGCCATCGTCGGCATGGGACATCTCTTGCGCGGCGATGACGGCGTAGGGCCCCTGCTGATTGAACGCGTCCGTGATCGCCTCAAAGCCCTCTGTCTGGATGTGGGCACTGCCCCAGAGCGTTACAGCGGCACCTTGATTCGGGAGCAGCCCGACACCATCCTCTTAGTGGATGCCGTCTGCCTGGATCTCGCCCCGGGCGAAATCTCGCTCTTGAGAAAGCAAGAGCTCATCAATACCGGTTTTTCCACCCACACCCTCTCGCCGCACCTCTTCATCGATTACCTGGAAGAGCACATCAAGGCCCAAGTGTATCTCTTAGGGATCCAGCCACAGCAGCTTGATTTTGGTGAGGAGCTCTCTGAGCCGGTTAAACAAGCGATGGAATCTGTGGCTCAGACCCTAGAGGAGCTTCTCGGTGCATGAGTCGCACCTGATTGAGCCTGTGCTCAAGGGCATCGCAGAGCATGCCCGGAAAGAAGGGGCGCGAGCCGTAACCAAGGTTCGTTTGAAGGTGGGGGATTGGCTGGGCACTGATGATACTGCACTGCGCGAGGCCTTTGCGCTTCAAGCCGCCGGAACCCTCTTGGAGAAGGCTGAGCTTGAGATCAAGCGTTTTCCCGGCTCAAGCGTTCAGGTGATCTCTTTCGACGTTGAGTGAAGGGATTATTGGAAAGCGGCGACCAGAAGGGTTAAGAGACCAAAGCCAAAGACAAAGGCACTGAAGTCCACTCTTCTCGCCCAATAGAAGAGCAGCCGGATTGTTGCCAGCCCCGCCACGCACGCGACCCCCAACCCTGCCCAGCTGGCCAGCGTGATGGAACAAAACTCCGCATTGAGTGCTAAGTTGCCGATCAATACAATCGGAAGGCTCATCAGGAAGCTCACGCGCAGCGCCTCCTTTTTCGCCATGCCCCTGAGCAAGAGGGCCGAGATGGTCAGCCCCGATCGGGACAGCCCCGGCAAAACAGCCAGCCCCTGAGCGATCCCTAAGAGTAAAGCATCTTTCCAGATCAATCCCACGGCCTCACGGGTTCCGCTCTGCGGGGCGGTTCGCTGCAGGAAGCCGGTGATGAGGAGCAGAACACCTACCGTAACGGTAATGGCCCTTCCTGGAAGGATAAGCTCCCCCTCCAGCCCAGAGATTGCCCTTAAGAAGGCAAAACCAATGCCGCCACTCATCAGGGTGGTGGCGCTCAAGAACTTCAGCAGCTGCCTGGCCTCAACATCCGACGAAGAGAAGGCCGATTTTAAAATTCGCCAGACGTCACGCCTCAAATAGATGAAGGCTGCCAGGAAAGTTCCGGCATGGAGAAAGAGGGCGTATTCCAATAGGTGGGTCAGCCCGGCCCGGCCCCCGAAGAGGTTGGTATGAACCAGGACGATAATCCCTTCGGAGCTGACCGGAAGCCATTCGGCGATCCCCTGGATTAAACCCAAAAGGAGCGCTTCAGGCATCGGCGTCGTATGTTACGATAATATTCATCATGAAACTCAAGAAGATTGTAACTGTTTTTTCCAAGGTTGTAATCTCCCTTCTTTTGGTCCTTCTGCTGACCCCGATTCTCTCCTTGTTCTTGTCGGATTCCCTCAAGCGTCACACCTACCATGAGGTCTCCTTTGAGGTCATTGCGCAGAACAACCTGCCCCAGGAGGTTTCAGATGAAGCGTATCTTACGGCCGCCATGGATTACATCCAGGAGAATCTCTGGCTCTTTCCCAATTCCCACCCCTACGACGGCAAGCCCTGGGATTACTTGGTCACCGGAATCGGCTGGTGCGACTACTACGCGCAGGTTCTCTGTGAGCTTGCGGCGGTTCGAGACATTGCAGCGCGGTACAGCTATCTGGTGGACAAGAGCGGCAGTTCTCCCCATACCGTTGTGGAAGTCTACCTGGATGGGGCATGGCGGGCGTGCGATCCGTATTTCAACTTGATCTTTTCCTCAGCCGGGGAGCCGTGGCGCACCTTAGAGGAGGTGACGCCGCAGTTCATTGCCAGTCTTGCCGACGTCAAGCTTGCCAGCGGCAATGAGGATGCCTATCAATCAATCCTTGGGACCGCCGAGCGGGTTTATCCGCTGCCCAATCCGCCGCAGCGCTCTGACATTTTTCTTGAGGAGAAGCACATCTTGGACTGGATGGCTCGGGGGTATGTGAAGCGCTTCGGGCCTCTGTTCAGCCATTGGGTTCAGGATCGATACCTGGCCGGCGTGCTTCCGAGAATCTCCAATCCAGTTGAGCGGCTCTGGGTAGAAGGAAGGAGTCTGCATTTGCATGGACGGTTCCTCCGAGCAGAGCAGATCTACTGGAAGATCTTCAAGCACCGCAATGCCGGATCCTACCGGGAGCGCGCCGCCCTTTTCTTGGCTCAAATCCTCATTCGGGAGGGGCGATTCAAAGAGACCCGTGACGTCTTAACGCAGGTACTGGACGAAAAGCCGAACACCGAGTGGGCGCATTTCTATATGGGGGATTGCTATGCGGCTGTCGGCGATGTCTCGTTGGCCGCTGCTCACTACACGGTGGTTGAGAATGCCAAGCTGTATGCAGCTGCCGTCAAGCGCTTGGCGCAAGCGCTCTCTAAAGATTGATCCTCGATCCAGTCGAGGATGACATCCTACGTAGAACCTTCCGACGCAAGCGCTCCCTTGCCTGAGAGCTGATCGCAGATCCACGCCACCATCTCTGTCTTTGAGAAGTAAGCGGTATTGTGCGGGCGCTGCTCCTGGAGCGCCCGTTTGACCTTGCGAACAAAGTCCGGCAACTCAAGCTTTGCCAGCAGCTCCTTCGGGGTGAGCTGGAAATTTCCGCAGTTGCGCGAGCAGACAATGTTGGAGCCGGCCAGGGCCGCCTCAAAAAGGACATTGGGTCCCTCGTCGTAGCGGGAGGGGCAGATCACCACCTTGGCTTGACCCATGGCCTCGACCACCTTCTCCTGAGACATCGCGTCAAAGGTAATGACCTCGTTGGGTAAGGGCTTGGGCAGGAATCCCACCACCATGATCTTCTTGTCATGGAAGCTTTGGCAGAGTTTCTTCATCAAAGGAAAATTCTTCTCGGGCCTGCGCCAATCGCTGGCCACAAAGAGCAGATCAATCGGCCGCTTCTTCCAAAGGGTCTTGGTGGCCACGTGATGGAAATGCTTCTGGAGCAGGGGATAGTCCCAGAAGACCTCATCCTCGATCTTATCCCGATGCTCCGGATAAAAGGTGTAGTACCACAGCTTCATGGAATTGGTGTGGCAGAGGATCCGATCAGCCGCTTTGACCGCCGCCTGCTCTTCTAAGGAACCCCGCTTGGGGATGCCGTCTGTGTGCAGGCGCCGGATCGCACTCTCCATGGAGGAGAACCGTCCGGTGGCAATTCCGGATTTGATGATGCTGCAGGTGCTGGTGAGGTGCCAGAGGGTGGCAGCCGGCTCAAGCTGTTTCAAGAGGGCGGAGGTCTTCCTGGATTTGGAGAGGATGGCGCTGACCGGTTTTTCCCGCAGGGCATGACGGATTTTGGTGACTCCCCTTCGGCCGTCCAAGACAAAGGTTCTCACATCGTCAAAGCCCTTGGGGTTGGGCCAGTGGGGGCCGTAATGGCGGCTGCCCACCTTCCAGGTGTGAGAGGTGATAATGTTCCAGCACTCGAGGGCGGGGAAACGTTTCTTGAGGGTCTCAAAAAGCAAATAGAGATAGGTGCTTGAGCCTCCCAAATAGGGGAAGCTGTCTCGGACCAGCAAGATACGGGCTCGGGATGATTTCATCGGATGAGGTTGCGGTAGAGCGACTCGTATTGTCTCACGACTGACCGAATATCGAAAGGCACAGCTGCACCCCGAGCGTGCCGCCCCACGCAAGGGAGATCTTTACGGGCTAGGATTTCTCGCATCTGATCTGCCAGTCCGCGGGGGCTCCGGCGGCGAATCAGGAAACCGTTCTGGTTGTGGCGGATGAGTGTTGCAAGCTCTCCAGTTGCCGTGGCCAGGACCGGCGTTTCGCAGGCCATCGCCTCTAAGACCGAAAGAGAGAGTCCCTCGCTGCGGGAAGGCAGAACCAAGAGCTTTGCCCGCTGAAGGGCATGGCGAACTTGAGAAGGGCTTTGAACCCCCCTAAACACGATGCGCGGGTTGCGCCGGGCCCGAGACATCACCGGGCCCTTTAAGATGGGGTTTCCGATGAAGGTGAGCTTATCTGGAATCTTTCTGCTCAGCCGCTCAAAGGCCTGAATCAAGAGGGCAGCCCCTTTATCCTGGCGGACGGTTCCGACAAAAAGAATTCCTTGTCGGCGGCTGACTGCCTGGGCGGGTCGATACCAGTGGGTGTCGATTCCGCCGGAGAGCCGGACCACCCGCTTGGCACCCCTGCGTCGCGCCTCACGGCCGATCTCTCGACTCGCAACCACCACCAGGTGGGCTTGGCGGATCAGCCGGTTGACCCATCCTGAAAAGAGCGGGTACAGTTTGCCAAAACGGTCTAAGATCCGAAACTCCAGCATTCCATGGATGGTCAGGACCAGTGGTACCGACAGCGCTAGGGCTGCGGTGGCGGCAAAGAAGAGATTGGGGAATAGCATGTGGGCGTGGACCAATTGAACTTTGGTTTTATGGAAGATCTCAGCGGCTTGAAGACCATGGCAGGTGTAATGGGCGATGAGCGCCTGCTCGAAGCGGGAGCGCCGCTGGCGTGCCGGTCGCTCCAGTGCTTCAAAGAGATAATGGATTGGCATTCCGCGTAAGCGCTTGACCGTGCCGCGGGGAGCATAAACTCGCACCAGGCGTTCCGGCAGGTACATGAAGACCTGTTTTCGCCAGCGAACCAAAGTGCAGTTTTGCCGAGGGGATTTGAGGAAATGGCGGAGGAAATCTTTGAGGAGCACCTCTGCGCCCCCCACTGGCGGGGGGATGTTGCCGATGATACCAATCCGCATGAGGGGGTCAGGTGCCCTTACGTTTCTTTGCAGCTTTCTCTTCAACGGTAATGATGCGGGCCGGCACCCCGACCGCGGTGGCCCCCGCAGGGACTGAGGTCAAGACCACGGCATTGGCGCCAACTGCAGCACCGTCACCGATGGTGAACTTACCCAGCACCTTGGCCCCCGCTCCAAAATAGACGTTCTTTCCCACCGTGGGGACGCCGTAGGTTTTATCCTTGCCGCCTAAGCCGATGGTCACCCCTTGAGAGATGGAGCAGTTTTCCCCCATGACAACATCCGAATGGATAAAGATTCCAGTGAAGTGGCCGATGTAGAGCCCCCTGCCGATCTTGGCCCCGGTTTTAATCTCAATTCCGGTGAAGACGCTCAGCCAAATGTGAAAAAAGAACATGGGCCACATCATGATGAGCCTAAACCAGCGGGGCCGAAAGGGTGCCCACTTCCTGTAGCGATAATCCAGCAGAGCCCACATCCCTGGGCAGGTTAGAAAGAAGATAAAGCGCTGCCATCGGCCATAGCTGGCTGGCAGGAGCTTGTAATAGCGGTTGTAGTCAGCCTTGAGGGTCTCAAACATGCTAGATGCCTCTTCTTCGAGTCAGATTGCTTCGTCCCCCGCCAGGGGCGGGGGCCTCGCAATACGAGGCCCCTACAGTCGGTGATGAGCTGGCCTCTAATTTCAGCTTACCCCATTGCCCAAAGACAGGTTATCATAGTGTCTCATGCAAATCGCGATATCCAAAGAGGCAGTTCCGGGTGAGCGCCGGGTGGCCTTGGTGCCAGAGTTGGCAGCCGGACTCGTTAAGACCGGTGTGCGCGTGGCACTGGAAGCAGGGGCTGGAGAGGCAGCCGGTTTCCCGGATGAGGAGTACCGCAAGGCCGGTGTTGAGATTGCCACCGATGCTTCTGCGCTCTTTAAGGCCGCCGACCTGCTGCTTAAGGTCCAAGGGCCGGCAGAGCGTCAGGGGGTAGGGCACGAGGCCGATCTCCTCCGGGAGGGTGCTGCGATCATATCCTTCCTTTTTGCAGATTCCAACTCACCCCTTCTTCAGAAGCTGCTTACCCGCAAGGTCACAGCCTTTGCCATGGAGCGAGTCCCCAGGATCTCCAGGGCGCAGAAGATGGATGCCTTAAGCTCACAAAGCACTGCGGCTGGATACCTGGCAGCCATCTTGGCTGCACAGGCTTCCCCTAAGTTTTTCCCCCTCCTGATGACAGCGGCTGGTACCGTCACGCCCGCCAAGGTCTTTGTGCTGGGCGCCGGTGTCGCCGGACTTCAAGCCATTGCCACAGCTCGGCGCTTGGGTGCTCGGGTTGAGGCCTTTGATGTTCGACCGGCCGTCAAAGAACAGGTGGAGAGTCTCGGCGCCTCCTTTGTGGGTTTGACCTTGGAGGGGGCTGAGGGCAAAGGGGGATATGCCAAGGAGCTCTCTGAGGAGAGTCACCGCAAGGAGCAGGCCTTGATTGCCGAGCGGCTGCAAAAGGCTGATGTGGTGATTACGACGGCCCTTATTCCAGGCAAACCGGCTCCCCGGCTGATTACCCGTCAGATGGCAGAAGCGATGAAACCCGGTTCTGTGATTGTTGATCTGGCGGCCGAGCAGGGAGGCAATTGTGAGCTGACTCAGGCCGGCCAAACCGTAACCCTGCCCGGACAGATTCAGATCTTGGGGCCCTTGAATCTGCCGAGCGCGCTTGCCTTTCATTCCAGCCAAATGTATTCCAAGAACATCACTGCCTTTTTGGAGGTCCTACTCAAGGAAGGCAAGCTCAATCTCAATTTTGAAGATCAGGTCATCGGTGAAACTTGTGTCGCGCACCAAGGGGAGAAGCGCATCTGATGGAACCCTTCCTGACCGCGGTCACTGTTTTTGTCTTGGCTGTATTTATCGGTTTTGAGGTCATCACCAAGGTTCCGGCCATTCTGCACACGCCGCTGATGTCAGGGTCGAATGCCATCTCCGGCATCACCATCGTTGGAGCCCTCTTGGCAGCCGGCCGTGCAGATGCTGGACTCGCGGGTCTGCTGGGGGTGATCGCGGTGGCGCTGGCCATGGTGAATGTGGTGGGCGGTTTCTTGGTCACCGATCGCATGCTTCAGATGTTCAAGAAAAAGAAATGATTACTACCCTCCTTTACCTCGTTGCGGCCAGCCTCTTTATCTTGGGGCTCAAGCAGCTCTCCTCTCCTGCGACTGCCCGCCGGGGCAATCTCATGGGGGCGGTCGGCATGCTGCTGGCCATTGTCGTTACCCTCCTCGATCGGCAGATCGTCGACTTCTCGATGATCATCGCAGGGTTGATTGTTGGCTCTCTTATAGGCGTGGCGGCAGCTCGGCTCATCAAGATGACTGCAATGCCGCAGATGGTAGCCCTCTTAAACGGGTTGGGGGGTGGGGCCTCGATGCTGGTGGCCTGGGCAGAGCACCTGCGCCCCATCGCCAAATCCCTGGATGTGATGATTGCCATCATGGCCAGTATCGCAGTAGGAGGTGCCACCTTAACCGGAAGCCTCATCGCCTTTGCCAAACTGCAGGAGCTCATGACCGGCCGCCCCATCACCTATCCCGGGCAGAATCTATTCAACATCGCACTCTTGATTGCTTTGCTGGGGTTGTCGGTGGCTGTCGTGATGAATCCAGCCAGTGCTTATCTGTTCTATCCCCTTCTGGGCCTTGCTCTGGTCTGGGGGGTCTTAATTGTGATTCCAATCGGCGGGGCAGATATGCCGGTTGTGATCGCGCTCCTGAACTCCCTCTCGGGTGTGGCTGCCGCCTGTACCGGTTTTGTGTTGTACAACCAGATGCTGATCATTGCAGGGTCCCTCGTGGGGGCTTCGGGCCTGATCTTGACACGCATCATGTGCGAGGCGATGAACCGCTCCCTCGCGAATGTACTCTTCGGGGCCGTCGGAGTCAAAGGCGGGGAGGTGGCCGCCGGTGCTGGAGAAGGGGAACGAACCGTTCGGGAGGTCACCGCAGAGGATGTGGCGGTGTTGATGGCCTACTCCAAGATGGTTGTAGTGGTTCCGGGTTATGGGATGGCTGTGGCTCAAGCCCAGCATGCCATTAAGGAGATGACCGATATGCTGGAAGCCAAGGGGGTGGAGGTCAAGTATGCTATCCATCCGGTGGCCGGGCGCATGCCGGGCCACATGAATGTACTCTTGGCTGAGGCCAATGTGCCGTACGACAAGCTCTACGAGATGGAGCGGATCAACCCTGAATTTGACGTGACCGACGTGGCCTTGGTTCTTGGGGCCAATGATGTGATCAACCCGGCTGCCCGTACCGATCCATCCAGCCCCCTCTATGGAATGCCGATCTTAAACGTGGACCGGGCCAAGAATATCATCATCATCAAACGGAGCCTCAGGACCGGGTTTGCCGGTGTGGAGAATCCACTTTTCTATCACCCCAATGCCCGGATGCTCTTCGGAGACGCCAAGGCGACCGCCTCGAACCTCGTTGCCGGCCTCAAAGGAATCGAGTGAAACTTTCTGAAAAATACATGCTTTTTGCCCTTCTGGGCGTGACCTACCTTGCAGTCTTTATTCAGGCCCACGCCCCCTCTCTGGATGTCGACGGCATCCATTACGCCGCGGTGGCCAGGGAGATTGCCCTCTCCAACCGGTGGCTGCTTCCCTTTGATCCGGTCACCAACACCCCGCACTACTGGCACTTCCCAATGACGATCTGGCCAACGGCTCTGTTCTTTCAATGGTTCGGAGTGACCCCTGCGGTGGCCAAGCTCTTCTCAAGCGTCATGACCCTAGTGGCGGTGGGGGGAATCTTTGTACTGGGGAGGACTCTGGCGGGCCCCTGGGTGGGGTGGTTTTCAGGGATGGGCTTCCTGCTGACCGATCATGTGATGAAGATTGCGCGCCAGTGCCGGCCGGACTTGCCGCTTATCGCCTTTATCACTTGGGCCTTTGTGGGATTGGCCTTAGCTGCAAAGGGCTCCAAGCGGTGGTACCTCTTGACCGGTGCAGCTTCTTTCGGGGCGATCATGACCAAGGAGTTTGTGGGGTTGGTGCCCCTGGTGGCAGCGGTTGCTTACCTGGTGCTGCGGCGCAACTGGAGAGAGCTGATTCAACCGGCCTTCTTAGCGGCTTGGGCGGTAGCGATCCTGCCGGTGTTAGCCTGGATGGGAGCGGAACAGCTTTTCTATCAGGACACCCTCTGGAACAACTACTATGCGCAGAACTTTAGCCATCTGCTGCAGCGCAGGGAGTCGCTGACCCCCTGGTATTACTACGGTTGGGCGATCCTGGATAAATACTGGTATTTCTTGCCGTTGGCGCTGGCAGGAGGATGGTTGGCTTGGGGGAAGATCCGTCGAGCAGAGGAACCCAGATGGCTGCTGATCTTCTTATGGGCGGTGGCCTTTCCGCTGGGTTTCTCTCTGGCACACCACAAGGTCCATTACTATATCCTGCCGACCTATGCAGCCACGGCCTTGTGGGTGGGGCTGGCCTGCGATCGGTGGATCTCTAACCTTTGGAAGCAGCGCCTGTTCTGGGGCACAACCGCTTTGGCTTTCATTGCAGCGGTGGGGCTGGCTTTCTCTCCGATCTCGGTGCACCCTGCGCGCTATGAAGTGAGCGTACGCTGGGCCCCTCTGATCGATCCGATCGTCAGACAGGCGCCCGGCCAGGTCGTTGTGGTCCGACAGGATGTGGCCTCCCTCCTCATCTATTCCGATGCAATTACACGGGTCACCAGCGCCCACAACTGGCCGCACTATGGCGAATTCCTGGGGGCTACGCGCTATGTGCGCCGCTACTGCTTTATCGGCCACCGGGAGTGGGATCTGCTGGAACCCGAAGCTCAGGCGCGCTGGACGATCTTAATCGATGACGGAGAGCGTCTCTTTGCTGTGCGGGAGGCTGCGACGTGAAGCAGCACGAAAGCCGCTGGCACTGTTTCTTCTGCGGCAGCCGCCTTGCGGCCAACCCGGAAGACCGGTGGGTCTGCACCGGCTGCAGGGCGGAGTTCGAGGCCACCTTGGACAAAAGCGGATGTGTTGTTCAAATGCAAGTCCGCAACTGCGGCACCCCAGAGTGCTGCCGAGAGGAAAAGAGCCCTCTTCCGCCCGCTGCATCATGATGACCCGCATCCGCCTCCTCTTAGCCCTCTGTGCGTTGCTCTCTTTTGGTGTGGGGCAGGGTTTAGCCTGGGCCGAAGAGGCACACCTCATTCAAATCGATGGCCAGTCGATCAACCCGGTTACCGCTGACTACATCATCCAGGCCATTGACCGAGCAGAAGAGGCTCAAGCGCTCTGCCTGGTGATTGAGCTGGATACACCCGGCGGGCTCTTAAGCTCCACCCGTTTGATTGTTAAGAGGATGCTGGCAGCTCGCATTCCGCTGGTGGTCTACATCGCCCCTCAAGGATCTCGGGCCGGATCGGCCGGGGTCTTTATCTCCTATGCCAGCCACCTGCTGGCCATGGCCCCTTCAACCAACATCGGGGCGGCCCATCCGGTTGAGATGGGAGGGCAGCGCCGGCCCGGGTGGTTGGAGAAGGGCAAGGATGCGCTCCGGAAGAAGGGGGACAAGAAGAACTGGACGATCCGCGGCCAGGACCAGGAAGAACCCAAACCAGAGGAGGCAGGGGATGTTGTAGCGGGGAAAATCCTGGAGGATACCGTGGCCTTCATCAAAGGCATTGCTGCCGAGCGGGGACGCAATGCCGAGTGGGCTGAGTCCGCTGTGCGACAGAGCGTCTCCATCTCATCCGACGAGGCGCTGGAGCAAGGGGTCATTGATTTCATCGCCAAGGATCGCGCAGCCCTTATGGAACAGCTCGACGGCCGCGGTGTGGACTTAGGGGGTCGAACCGTGACCCTTCGCACCCAGCAGGTACCCCTTCAGGTGATTCAGATGGATTTTAGGCAGCGGATCCTCAATGTCTTGGCCGACCCCAACATTGCCTATCTCTTGCTCATGCTCGGGTTCTACGGGCTGCTCTTTGAGGTGACCCATCCCGGGATTGGAGTTCCCGGCGTGGCGGGTGCCATCTTCCTGATCCTGGCCTTCTTTGGGATGCAGATGCTTCCGACAAACTATGCGGGTTTAGCCCTGATGCTTTTGGGCGGCACCCTCTTCATTGCTGAGGTGATGGTCCCTGGGATTGGACTGCTGACCCTGGGGGGCTTGACCTGCATGGTGCTGGGTTCCTTTATTCTTTTTGATGCTCCGCAGGAGCTGGTACAGGTTTCAAGGAGTCTCATCTTTGCCTTCTCCGGGGCAACGGCGGTGATCACCCTCTTCTTGATTCAAGCGGCCCTGGCTTCCCGCCAGAGGAAAAAAGTCGGCGGGCCGGAAGGTTTGGTAGGTGAGATGGGTATCGCGCGCACTGCGCTAACTTCCGGCAAGGAGGGCAAGGTCTTTGTTCATGGTGAGCTGTGGAATGCCGTATCAGAGGCGCAGATCCGCAAGGGCCAGAAGGTCCGGATTGTGGAGCTTGACGGCATGGTACTTAAAGTAAAAAAGGGAGGATAAGCGATGACAGGGCCGGGGTTGTTGATCTTCTTGGTTGTGCTTTATCTCGCCAACTGCATCAAGATCTTTAACGAGTATCAGCGCGGGGTGATCTTCCGGTTGGGGCGCGTGTTGGGCAAGCCCAAGGGGCCGGGATTGGTCCTCATCTTCTGGCCGATCGACCGGGCGGTTACGGTGAACCTGAGAACCGTGACCATGGATGTCCCCCCGCAGGACATCATCACCAAGGACAACATATCGGTCAAGATCAACGCAGTCTGCTACTTCCGGGTGGTCGATTCCATCAAATCCATTGTGGAGGTGGAGAACTACGCCTACGCGGTCAGCCAGATGGCACAGACCACCCTGCGTTCGGTGGTGGGACAAATGGATTTGGATGATCTGCTCGCCAAGCGGGACCGGATCAACGAGATGCTTCAGACCATTCTCGACAAACAGACCGATCCTTGGGGGATCAAGGTCTCCAACGTTGAGGTCAAGGATGTTGACATCTCTGAGGAGCTCAGGAAGGCCATCGCCCGCCAAGCCGAAGCCGAGCGGGAGCGCCGGGCCAAGGTGATCTCAGCGGAGGGGGAGTTCCAAGCGGCTGAGCGGATCTGCCAGGCGGCAGAGAAGATGCAGGAGGCCCCCATGGCGCTGCAGCTGCGCTATCTGCAGACCTTGGTTGAGATCGGCAAGACGAATAACACCACCACCATCTTTCCTCTGCCGATAGATGTCTTAAGAGCTTTTACAGAGGCGTCACACAGCAAGAAGACTTAAGGCGCCTCTTTGTCACAACAGACCTCCTCGGGTAATCCCAGGCACCTCATCCAGCAGGCCCTTTGGTTGGAGTATGTCACCATCGGCTGGAATGTCATCGAGGCGGCGGTGGCACTCATTGCAGGGTATCTGGCCGGCTCCATTGCCCTGGTGGGTTTCGGGTTGGACAGCGTCATTGAGGTCACAGCCGCCAGCGCGGTCCTTTGGAGGCTTCGCTGTGAGCTGGGCTGCTCACATTCCAAGCACACAGATCAGGAGCGTCGGGCCCTGCGCGTGATCGGCGTGACCTTCTTGCTGTTGGCCGGCTATATCGGCTACGAGGCAGGGACGATGTTGTGGCACCGAGAGGCTCCCCAGGTCAGCCATGTCGGCATGGTTTTAGCCGTTCTCTCGGCCCTGATCATGCCGTATCTGGTGCTGCGCAAGCTGCGGGTTGCCCAAAGAATCAAAAGCCGGGCCCTTGCCGCTGATGCCATGGAGACCTTAATCTGCGGCTATCTCTCTGTTGCCCTCTTGGTGGGTCTGGTGCTGAATGCTTGGTTGGGCTGGTGGTGGGCCGACCCTGTGGCAGCCTTGGCGATGCTGCCCATCATCCTTCGAGAGAGCCACAGAGCTTTTTCGGAGGCATAGCGTGCTGGCCCTTCTCAAGAACAGAAACTTCCGGCTTCTCTGGCTCGGACAACTCTGCTCCCAGTGCGGGGATCGACTGACCCAGCTTTTGTTGGTGGCCCTGGCAGCGGCCCGCGCCTCGGGCTCAACGATGAGCCTGGCCAAGGTTTTGGCACTGACCTCGCTTCCGGCTTTGCTGATCAGCCCTTTTGCCGGTGCCTATGTGGACCGCTGGGACCGCAAGCGCACCATGATCATCTGCGATTTGATTCGGGCCGGGACCATCCTTGCTTTGCCCTTCTTAGCACAAGCCCCCAACCAGTTCTCTTTTTACTTGGCGATCTTCACCCTCTTTGCCCTCTCAAGTTTCTTTGTTCCGGCCCGGCTTGCCATGATTCCGGATTTGGTCTCCAGGAGCCGGTTGGCCAAAGCCAATGCCCTCTTTACGACCTCGGGGATGACTGGAGCGGCGCTCATTCTCTTAGTGGGGGCGCTGTTGGTGGAGTGGGTGGGGACCACCCGAACCAGTTGGGCCAATGCTGCCGGCTACCTGACCTCGGCATTCTTTATTGCGCTCATTGTGCGGAGGCACCGCGGCCGCAAACGGCGAGGCGAAACCGCCAGGAAGATCTTTCACCAGATCGTTGAGGGGATTCAGGAATTGTGGCTGCATCACTCCACCCGCTGGATCATCGGCCTCTTGGGACTGCTGATGGCCGGCGCAGGAGCCAGCATTGTGGCCGGAACGGTGCTGGTACAGCAGTCCCTGGGCTCGGTGACCAAGGATCTGGGTTTCTTGGGGCTGTGGCTGGGGTGGGGGATGTTGACCGGTGCGCTGGCCTATGGCCGGTGGGCCACACGTTGGCCCCACAAGCTGGTTTTAGGGATCACCTTCGTGGGCTGCAGCGCGGCCCTCCTCTTCTTTGTCGCAGCTGTGGCAGGGTTCGAGTCTCGTGCGTTGGCCTCCTTGGCGGTGGCCTTCCTGGGCTTCTTTATCACCCCTGCCGGCATTGTGACCAACACCCTGATTCACGAGGCACACCCCGAGCGGCTCCACGGCCGAATCTTCAGCAGTCTCGGGGTAGTAGTCAATGCCAGTTTGATTGCGGCCATGCTGGCCAGCGGTAGCATGGCCGAGCGATGGGGCGAGGCCGTGGTCTTGGGGGTTGTCGGCGGATCCTTTGCCCTGGCTGGGATCGCTCTGTTATACTATACGGGCAGAACCCACCTGCATCTGACATCTCGATAAACCATCGGTACCGGGTACGCGATACCGGGTGCCCGTAAAGGAGATTTTCATGAGCACAGCGACTGTTGCCGTCACGCAATCCAACTTTGAAACCGAGATCCTTCAGTCCAAGACCCCTGCACTCATCGATTTCTGGGCCGAGTGGTGTGCACCCTGTCGAGCGGTGGGGCCGGTCCTCGATGAATTAGCGCAAAACTATCAAGGGAAGTTCACCGTCGGCAAAGTCAATGTGGATGAGGATCCGGACCTGGCAGCCAAGTTTGGTGTGATGAATATCCCGACCCTCATCTTCTTCAAGGGCGGTGAAGAGGTCGATCGGGTCATAGGCGTCCAGCCCAAGAACCAGCTTGAGGAAAAGATTCAGAAATTGACAGATTAAGCATTACACAACTGTCATCACTGCTCACAATGAGTAAACCCACATGCCCCTTCCAGCGCTAGCGGTTTGTTGTTCCGGGCAGGGGACTAACCTGCAGGCCATCATTCGAGCCATCCAGCGCCGCCGCCTGCGCGCTCGGATCGCTGTGGTGATCAGCGACAATCCACGCGCCCTTGCCTTGGTGCGGGCACAAAAGCATAGAATCCCCGCAGTCATGATCGACAGAAGGCGGTTTGGTTCTCGCAGGGCCTTTGATCAGGCCATGGCCCGAGCGATTCGGGCTTCGGGGGCTCGCTGGGTGGTGCTGGCCGGTTTTATGCGGGTCCTCTCCCCGTGGTTTGTGCGCCGGTACCGATGGAAGATCTTCAACATTCACCCGGCCCTTTTGCCGGCTTTTCCCGGAATGCGCGGGGCGCAGGATGCGCTTGCCCATGGGGTGAAGGTCACCGGTGTCACTGTGCACCTGGTGGATGAGAAGGTCGATCACGGACCGATCCTATTGCAGGGGGCGGTGCCGATTCGAGATTCCGATACAGAGAAGAGCTTAATGGAACGGGTTCACCGCTTGGAGCACCGCCTCTACCCTGAGGCGATCGGACTTATGCTCTCAGGGCAGGTGAGGGTTCGGGGACGCAAGGTGGTGCGCAGGAAGACAAGGCGCAAACAGTAAAGGACGCAACAGACGATATGACAACCGGTGCAGCTAAGATCAAGAAGATTTCGGCACGCGAGATCATGGATTCCCGCGGCCAACCCACCATCGAAGTTGATGTGCTTCTGCGGGGCGGCGCCCTTGGGCGGGCTGCGGTTCCCAGTGGTGCTTCTACGGGTCGGCACGAAGCCCTGGAGCTTCGGGACGGTAATCCAAAGCGCTTTTTCGGCAAGGGAGTCCTCAAAGCTGTTCGCCATGTGACCCAGGCCATTGCGCCGACGCTGCGCGGCAAGGATGCCTTCAACCAGGAGAAAATCGATCAGATCATGATCGATTTGGACGGCACCCCCAACAAGTCCCGCTTAGGGGCCAATGCGATCCTTGGGGTCTCCATGGGGGTGGCCAAGGCAGCTGCCCAGCAAAAGCAGCAGCCTTTGTACCGCTCCTTGGGCGGGCCGAAAGCAACCCTGCTGCCGGTGCCGCTCATGAATATCCTAAACGGCGGCTTGCATGCCGACAACGGTCTGGATATTCAGGAGTTTATGATCATGCCCATCGGGGCCGGCTCCTTCAGGGAGGCGCTCCGAATGGGGGCAGAGGTTTTCCAGGCCCTCAAAAAAATCTTAAAGTCAAAGAAGCTTTCCATTTCAGTCGGGGATGAGGGGGGATTTGCCCCCAAGGTGGCTTCAAATGAAGCGACCATCCGATTGATCCTCCAGGCCATTGAGAAAGCCAAGTACCGCCCCGGCCGCGATGTGGCTCTGGCTTTGGATGTTGCGGCCAGCACCTTCTGGACTCCTCGCGGCTACCGCTTAAAGGCCGAAGGGCTCACCGCAGCTTCGGCAGAGCGCCTCACCCAGCTGTATGGGCGCTGGATCAGCCGGTATCCGATCCTCTCTATCGAGGATGGATTGGAGGAGGAGGACTGGGAAGGCTGGGCCACACTGTCGGATGCCTTAAGCCAAAAGGTGCAGCTGGTGGGGGATGATCTCTTTGTGACCAACCCCGAGCGGCTGCAGCGGGGGATCTCAGCCGGCATTACCAATGCCATCTTGATCAAGGTCAATCAGATCGGCACCTTGACGGAGACCTTAACCTGCATCCGGATGGCAAAGGAGGCAGGGTATGGTACCGTCATCTCTCACCGCTCCGGAGAGACCGAGGATGTGACCATTGCCCACTTGGCTGTGGCGGTGGGGGCCGGTCAGATCAAGACCGGCTCGGTTTCTCGGAGCGAGCGGGTGGCCAAGTACAATGAGCTCATCCGCATCGAGGAGGCATTGGGTTCGAGGGCAGTTTACGCTGGAGGGCAATGGCGCCGAAAAAGGCACTCCTGATCGGAGTTGCAGCTGTCATGGGACTTGCTGTGCTCTATGGCCCAGGATTTATTCGCTGGGCAGAGCTTAAGGCCCAGCAGGCCGAGCTTCGAACAGAGGTTGCACGGCTTAAAGCAGAAAACAGCCGCCTCCATGCTGAAGCTCGTCGCCTGCGGGAGGATCCCTCTTATGCTGAGGCCATTGCCCGGCGCGAGCTGGGATTTGTGCGTCAGGGAGAAACCATGATCAAGTGGGGTAAAGCCGAAGATGAGAATTGAACTTCCCAGAGAGGTTGAGCGGTTTGGGGCGATCCGCTTCGGAGGGCTCCAGAAGGTGCTTGAGCTTGATTCGGGCCTCAGGCGCGAGCAGACCCCCTTAAAGGGCTCTGCCATTCAGCAGATTCCCTACGAAGCCCTCCATGAAGTGATGCGGGAGATGGCGATTGTGGTCCCGGTCCGCTCTGAGCGCTTGAAGCTGGTCGAGGGGGTCTTAACCGGAATTCCGCATCCGTGTCTCATCATCATCGTCTCCAACAGCCCCCGCACTCCGGTAGACCGCTTCAGCATGGAGAAGGATGCCCTCAGGGACTTCTGCCTCTTCGTCAACAAGCATGCCCTCATCATCCACCAGAAGGATCCGATCTTGGCCAAGGCCTTTGAGATGGTTGGCTACCAGAAGATCTTGGATCAAGAGGGGCGGATTTTTGACGGTAAGGGAGAGGGGATGCTGATCGGGATGCTGTTGGCCAAGCTTGCCGGCAAGAAGTACGTCGGTTTTGTCGATGCCGACAACTACTTTCCGGGAGCGGTGGAGGAGTACATCCGGGAGTATGCCGCCGGCTTCATCATGAACAAATCTCCCTATGCCAAGGTTCGAATCTCTTGGAACAGCAAGCCCAAGATTGCCGAGTCCAAGATCTTTTTCCATAAGTGGGGGCGGACCTCCAGCCACACCAACCGCCTCCTCAACCGCTTGATCAGCGCCTACACCGGCTATGAGACCGAGATCATCAAGACCGGAAACTCCGGCGAGCATGCCATGACCACGGATCTGGCCATGCGCTTGGATTACTCCGGAGGCTACTCCATTGAGCCGTATCACATCATGAATCTCATTGAGAAGTTCGGCGGGCTTTCAGTGGGGCCGGATCCGGATGTGATGAAGCACAAGGTTCAGGTCAGCCAGATTGAATCTCGCAACCCCCACCTCCATGAGGCCGGGGATGACGATCATGTTGGCGGCATGCTCTACGCTGCCATGCAGGTGATCTACCACTCCCCCGCTTGCCCCAAGAGTGTTCGGGAAGAGGTGTATGACGAGATGGTCCGCTTCCGCTTCCTGCGGCGCGGACAAAAACCCCCACAGCCTCGCCGCTATCCGCCGCTGTCCTCCATCAACCTGGATGCGTTCTTAAAGGACCTTGAGCCTACCCCCTATGCCAGGTTGGTTAAGGAGGGGAAGGTTTAACCCCCTGGTCGTTCTGGCGGTTCCGGGATGAACTTCCTCGACTGGACTGCCCTCCTGCTTTACATCGTTGTCATCCTCTGGATTGCTGCACGCCTGAGCACTTCCCAGCGCACCCTTCAAGATTATTATTTGGCCGGCCGTCAAACTCCTGGATGGCAGTCCGGGCTTTCCACGATGGCAACGCAGCTGTCTGCCATCAGTTTCATCTCGGCCCCTGCCTTTGTGGCCCTGAAACCCGGAGGGGGGCTCAAGTGGCTCTGCTATGAGTTTGGCGTCCCCTTGGGGCTTTTGCTGGTGATGGCTGTTTTGCTGCCTACTCTGCATCAAAGGAATCGGGTCAGCATCTACAGCTATCTTGAGCAACGCTTCGACAGCTCCACCCGAACGCTGGTGAGCTTCCTCTTTCTGCTGGGGCGGGGTTTGGCCACTGCGGTGGCGGTGCTGGCAGGGGGATTGGTGCTCTCAACGGTTTTATCCATTCCGACGGCAACCGCCATTGTTCTCGTTGGAGCAATCACCATCCTCTATGACATTTTAGGAGGCTTAAGGGTGGTGATCCTGACCGATGTGCTCCAGATGGGGATCATCGTTGTTGGGGTCCTGATCTGCGGTGCGACCGCCCTCTCGATTGTCGGCTGGGAAGGGGCCTGGGCGGCTTTCGAGCCGGGGCGAGCCCAAATCCTTCATTTTCACCAGTGGGGCCTTACCCCAGAGGGCAAGTACGGTTTTTGGCCCATGTTGATCGGCGGGATCTTTCTCTATGCCTCTTACTATGGCTGCGATCAGAGCCAGATGCAGCGGGAGATCAGCGTCCCCTCCCTGGATGGGAGCCGCCAATCCCTCATGGTGAATGCCTTGGGCCGCTTTCCTGTTGTGTTGGCCTACTGCCTCGTGGGTGTTTTCGTGGGAGCAGTTTTTACTTTGCCGGAAACCCTGCCCAGGATTGCCTCAGCACTGCAGATGGATACCGCCGCCGTCTCCGAAGCCCTGGGACGCGATCCAGACCGGATGCTCCCCTTCTTTATCCTGGGATTCTTACCTCACGGGGTGATCGGGCTGATCTTTGTAGCGATCATGGCGGCACTGATGTCGAGCCTTGATTCGGCGTTAAATTCCTTAAGTGCGGTGACGGTCAAGGATTTCTATCAGAGGCATTTAAGACCCCACGCAGGGGAAGCGGAGCTCATTAAGGTTTCCAAGCTCTGCACCGGTTTGTGGGGCCTCTTCTGTGTTGCGGCAGCCCTGCAATTCGCAGCCATCGGTGAAGCGACCCGGCAAACCACCCTCGTTCTTATCAATGCGGTGGGATCCCTGCTGTATGGACCGATCCTGGCGGCCTTTCTGTTGGGGGTTGCCACGCGCTGGGTCCATGCGGGGGCAGTGAAGCTTGGGGTGGTCGCCGGAATTGCAGTCAACATTTGTCTCTGGCAATTCACCGAGATCTCCTGGCTTTGGTGGAATGTGACCGGTTTTATCACAGTCGTTGGGGTAGCCGCGCTCTGTTCCCTGGCGAGGCTTGCTCAAGCTGGGGCTCCCTGGGTGCAGTGGGATACCGGCGCCTCGGTTTCGCGCATTGCCTGGGGCAGCCGCTACCGGCTGATCCTCCTCTACTTTGGTTTCATCCTCTTGGTCTGCTTGCTTATCCAATGGACGCACAGCTAATCCTCTTTACCGATCTGGATGGCACCCTCCTGGAGTACAAAACCTATTCCCACACCCAGGCTCAGGAGGGGCTGGAGCTCGTCCGTTCGCGGCAAGTGCCCCTTATCTTCTGCTCTGCCAAGACGCGGGCGGAGCTGGTTGTCATCCAGGAGAAGCTCCAAATTCACCACCCCTTTATCTCTGAGAATGGCGGCGCCATCTTCATTCCGAAAGGATATTTTCAGGCCCCTTACCTGTTCCAGCGCTCCCTAGAGGGATTTGATGTCATCGAAATCGGCTTACCCTACCCTGAAATCCGCAGGCGCTTAAAGGAGATTCAGGCTGAGACCCCCCTCTCCTTTACCGGATTTGGAGAGATGTCTCCCGAAGAGGTTGCCAGAGCAACCGGCCTTGCCCTGGACGACGCCGAACGGGCCAAGGCGCGGGAATACGATGAAACTGTCAAGCTGGATTCTCCGCAAGAGCAAGAGAAGGCTTTTCTTGAGGCTCTGGAGCGCAAGGGGCTCCAGGGAGTGCACGGCGGCATCTTTCACCATGCCATGGGCCCGAATGACAAGGGCAAGGCCGTTACCCTCTTAAGCGGTTTGTTCAGGCAGCAGTTCGGAGCGATCAGGACCGTAGGGATTGGAGACAGCCGCAATGATGAACCCATGTTGGCGGCGGTTGATCTGCCCCTGTTGGTTCAAAAGCCGGGTGGCGCCTGGGACAAGATCCATGTAAGCCACCTTGAGCGGTCCGAAGGAGTTGGGCCTGCGGGCTGGAACTGCGCTGTTTGCCGGCTGCTATCGGGGTAACCCTTGCATGGCCCCCAGGTCAGGTCTATAATACACAGTTACCATTGCGGGGTGGAGCAGTCTGGTAGCTCGTCAGGCTCAAGTCAATGGGCGTCCCTGCAGCAATGCAGGGAAAGATCACCTGTCAAATTCGGGGAACCCTTCACTGGGAATCCCGAGCCAAATCCGCCTGTCATTGCGAGGCCCGCTTGCAGCGGGACGAAGCAATCTCGTTTTTGGCGGAGAGGTGTAGAGACTAAACGATGGGCACCCCGTGGGATTGATGTGATCTCATGGGGCGAAGAGATAGTCCAGACCACAAACTTGCCGGTAGCTTTGGCGAGGCAGCGAAAGCTGAAGTGGTACGCATAACCTGAAGGTCCCTGGTTCGAATCCAGGCCCCGCTAGTCATAATTCTTTTGTTTTCAAGCAGTTACATCGACGGGATTGAGTCTATCCTTCAATCCCGTCGTTTTTCTCTCTCGCAATATCAAGGAGGTTCATTCTATGTTGAGTGTTGGTGATCGGTTTCCTGAGTTTCGCCTTAAAGGGGTTGTCTCCAACAGCGCTAAAGATGCCTTTGTCGAGGTCAGCAACGATACCACCAAAGGCAAGTGGCTGGTGGTCTTCTTCTGGCCGAAGGACTTCACCTTTGTTTGCCCGACAGAGATTGAGGCTTTCGGCAAGATCACACCTGAATTCTCCAAGCGAGGGGCTCAGGTGTTGGGCGGGAGCACCGACTCAGAGTTTGTGCATCTGGCCTGGCGGCAGCAGAAGGAGGAACTTGCCACACTGCCCTTTCCGATGCTGGCGGATTTAAAGCGGGAACTCTCAACCGCCCTGGGGATCATCGACCGCAAGGAGGGAGTGGCACAGCGCGCCACCTTCCTGGTGGATCCCGATGGCATCATCCGCTTTTCCATGGTGACCGACTTAAGCGTCGGGCGCAATCCAGAAGAGGTGTTAAGGGTCTTGGATGCCCTCCAGACCGGGGGGTTGACCCCCTGCAGCTGGAAACCGGGGCAGAAAACGATCCAGGTGCCCTAAAAGAAAAAGCAGCCGATGGGCTGCTTTTAAGTTTGTTGGTTTATGGTTAGGGCTGCGGTGTTTCGTCGCAGCCCTTTTCTTCTGTCTTTGTCTCGATGGCGAGGTGCTTGCGGTTCATCTCTTCAGAGACCCACTTGTCCAGCAGGCTCTTTTTGAACCGCCACTGCCCCCCGAGCTTCATAGCAGGGATATTGGTTTCTTGGATCAAAGTGTAGAGGGTCATCTCGTGGATCGAAAGGTACTCTGCAACCTCTTTTAGACTCATCAGGCGGTCTTCTGTCGACATACACCCTCTCTTTGTGTTGCCTGGCGAGATGCTCTAATGCTCAGTTGTGCTTATTTGTGCTAAGTTATGGTAACTCCAATTTTGCTCAGAATAAAGAAAAATCCCCTAATGTGTCAACCCCTGGTTGATCGAGCCGCAGCCTCCTGGGGATCTGTGCTAGAATTTCGGGCGGTCAACCCTTAAGGAGCACAAATGCCTTCATCTCAAAAAAGAGGTTGGATCGACATCACCGTCCCCGTTCACAACGGTATGGTGCGCTGGCCCGGCAGCCCCAAAACCCGTATCCGCCGCATCAAAGATGTTATCCGGGGCGGCTCCTCGACGGTCTCAGAGCTTGTCATGGGCTGTCACGCCGGCACCCATGTGGATGCCCCGCGCCATTATTTCCCCTCAGGCTGCGGGGTGGATCACCTGCCCCTGGAGGCTGCGGTGGGGCCAGCTCGCGTCATCGAGATCCCAAGTGCGGACGCCATCCAGCCTGCCGCGCTGCGCTTAAGCCGCATCCGCAAAGGAGAACGGATTTTATTCAAAACCCGTAACTCCTTGAAGGTCTGGAAATCCAAGCGCTTCAGCGAGAATTATGTCTATCTCTCAACAGCTGCAGCGCAGTTTTTGGCTGCACTTCCGGTGCGCATGGTAGGTATCGATTATCTTTCGGTTGGGGGCTTCCGGAACAACAACCGGGCTGACGCGCATCGCCTCCTCCTCAAGGCCGGCATCTGGATCGTTGAGGGGTTGAACCTCGCCGAGGTGCGGCCCGGGCGCTACCACCTCTGTTGCCTGCCATTGAAGGTCGCAGGCGGGGATGCTGCCCCTGCCCGGGTCATCTTGAAAAAGCGAGATGGGTAACTCCATGCGCATCGCACGCGCCCTGGCACTGGCAGGCATTGCCGCCCGCAGGAAGTGTGAAACATTCATCCGGGCAGGCCAGGTTACTGTCAACGGCGAGGTTGTCCGCGATCTCGGCCGCCAGGTGGACCCTGAGCAGGATCAGGTGATCTTCCGGGGAGAGCGGGTCCATTGGGAGGAGTTGGTTTACTTCCTCCTGAACAAGCCGGCCGGTTTCACCACCACCGCTTCTGACCGCTTTGCCAAGAAAACGGTTTATGAACTTCTGCCCGCGGCCCTGACGTCCACCCTGGTTAAAGGCAAAAAGGGGTCAGGCACCCGCCAAGATTCTGGCGGGAGCCAGACCCCAAGGCGGGTTTTTCCTGTAGGCCGGTTGGATCGGGACTCTACGGGCCTGATCCTATTCACCAATGATGGGGATCTTGCCCAGCGATTGATTCACCCCCGTCACGAGGTGGAGAAATGGTACGAGGTTGAGCTCCACCGCTTGCCAACTCCTCTTGAGTGCAAGCGGCTGCTCCGCGGGATTCGGTTAGAAGAAGGAGTGGCTCGGGTGGAGCGGATTCGGACGGTCTCCCCGAGGCGTCTGCAGCTCCTGCTTCGGGAAGGGAAGAAGCGGGAGATCCGGCGGATCTTTTCCGAGCTTGAAATTGGCGTCCGGGCCCTCTGCCGCATTTCCATGGGGCCCTTGAAGTTGGGGAGCCTGCCCGAAGGGCACGGGCGGTATCTCACCCCTCCCGAGGTGGTTGCGTTAAAAGGGGCTCCCAAAGGGTCTAAAAAGGCGTAAAATAGGGGCTTTGCCGCCAATCATTCTCCGTATCCTCCAGGCACCAATGCGCCCGTAGCTCAATTGGATAGAGTGACAGGCTTCGAACCTGGAGGTTCCGAGTTCGAGTCTCGGCGGGCGCGGAATTATTTTATATATTAGGTTGTAAAATAGAGATTCTAGGCAGAGAGCAGTTGGCTCCTTAGATTGGTTGCGAGGATGCTTCATCTGCTAACGCGTGTATGAGGGAGAAGTTGCGGATAGAGGAGGATGTCGGATGTGCGAAGAGGTATCGAAGTGGTGGCAGAAGAAAGAACAGATTCAAACTTTGCGTCGGCGGGGTTTAAGCTATCAGGAGATCCGTGTCCAGCTTCCTTTTCCTGTTGCGAAGGGAACGGTCAGCAGATGGTGCAGAGACATCGAGCTGACGCCCAAACAGCTCGACCGGTTGGACAAGCTGAAGCAATGGAGCTGGTATCGGAATCGGCTGAAGGGCTCGAAAGCGATACAACAGCAGCGAGCCGAGGAGGTTAAAGCGATTCGAGCTCGAGCCAGCAGAGAGGTTCCCAAACCCTGTCGGAAGGCGCTCTGGATGGCAGGCCTTATGCTTTATTCGGCAGAGGGTGGAAAGACGGATGATCTCGAGTTTACCAACTCTGACCCTCATGCGGTACGCTTCATGATGAAGTGGTTCCGCGAATTCTGTGGGGTACCAGGAGAGAAGTTCAAGGCTTATTTAAACATCCATTCCGGCCAGAATAACGAGGCGATCAAGAGATACTGGTCGGACGTGACGGACATTCCAGTTGTTCAGTTCGGAAAAAGCTACATCAAGAAAGAGGGGACTGGACACAGGAAGAATATTCTTTACAACGGAACGATTCGAATCTCGATTTGCAACAGAGACCTCTTTCATAAAGTCCAAGGGTGGATTGAAGGATTTAATCAGAGAATCTTCGGGCCGTTAGCTTATCCGGTAAAGCAAGGCACTCTTAATGCCGAGAGGAAGGTTCGAGTCCTTCACGGCCCATCGTCATAGGTAAAACCTATTTCTGTCGGCGGGCGGATGGCGGAATGGCAGACGCGACGGCTTTAGGAGCCGTTGGGGCAACCCGTGGAGGTTCAAATCCTCTTCCGCCCAGAAGCAGTTCTTGTATGTACCAAAGGGTCAGGCACTTTTATACAGCAGCAGGGTAGTTGGCGGTACAAAAGAGCCAGACCCTATGCGGGTGTAGCTCAGTTGGTAGAGCACCACGTTGCCAACGTGGTTGTCGTGGGTTCGAGACCCACCACCCGCTCGGAATAATAAATATCGGTTGTACGGAATCAAGGTAGCTTGAGAGAAGACGGGTTCGAGGGACCGAGTCCGGGTACCCACCGTTAGGTGGGTGGACGAGGAACCACCGGAAGCGCGGCAGCGCGAACGGTGACCCACCACCCGCTCGGAATAATAGATATCGGTTGAATAATAGATATCGGTTGTACAGATACAGTGGTAATGCATTCGCTTGGAATAATTGTCACGGTTTTCGCTGATCAACTGTTTTGCCTGGAGGCTTAATTGAAGTGAAGATTACGGATTTTTTGCGTGATAAAGCGATCTCTGTCGATCTAACGGCGACAGACAAGGAGGGGGTCATCCGGGAGCTGGTCCGCCTGCTGGTGAAGTCCGGCGAGATTAAGGCATCGGATGAAGAGAAGTTGATCCCCGTGCTTCTCGCTCGCGAGGCGCTGGGTTCCACCGGCATTGGGCAGGGTGTGGGCATCCCCCATGGGAAATCCAACACCGTTCGCCAGCTGGTCGGAGCATTTGGTCTGTCTCGCCGCGGCGTCAACTTTGATTCTCTGGATGGAGAATCAGTGCACATTTTCTTTTTGCTGGTAGCCCCGGAGGATTCTGCCGGACCGCACCTCAAGGCCTTGGCTCGGATCTCCCGGCTCCTCAAAGACCGCTTTTTCCGAGAGAGCTTGAAGGAGGCCAAGGATGAAAAGCAGGTGGTGCGCATCATCCAACAGGAGGATCAGAAGAACGGGTGAGATTCAAAGCGGATCCACTGCCTGAGAAGCTCCACTGGATAGACCGCCGGCTGGCTCACGCGCGAGCAGGGGTCTTGACTCGTGCGAGTTCTGCCGGCCGCTCCTCCCAAGAGGGCAGCGCACTGCGTCAGGCGCACCGGCATCTCTATGCGGCTCAGAGTGCCAATGGGTGTTTTGAGTTGGCCGATCCCCACAGCCCCCAAGGCAAGGGGTTTCGTCGAGAGAGCTATTGTCACCTCCTCAAAGCTGAGCGGGCGCTGGACACCTTGGAGACTCGTTCCCGGGCCTCTTCCTGCACCGTGCGGGGACGGCTCCTCCTGCGCTCCAAGGCACTCACCGTGCTGATTGATGCCGAGCGGGGTGGCGGAGTCTTGGAGTTAAGCGATAAGGTGGCAGAGCGCAACCTGTGTGACACCTTGGTGCGGGAGCGTGGGGTGAGTTGCCAGGCCGGTTTCATGGATCATGCCCTGCCGCTCAGCTCCGATGTGCGCACCTTTGCCTGCGGTCGAGCGCGGGAGCTGGGGGACTTTAAACAAGGGCGCTACGTCGGCCGGATTGTCCGGACCCCAGGACAACTTCAAGCGGTGCTTCGGCGTACCGCACAAATTCGGCTGGAAGGAAAATCCCATTCGGTGAGCCTCACCAAGACCATTGGCTTGACGGCCCAGGGGCGAGCCCTCTCTGTTGCGCATGAGCTGACCAATCGGTCCGGCCGGCCGGTCTCCTTCCTTTTCGGATCGCAGTTGAGCCTGACCTTGAAGGATGCCCATGTCAACCGCATGGGTGAAGCAGAGGGCATTCGCCGCTTTGCCCTCGTGGATCCGGCAGAGCAGCTGCAGGTCTCTTGGGCCTTCAGTCGGGCAGCCCGATTTTGGCATTTTCCGATGGAGACCGCCTTTGGTTCGGTTTCCCGTCGGATCCGCTCCTATCAGGGCGTGAACCTCACCTTTCTCTGGCCGGTGCGGTTGGCCCCCAGGGGTTCTTGGAAGGTTCGTTCTCACATGGCGATTGGAGAGCCCAATGGTGGTTGCTAAGCGCAGGGGCAAGGGGAAGGCCAAGGGTGTCAGCAAGCGCAAGCCAAAGCGTAAAGCCGTTAAGCCCAAGGTTGTTGTGCCCGTGCTCAAGAAGCGGATCCATGTCCGCAGCCGGCAGGGTCTGCATGCGCGCCCCGCAGCCCTCTTTGTTCAGGTGGCCAACCGCTTCAAATCCACCATCCGCATCCGCAAAGGAAAGCGAGAGGTCAACGGTAAATCCATCATGGGGCTGTTAACCTTGGCGGCCTCCAAGGGATCTGCCATTGAGGTGAGCATCAAGGGCTCAGATGCTCAGGATGCCATGCGCGCTTTTGAAGCCATCCTTTCTCGTTCTGATTCCCCTACGGTGGTGACTGTTCTTAAGCACCGACCTGCACATGGCGCCTCGACGCACCACTAAAAAAACCCGCTCCAAGCGGACAGCCACTCCGAAACGGGAATCCTACACGTTAAAAGGGATCCCTGCCGCCCCCGGTGTAGCCATCGGCCCCGCTTTTCTGCTCGACAGCGAAGCGGTTCCGGTCAACAAGGCAACCATTCCCGCCTCCCAAATTCCTCAGGAGATTGCCCGCTTTGAGGAGGCCCTCATCCAGACCCGCCGGGAGATTTTGGACATCCAAGACAAAATCTCCAAAGAGCTTGGGGTTGAGCACGGGGAGATCTTCAATGCGCACTTGATGTTCCTGGAAGACCGCACGCTGATCGAGGATGTCGTCGCACGGCTGAAAAGCGAGCAGCTGTGCGTGGAGTTCCTCTTCTCCGAGGTCCTTCAGAAGTACATCCGGGCCTTCTCCAAGGTTGAGGATGAGTACATGCGGGAGCGCACCAGCGATGTGGAGGATGTCGGCCGCAGGATCTTAAGAGCCTTAACGGGCTTGAAGCGTCAGACGCTGGCGGAATTGACTCAGCCGGTTGTGGTGGTGGCGTATGATTTGTCCCCTTCAGACACCGCTACAATGCACCGGCAGCACGTGATCGGTTTCTTGACCGATATCGGGGGGCGCACCTCCCACACGGCCATCATGGCCAAGTCGCTGGAGATCCCGGCGGTGGTGGGCTTGGAGAGCGCTACCCGCAAGATTCAGTCGGATGACACCGTCATCCTTGACGGCTCCAAGGGAATGGTCATTGTCAATCCGGATCCCAAGACCCTTAAGCATTATGAAGAGCTTAAGGTTAAGCTGGAGTCGATCGACCAAGCCCCCTTAAAGCTTAAGGACCTCCCCGCAGAAACCCCGGACGGCTGCCGCGTGCATCTAGCGGCCAACATTGAACTGCCCGAGGAGATTCCCTCGGTGATTGCGCACGGGGCCGAAGGGATTGGACTCTACCGCACCGAGTTCTTTTATTTGAATCGCCACGATCTGCCGAGCGAAGAGGAGCAGTTTGAAGCGTATCGCCATGTGGCCAAGGCGATTGCTCCGCACCCGGTGATCATTCGAACCATTGATCTGGGGGGAGACAAGTTTGCTTCTCAGTTGACGATGCCGCATGAGATGAACCCCTTCTTGGGGTGGCGGGCCATCCGATTCTGTTTGGCGAGGCCCGAACTCTTCAAGGTGCAGCTGCGAGCGATCCTCAGGGCATCAGTTTTCGGGAAAATCAGGCTGATGTATCCGATGATCTCCGGGGTGGAGGAGCTTCGGGAAGCCAACCAGATCTTAGAAGAGGTGAAGTCGGACCTGAAGACTCAGAACAAGGCCTTCGATCCGGAGATTGAAGTGGGTGCCATGATCGAGGTCCCCTCGGCAGCGCTGACCATGGATCTGCTTGCCAAGGAGATCCGTTTCTTTTCCATTGGGACCAACGACTTGATCCAATATGCCCTGGCTGTGGATCGGGTCAACGAGAAGATCGCTTATCTCTATGAGCCGGCCCATCCGGCAGTCCTCAGGCTCATCCAGCAGATCATCGACGTTGCGCATGAGCATAAACTTTGGGTTGGGATGTGCGGAGAGATGGCCGGAGAGCCGGCGTTGGCACTGCTGTTGTTGGGCATGGGGTTGGACAGCTTTTCAACCAGCCCAGCGAATGTTCCCTGGATCAAGCAGGTGATCCGTTCAGTCCCTCTCTCCCGCGCCAAGGGCATGGTGCAGGAAGCCTTTCGTCTTTCCACCGGCAAGGAGATTGAAGCATATGCACAGGCACGGTTGTTCGAATTGATTCCAGAGCTATGCACCTCTTAGACAATCTTAAAACCATCCAGCGCTTAGATCCGGCCGGCATGATGGATCGGGCAGGGGCTTTGGCCCAGCAGTGTCAGGATGGTTGGGCCATGGGTTTGGGCTGGCGCGTGCCGGCGAATCTGGCCCGCTGCCGCTCCATCCTGATCCTCGGGATGGGGGGCTCAGCCATTGGGGCGGACCTCTTAGAGGGGATCCTGCGGGATAAGCTCACCCGTCCCATTGTTGCAAACCGGACCTATACAGTGCCGGCCTGGGTGGGCAGGCAAACACTGGTGGTGGCCTGCAGTTATTCCGGAAACACCGAAGAGACCCTTTCAGCAGCACGGCAGGCCCGACAGCGCGGGGCAAAACTGGTCGCCATTACCTCCGGCGGGAAATTGGCTGCCTGGGCCAAGCGGACCCCCTTTCCGCTCCTAACCATTCCACAGGGATTGCCGCCCAGAGGAGCTCTTGGATATTTGGCCTTTGCCCCCTTAGGATTGGTGGCTCGACTCGGCTGGGTTTCCCGGAGGA